>CALUWD010000015.1 GCA_944324385.1 Candidatus Gastranaerophilales bacterium | reverse complement strand
CTCTCTTAGCTGTTCCTTTAAACTTTCGTTTTTATCCCTTACCTTGTCACCAATTTTATGTGCAAGCTCGGGGTTGATTAAATGTTCTGTTAAAAAATCGCCCAAATTAAGTGCAAAAATTTCCTCCAGTGGGTCATCGTCCAGCAAATTTATTGAACGAGAGTAGATAGAAACGCCGTTTTCTTGCCCTTCACTTTTATGGTTTTTAAAGTTTTCCATATAAATTTCCCATATGTGTTTTCGTATATTTCTAATATCGGCACACTTTAGAAAAACTTTTGCATTTTTTACAAAATTTATACTAAAGTTTACAATAAGATAAACTTTAATTTGATTATGTTACAATGCTTGTGTTATGGATGAGAAAATTATTGTTGAAACAAAATATTTTAAAATAGAAAAACCCCTAAAACTTGAATGCGGCAGAGAGTTAAAAGAAATTCAAGTTGCCTATGAAACATATGGCAAATTAAACAAACAAGGCGACAACGCTATTTTAATCTTGCACGCTCTAACAGCAGACGCCCATGCGGCTCATTACAATTCCCCAGATGACAAAAAACCTGGCTGGTGGGACACAATGATAGGGGATAATAAAGCCTTTGATACAAAAAGATTTTTTGTCATTTGTTCAAATGTTTTAGGCGGGTGCAAGGGTACAACAGGCCCATCTTCCATAAATCCTGAAACAGGTAGAGAATATGCGCTTGATTTTCCTGTTATCACAGTAAATGATATGATTAAAGTACAAAGGGAATTAATCGAGCATTTGGGTGTAAAAAAATTAATTGTAGTTGGTGGCTCTATGGGTGGCATGCAGGCGCTTGAATGGTCTATTGAATACCCTGATATGGTTAAATCAACAATAATTATTGCTTGCACCCCAAGGCTGACTGCACAAGGCATTGCCTTTAATGCTGTTGGTAGAAACGCAATAATTTCGGATAAAAATTTTAATAACGGAAATTACTACAATAGTGAACATCCTGAGCGCGGACTAAGCATTGCAAGAATGGTAGGACACATTACATACCTTTGCGAAGAAGCAATGCATAACAAATTTGGCAGAGATTTTAAAGATAAACCATCTTTTGATTTTGGTGTAGATTTTCAAGTAGAAAGCTACCTTGAACATCAGGGGCGAATTTTTGTAGATAGATTTGACGCAAACAGCTACCTTTACATTACAAAAGCTGTGGATTATTACGACCCTGCAAGAAAATATGGAACACTGGAAAATGCCATGGAGAAAACAAATTCAAGATTTTTAATTATTTCGTTTTCTTCGGATTGGCTATTTTCTACAGAACAGGCAAAAATTATGGTTGACGCTTTAATTAAAAACAACAAGGAAGTCTCATTTGTTGAATTAAAAAGTAACTGCGGGCATGATGCATTTTTAATTGAATGGGAAAAGCAAACAAAAATTATAGAAAGTTTTTTAAAGGTTTAAAATGTTAAATTACGATGTAATTGTAAATTTAGTAAAAGAAAAATCAAAAATTTTAGACTTGGGCTGTGGCTCAGGCGCGCTTTTTAAAATGCTAGTCGACAAAAAACACGTAAATGGTGTCGGCGTGGAAATTGATGAAAAATGCGTCATTGAATCGCTTGAAAAAGGTTTAAGTGTAATACAAGGCGACCTGGACGAAGGTTTAAAACAATTTCCTGATAAAAGCTTTGATTATGCCATTTTAAACCAAACCTTGCAATCGACCAACAATACAGAATATGTCATTGAAGAAATGCTACGTGTTGCAAAACGCTCTATAGTTAGCTTTCCAAACTTTGCGTACTGGAAAGTCAGGTTTTATCTATTTTTTAAAGGAAAAATGCCAAAAAGCAGGGCATTGCCTTACGAATGGTACAATACGCCAAACATCCACCTTTTAACAATTAATGATTTTTTTGAATTTTGTAAAAAAAGAAACATAAAAATAGAAGAATCTGTTTATCTAACAAGGAAAAAGGCTAGAAGTGGGATTTTAATAAGAACAATTACAAACTTTTTTACAGAAGAAGCTGTTTTTGTAATTTCAAAATAAAAAACGACCCCTATTTTAGGGGTCGTTTTAATATAAATAAAATCTACATAGCACCTTTGATGATTTCTACAAAGCTATCAGCTTTTAAGCTTGCACCACCAACAAGTGCGCCATCGATGTCAGATTGAGCCATTTGTTCTTTAATAGTTTCAGGTTTTACTGAGCCACCGTATAGAATTCTTACCTTTTGAGCGTTTTCTTTGCCTGCAATTTGTGATAATGTTGCTCTAATACCTTTAATTACCCTGTTAGCTTCAGCACTATCACAAGTTTTACCAGTACCAATTGCCCAGATTGGTTCATATGCAATAACAACATTAGCTACATCTTCAGGTTTTACACCTTCTAATGCTTTTACAATTTGAGAAGCAATGTGAGAATCTGTAACGCCCAATTCACGCTGTTCTAGGGTTTCACCACAGCAAATGATAGGAGTTAAACCTGCTTCAATAATTGCCCTTGCTTTTTTATTAATCATTTCATCAGTTTCAGAGAAAATTTGACGACGTTCAGAGTGACCAATGATAATAAATTTAGCATTAAAATCTTTTATCATATCTATTGAAACTTCACCAGTAAAAGCTCCTTTTGCTTCGTAGTAGCAATTTTGTGCTGCTAGCTGAATTCTGCCACAACCACAGTTGCAAATGCTTTCACTCACAACATCTAACGATGTAAATACAGGTGCAACAACAACTTCAGGAAGCGCATCTTTATCGAAACCTTGGATTGCTTCTCTTATTTCGCAAACAAGTTTTTTACTTTCTTCGCGATTGTTGTGCATTTTCCAGTTACCTGCAATAATTGGTCTTCTGCTCATTTTAAAAACTCCTTAAAATCTATGTTTACTTTTAAATAATAGCACAAAAGAATTTTACAAGGAAATGTAAAATTTTAACGCGCTAGAAGCCTTGTCAAAAAATTTATTTCGCCATTGGGTACGGTTGCGCGCTATCGGCAAGGCTCTATCGCACCGGCTTACGCTGTCGTAGTGCACGGGTCTTGCTCATCGCAAGCCCCTATCGCACCGGCTTACGCTGTCGTAGTGCACGGGTCTTGCTCATCGCAAGCCCCTATCGCACCGGCTTACGCTGCCTGCTCATAAATTTTAACGCGGCACAAGCCGCGTAACAAATTTATTTCGCCATTGGGTACGGTTGCGCGCTATCGGCAAGGCTCTCGCCTTCCCGTTCGCGCTTACACACCTTATGCCTGCTCATAAATTTTAACGCGGCACAAGCCGCGTAACAAATTTATTTCGCAGGTGCTCTAGCCGTAAGCAGCAAATAGTGGCATATATAGTGACAATGCCAAGAATAGCACTATTGCACCAATAAATATGAGCATTGCAGGTTCAACAAGTTTAGTAAACTTATCAATAATACTATCTAACCTTTGGTCAATAAAAGTTGTACAGTGTTGCAACAGTTCACCCAAACGACCTGATTGTTCACCTGTTGCAATCATAAAAGTCATCATACTTGGAATTTGATTTGATGCACGAAGTGCAACAGATAAGTGTGTACCCTGTTGAACTTTTGAAGTAGCTTGGAAAATTGCATCTTTTAGCACTAAATTATCAAGTGTCATATTTGCAAGGTACAAGCAGTCAACAATAGGGATACCTGCTTCATAAGAAACTTGCAATACTGCAAGAAAGTTTGAATAGTTAGCGTATTTAAGCAAATCCGACAACAATGGAATTCTAAGTAGAGCTCTATCAACAGGACGCTTTGTCACATCATTTGTAAGTATATGTTTTACTGCCATAACCAAAAAAGTAATTGCAATAATTGGCACAAACCAGAATTTTCTAATAAACAAACCAAGCGACATACAAATTTGAGTCATAAGTGGCAATTCGCGACCTAAGTTGTCAAACATTTCCTGAAATGCCGGGAATACAAAAACCAGCATGACAGTTACAACAAGACATGCCAACAGTATAACAAATGCCGGATAAATAAGCGCACCTATAACTTTACCTCTAATGTCGTCTTGCTTTCTTAGCAATTCATACATACGTGTAAGAGTTCTGTCCAATTCACCTGAATCCTCGCCGGCTTTTACAAGGCCAACAAATACCCTACCGAATGTTTTTCTATGTTTTTCTAGCGTTTCGGCAAGCGTTAAACCACCAACAATAATGTTTTTTCTCAACTCTTGAGCAACAGCTCTTATTGAAGGAGATTGTGCATTATTTTCAAGGAAAACAAGCGTTTCAATAATCGGGATACCAGTTGAAGTAAGTATTTGTAGCGTCTGAGTAAATTCCAATTTGTCTTTTAATGAAAAAGACTTTATTGCCTTTACTCTAACTTTCTTTTTGTCGGCAGCTTTTGAACCACTGTCCCTAACTGAATCATCAGTAATTTTAGTCGGCAACAAACCCATCTTTTTAATGGCTTCACGAGCAGAACGTGCATCGACCGCGTCAATCTTACCTTTTACTATATCCTTATTATTTTTAAGTGCTGTATATGAATAAGTTGGCATTTATACCTCAATTACTCTCTTGCAAGACCTAAGATTCTTATAAATTCATCAATTGTTGTAACACCGTTAATAATGTGCTCAATACAAGACATTTTTAGTGTTTTCATACCATGTTTTATGGCATAATCCTCAAGCTCAACATCGTGCGCACGTTGAGCAATCATTTTTTTCATTTCTTTATTAATAAGCATAATTTCAAAAACGCCGGTACGGCCTGAGTAACCCGTATCATTACAGTAAGGACAGCCACAAGCCTTATAAATTGTCGCCTCGGTAAGACGCTTAATATCCTCAGGATCTGCTAAAATTCTTGCAGCCTCTTCATATGTTGGTTTATATGGCTTTTTACATTCCGGACACAATTTTTTAACAAGCCTTTGAGCAATAACTCCAGTAACTGTAGATGAAATCAAATAGTCTTTTGCACCCATTTCAATAAGCCTTGTAATTGTTGCAGCAGCAGAGTTAGTGTGGATTGTACTCAATACTAAGTGACCTGTAAGAGAGGCAGAAATTGCAACCTCGAGTGTTTCAAAGTCACGAATCTCACCCACTAATATAATATCAGGGTCTTGTCTTAAGATTGCCCTTAAACAGTTAGCAAATGTAATACCAGCTTTTGGGTTTACAGCAGACTGGTTAACACCATCCATCTTAATTTCTATAGGATCCTCAATTGTGGTAATATTAACATCTTCAGAATTAAGAGTCCTTATAAGAGAATATAGTGTAGTTGATTTACCAGAACCTGTAGGGCCTGATGTCAAAATAATACCATTTGGCAACGATATCAAGTATTCAATTTTCTTTTTATCGTCTTCAGAAATTCCATCTATATTTATGGCTTTACTGTTGTTTTTATCAGTAATTGGAGGAGCTAAAACCCTGATTACCATTTTTTCTTTATTACCAACAGGAAGAGTGTTTACACGGAAATCGTGTTGCAATTTTTTATATTTAATTGAAAAGTTACCATCCTGAGCGCGTCTATGTTCAGCGATATTCATACGCGCCAATACTTTAAAACGTGAAACAATAGAAGAGTCAACCTTGGCAGGAATTTTCAATACTTCACGCAAAGTGCCATCAATACGGAATCTTACGACATAACCTACAAGTCTTGGCTCAATATGTATATCCGAAGCTTTTTGGTCAATTGCAAGAGTTACAATTTTATTTGCAAACTTAGCTACAGTACCTGATGTATCTTTAATCTCGTTTTCTACTTGATCCCAAAGAGAATCGGAAGCATCTTCATTACGCTCACTTTCAATCTCTTTAAGCATTTTATTTGCAGCTTCACGCTCATTTTCATAATAAGTCTGCAAGAATGCTTCGTACTCGTAATGGGTAACCATTGTTACGGTTGGCTTTAGACCAGTTTGGTAAACAATTTCATTTATTGTTTTTACATTTCCAGGGTCAACCATACCAACAACAAGAGATTTATCTGTCATGCTCAAAGGAATAACTTTATTCTCACGGACAAAGTCTTCAGGAAGTATAGAAATAGCAGTAGGGAGAGCCTTTAGCTGCTCGGCAGTTGCAAGCTTGACCCCCATTTGTGCACCAAGAGCTTCTTTTAATTCTCTTATTGTAATAAATCCCATTTTAACAAGAACAGAACCAAGTGGAATACCCAGAACTTTCGCTTCGGCAAGTGCCATGGTCAACTGCTTTTCATTAATCAAACCTTCTTCTATAAGAATTTCACCAATTTTCTTTGTCGAAGGTGAATCAACAGCATTTATATTGCCACGCGTTGTATTAGATTTATCTTCGTCGCTATCAGCATTATCATTTGACTCGGTAGGATTAGCAGGTGAGTCTGATGTAGTATCACCATCCAAATCCTCACTTGCATCATCATCTTTATCAAATAAGAAATCGTCATCAGACATATCTTCATTTGATAAATCAATAATGTCATCATCCTCGTCTTCAGAAATGTTTAGTTCGTCATCAGACAATGCATCATTATTTGTTGGACTACTTTTATCATTACTATTAAAAGAAACATCACCAAATGGATCACTATCAGTTTGGTTTGACAAAACACTACCAAATGTAGATGAAAATTTCTTTAAAAAACCGTCAAATAATATGTCGAAATTCTGCTTTGATAAAAATATAAATTCAACTTTTTTATCTACAATAGACTTAACATACTCTATTATTTTTTCCTTGTCCGCATCTGGTGAGACCGCAACAAAGAAGGACTCACCTTGGACATTAATCGGAACAAAAGAGTACTCTTTCGCAATAGCCAATTCGAAATTGTTGGCGTATTCGAAATTTATTTTTTTAATTAATTTGTCTAATAAATCATTAGTCATATTTAAAATTGATTACAAATCTATTGGTTTAATGTTTGCTATATCATCAGAAGAGTAAACAATGTGAGGAGTAATCATTATAACGAGTTCCTCTTTTGCTTTTTGGTTTGATGAAGTTCTAAAGAATACACCAACCAAAGGTAAGTCACCTAAGACTGGAATTTTTGTTATTTGTTGTGTTTCAGTTTCTTTAATCAAACCTGCAAGTACCAGAGTTTCTCCATCCTTAATTCTGATATTGTTTAATGATAAGTCACGTCTTTGTAGCAATGTAGCTTGCAATTCATCAGCACCACCTTGCCCTGGAGCATATATTCTCTCTTTTATTGTTGCAAACTCAGGCTTAATGTTCATTGAAACATACCCATCAGGACTTATAAAAGGCATTAACTCAATTTTCAAACCTTCGTCGTCGCCAACTTCATAAGTTCTTGATATACCTGCATTATCAATTGTTGTTAGCATTTCAGACTTCACTGTTTTAACATAATCAGAAGTCATATCTATTACGGATTTTTGTCCATTTGTTACCATAATTTTTGGATTAGTTAACACTCTGCCTTTACCGTTTTGAACAAGATATCTCAAGCGATAAACCAGGGTTGAATCTCCTCTGTACTTATCTACAGTATACTTAACGTTTGTAGGATCATCAGCATCTACAACATTATATCCATCACCCAAAAAGAATGTAGGATGAAGTGCATTTGTACTTAAACCTTGAGAAGTGTCGAAGTTCAAACTTAAAAACGGTGTCCATAAGCTCCATTCATTTGCAAACTCTTTTGAACCAGACTCATTCAGTTCGATAACTGACATCTCGACATATGCCATGGGTTGTTTTCTATCATTTTGCTCGATAAATTCTTTTATCATTTTTACTTGTTCATAAGAACCGCCATTAATATTGATTGTACCAAGCTCTGTAAAGTAAACAACTGTTAGCGGAGCTGAAGCAAACATTTGCATAGCATTTTCTTGTCCACCGCGCGGAGCAGCTAAGCCCTCAGCATCACCCATAGCAACAGTATTTGTTGCACGACAAGCGACGATACCACTACCTAGTTTTACTTTTTTAATTTCTGTATCATCAACAGTATCCTCATCTTCTTCACTGTTTTCTGCAACAGAGTCTTCTTCTTCTGTAGATACCGTTTTATTTGTTTCAATGAAGGTACTGCAAATTAACATTGCCATCTCTTTTGGTGTAGTATGATTAACTTTAAATGTGTTAATCATGGGTTTTCTATCCAATTTTTGTGCGATTTTTTTAGCAACTTCAAAATCATTTTGAGTACCAAAAACTAACAATTCATTTGTAGCAGGATTTGAAGTCACTATTTTATCATTTGAAAGACCTGTAATATTAGAACCAAAAATGTTGTTGTTTAAAAAGTCTGCAATATTTTGCGCCCTTTCATATTTTACGGGAATAATATTTAAATTTTGTTTTGCAAAGCTTAGTTTAGACCCTTGAGCGTTAGAAGCAACAATGATGTTTTTGCCATCAAGAATATAGGTTAACTCTGCAGAACGCAAAACCAAAAGGAAAGCATCATTCAATGTTACATTCACTAAATCAAGAGTAACTTTTCCATCTACGGAATTATGGAATATAACATTCATTCCTGCCTTTTGAGCAAACATTCTTAAAACTTGTTTTACATCAGAATCTCTGAGCGAAAGATTAATTTTTGCTTTGGAGTTTGTGATTCTTGTATTTTCGTTTAAGTTAACAGCGCCTGTTGCATTATCATCTTTTACATAATTATTGATGTTTAAAATATTTGATTCTTCGTAGTCATTATAATAGTTCGCAGGCGTATCAAAATTTGAATACGCAATTTTTTCTGTTTGTGTACTGTCTGATGCATATTTTAACTCTAGTCCCGCCCAAGAAGACTGGACAAACGAAACTAACATGAGCAGTACCGTAAATTTTTGAACAATGCTTTTTGTTTTTTGCGTAAACATTATAACTTAAACTCCTAGATTATTATTTTATACTTTTAATTTTCTTCTAAAGGATGTATTTCAACATCAGATGCTGACGTATAGTCTCCAGCCAGAGTGTACTTCCTTGTGCCACCTGCGCCATAAACCGCTGCACCGTTAATTTCGGGGTTTTGGCTAAATCTTTCGCCAACACCAGCTTTATAAATATTTGTCCCTTTCTTAATTACAACAAATTGACGGTTAATATCCATAACTAGATAATCATCGACCATATCGCCCCTTTGAACAAAATAGTCAATACCATTAATCGTTATAATTGCAGAAGGCTTAATATTATCAAACAAGATACCTGAGACTGCAACTCGTAGCAAATCTTGCGCATCTGGTTCGTTACCATACTTATCAGGCGGCAATAAAGATTGCGGAGGTATTCCAGCATAATAATTATTATTGAAATCATCAAACGTTGGCAAGAACGGATTAGCCCTACCTGCACTATCTACAGATAGAACAATTTTCTTTTCGGCCTTCATTTTTTTAGCGTCACTATCATCCACCACAGGTATTTCTTCCTCAGTAGCTTTTGATTCTTCAGGGCTATCTTGCTGCTGTTCAACCTGTGCAGGAGGGTTATTTATTTGATTGTTTAACATATTGTTTGCAACTTGTGTATTCTTAGGGCCGGCAAACATAAAAATTATAGAGCCCAAAACAAGAGCCGCAGCAACTATAACACCGGCAATCACAGGTATACTAGGTTGCCTATCTTCGCTCTTGACAGCTATGCTTGAATTATCGTTTTCAATGTCTAAATCAGGAGACGCATCCATTTCGTCCAACTCTTGAAGAATACTTTGGCTCTCATCGTCCATAATATTGTCTGCATCTTCTAGATTTTCATCTGCATCATTGCCACCAAAAACCTCAAAGGCATCCTTTTTCTGGGGCAGATCCTCAGGCTCACTTTGAATCTCGTGTTCAGAATCTTCTTGAAGTACTGGTTTAGCTTCTTGTTTTTGCTTTTTCTGCTCTGCCTTTTTTGAATTTTTTGCAGTTGTTTTAGTACTTACAGACTTAGTTTTTGTTTCTTTTTCTGGAGTTATTGAAACTATATCTAAATCTGCAGAACTATCCTTTAATAATTCATCCCAACTTATAGACTCATCATCTGCATCTTCTTCTAAATCAAGATCCAAATCATCAAGGCCTTCTAAATTATCTATATTCTCTTTTTCATCCTCAAAAAACATGTGTCTTCTCGATACTACCCGTTGGCTATTCTACCATTTTTTATAATATTTGTATACCTAATATTTATTATCATATATTCAAGTCGTCTTGTCGTCAAATTTGTAAAAAAATCATACAAATAAATTAGCTTTAAAAATAGTTATCCGTATAATACATTTCAACTCCTTCCACTATTACAATATCATCATTTTGAATTCCCATGCTTCTCAATTGTGTCCAAACGCCCATAGAATCCATAATATTGGACAATCTTCTAACTTGCTGCACATTCTTAATATCTGTAACATTTACAAGTCTTTTTAATTTTCCACCTGTAATATTATATGTATTTTTATTAAGTTTTGTTATAAAAAATTCAGAATCATCATTATTATCAAATTCATCATCAACTTCAACTTCAACATCAATGTCATGGCGCTCAAGCTCATCAACTAGCTTGAAAAGGTGGTTTAGCAGCTCTTTTACACCATCTGAAGTTGCTGCAGAAATAACAAAAATATCTTTGTCATGCTTTTCAAATTCTTTTTTTAACTCATCAATTCTTTGTTCGTCAACAATATCTTTTTTATTTAGAACCAAAACCTGATGTCTTTTTAAAAGCTCGCTGTCGTACTTTTCTAATTCCTTATTAATTTTTAAGTAATTCAAAATAGGATCATCCAAACTCATATCAACAATATGAATAAAAAATCTACAACGTTGAATATGACGTAAAAACTCATATCCCAACCCAATACCTTCTGATGCTCCTTCAATAAGCCCAGGAATATCTGCAACTACAAAACCATCTCCATCAGGCTTTTTAACCACGCCCAAGTTTGGAGTTAAAGTAGTAAAAGGATAATCAGCTATTTTTGGACGCGCCGAGCTTACAAGGCTTATAAAACTAGATTTACCAGCATTTGGCATGCCGAGCAGCCCAACATCAGCTATTAGTTTTAATTCAAGCTCTAGTTCACGCTCAACAGGAGCTTCCCCAGGCTCGCAAAACTGAGGACTTCTCTTTTGTGCAGTAGCAAATCTTGCATTTCCTCTACCGCCCCTGCCACCTTTAGCAACAAGAACAGTTTTTTGGTGCTCATTTAAATCAGCGATAACTTTTCCTGTTTTTAAATCTCTAATAATAACACCAACAGGGACTTTTAAATAAACATCATCTCCGCCTTGACCATGACAGTTTTTACTTCTGCCATTTTCCCCATCTTGCGCACGAAATAATGATTTATAAGTAAAATCTAACAATGTCGACATATTTTCATCAGCAACAAAATAAACATCGCCGCCACGACCGCCATCACCACCAGCGGGGCCACCTTTATCAACAAATTTTTCCCTGCGCCATGCCACACAGCCATTACCGCCGCGACCTGAAATAACTTTTACTTTTGCTTTATCAATAAATGCTGCCATTAGCCTATGCGCCTGCTTTCATTTGCTTCATATAACATTTTATTTATTTCCATGCTAAGCCCTGACAGACAATTTTCCTCGCCTGTTTGCAGCCTTTTGAATGCTAAATCCTCAACCATATGGAGCATATCTAAAAGCCCTGTTAAATCAATTCGATTATTTTCATAATCATCCATAAGCTCTAATAAAAATGGGTAAGCATCCCAAGCTTCATAAGCGTTAATTACCGATATAGAGCGTGCAAAATCTCTATCTTCGATGTATTCAAGCCTCAATATTAAATAGTATTTTGCGTAACGAGCAATTTGCTCAAGCACTTTTTCTTCACTTTGAATTTCAAGCATGTGAGAAAAGTAAGTGCAAAAATCCGCATATAGCCTACCTTCAAGTGGAGCTGTGCCATCTTTTTGTATAGTTAAATAATGGTACAAAAAATCATAAAACAAGTCTTCATCTTCACTAAAGGATTTTTTAATATCATAGAAAAACATAAGAGCATTCTCGCTAAGCGCAAGCTCTAAAAACTTCATTATTGATTGTATTGTTTCTTGTTTTGTCATAATATCCCTAAAATTTAATTATTACATAAATATTTTATCGCACTGTGCAAAAATATCAAAAATGTAACAATTTAAAAAAGACCTCTTTCTGAGGTCTTTAATATAACATTTCAATTCTTTTCTTTTCTTTTATAAGTTCATCGTAAACCCAGTCGGGAACGAAGTTTTTACCCATTAATATTGCACCATGGTTTACTGATGGAGCATGAAAATCTGATCCGCCCGTTATTATTAAGCCGTATTTTTCTGCTAGTGATGAAAAATACTCAACAACAGCAGGAGAGTGTTTTCTATGATACGCTTCAATTCCTCTCAAGCCATAACTAACAAGCTCTTTTGTTAATTTTTCAGATATGTCAACATCAATAGGATGTGCAAAAACGGGTATTCCACCAGCATCGTTAATTATTTCAACAGCGTCATGTGGACTTACTGTCTTTCTTGCAACGTAAACAGGTGATGAGTCGTTAATATATTTAGCATAAGCCTCCATGACATTAGCAACACCGCCAGCACTTACAATTGCACGTGCGATATGTGGACGTCCTATACTTCCGCCTTGTGCCACAAGGGATTTAATATCTTCATACTTAACCCTTATACCGGCTTTTTTGTTCAAAAGATCAACGATTTGAGTTGTTTGATCAACACGCGCCTGTTGCTGGGTTTTTAAAAGTTCTTGAAATTCAGAATTATTAACATCCATAAAATAGCCTAAAATATGGACTTCATAACCCTTATAGATTGTATTAATTTCAACTCCGGGTATAATTTCAAGCTTTAAGCCCTGTTTCTTAACATAATCTGATGCAATTTTATGCGACAAAATATTGTCATGATCTGTTAGTGCAATTACATCAAGATTGCACTCAAGCGCTGTATCGACCACCTGCTCCGGAGAAAACGCGCCATCAGAGTAGGTGGTGTGAATGTGCAAGTCGATTTTCACTTTTACCTTCCTGTCATTTCTTTACCTCACTAATAAAATTAATTCTTTTAATTTTTCTAGCAATGCCTGTTTTTCGATCAAAAAATATCTCACAAGCATTGATTTGAGAGAAATCAGACTCATCAACGTCAAATCTGGATGGAATAGATGTTTTCAAACGCTTAAGCGAGCTTTCATAATCCATACCAATTACACCTTCGGATGAGCCGCAAAAGCCTGCATCAGTAAGGTAAGCACAAGTGCCGTTTATGATTTTTTCATCTGAACTTTGCACATGTGTATGAGTACCAACAACTGCTTTTATACCAAGACTTTGGGCGTATTTTGCAAAACAAATTTTCTCTGCTGTAGCCTCAGCATGAAAGTCAATAAAAGATATTTTATTTTCAAAATCGCACTCATTTTTAAGCCTTGAAACAATTTCATCAAGCGCTTCAAAAGGGCAATTAATAGGAGGCATAAAAGTCCTGCCCAATAAATTAATTACGACAATATCATCAAAAATCCTGTATCCAACCCCTTTTGCATCAGGGTAATTATAGGGTCTTATAAGCACTTGAGATTCATCAATGTAGGAAAATACGTCTTTTTTATCCCAAATGTGATTGCCTGAGGTTAGACAATTAACTCCCATTTGTAAAAATTCATCATGATTTTTTTGTGTTAAACCAAAACCATGAGAAGCATTTTCCGCATTTAGTACGATAAAATCGTACTTGTCAGTTACTCTAACATCATCAAGATAATTTTTTACAATTGTCCTTCCGGGACGCCCTACAACATCACCGAGAAAAAGTAATTTAAACTCTTTAGACATTTCCTACTTTGCAATTTCAGTAACTCTAGCTTCCCTGACAACAGTAACTCTGATTTGTCCGGGATATTCAAGTTCATCCTCAATGCGTTTAGCAATGTCACGAGCTAATTTGGCACTTGCCGCGTCATCAAATACATTGGGCTGAACTACAACCCTAACTTCGCGGCCTGCCTGAACTGCAAAGGACTGTCTTATACCCTCATAGCTGCTTGCAATTTCTTCAAGCTTTTTGAGGCGTTTAATATAGATTTCAAGCGTATCGCGTCTTGCTCCGGGTCTGCCCGCACTTACCGTATCTGCAATTTTAACCAATGCAGCTACCAAAGTGTGCGCCGGAACATCGTCATGGTGTGCTTCTATTGCATGAATAACTTCTTCTTTTTCGCCATATCTCCTTGCAAGCTCGACACCCAGTGAAATGTGCGTGCCTTCCTGCTCTTGATCAACGGCTTTACCAATATCATGCAACAAGCCTGCACGTTTTGCCTGATTTACATCAGCACCCAATTCAGATGCCAGCATCCCTGCAATTTGTGCCACTTCAATAGAGTGTTTAAGCACATTTTGACCATAGCTTGTTCTATAATATAAGCGTCCAAGAGTCTTGGTAAGCTCTTTGTTAAGGTTCATAATTCCAAGGTCGTGCGCTGCGCGCTCGCCTTCTTGTTTCATTTTATTTTCAATTTCTTTTGTAGATTTTTCATATACTTCTTCAATTCGCACAGGGTGAATCCTGCCATCTGCAACTAATTTTTCGATTGTCAAACGCGCAATTTCGCGTCTTACAGGGTCAAATGAAGAAAGCACAACAGCCTCAGGCGTATCATCAATAATTAAATCTACACCTGTTAAAGTTTCAAGAGTTCTAATGTTTCTACCTTCGCGACCTATTATTCTACCCTTCATCTCATCAGATGGCAGAGAAACAACAGATACTGTAGATTCAATTACTTGCTCAATAGCACATCTTTGCATAACTTGAGAAAGTATTTCTCTTGATTTTTCTTCTGCTGATTCTTTTATTTTTTGTTCATTTTCGCGTATTAGTTGAATTTGCTCTTGCGCGAGTTCTGTTTTTAGCTGCTCTAAAAGCATGTTTTTAGCTTCTTCGCGTGACATCTGCGCAACACGCTCAAGCTCAGAGAGTTGCTTTGCAACAATTTCAGCCAAATAATCTTCTTTATCCAAAAGTTCGTCGTATTTTTTATTTAATTCATGCTCTTTATCAACATTTTTTTGTACTCTGTCTTCCAGTTGTTCTTCTTTTTTCATTAAAGAATTTTCAAGACGGTTGATTTCAGAGCGTCTTTCGCGAACTTCGTCATCAAATTTCTGGCGTTCAAAATGCAGCTGCTCTTTTGCAGCAATCATTGCTTCTTTTTTCAAGAAGCTCTCTTTTTCTTCAAATTCTTTTTGTAATTTCTTTTCGTTTTCGCTAAATACTTCAAGCTTTGTTTTTTGTTTTACATTTGTGATTATTGAAACAACAAGTGCAATAACTACCACAAGAAGTATTGCATAGATTATATAATTAATTGTTCTGTACCTCTTAATAATATATGTAATTCTACAAAAAATTAGATTTTTGTATACGCACTTAAGATTTTAGCATGGATTTGTTAATTTTAACAGATTTTTTTTAAAACGATTTTCACCTTATACAAAATACCATACAAATGTATGATTTTTTACCAAGATGTTTTATTTTTTTGTCACTTATTCGCTATTATTAATATAGACTTTTTTAAAAAAATTATTATTAATAATATATAATTTACGCGAAAGGAATAAAATGCTTACAAATCTTGTTTCAATGATTACTAAATCAATGCAGACAACGCAAAGCGCGCCTGTCAGCACTAAAAAAAGCTATAATCCTTTTGCGCAAGGTGAAAATCCATTTTTAGGCTCAAGCTTTAATTCTTCTGAAAGTTATGGCAAAAACACCCCTGTTTCAGGTGGCTACTTTGCAGGCTATTATAACGGAAAACCAAATATTGTAGGAAGAAAATTATTTATTGAAGTTTAGCCCTTAAATGCAAATTTTTGCGCCATTTCCTGCTCCATGTTTTTAATTGCAGGATTAATTGTTTCACCATTGTTGTTTTTCTTTCTTAAAACAATATTCAGCATGGGTTGCAAAATACCAATGGCACCGGCACCTATTAATATATTAAGCACAACAGAAGCTGCTTTGAAATTTTTAACTTGTTTTAAAAATTGATCTTTATCAATTTTAGTACTTGTGACTTCAAGGAGTTGAGAAATATTTTTTGTGCTTTCTCTAATATCATCAAGTTCAATGTGAGCAAGAGAGTCAATTATGCCGTCAGATTTTTTAATTGTTGGTATTTCACCTGAAATTTTCAACATTTTAGTTAAAGCGTTGTCATTGTTGAAAATGTAATCCAAAAGCTCATCATCTTTTTTAGACAACAAAGTTTTAATAGACTCCTTTAAATCAGGAGCTTTCATAAGCTTGGAGAAATTTTCGTTACTTAAAAGCTGGTATTCTACTTTTATAGGTTTTTTAAATACACCGTTACTTATTGCTTCAAGCCCCTTTTGAATTGGTTTTGCAAGCAAATAAATAAAAGCTATTTGAAAACCTTCTTTAAAGCCTATTTCAAGTCTTTCGCCTTTTCTTGCCTGAGCAAGTCTTGTAGTTGTAATACCCGCGTCTAATATTGACATATTTTTTACAGGATTAAACATAAAATCAGCCATTTTAGTCGTAAGGGCATTACCAAAAGACACGTCATTCTTTTTTTCAAAAAATTTATCAAATTGGCCTGATTTTCTTGCGCTATTTTCAATTAAAGCTTTTTGTTTAAATTTTTGCTCAAGTTCTTTTTGAGTTGTTTTTTGTTTGTAAATTATTAATCCTGACAGCGCGGCTAATGTCGCAGCTGTAGCTGTTATAAATTTTGAAACATACAAACCCTTGTACATATTTTGCAGCTTTTTACTTTTTAATATATTTTCAAGAGTTTCTTTTTGTGCTGCATCTTTTGCATTCTTTGCAAGAAACTCTAGTCTTTCCAATTTGCCACTTGCATTTTTTTTGAGGTTTCTTACATCAAAATCAGGGTCAGCTTTAAAGAATTTATAAATTGTTTTATCAAATAATTTTTTTAATAGAGGAATACCACCAATCCAGACTACTTCTGTCCCAAATTCCTCAATAGCTCTTTCTTTTCCATCTTCCTTAGAGGCTTTTTTATCGTAAATATAAGTAATTGCACAATTGCTTAAAGTATCTTTTGCAGCTATAGGTACGACTGAACCGCTGCTATCACTTAATTGTTGAAATATTTTTGTTGTAATGCTTAAATTCGACATAACTTACCCTAACCTTATAGCCCCCAAATAAGGTTCATAAGCTTTTGAACCCTTTTATTAATTACAATTTTTTGCATGCTTTTTTTCATATTTATACCTAATTATTTAATGATGATGACATTTATTTTTTGCCTGTTTATTAAATAAAATTTACAATTTTAAACTAAAAGAGCCACCAGTTTCAGGTGGCTCTTTGAAATTCATATTTAATTTTATTTAATCAATACGAACGTAAATGCGAGCCTCCTGAAGTCTGCAAAATCTACGTCGTAAAAATTCAAATAAAGTTTTTAGCATGTAATACCTTCCTTTAATAAAGCTTTAGTATTGTACACCTAAAAATTATTTTTGTCCAGTTTGGTATATCTTCTTTATTTAATCTTTATTATTCAACAAAATGTAGAGTAAACGTTACAATATATTAAGAAATTTGCATAGTAATTTTTTTTGTGTAATAATAAAAATCGTTAATAGTCTAACCATTCCTTTCTTGACTTATGCGATTTGAAATTCAAATCGCATTTTATTTTATTTATTTTTATTAACTTTCTACCAATTAGCCGATTTCATAATATAATTGTTTTATGAGGATTTTAGGAATAGACCCTGGAATAGGAATTACCGGCTATAGCATTATAGAGGCTCAAGATGACTGTTACGAGCTAATTTCTTGCGGTTCAATACAAACCAATAAAAACCTTCCTCATCAAAAAAGGCTGGCTGAAATTTATCATGACATTAAACAAATTTGCAAAACCTTTAACCCGCAAAGTGCAGCTATAGAGCAACTTTTCTTTTTTAAGAACCAAAAAACAATTATTCCTGTAGCACAAGCCAGAGGTGTAATACTTGCAGCACTAGAAGTTTGCGGGATTGAGGCAGGAGAATATACTCCAATTGTCGTAAAACAGACGCTAACAGGCCATGGTAGAGCAAGTAAAGATGAAGTAAAATCTATGGTTGAAAGATATGTTGAGTTAAACCCAAATACAAAACTTGATGATACAGTAGATTCTATAGCGATTGGCATTTGTCATGCCAGAAATTTGGAAATTAAAAATAGGGAGAGCGCATGAACATATTAATAGCAAAAAAATCTGCAATTTACGCACTTATTTTTGGTGCAGCACTGGGCCTTATAGGCATAATAAGTCCGCTAATTGGTCTTGTATTCTTTGCACTTGGGCTTTTGTGTGCACCTGCAATAATATTTTTTATGAAACATAAAAATGAAATAGGTTTCCTTGATAGTCAACAAGGAGCAGCTCTTGGGGCTTTAGTCGGTTTTTGCTCCACAATTGCATTTTTTATTGTTTTTACACCGCTTGTACTTATAATACACGCCATAAAACCGTCTTATTACTCTTATGCGCTCCCATACGTCGTTACTTTTGACGCTTTTTGGTTATTTATAGTCATAGTTGTAACAATAGGGATACTTATAGCGCTTACAAATGCTACAACGGGGATGGGCGCAATATTTTTACTTTCTCAATTTGATAAAAAGCCCGATGACATTGAAGAAATAGACATACACATAGAATAAAAGGATAAAAAGATGAGCGAATTCCACTCTAAAATTAAAACTGTTGAATGGGTTAAAACAGGCGAACTTGAAGGCGTTTCAAGGATGGTTGATCAGACTTTAATCCCCTATGAGTATAAAAAAATTGACATAAAAACAACAAAGCAAATGTATGATGCAATAAAAACAATGATTGTAAGAGGAGCGCCTGCGATAGGTATTTCAGGGGCACATGGCGTGGCACTATGCGCAATAGAGCTACTTAAAAAAAATGAAGAAAATTTTGTCGAAGAATTAAAAAAAGGTATAAATTACCTTAACTCCTCTCGTCCTACAGCGGTAAATTTAAGCTGGGCGCTTAACGAGCAACTTAAAATAGTTGAAAAAGGCGGTACAAAAGAAGAAATTGCCCATGCCCTTATTGAAAATGCAATAAAACTTGAAAATGAAGATATTGAAATAAATAAAAAAATCGGCGATTATGGTGCGCAAATTGTACCAAAAGGGGCAACAATTTTAACACATTGTAACGCAGGCGCCCTTGCAACGGTCGGCTACGGTACTGCATTGGGTGTTGTAAGAAGTGCTTATGCAAATGATAATACAATTCAAGTTTTTGCCGATGAAACCAGACCAAGGCAACAGGGTGCAAGAATTACAACTTTTGAACTTGTAGAGGACGGAATTCCCGTAACACTAATTACAGATGGCATGTGTTCTTATTTTATGAAAAAAGGCATGATTGATGTTGTTGTGGTCGGTGCGGACAGAATTGCTGCAAACGGTGATACAGCAAATAAAATTGGTACATATACTGTTGCAATTGCCGCAAAATACCATAATGTACCATTTTACATTGCAGCTCCAAAATCTACAATTGATATGTCAATTAAAACAGGGGATGAAATACCAATAGAATTAAGGGGCGAAGAAGAAGTTACAACAATTAACGGCAAAAAAATCTGCGCCGATGGAGTAAAAGTTATAAACCCGAGTTTTGATGTAACTCCAAACGAGCTTATAACGGGCATTATAACCGAATGTGGAATTTTTAAACCGCAAGAACTTAAAAATCTCTTTATGAAATCTTAATTTGATTGATAAATTTTTGTGTAATAAAATAGCTGAATTACATGACCAAAGGAATTAATTATGTGCGGAATAGTGGGATATATTGGGGATAAAAAAGCAAGCGAGGTTTTATTAAAAGGTCTTTCATACCTTGAATACAGGGGTTATGACTCCTCAGGCGTTGCCCTTATGACAAAAAATAAAATAGAGATTTTTAAGGCTCCAGGCAAGTTAAACAATCTGCGTGAAGTTTTAAATAATCAGCAAAACATTTGTAATAAATCAACTCTCGGTATTGGTCATATTCGCTGGGCAACACATGGCCTGCCTACTGAATTAAACGCACACCCACACACTTGTAACTGCGGCAGCCTTGTTGTAGTTCATAATGGTATTATAGAAAATTACAAGGAATTAAAAGCAGAGCTTGAAAAATGCGGTTGCGAATTTAAATCACAAACGGACTCGGAAGTTGCAGCACACTTAATAGCACATGAGTTTTCAAAATGTAAAGACTTGCTTAAAGCCATGACAAATGCGGTTAAAAAAATTCAGGGTGCTTATGCATTTTGCGCTATGCATAAAACCTTGCAAGATAGAATTGTTGTCGCAAGAAAAAATGCTCCGTTAATTATTGGGGTAGGCGAAGGCGAAAACTACATTGCAAGCGATATTCCAGCCATTATTGAATACACAAAAAAAGCTATTTATCTAAATGATAATCAAGTAGCGGAAGTTAAAAAAGATTCAATTAAAATTATTGATTTAGAAGGTAATATTCTTGAAAATAAAATTGAAATGCTGCCATTTGAACCTGTAGCGCTTTCAAAAATGGGCTTTAAGCATTACATGTTAAAAGAAATCCATGAGCAGAGTGATGTTGCAAGGAATGTTTTAAGTGGAAAATTAAAAGATTCTAAATCAAATGTTGTGCTTGAAGACGTAAAATTAAGCGCGCAAGATTTAAAAAATATAAACAGAATACAAATAATTGCCTGCGGAACATCGCTACATGCGGGGTTAGTTGGCAAATACATTCTTGAAAAATTTGCAAAAATTCCAACTGACGTTGAAGCCTCAAGCGAATATATTTACAGAGATACAATAGCTGATAAGAACACTCTTGTAATTGGCATTTCGCAATCAGGCGAAACAGCGGACACAATAACTGCTATAAAACAGGTAAAAGAAAAAGGCTCGCACGTTTTAATTATCACAAACCGTCCTGATAGCACAATGGCACGCCTGGCTGACAGCCTGCTACCTGTGAATGCAGGGATTGAAGTATCTGTTGCAGCAACAAAATCTTATATGGCGCAGCTTTTATCGCTTTATTTGCTCACAATTTATATGACACAAATAATTAATGAAAATACAGTAAATGACAAAGAAATAATTTCCTTAAAGCAAGAAATGCTTGAGTTGCCAAACAAAATAGAAACACTTACAAATAATACGGATAATGTTAAAGCTGTTGCAAAAAAATACTCAAGTTTTAAAGATTTTATATTCATTGCCAGAGGAATTAATTTCCCTACAGCACTTGAAGGTGCGCTGAAACTAAAAGAAATAAGCTATATTAATGCAACAGGCTACAGTGCAGGAGAGTTAAAACATGGACCAATTGCAATGCTTGATGAAACAATGCCTGTTCTTGCAATTTTAAACAAGGGAATTGTGTATGACAAAGTTATGTCAAATTGCGAAGAAGCAAAAGCCCGTCAGGCAAGGTTAATTGGTGTTTCAAATTATATTGATAAAAAACACAAGGACTTGTTTGATGACGTCTTAATTATTCCGGATGTTTCAGATACCCTATCACCTGCGCTTAATATAGTTGTATTACAACTTTTAGCTTATTACATTGCAGAATATTTAGGAAAAGACGTTGACCAACCCAGAAACCTTGCAAAATCTGTAACGGTTGAATAGTTTACTAGTCAACATTTACAGGTTCACGATTAATTGAACGGATTGCTTTTTTAGCGTTTTCAATTAACTCTGGTTTTAAGCCCTCAATTATTGTTATTTGTCTTAAAATATCGATTGTGCGCTTAAATGCCCTTACGACATCACCCTGAGAAAATTCGCTATCTTTAAACATATTTTCCCAAGCGTCAATTGAAGATGTTTCGGGATTATCAGAATTTACCCAAAATTCAATAAGTGAGCAAAAATGTGAATATAAATTCATCGGGTTTTCAATTTTGTAATCACGCTCTAAAATATATATTTTTCTTCTTATGTCTTTAATTTTGCCCAACACCTTGCGCACTTTTTGACAGGGCGGATTTGTAGGGCAATCGTCTTTTGTGCGCATTTCTTCACTTGCAAGTGCGCAAATAACAGAAGAAAGTTCAGCAGGACTTAAATCATCCAAAAGCCCGCTTAATATTATTTCAGACAGGTAAAGCTCATTTTCTGTCCTTAAAACCATTGTAACTTTTCCTCTGTCTGTCGGGAAATTATCAATAATATTGCCTGTTTGCTCAAGAATTTCCTTGTGTGCAAGGAATTTTTGCCAGTATATATCTTTTTGAAACTCAATTTCTTTTTTTAATTGGCGGGCTTTTTTTTCATATCTTGCAAGCAGCTCAAGCTCTTTTTTATGTTTTTTATACAATTTGCAAGTATCACAACCAAAGTGTTCTATTTTTCTGAATAATTCTTTTGATTTTCTGCCAAATTCAGCAACCTCGGGCGCATCTTTTTTGCCTGATTTATGAGCTTGACGCTTCAATGTTTTAAATATTGTACGTGTTTCAACATACATGTTTTTAAGTTTATTGTATTCAATAAAGTCTTCGTTTTTTAAACCCAAATGGCATTTATAACTTTTTGCCGCACTTATAATATTTTCATATTCTTCCATTTGAGCTAAAAGCGGGGAAATTCTATCTGATGAAGAATAGTAGCCAAAAGTTTTTAATATTAGTTCTTTTGCCTCATCAAGACTAAAACGTTGCAATAAATTTAACACCATTGAATAACAAGGAGAAAATTTACTCTCTAAAGGATTAGCATCCGACGTTGCAAGGGTTGCGACTTCCTCCGGTGTTTGAAAAGGTGTACCCACAATTACAACATAGCCTATTTCATCCATGCCTCTGCGACCTGCCCTGCCTGACATTTGCAAGAACTCATTTGCACTTAGCATTCTGTGCCCTTCATCAGTGCGTTTTGAAATTGAACTTATGACAGTAGTGCGAGCAGGCATATTGATACCTGCAGCAAGTGTTTCGGTTGCAAAGACCATTTTTATAAGTCCTTGTTGAAAAAGTCTTTCAACCAAGAGTTTCCACCCCGGCAAAAGCCCTGCATGGTGTGATGCTACACCTTTTTTAATAAGGTCAATCTGGGGGTTATTTTCTAAATACGGATTTTCTTTTATATATTCATCAACAAGTTGATTAATTTTTATTGTTTCATCCTTGGTTAAAAGCTCGAGAGTAGCGCATTTTTGAGCATTTTCGTCGCATTTTTTACGTGAAAAAGTAAAATAAATTGCAGGCAGCATATTTTTTTCTTTAAGTGCCATTGTAATTGATGCAACAGGGTTTTTAACCAAATGTTTTTTATTGAAATATTTATACTTACTCTCGGGTTTAATTTTTTTATTTAATTTTCCCTCAGGTGTTAGAAGTGGCAAAACAGTGTCAGGTTTTGAACTGTCATAATAATAAAACCTCAAGGGTACGGGGCGAAAATCAGTAAATACGTGCTCGGTTCCTGAGTGTACAGTGTTTATCCAATTTGTCAGTTGTTTAGAATTTTGAACGGTTGCGCTAAGGGCAATTATTTGTATGTTTGTCGGGCAATAAATAATACTTTCTTCCCAAACAGTGCCTCTTTGCTCGTCGTTCATATAGTGAACTTCATCCAGCACAACATATTTTACATCTTTTAAATTATCCTTTAGTGTGCCAAAAGTTGTGCCATATAGCATATTTCTAAAGACTTCTGTCGTCATAACCACAATTTGCGCTTCGCGGTTAATTGTAGTATCTCCTGTTAAAAGTCCGACATTTTGTTCACCGTATTGGCGGGAAAAATCAAAATATTTTTGATTTGATAAAGCCTTTAGGGGTGTAGTGTAGAAAATTCTTGTACCATTTTCCAGTGCTAAATGTATTGCGCTTTGAGCAATACAAGTTTTGCCTGCACCTGTTGGGGCGCAGACAACAACACTTTTACCATTTTTAATATGTTCGATTGCCTCTTTTTGGAAATCGTCCAGCTCAAAATTAAATCCGTACATTGTTTTATTATTTTATCACAGAATCATTACCCTTTACAATAACGGATATATATGGTTTTGAGAAATATTTATTTGCAAATTCCAAAATATCTGTTTGAGATACTTCACTTATAAGTTTTTTATATTTTTCAAGATAGTTAATATCTCTCTCACTTATTGCGTAATACCCCAAAAGCGATGCATCATCCATATTTGTTTCAAGAGCAATTACAATATTTCCTAAAATTTTGTCTTTAGCCTCTTGAAGTTCTTTTTGGCTTACATATTCTTTTTTAAGAAGATTAATATCATTAATCATATCTTTTTTAGCAATATCTACACTTTTGTTATTTGTTCCAATATATGCAACAAAACTGCCGTCCAGAATATTCTGCAACACTGTAGAACCTACAGAGTATGCAAGACCTTTTTCTTCTCTTAGGTTTTTAAAAAGTCTTGAGCTCATACCCTCACCTAAAATTGCATTTATAACTTTTAGGGTTGCCATATCTTTTTCGTTGTAAATAGAGCAAGTTTTATAACCAACAAACACCCATGCAGTTTGTGTATCAGGCTTTGTAAAAGCTAAATCAATATTTTTTTGAGGATTAAAAACGTTAATTTTTTCTTCTTTGTAGTTTATTTTTTTACCTGTTTTACTTTTAAAAATATCGTTTATTTTTTGTGCAATTTCTTTTTCATCAACATTTCCCACAACTGTTATGACCATATTTTCAGGGTTTAAAACCTCTGAATAATAGCTTTTCAAATCATCAGATGTAACTGATGGAATTTTGGTTAATAGAAATTTTGAATCTTGCCCGTAGTAACTTCCACCAAATGCAACTTTTTTAAATTCGTCTAGTCCAATTGACAGTGCGTTATCTTGTATTTTCTTTAAATCTGCAATTTTTAAATTTTTAATTTTTTCTGTTTCTGATGCTGAAAATACAGCGTTATTAACTACTTCATTTAGAATATCAAACGCACTTTCAAGTTCATTTTGGGTTGTTTGCATTGAAATTGAAAAAGTATCTGCACCTGATGCCAGAGCTAATTTTATACCTTTTTCATCAAGCAAATTTGCAAACTCTGCATTAGAGTATTTTTTAGTACCCTGTTTTGCAACTGAAGCTGCAAGCATACCTGTCGATGGTATTTTTTCAAGGATTTTTGAACCTTTTGCCTCAATATCAATTGCTATTATTGAATTTGAATCATTTTTCTTTATTATTAATTGTGCGCCATTAGGTAAAAGATATTTTGTTGCATCCTTAGATTGTTCAAGCACTTTTAGTTCAATGGGCAATTTTGCTGCAGCTGCAATTTGCGCTACCTCTTTTACATTTTCATTTTTTGGAGTAACTGTTGAAATTGCATATTTTGATGTCGTTAAGTATTTTTTTGCTGCAGTAACAACTTGTTTCTTTGTTACTCTATCAATATTGTTTAAATAATTATCATAATAAGCTGTTGACCCCCAAAACATTGTAAGATAGCCAAGCTCGTCAGATATATTTGAAATAGACTCTCTTGAATAGTAAGTGTCTGTTTTTATCATATTTTTTGCTTTTTTGATTTCTGCTTCAGTTAGTTCACCATTTTGTATTTTTTTAATTTCGTCAAAAATTTCTTTTTTAACTTCATCTAAGTTTTTAGGATCAAAAGTTGCACTAATAACAAAAAGCCCGTCATCCATAAAAGAAGAATTTGACGCACTTATTGAATAAACAAGGTGTTTTTGTTCTTTTAAAACCTGATTAAGTTTTGAACTTTTAGAATCCCCTAAAATTGTTGCCAGCACATCAAGAGCATAACTGTCTTTATCATCCTTAAATTTTGGTGCTTTAAAAGCAATTACCATATAAGATTGATTAACATCCATTTGCTCGTTTATGCTTAAAACCTTATTTATTGGTTGGATTTTTGGGTAAATCGGCTCTACATAAGGCTTAATTTCATTAGTTGCAAACTGTTCTTCAACTTTTTTAACTGCTTCATCAGGGTCGACATCACCTACAATTACCGTTGTCATATTTGCGGGCAGGTAAAATTTATTATAAAAATCAAGTATTTCATCTCTTGTAATTGTTTCAATAACTTCTTTTTTACCTATTACAGGTCTATAGTATGGGTGTTTAGGATCTTGTGAACCATATATCAAGTTAAAAAGATTTTCCCACATAACGCTTGCTGGGCTATCTTTACCCTTTGAAATTTCCTCTAAAACAACAAGGCGCTCTTTTTCCAACTCTTTCCTTGGGATTAAAGGGTTTAATAACATATCAGCATGCAAAGACAAAGCTAAATCAAAGTCTTTAGAGGGAATTGTAATGTAGTAGTGCGTAAAATCTTTACTTGTTGCTGCATTTGTAATAGCACCCTTGCTTTCAAGCACTCTTTCAAAAGTTCCTGTCGGGTTTTTTTCAGTTCCTTTAAAGAATAAATGTTCTAAAAAGTGTGCAACGCCTGAATTTTTATCGTTTTCATTTATAGAGCCTGTTTTTATCCATGTGTTAATTGTAACTGTTGGATTGCTTGAAACCTGCTTTACAATTACTGTTTGACCGTTTTTAAGCTTTTGTGTTACATATTCTTTAGCCTCAAGTGGCATTATTGCAGCAAAAACAATTATCAACAAAACTAAAAACTTTTTTAGAGCTCTTTGCATTATCTTCTCCTTAGTCTTTAACCTTTAATTCGCAGCACATCTGACAAGATGTAAAAGCTTTTGAGTATTTTAAATTATTTCTAAAACATTTAAACTTTGCTTCATTATACACTTCAATTATTTTTTTGTCTTTAACATTACCTATTTTTAACGAAAGGCAAGGATAAACATCGCCCATAGGGTTTATCATCATATTTGAAAATGGATATTTACAAGGATGGTAAATGTCTTTTGGCAAGAGATTATTTTTTTGTGTAAAAAATTCTCTTATTTTTTTCATCTCCTCCTCAAATCCCCCGCCTTCAAATTTTGGTGAAAAACGTATTTGAGTTTTTGAGTGTTTTTTTATTTTATAAATTTCTTTAAAAATTTTCTCAAATTCATCAAGATTAAAATATTGCTCTATAGGGTAATTTGTTTTATAAAATTCTTCGCCAAATTCTTCTCTTAAAATTGAATTTTGCTTTAAATTATTGTTCCTCAAAAAAGAAATACTTAAAAATTCAAAACCAGATTTTGTACAGTATTCATAAAGTTTTAAAACATCCTCAATATTGTTTTCAAGGACAATTGTTTTAATATCAACCATGGGGCGTTTTTTTCTGTCATTTAAGTTGTCTAAATTGGATTTTATTTTTTCAAAAATCCCCTCTGCTGCACGATTTTTATCATGCGTTTTTCCCCAACCGTCAAGAGAAACTGACAACAACATCATTTTTGATTTTATAAAAGCGTCAATAATATCATCATTTATTAAAATACCATTTGTAACAACATTCATTTTTCCAAGTGTTTTTTTTGAACACTCAAATAAAATTTCTTTAAAATCACTCCTTAAAAGAGGCTCGCCACCCACAAGAGTAACAAAAGAGTAAAAGGGAATTTGTTTAATTATTTTGAACCATTCATCAGTTGTGAGCTCATTTTTGTTGCGATCGCATCCAACATAACAATAAGGGCATTTTAAATTACATCTGTAAGTCAGTTCAAAAAAGTACCTTAGTGGCATTTTTGCATTTTTAAGAGGATTTTTATAAGACAAATCCGCATAAGCATTTCTAAAAAAATCAAACAAAAAAGAATAATCAAAAATATTTTTCATTTTTTAATTTTACTACATGAAATATTTATAGTAAAATAAATACAAATTTTAGGAATGGCTGCATATTAAAATCTCAAGGAGCAGTTTTGAAACAACAAGAACTTGAAACTTGGCAAAAAGTTATTGATGAGATAAAAATTAATATACCTGAAACAGCACATACATGGCTCAATAACCTTGAACCTGCGCTGCCTTTATATGAAAATCCATCAAATGGTATTTTTCTTATGAAAAGTAATCAGGGCTTTGGTATTCAAGTTTTAACCCAAAAATATTTAAGCGAAATCGAAGAAGCTCTGCAAAAAGTTACTTCATTAAAAAGAAGTGTCAGAATTGTGCTTGATGACACTCAACCGACAAAAAAAAGAGCGCCAAAACAAACTAAAGAACACGCTCTTGTGCAGGAGCAAATTGATAACCTCAAGCAAATGCACTCCTTTTGCGGACTAAATTTAAAATATACATTTGGCAATTTTGTTTGCGGTGAAAATTCAAATTTTGCTTTTAATGTTGCAAAAATGGTCGCGCAAGCCCCAGGGCAAAAATACAACCCGCTTTATATTTACGGCAATGTTGGACTTGGTAAAACTCACTTAATGCAAGCAATAGGGCATGAAATTTTAAAAAATTTCCCAACCCTTAAGGTAAAATATGCAAAAGCCGAAGAAATAACAAATCAACTAACAGAATCAGGTATTGTTCTTGCTGAGCGAAATTCAAAAATGAAAAAATTACGCGACCAATACAGAAACATAGATGTGCTTTTGCTTGATGACATCCAATTTGCAGAAGGTAAACAAAGAACAGAAGAAGAAATTTTCAGCATTTTTGATGTTTTATTCCATGCCGGAAAACAAATAGTTTTTGCATCAGACAGGCCACCCTCATCTCTTGTGTGCACTCCTGACAGACTAAAAAGCAGGTACGAATGGGGTTTAAACGTTGAAATACAAATCCCTGATTTAAATACTAGGTTTGAAATTATTAAAAAACATGCAAAACGCTCTAACTTTGAAATTAATGATGATGTTGCAATGTTGCTTGCAAAAACATACAACAAAAACATAAGAGAGCTAGAGGGTGCTTACAATAAATTGAGTGCTTACGCTTCAATTCAGGGGGTGGATGCAACAGTTGAACTTGCACAAAAAATTCTTAACTTAAATGCAAATGCCAAAAAAATAACCCCTGATGACATTATTGATAAAACAGCAAAATTTTTAGGCATCAAAAAAGAAGATATTTTATCTTGCTCACGCTCAAAAGACATTGCAAACGCAAGAAGACTTGCAATGTATATGTGTCGCGAAATTACACAAATGAGCCTACCTGAAATTGGCGAGGCGTTTAATAAAAATCACACAACAGTTTTATACAGTTACGACAAAATTAAAAAAGACGCGCAAACAAGCAAAGAACTTGAAGAAACAATTAATGAACTAAATAAATTTATAGTAAGCTAAAGTTCATATTTTAAAACATTGTTAGTGTCTTGTTCTGAAACTATTAACAATTTCCTAACTTTATCAATACCAATACAGTATGGTTTTCTTAATTTTACAAACTCACTAATTACGCCACTTTGTGTAACCTTTAAAATGTTATTTTTTGTATAATTTGCAATGTATAAATTATCAAATTCGTCTATTGCAATCCCTACAGGCCCACCCAAGTTAACAGATTCAACATACACACTTTTTGTACCATCTGGAGAAATCCTATATATTTTATTCTCAGAAAAACTTGCAGCATAAATATTGCCCTGCGAATCAGCAGCAACACCTGATGGGGCTTTAAGATTTACAATAAGGTTTGTCTGCGCTTGAGGCTTTTGCTCACTCACGCTGACAGTAGTTGTTTCAATTTTATTTTGCAGCTGCACTTGCGCCTGCTGCTCCTTTTGTTTTTGAATAGCAATAAGCTCAGCCTGTCTTTTTTTGATTTTATTTTCTAAAGTAAGAACTTGTGTATAAATATCCTCATTTAGAGGAATTTTATCCAAATACGACAACGCTTTGTTTAGATACCCGCGTTTGTATAAAAGTCTGCCAAGTTCATAAATACTTTCATAATCATCAGGCTTTAATTGGACAACTTTTTCGTAGCTCTTTATCGCAGAATCAAGATAACCGTATGACGCTTGTATTTGAGCTAAGTTATAATACGCTTCATAAAACTTTGGATCAATAGAAATAGCTTTTTTAAAATATTCCATTGATTTTTGCACTTGATTTTGCGAATAGCAATCAATACCCATATTATACAAAGATGTTGCATCCTCAAGAGTATAAGCATTTACAGCCGGTGTATAAACAAGGGTTAGAACACTAAAAAATGAAAAAAACAAACTTAAAAATCTTTTTTTCATGGTAATATTATTATACCAAAAAAGGATTATATTACAACTGTAATAAAAATTTTAACGGGAGAAAAAATGCTTATATTTGCAATAGAATCCAGTTGTGATGAAACTGCTTGCGCCATTGTAAAAGACGGACGAGAAGTTATTTCTAATGTTGTTTTTTCTCAAATTAAAACACACCAAAAATTTGGCGGAGTTGTTCCTGAAGTTGCAGCACGTGAACATCTTGAATCAATTGGACCCGTTATAAAAGAAACTTTTGAACAAGCGCAAATTAAACCATTTGAAATAGACGCTTTTTCTTCAACTGTAGGGCCTGGGCTTGTCGGGTGCTTACTTGTTGGGCTAAATGCCGCAAAAACCTTATCCCTTGTTTACAATAAACCCTATATTGGTGTTAACCACCTGCAAGCTCACGTTTGCGCTAATTTTATAGAGTCGGATTTAAAACCGCCATTTATGTGCTTGCTTGTTTCAGGAGGGCACACTCAAGTAATTTATGTTAAAGATTTTAACGATCAAACAATTGTAGCCTCAACCATAGATGACGCTATAGGTGAAGTTTATGACAAAGTTGCACGTCTTATGGGGCTTCCCTACCCTGGCGGCATAATGCTTGATAAATTAGCGCAAGAAGGAAATCCTTTTGCTTTTAAGTTACCTGAGGCAAAAGTTGCTGAAGATGAGTTTAGTTTTTCCGGTCTTAAAACAGCACTTTTGAGGCTTACACAAAGTTTTAAAGACAAAGAAATGCCAATAAAAGATATTTGCGCAAGTTTTCAGGAAAGAGTTTCAGACACTTTGATTAAAAAAACTCTAAATTTGGCTGATAAATTTAATTGCAAAACAATAGTTTGCGCAGGTGGAGTTGCGGCAAACTCTGAACTTAGAAAAAAACTTTTTGCGCTAAATGAAAAAGGCTATAAAACTTACGCACCTAAAATGAAATACTGCACAGATAACGCTGCAATGGTGGGTTCTTGTGCTTATTTTAACCCAATAAAGTGTGATAATGCACTTGAACTTGAAGTTTTTTCAAGAGCTTAGGTATTGTATTTTATTTGCCCACCTTCAATATGGAAATTATAAGGACGCAAATTTACCGACTTATCATTGAGAACAACATAACATCCAGATTCTCTGTTTGGAGAGTACAGTACATCAATACCCATATCATCGGTTAATAAATCGTGACAATATTTATTTAAAACTTTGTTAGGATTTTCAGGATTACTTTTTTCAACAATATCGCGTAATTCTTTATTATACACAATAGCTTCATAAAAATTCTTTTCAAATACCGGCATCTCTTTCATTTTTCCAGTATATTTTGCCTCTATTGCAACAGGGCCATAGTTGAAATTTTGACAAGGAATAAAGTATGTCCCAGGGCCACATTGGACTCTTGAGGTCTTAGTCCAATCTAAACCGTTTTTAAGCATGGCAAGCGCATCTTCGGAGTATGTATTATGTATAATTCCGCTTTCTCTAATGAATCTTGTGTCACCTTTTAGCCTGTGACAATTTTGCAAATATTCTTTTATTGTACCTTCAAAAATTTCGCCATTATATTTTTTAAATTTAAACACTGCTTTATCAAGAATTTCCTTTAGTTCGCTTGATACTTCACTAGCTTTAATTCCACTAAAACTAACACTATCTTGTTTTGGGCTTCTTTCAAAAGTATTTGCTATTGTTCTGTTATTTGAAACCTTCGGCACAAAAGTATTAAAGGAGACACTTGAAATCATATTTGCTCACCTATTTTAAATTCCACACACATTATGCAAAACAGGTGAAAGTAAAAAATTGCTTATTTTATCTCTTTTGCAATTAAATTTTTTGCAAATTCAAGCTGCCTGTCAAAATTCTTATTAACATCATCGCGAGTAAAAGTTACCTCATAATCAGGTTCTATACCCTTTTCGTTAATATCCCTACCACTTGGGGTTAGATATTTTGCAATAGTTAAATTCATACCCATTTGATTTGGCAAAGCATAAATTTTCTGTACAACACCCTTGCCAAAAGTTTTTGTACCTACTATTTTTGCTCGGTTATTGTCTTTTAGTGCACCTGAAACAATTTCTGAGGCCGATGCACTATCGCCATCAACAAGAACCACAAGTGGTTTATCGTAAACAAACTCGCCTCTTTGCACTCGATAAGAACTGCTTAAACCATCTCGCCCTATAACGCTTACTATATCACCGCTTTTTAGAAAAAGATTAGATACAAAGACTGCATTTTGAAATAATCCGCCAGTATTGCCTCTTAAATCCAAAATTAGCCCTTTAGTATCTTTTATCTTGTTCATTGCATTTATAAACTCAAGCGGAGTGTCATTGCCAATAAAACTTATAATATGAATATACCCTGTATCCTTATCAAGCTTTGCACATTCTACTGTTTTTACTTTTATTTCTGCACGCTTAATTTTTTTTGTAAGTTTGTTACCATCCCTTGAAATTACAAGAGTTACAACCTCATTTAGTGCACCTTTTATGTACTGTGCAACTTGAAATATTGATTTACCTTTTATTTGATGATTATCGACGCTAACAAGCATATCCCCTTGTTTTAAACCTGATAAATCAGCAGGAGAGCCTTTTATAACGTTTACTATATATATCTTACCTGCAACTGAAGCAATATTTACACCAATACCATACATTTTAGACTCAATAGAATTGCTCTGCTCTAAAAATTCTTCCTTGGATAAAAGCCTTGAATATGGGTCATCTAAGCTTGCAAGCATGGTGTTGATTGCAACATAAGCATCATCGATATCTGTTATTTTATTTACATATCGTCTTTTCCACCTGTGCCAATTTTGGTCATTTAAATGAGGTTCTGCATAACTTTGTTTAACCAGCAGCCAACTTTCAAGGAAAAGATCCTTAGGGCTTACTTTTTCAGTATTAATATATGAATTAGAAGATATCTCGTTTATACGTTCAATTTGGGCGATTTTGTAGTTTTGAAAACTTACACCAAAAAGAACAGCAAGGGATAAACATAAAACACCAATTTGTATATTTTTAATTTTCTTAAACATTTTTATCCGTTCGTTTTATTTTTAGATTTTACCCCTGTAGGAATTAATCTGTATCCCCCGCCGTATATTGTCTCAATGTATTTATTTTTTTCATCAGAAATTCCATCAATTTTTGAGCGCAGGTGTCTTATGTGAACTCTTATCGTGTCTATATCCTCATCACCCTGATAACCCCAGACCTCTTTTAGTAAAACTTTTGAAGAAACCATTTCATCATGGTGCTGCATAAGAACATTTAAAATTTCAAACTCTATAGGGGTTAATTTAGTGCTTTTATCAAGTATTTTCACACTATAACTTTCGGGAATCAAAGTAATATCGCCCAGTGTCAAAACCTCTTTAAATCTTAAAGATTGAGCAACTAAACCCGAGCGATTTAAAAGAGCAAGCACGCGTGCTTTTAGCTCCTCTATTTCAAAAGGTTTTGTTAAATAATCATCAACACCGGAGTTAAAACCTCTTAACTTATCTTGCAGTTCACCCAGTGCTGTCAACATAATAATCGGTATATTTTTAATGTTATCATTTTGTCTTATTTTAAGCGCAAGCGAATACCCATCAACCTCACCCATCATAACATCCAAAATTAAAAGGTCAGGCATTTCTTGTTTAATTAATGCGTAACCCTTAATTGGGTCAGTGCAGTATATGCAATTGTGTCCTGCAAGCTCAAGGTTTATTTTAATAAGCTCGCAAATCGATTGGTCATCATCTATCACAAGAATTTTGCTCATAAAAAAATTTTATTACAAAATAGATTAATTGGATAAAGAAAAAATGTAAAAGAATGTTAAAATAATATCAAATTATGTAAATAAAAAATTACTTGTGCGTTTTTTTCTTATGTTGTAATATTAACTAGCATGTAAAAAATGTACAAATCAATAAGGAGGACTATGAATTGGCGATAACATCTCTTGAAGCACGCGAACAAACTCTTAGAACACATTCGCAATACCTTGGCAGACATATACTTGCTGAATTTTTTGAATGCGACCCCAACGTTTTAAATAATCCGAAGCTGGTTGAAAAATATATGGTAGAAGCAGCACTTGAATGCGGTGCAACCATTGTCAACAAATGTTTTCACCTTTTTGCCCCACATGGTGTATCAGGTGTAGTTATAATATCTGAAAGTCACCTTGCAATACATACATGGCCTGAACTTGGTTATGCTGCGGTAGACTTATTTACTTGTGGTGAAAGTTGTGACCCTAAAGTTGCATATGATTTCTTAAAGAAATGTTTCAACTCTAAAGATACATCTTATACCCAACTAAACCGCGGTATTTTAGACGATAAAAACCTAAATGTTGAACATACACCATTTTACATAAGTGCACAACTGTAGCAAATTTTAAGTCGTTTTAAAAGGCGCTTTGCATGCGCTTTAGTTGTTATGCTAAAATAATCCTATGGATAAATTTAAAATCGAAAAGATGACTTTAAGCTCACTTGATGAAGTCATGCAAATAGAAGTGCTTGCATATGGTCAACACCACTGGAGTAGAGAGTCTTTTATTGCAGAAATTGATAATCGAATTTCTACATATAATTGCGCTTATGACGAAAACGGCAAAATGGCAGGGTATATGGGGTTATGGAAAATAATAGATGAGGCCCATGTTACAAATCTTGCCATACATCCTGATTTTAGGCGCAAGGGTGTTGCTAAATGCTTACTGTTAAACGCGCTTGAGGAGTGCTATAGGGAAAAAATTAAATATTTAACACTTGAAGTAAGGGTATCGAACATAGGCGCAATAAAGCTTTATGAGAGTTTTGGGTTTAAATCTCTAGGGGTTAGAAAAAAATATTACCAAAACAACAACGAAGATGCACTAATAATGTGGAGTGAAAATATTTTTAGTGAAAACTACAAAAAACGCTATGAAAGTTTAAAAGAAAAAATCGGAGATTTAATTTTAAAATGAACAAAAGGTATAAAGAGCAGTTTTTAGAGTTTGTTTACAGGGGAGAAAGAACACCATTAAGCATTGGTACGCTTATGGTTTGCCTTTTGTGCCTGCTTTTTATAATAGTTGCAACCTTTACTCAAATCAATGTTTCACATGTATTACCTTCTTTTGATGAAGCTGGTGATTTTGTTTTTAAAAATGTATCAAACCCTTATGTACCACAAATTCCGGTTGTCATTTTTATTGCGGCAATATTAGGGCCGCTTTTTGGGTTTTTAACAATGCTACTATATTTATTTATTGGCTTTTTTATATGGCCGGTTTTTGCTCTTGGTGGCGGATTAGATTACGTTAAAAGTGGACTTTTTGGCTACATTTTAGGTTATATTTTTGCAGTTATACCGGTTGGTAGAATTTTAGAGAAAAAATACAACCTTAAAAACATATTTTTAGCGACTATAGTCGGAGTTCTAACTGTGCACTTGTGTGGAATGCTCTATTGTATGCTTTTAGCAATGTTAAAAATCGTAAGCTTTTCTTATGTATCCTCAGCAATCCACTCACTTGGCGGAATTAAAACATTTTACGATGTTGTAATATCCTTTATATTTCTGATTTTAGCCATACCAACTAAAATGATACTTTGGATTGCAATGAGAAGTTCTATTACAAAGAAGCTTAAAAAATCTAAAAAGCCTGTTGAAATTATTTAAAAATTTCTTTTAATTCTTTTTGAAATGGCGAAATTTTTACAAGTTTTTCAATGATTACAGGCATTTTTTCTATTGTATAGTTAATTTCTTCCTCAGTTGTATAGCGACTTAGCGAAAACCTTATGCTACCATGGAGCGAAGTAAATGGAACACCTTGGGCACGCAGAACATGGCTTGGTTCTAGTGATCCTGAAGTACAAGCAGAACCTGAACTTGCGCAAATTCCTTCATCATTTAAATGCAGCAAAATAAGCTCGCCTTCAACATATTGAAAACCAATATTTGTAGTATTTGGTACACGATTAGAGCTTTTTGAATTCAATACGGCATTTTTTACATTAGACAAAATACCTTTTTCAAGCTTGTCGCGCAATACCTTCACCCGCGTAAGCTCATCATCTAAACTATCTTTTGCAAGTTTAGCTGCAGTTGCCATACCTACAATATAGGGAACATTTTCAGTACCTGCACGCTTGCCTTTTTCCTGATGACCACCAACCACAAGCGGGCTTAGCATAGTACCGCTTTTAACATAAAGAGCGCCTATTCCTTTTGGTGCGTGGAATTTATGCCCCGAAATTCCAAACAAATCAATTTTTGTATCTTTTAGATTAATTGGAATTTTACCGGCAGCCTGCACACCATCAACAAAAACTTTTGTTTCAGGATTCTGCATTTTGACCGCCTCTGCTATTTTATCAACAGGGTAAATAGTTCCTGTTTCATTATTTGCCATCATAACAGAAACCAAAGCTGTATCAGGGGTAATGGCTTTTAGAAGTTGTCCGACATTTAATTCGCCCTTGAAATCAACGTCAATCCAGCTTACCTGATAACCCTTTTTTTCTAAATCCTTGTATAAATTTAGTACACAGGGGTGCTCAACTCTGGTTGTAATTATATGCTTTTTGTTACGATTAACGTCTAATACACCTTTTATTGCCATATTTGCAGACTCAGAACCGCAAGAGGTAAATATAATTTCTTTTGGGTCTTTTGCGCCTAAAAAATCGGCAATAACTTCTCTTGATTTTTTAACAGCCTCATTTGCACCATGCGCTAAATCATATATGCTTGAAGGGTTTCCATATTCATTTGTAAAATATGGCAACATAGCCTCCACCACCTCTGGTGCAACCATTGTTGTAGCGTTGTTATCTAAATATACAAGATTCATTTATTTTACCTCTATGACATTAATTTGCTCATCTACATGCTCTCTTAGTTGTTTTTCAACAAAGTTTTTCAATGTAAGAGTAGCATTTTTACAGGATGAACAAGTACCTGTCAGCTTAACATAGACATCTTTACCATCGACATTTACAAGCTCTATTCCGCCTGAGTCTTTACCCAGTTCACCTGCAACATTTGTTTCAAGCACTTTATTTATTTTTAAAATAAACTGTACAGGGTTTAGTGCTGTTTCTTTTTTTGATGAATACTTATCCAATAACATTTTAATATTTGGAACACAACGCGCACATCCGCCTCCGGCGTAATTAATTTCTTTTATTTCATCAAGCGTTTTAGCTCCGTTTTTAATAGCGTTAATAATTTCAGCCTCGCTTACGCCAAAACAATTACAAATAATTTTTTGCGGATTTTCCTTTTTATTTTCAACCTTTTCTTCGCCAAAATAATTTTTAAGGGCATCTTCAAGTGCTTCATGTCCCATAACTGAACAGTGCATTTTCTCTGGTGGCAAACCATCCAGTTCGTCTGCTATGTCTTTGTTTGTAATTTTTCTTGCTTCATCAACTGTTTTACCGATTATCATTTCAGTTAAAATACTGGACGAGGCAACAGCAGAACCACAACCAAATGTTTGAAACTTGGCATCAGTTATAATTCCATTGTCTATTTTTAAATAAATTTTTAACTTGTCGCCACATGCAAGCGCGCCTGCTTCGCCTATGGCATCGGCATTTTCAATAGAACCAACATTTTTTGGATTTTTATAATGTTCTTTAACTTTATTGGAATATTCCCACATAATTTGTATTCTCTCCTAAATCAATAACATTATAGCACGCACAAAAATACAACTTAAATATGGCGAAAAAAAATTTAAAAGGTGCATAATAAAAGTATATGCAAGAGTCTAAAAATAAAAATAACTACCAAAACTATATATATTCACAAAAAGCGGCACTTGAGTTTTTGAAAAATCAAGCAGGCAAACTTTCGCAAGAAATAAAGGGCGGCAATGTTTTTGAAAATGCTGCAAAATTTTTATTTAAAGATTTGTATCAAAAAAATGCGCAACAAAACGCATTAGCTAAGTTTAGCGAAATAAATAAAGTTCTTCGACAGATAAGCGACAAAAAATAATTTTTAAGCTTCTTTATCCAGATAATTGCCTTCGACCATTTTTCTCAATGATCGTTTTCCTAAAAATCCTGTATTTTTTGAAATTGCTTGCCTATATAGCTTGTCAAGCTTGCTTGCTATATACATTTCAGAGTTGTCTTCGTAGTTACGCTTCGTGTATAGGCTCAAGCCCAAGCCGGCAATGTTGTTGCAATTGATTCCATTAATTCTTGACATGCCAAGCTTTCTATTTTATTGTGCTTATCTATTTTATTAAAAAAAAATTTTTTGTCAAAAATTGCTACAAATTAATTTATACTTTACAAATATTTACAAAAAAATTATTCTTATTTTTTTGATATAATCAAAGGCATGATGAAAAAAGATTTTTTTGCACAACTTGTGCGCGGGGCAATAGATAAAGCAATAAAAGAAAAAAAGCTGGGAAGCCTTGAAAACAACACTTTTCAGCCAATTTGTGAAATACCGAAGAATACTCAGTTTGGAGATTATGCAATAAATGTGTCATCCTTAGCACGTGAAGCTAAAATAGCCCCACCAGTTATTGCGCAAAATATAGCAGAATTCATTGAACCACAAGGTTTTAGCGTAAATACCGTTGCAGGTTTTATAAACTTTAAACTTGAAAAAGAGCTGCTTAATTCTATTGTGAGAGAAATTTTTGAAAAAAAAGAAAATTTTGCCTCAGCTAATATTGGTAATGGAGAAAAGGTAAATTTAGAATACGTAAGTGCAAACCCTACAGGCCCTTTTCACATAGGTCATGGGCGCTGGGCGGCTTTAGGTAGTGCACTTGCAAATATTATGAACTACTGCGGGTACAATGTTTATCAGGAATTTTACATAAATGATGCAGGAAATCAAATAAATAAATTAGCTCGTTCTCTTGAATTGAGAGTAAAAGAGCTAAAAGGCGAAAAAGTCGAGTGGGAAGATGACTTATACCCTGGTGAATACTTGATTGAGTGCGCAAAAAGATATATAGCCTCGGGCGAAAAAGAAAACTATGGCGATTTTGCAAAAGCCGATATGCTAAGATTGCAAAAAGAATTGCTAGAGAAATTTAGAACTCATTTTGACTGCTTTTTCTCAGAATTGTCACTATACAAAAACAATGAAGTCGAAAAATGTGTTGAAGAACTGGACAAAAAAGGCAAATTATACGAAAAAGACGGCGCAATATGGTTTAAAAGCTCTGACTACACAGACACTCAAGACAGAGTTCTTAAAAAATCAGACGGTGCAAACACTTACTTGACGGCAGACATTGCATATCATAAAAATAAGTTGGAACGTGGTTTTACAAGATTAATTAATATTTGGGGCGCAGATCACCATGGCTATATTCCGCGCATGAAAGCAGCAATCGATGCGCTTGGTTATGATAGCTCTTGCCTTGAGGTGCTTTTAGGACAACTTGTAAATATAATTCAAAACGGTGAACAAATGCGCATGGGCAAGCGCAAAAAAATGGTTACACTTGATGAGTTGGTTGAGGAAGTTGGAGTTGATGCAACAAGATTCTGGATGTTAATGCGCTCGATTGACACTACTATTGACTTTGACATTGACCTTGCAAAAAGCCAAAGTGATAAAAACCCTGTTTTTTATGTTCAATATGCCCATGCTAGAGCATGCTCGATTTTAAGAAAGGCTATTTAAAAAAGGGTGGATATTGAGAGTAAAACAGAATTAGAGCCACTTTTTAGCAGTGAAGAACTGCTAGAAATTGAAAAAGCAAACATTGAATCGTTATTCAATGACGAGCAAAGCAAAGAATCACAAGAGGCAACAAAAGCACTTATATTGAAGCTTGAAGAATCTAAGGCAATAATTGAGGCTGCAGCAAAAATAAGAGCACCGTACCTTTTGTGCAAGTATTCTCAAGAGCTTGCGACGGCTTTTCACCATTTTTACAACTATTCAAGAGTTTTATCTGATGACAAAGAATTATCAATAAAAAGACTTGCAATTGTAAAATGCTTCATAATAATTCTTGGTAAAACACTTGATTTAATTGGCGTTAGCGCTCCTGAAAAAATGTAGTTGATTTTATAATTTGTCTGTGATAATTTAAAAACACGGTCGGAGTTAAGTTCGATGCGAGCAAAAATTAAATATGTGGGCTGCTAGCTCAGGTGGCCAAGAGGGTGAAACCCGCGAAAATAAAATAAGCACCCCTTAGGGTGCGCGAGCAAAAATTAAATATACGGGCTGCTAGCTCAGGTGGCCAAGAGGGTGAAACCCGCGAAAATAAAATAAGCACCCCTTAGGGTGCGCGAGCTGAAAATTAAATATACGGGCTGCTAGCTCAGGTGGTTAGAGCGCACCCCTGATAAGGGTGAGGTCGGTGGTTCGAGTCCACTGCGGCCCAGATTTAAAAGATAATAATAGCAAGGTTTTAGACCTTGCTTTTTTAATGCAAATTAATAGGTTTCTAGGGCTAATAGGTTTCTGGGTAATATGTTTCTGGGACATTAAGACAGCAAAAATTTAATAAAAAATCAAACACACAGCCGATTTGAGGCTGTTTTTTAGTATTGAGATGTATGGGTTTTTTTGTCTTGGATTATTCGGGGTGTCGGCGGAGTAACGTCCGACCGACACCTTACGGGCTTGCTCGTCTAGCCTCGCATCGCCCTACCGAAAATCCGCTGCACTCATCTACTCATTTTTTGCACTCTTTTGCACTAATTTTCTGCTACTCTGAATTTATTTCAGGGCCTATCCTGCTCACAAAGCCTATCTTAGCCCAGTGCAATAAAGTGCAAAAAAGTGCAATTTTATTTTGACTTGCAAATTGAGATACCT
>CALUWD010000014.1 GCA_944324385.1 Candidatus Gastranaerophilales bacterium | reverse complement strand
GCTACCTTCCCTCTCGAAAAACGTGACATTTAGTCACCTTTTTCTCGGCAGAGTGCCACAGGCCCGTGACGACTTTTTATTATTCAATTATCAATCGGGCTTGCGGTAGCTGCGCTACCTTCCCTCTCGAAAAACGTGACATGTAAATTAAACCATTAATAAATAAAACGGTCAAGAGCAATTCAACTAATCTGTAATATATCCTGCTATAGCAGATTTTGCAGCAACATATGGAGAGGCAAGGTAAATAAACCCTTTGGTATTGCCCATTCTGCCTTGGAAATTTCTATTTTGAGTTGCAAGGCAAACCTCATTATCACCTAAAATACCACCATGCACCCCTACACAAGGCCCACAGCCAGCAGGTAAAAATGTTGCCCCAGCCTCTACAAAAGTTTCAATTAAGCCTTCTTTTACGGCTTGCAGGTATATTTTTGGTGAAGCAGGAACAATTATCATACGCACATTAGGGTGTTTTTTATTGCCTTTTAGGACTTTTGCAACCATGCGCAAATCTTCAATTCTTCCGTTTGTACAAGTACCAACAAAAACTTGATTAACCTTGATATTATTTAATTCTTTTGCAAATTTAACATTATCAACTGTATGTGGGCATGACACACAAGGTTCTATTTCAGACGCGTCGATTTCAATAACTCTTTCGTATTTTGCATCATCATCCATTTTGATTTCTACAAACTTATCTTCGCGACCATTTTCTTTTAAATAGTCGTAAGTCTTTTCATCGGTTTCAAATAATCCAGCCTTAGCACCGGCCTCAACCGCCATATTTGCAAGTGTAAAACGCTCTGCCATGGACATATTTTTAATTGTTTCACCACAAAACTCTAATGCCCTATACGTTGCGCCATCAGCGCCAATTTTACCTATTAAATAAAGCATTAAATCTTTTGAGCATACATTTTCTCTAAATTTGCCATTAACAACAATTTTAAAAGAAGATGGAACCTTAAGCCACGTTTTGCCTAGTGCAAAAGCTACTGCAATATCTGTTGAACCCATTCCAGTAGCAAAAGCGCCCAGAGCACCAGAAGTACAGGTGTGCGAATCAGCACCAACTAATATTTCATACGGATTAACAAAACTTTCTACAAGCCTTTGGTGGCAAACGCCCTCACCAATATCAGAGAGCACTGCCCCATATTTCCTTGCAAACTCGCGAATCACAAGGTGCGAATTTGAAAGCTCTTTTCTTGGACTTGGCGCAGCATGGTCAATAAATAAAATTGTACGTTTAGGATTTGCAAGCTTATCCTTGCCTAACTTTTTAAACTCTTGAATAGTCAAAGGGCCTGTGCCGTCTTGAACAGCAGCAACATCAACACGAGCAATAACTAATTCACCCGGTTGAACTGTCTTATCGCAGTGCTTTGAAATAATTTTTTGAGCCAATGTTAATCCGGACATAACTTCTTCTCCATAAACTATAAAATAATTATATATTTAAATAAAATTTTTGTAAATTTTTGCCTTAAAAGCCGAAAAATGCTAGAATAATTCAATTATACGGTTGATACAAGATTTTAGACTTTTAGAGATAATAAAAGAAAAATTGGAGAAAATAAAATAATGGATTTTGCAGCAGTATTAGGAACATTCATGGGTTTTGCCTTTATTTTAACCGGCATGATTATGGAAGGCGGTAACATAGGGCAAATTTTGCAAATAACAGCGGCTTTTATCGTAATAGGCGGCACATCAGGTGCGGTATTCTTGAGCTTCCCCATATCAGATTTTAAAATTGCTTTTTCATTGTTAAAAACTGTGTATTTTAACGAAGTTCCAAATATGGATAAATTAATTGCAGAAATTGTTGACTATAGCCAAAAGGCAAGAAAAGAGGGTGTTATTATACTTGAAAAAGAGGCAAAAAAAGCTTCTGACCCGCTATTAGGATTAGGACTTGAAGCGGTTGCTGACGGTGCTGACCCCTCTCTTGTAAGGGAAATGATGGAAAATCAACTTGCAAGATTAGAAGATAAAGTTCAAACAGGCGCAAAAGTTTACGAATCTGCAGGTGGTTACGCACCTACACTTGGTATCATTGGTGCTGTTATGGGTCTTATTCAGGTTATGCAGAACTTATCTGACCCATCTAAACTTGGTGCAGGTATTGCCGTTGCCTTTGTTGCTACAATTTATGGCTTGTTCCTTGCAAACCTTGTTACAATTCCTTATTCAACAAGAATAAAACAAAAATATCAAAAGATTTTTATTGCAAAAGAAATCATAATATCAGGCGTCTTGGCAATACAAGCAGGAGAAAGCCCTGCACTTATTGAGCGAAAACTTGAAACATATCTACTAGACAAGAAAAAAACAGAAAAGAAAGAGGCAAAAGCTGAATAATGGCTAAAAGAAAAAAACATGAAGACCATGAAAATCTCGAGCGTTGGCTTGTTTCTTACGCCGATTTTATGACGCTGCTTTTTGCTACTTTTGTTGTATTATATGCGTTGTCTCAAGTTGATATGTCAGATTTTGCAAAACTTGAAGAAGCCCTCAAAAGGGCATTCCAATCAAATGTTTTTGATGGACAAGAAAGTATACTGGCTAATTCAGATTCAATATTCGACGGTCAAAACGGGGCTACAAACCCAATTATGCTTGAATATTTAAGTCCAAGGTACGAACAAGACTCTTATGCGGAAATTAAGGACGCAATTGATGAAATGGGAATCGAAGGCGTGCAAGCAGAAATTGATAACCGAGGACTAATTATAAAACTTGCAGATAATGCACTTACATTTAAATCAGGCTCTGCAGAAATCACACCAGACTCATTAGTTCCCCTTGATACGGTTGCTAAACTAATAAAAGAACGTTTTGCAATCCATATAATAAGGGTTGAAGGGCACACAGACTCAGATCCTGTAAGCAGCAGCAAATTCCCATCAAACTGGGAATTATCAAGCGCAAGAGCCTCAAGTGTAGTAAGGCATTTTATAAATAAATACGATTTCAATCCATCGATTTTTATAGCATCGGGGTATGCAGACACAGTTCCTATAGCAGAAGGTAACTCTACAAGCGCCAAACAAAAAAACAGACGTGTTGAAATTGTTATATTAAAAAATAAATATAGAAATATAGACTCAAAAAATGTGGACACTCTCAAAAGCTTGAGTGGCAAAAAGAGTGCTACAGTGTCAGAAGCCGCTAGAAAGCTCACTGGAGACGATGAAAAACTTCTTGAAAATGTAATAGACTTTAAACAAGTGTACAAAAAGGAAACAAAAAGAATAGACAACATAGAAAGCAACCCAAATGCAAATAAAATGCAGCAAAGACCCGATTTTTTGGAGTAGAAAATGATTAAGAATTTGGAATATTTTGTCATATTTGGCGGAGGCGGAATAAGAGGGGTTAGCTATGTAGGAGCATATAAGGCACTTATAGAGCACAATGTTAAAATCACAGGATATGCAGGTTCTTCAATTGGTTCGGTTTTTGCAACACTCTGTGCTGTTGGGTATGATTTTGAAGATATTAAAAAATTCTTTTGTTCAATTAGTATAGAATTTTTTAAAGACATAAATTTTAACTTTGGCAACCAAATTGCACTGTCAAAAGGTGAACTGCTTTTAGAGTGGATGAGAGATAAAATCGAAAGTCAATTTTATAAAGATGCATACAAAAAAGGCCAAATGCCGCCTGTAAGATTTAAGGATATAAAAGAAGACTTAATAATATACTCAACAGACTTAACAAATAATAAATACCATGAATTTTCAAAAGAGTGCACACCAGAAGCTGAAATAGCCATGGCGGTTAGGGCATCAGTAAGTATGCCAGGGCTCTTTAAACCGCTTGAAATAGATAACAATTTAATTGTTGATGGGGATTTAGCAAAAAGCTGGCCTCTTTGGCGACTAAGTAAAACCCTGAGCAATAAAAAAGAAAGAATTCTCGAATTCAGGCTTGAAGACACAAGAAACAAAAGAGAGATAAATACTGCTCTTGACTACTTAAATGCAGTTTATAATACAATTTCTGGCTTTGCTACAGACTATATAATTGATTTATATGGACAAAAAGATAAGTTTGACTACATAAAAATAGATACTGATAACATTTCTGTCATGGATTTTATGATTCCTGATTCTAAAAAAAGCGAAATGATAGAAACAGGATATATAACAACAAATGAATACTTTGAAAATATACTGCCAATAAAAAGAGAAAAGCTTTTCAAAAATTACCAACAAATACAATTTTTTATGCTTAAATTTAAAAACGAAATGGATAACAACAAAATTAAAGATGCTTACATTGTACTATGTGAACTGTTTTCACACCTTTGTGAGCATAAAAAATATATAGACGTTGCAATATATAATAAGTTGTTGGATTTTAAAAAAATCTTTGACAGCAACTTGGAAGAAAAGACAACATTTTTACTGTTGAAAAATTTCCAATTAAAAAATAAAGAACTCGTTCAAAGAAGTGCTGATGAAATTGTAAAAGTACTGACATTAAAAAACATTGAAATTAAAGATTAAAAATACAGTCCACTAAATCATCTTCAAAAGCCTTTAACATACTGGTGGACTTTGAAAAACACTGTACGACGATTGCAAAAGTTACTTTTTTATCATTCTTTGTAGACATAATACCAACAAGTGAACTTAAGCCCCTGTGTGTTCCTGTTTTTGCATAAATATTACCCTTTAAATAGCGCAATCGTTTTTTTAAGGTTCCCTCATCAGCACCTTCCATATATTTTTTAAGTTTATATTTTTTGGTTAAAAATAAAAGCGCTTGCGCAAGCCATTTGCTGCTTGCAGCATTATATCTAGAGACCCCACTGCCATCTACGATTTTAATATATTTCATGTCAAGATTTGCTTTTGTATAAAAATCGTTAAACATTAAAATAGCATTTTTTGTTGTACCAAGGCTCGATCCAGCGATTTGCGGCTTTAAACCCTGTTTTTTTGCGTAAGCATTACCTGCTACCCTAAATAAAACTTCTGAAGAAAAATTATCAGAATATTTAAGAATTGGCACAGACACATCTTCAATCGTGTGATTAACCTGAGCAACTTTTTTTGCATTTAGTGGAGTTGCTTTGAAATAAAACTTATCAGAATAAGGAATTTTATACTTTCCGAAAGCATCCTCTAAGCGAGCAACAAATAGCGTTTTTGGATTGCTAACAGGGATGTATATATCACTATCGTCGGCTATTTTACCACTTATTGTAATTAAATTTTGCATATCTGCATGATTTTTTGAAATATCAATATCAGTGACATCAGATATTTGCAGTTGGTTTATAAAAGAAAAACGATACTTGTCAGCTTGCACAATGGTCATAGAATCACGATATGGAGCAAGGACAATTCTGATTTTTACTTTATTGCCATCTATTATATATGGGCTAATTGGGGCAATTGTAGGCCAAAAATCATCAATGCACCAGCCATCAGGATATGGTGTAGTACTAATAATACTGTCATCAATATAAATATATTTTACTGTTTTGAAATCAACACTTTTTTCAAGATTTCGGACAAGCTCATACAAATCATTAGTTGTAAGCAGAGGATCAGCACCAAGTTTTAAATACAAGTTGCCACCAGATAAATAAAAAGCAGTCTCAAACTTATAATCTTCACCAAGAGTATCAAGCGCAGCTGCAAATGTATAAAGCTTAAGAGCAGACGCTGTATTTAGCATTTTATTTTCATTTTTAGAGTACAAAACTTTTGAGCTTTTATCATCCAAAACAGTAATTGAAATTGTAGATGAACCGTCAAAGTCTTGTTCAGCGATAACCTTAGAAAAGTCATAAGAAAAAATAGCAGCATAAGAAGGGCAAATAGCAAAAATTAAAAAGCTGAATAAAAGTAATATTTTTTTTAACATTATTTACTCCCTGTGCTATATTTTTGAACCTTAAATCCAAAATCGAAAACTTTTCTGTTCTCAAGGTTTGGATAAGTATTTCTTACTCTATCTACCACATCTGTATCGATTTTTGAATAGATGTAACCACGATTTTCATCCAACACACAAACACACTCGCCCATTGGCTCTACAAGGCAAGAATTACCAGAATTATAAACATTGTCTTTTATTTCGCCGCATTGAGAAAGTGCTAAAAAGTATGACTGATTTTCAATTGCACGGGACTTTGCCATGCTAACATACTGCGCAGCTCTAGTCATAGGCCATGCAGAAAGATTTATAAGCAAATGTGGCGCTACGTCATGATTTATATAGCTCCTGAATAATTCAGGAAATCTTATGTCATAACAAATAGAAACACCAATTCTAAGACATTCAATTTCAAATAAAGCAGGCGTTTTACCAGAATTTAAAACCCCTTCGCCATCAGGAGTGTATAGGTGAATTTTATCGTAAAATCCCAAAACGCTACCATCGCGTAAAATTACAGGCATGGAATTTTTTAATTTGCCATTGTCATTTCTAATGTAAGACCCGCCAAAAATATTTACGTTGTATTCTTTTGCAAGCTTAATTAAAAAATCTAGAGTTTCGTTATCGTTATTAAATTGTTCAAAACATTGAGGATACCAGCCAACTGACCAAACTTCAGGCAAAAAGATAAAATCAGGTTTTATTTTTTTATCAGAAAAAATTTCAGACAAAAAGACATCCAGATTTTTAAAATTTTCCTTCGGTTTTGCTATCAATGAGGGAATCTGTAGCGCCAGAATATTTTTAATCACTTACAACTCCTCTGGAGATGAAATTTTGCCCAAAACAGCGCTTGCAGCAGCAACTGCGGGAGATGAAAGATAAACTTCACTCTCTGGATGGCCCATTCTGCCTACAAAATTTCTGTTAGTCGTTGAAATTGCTCTCTCGCCCTTTGCTAAAATTCCGCAATGACCGCCCAAGCAAGGCCCGCAAGTAGGTGTTGAAACAGCTCCACCCGCATTTATAATGCTTTCAATATAGCCTAGTTTTATTGCTTCAAGATAAATTTCTTGAGTTCCGGGGAAAACTATTAAACGAACTTCAGGATGAACTTTTCTACCTTCAAGAATTTCTGCTGCAACTTTTATATCGCTTAATCTACCATTTGTGCAACTGCCAATTACAGCCTGATCAATTTTTATATCTCCAATTTTTGATATAGGGCAAGTGTTTTCTGGCAAATGAGGCTTTGCTACCGTTGGCTCTATTTTTGAAACGTCATATTTTATAACTCTTTCGTAATTAGCATCATCGTCGCTTTTATAGAAAACAGGCTCTCTTAAGCTCCTGCCCTTCAAAAATTCGCGTGTAATTTCATCAGGTTCAATTATCCCATTTTTAGCACCTGCTTCAATTGCCATGTTGCAAATAGTAAAACGCCCGTCCATTGGCATATTTTTAATAGTCTCGCCACCAATTTCAAGGGTTTTATATAAGGCGCCATCTACACCAATGTCGCCTATTAAGTGCAAGATTAAATCTTTTGCACTCACCCATTTATTTAACTTGCCATTAAATTCAACTTTAATAGCAGATGGAACTTTAAACCAAGTTTCACCAGATGCCATTGTGCAACCCAAATCAGTTGAGCCAACACCTGTTGAAAAAGCGCCCAATGCACCATAGGTACAAGTGTGAGAATCTGCGCCAATAACTAAATCGCCCGCAGTTACAATTCCCTTGTCAGGTAAAAGGGCATGCTCAATACCCATTCTGCCAACTTCAAAATAGTTAGTTAATTTCTGCTCACGTGAAAAATCACGCACTATTTTTGCCTGCTGTGCTGATTTAATATCTTTGTTAGGTACAAAATGATCGGGAACTAAAACAACTCTTGACGGGTCAAAAACTTTATCAACCCCTATTTTTTTAAATTCAGAAATTGCAATAGGCCCTGTAATATCATTTGCAAGAGCAATATCAACTCGCGCACTAATTAACTCGCCAGCTTTAACATAATCCCTGCCACTGTGTGCTGCAAAGATTTTTTCAGTTATTGTCATTGGGTTTGGCATATTTTCTCCGTTATTTTTTCTCAGCCTGCTTTGCTTTAATTTCCATTATTGACTTATGCGCCATAACATACATAGCGCAAGTTTTTGTCCCTGGCATATACCAAGCACATCTTTCTTGAGCACACACTATTGTCTGTTCATTACCTGCAGACATTAGCGGACAAATAGGTATTGTTGATGCCATATTATCCTCTTTCTACTTCATACATTTTTCTAATTCTATAGATTGCTTAATCATATTGCAATTTGTTTCATCGCAATGTCTTTCTTGGTCTTTGTAAATTCTTGTACGATTGATAACTTCATCAAAGTCAATTTTATGTGCATCAAAGTCAGGGCCATCAACACAGGCAAATTTTACTTCACCGCCAACAGTCACACGACATGCACCACACATGCCTGTGCCATCAACCATAATAGGGTTCATTGACGCCTCTGTTTTAATGCCTTTGTCGCGCGTTAAATCAGCAACTGCCTTCATCATAGGCATAGGGCCAACTGCAATTGCGTAGTTTACTTTTTCACGAGCCATAATGTCGCTCATAACATTTGTAACAAAACCTTTTGTACCCAATGAGCCATCATCGGTTGTAATAAATAACTCGCTGCAGGCATTTTTCATTTTATCTTGCCAGAAAATTAAATCTTTATTTCTTGCACCCATAATCATATACACTTTGTTGCCTGCATCTTTAAAGGCTTTTGCAATCAAATAGCAAGGTGCAGCACCATAACCACCCGCAAGGCAAACAACTGTGCCATATTTTTCAATATGAGTTGGAACTCCCAAAGGCCCTACAATATCTTCTATTTCATCGCCAACTTCAAGTTTTGAAAGTTTTTTTGTAGTATAGCCTACAGCCATATAAACAATTGTAAGTTCTTCAGTTTCCCTGTTATAATCCGCAATTGTCAAAGGAATTCTTTCGGAATTTTTGTCAGTCCTTAAAATAATAAATTGACCAGCTTGAGCATTTTTTGTAATAAAAGGCGCTTTTATTCTTATTTCATATTGATTTTGACAAAGTTCTTTTTTGTATAAAATTTTGTATCCCACTTTCAGCCTCCAATATCATACTTTCAACATTATATATAATACAACATAAATAAAAAAAGCGGAAATATTTAAATATTTCCGCACAAAAATTACATAGTTTTTTAGAAACGAATTTTCGAAAGTGCAGCATCAATTACACTGTCAAACAAATCGGCAAGACCTGAGCTTGACGAACCAGAGTTTTTATTTGAAAGATTGTTGAAAGTTGAAAAATATGAATTTGATAAATTTGAAAGATTTTGCCCCGCACCTACAGTATTTAGCATATTTGAATTGACCTGCTGAACATAATTATTTAAATAATCAAGAAAATCATATCTATTTGAAAGTTCATTGTTTATCAGGTCTTGTCTGTAAGTTTGCACATCTTGGGCAAAATCTGAAATTGAATCCGCTCGTTTATCTTCAATTTCGGATAAATTGTCCATAAACACGGAATTATCAAGATTACCAAAGCGCGAAGCAATATCATTTTGCAAATCATCTAGCATAGGCTTATACATATCGTTAATATCTTCAATACCTTGATTAATATAAGACTGAACTTGATTGTCAAATTTCTTTTGAGTATCAGCATCGAAAACATTTAGATTAGGCAAATTTAGAGCAAACTGCTCGCCTGCATAATCATATGCCTTTTTTTCATTTTCATCCATGTTGTAATAACTAGATGTACCCCAAGGGGTGACACTAACACCCGCTTTGTTTACGCCATTAACTGTAATTGATGAGGACGGATTATAAGGAATGAATGTAGCACTACTAGAACCACTTTTTGACATGTTAATTACCTTTCTATTTTCTTAAAGAAAGGTCGAAAAATAAGCGACTTTTAAAGTATAACCCACTATCGCAATCAATAAAACACCCAAAATACCCAAGTAATAAAAAACGGCGGATTAAATCCGCCGTTAAGATGTCTTTTAAAAAAGCCTTATTCTTTAGTGTATTCTGCATCAATAACATCATCTGAGTTATTTTGCGCATTATCATTTTGTGCACCTTGCGCCTGTTCACCTTGAGCCTGTTCGCCTTCTTTTTGAACTTGAGCGTAAGCAGCTTGTGAAATAGCGTACATTGTTTGCTGCAAATCTTCAGACAATTTTTTAATTTCATCATGAGATTTATTTTCATCAAGCGCTTTCTTAAGTGCTTCTTTTTGTTCTTCTAATTTTGTCTTGTCAGAATCTGAAATTTTACCTTCAAAGTCTTTAACAATTCTATCTGCAGCACCAATTAATGATTGAGCATTGTTTTTTGTTTCAGCTTCTTCTTTTTTCTTCTTGTCATCTTCAGCATTAGATTCTGCTTCTTTTACCATTCTGTCGATATCTTGTTCAGATAGGTTAGAAGAATTTGTAATTGTGATTTTTTGTTCTTTATTCGTCGCTTTATCTTTAGCTGTAACATTTACAATGCCGTTAGCATCAATATCAAATGTTACTTCGATTTGAGGCATGCCTTTCATTGCCGGCGGAATACCATCTAAGCGGAACATACCAAGTGATTTATTATCGCCTGCCATTGGTCTTTCGCCTTGAAGAACGTGGATATCAACTGCAGTTTGGTTATCATCAGCAGTAGAGAATACTTGTGATTTTGAAACAGGAATTGTTGTATTACGAGGTACAAGAGGTGTCATAACGCCACCGAGTGTTTCAATACCAAGTGTTAACGGAGTAACATCAAGTAGTACAATGTCTTTTACTTCACCGGCCAAAACACCTGCTTGAATAGCAGCACCAACTGCAACAACTTCATCAGGGTTAACTGATTGGTTAGGTTCCTTACCTGTATATTCTTTGACTAACGCTTGAACTGCAGGGATACGAGTTGAACCACCAACAAGTACAACCTCATTTATTTCGCTTTTTGAAATTCCTGCATCTTTAATTGCTTGCTCAACAGGTTTTTTACATCTTTCAAGCAAGTCATGGCTCAAATCTTCAAATTTAGCTCTTGTTAATTGCAAGTCTAAGTGTTTTGGGCCATTGGCGTCAGCTGTAATGAAAGGCAAGTTGATATTTGTTTCTACAACTGAAGACAATTCGCATTTTGCTTTTTCAGCTGCTTCTTTAAGTCTTTGCATTGCTTGTTTGTCGCCTCTTAAGTCAATGCCTTCTTGTTTTTTAAATTCATCACATAACCAGTCGATAATTTTTTGGTCAAAGTCATCACCACCCAAGTGAGTATCACCTGAAGTAGATAAAACTTCATGGACGCCATCACCTATTTCAAGAATTGAAACATCGAAAGTACCACCTCCAAGGTCAAATACTAAAACTCTTTCAGTTTTATCTTTTTCAAGACCGTAAGCAAGTGCTGCTGCTGTCGGTTCGTTTACGATACGAAGAACATCTAAGCCTGCTATTTTACCGGCATCTTTTGTTGCTTGACGTTGAGCGTCGTTAAAGTAAGCAGGTACGGTAATAACTGCAGAAGTTACTTTTTCACCAAGATAATTTGAAGCGTCATCAGCTAATTTTCTTAGAATCATTGCTGAAATTTCTTGTGGTGTATAGTCTTTGCCATCAATATTTTTCTTGTAGTCTTCGCCCATGTGACGTTTAATTGAAATAATTGTCTTATCAGGGTTTAGGATAGCTTGACGCTTTGCAAGCTGACCTACCAATCTTTCTCCTGTTTTTGAAAAACCAACTATTGAAGGAGTGGTTCTTGAACCTTCAGCATTAGCAATAACTGTCGGTTTACCACCTTCCATAACAGCTACAACAGAGTTTGTTGTACCCAAGTCAATACCAATTGTTTTTGCCATGATATATAATCTCCTATCTATCAATTTCTTTAACTATAATTTATCACTATATTTACATGCGCTTAAAAAAATAAACAAAAAATTAATAATTTAAATATAAATTTTTATAGCAAGCGCAATAAGTATTAAACCTGAGAGGATTTCAAGGTATTTTGAGGGAAATTTCTTGAATATATGACAAGACCAAAAACAAAAAAGTGAAATTAAAAAAGTGGTAATTCCAATAATTAAAGATGAAAAAATTAAAGGTGTGTCCAAAAATCGAAAATTAACACCAGCTGCAAGAGCATCAATACTTGTTGCTATAGCAAGCATTAAAAGACATTTTAACGACAGGCAACAAATTTCAGGGGTATTATTATCTAAATCTTTTTTCAATGCATCATAAATAAATTTTACACCCAAAATTAAAAATATTGAAAAAGCAATGATTGAACAAAAGTTTTTAACATATGAGTATATTAAACTTGCAAAAATAAAGCCTAAAATTGGCATGGCAAACTGAAAAAATCCAGTAAAAAATGCAAGTAAAAATGCATTTTTGCGCTTATTTTTACATATTATTAAGCCTTGCGAGAATGACACTGCACCAGCGTCAATTGATAAAGCTATTGCAAGAAAAATAATCTCTGAAAAATTCATTATATAATTTTAGCAAAACTATGATATATTGAAAAGATGAAAAGCATAATATTAATAGCAACAGCGGCGTTTTTTGCAATTTGTGCAATTTTAAACGCAATAATTATAGTTAAATACTCAAAATTGATGGGTAAATACCATGAGCTTATAAAATATCTCAAGGGTCTAAATAACTGTATTTCATCAGCCAGATGGGGCAATTTACAAATAAAAGCTCGCAAAGGACCATCAGTACTAAGTGAAGAAATTTCAAAAAACTTAAATAGCCTTTTGGAAAGCATTTTAGACAGAGATAAAATGATTCAGGAATATGTTGAAAAAGAAAAGGAAAATAACAACATAAAAGAAGATTTTATTGCAATGTTAACCCATGACTTAAAAGTACCAATAATTGCACAAGACAACACTTTAGACCTATTACTGGCTGATAAATTTGGACAATTGACAAGCGAACAAAAAGACGCAATTAAAAATATAAAAATATCTAATTCAGATTTAAGACACCTTGTAGAATCACTTCTGGATTCCCATAAATTTGAAAAAAAAGGGTTTGTACCAAAAATTCAAGAAAATATTGATTTAAGAGAATTTATAGATGACATAATAATGCAAGCAAACTCAATTGCATCTCTACACAATAAAATTATCAGATTATACGACCATTTAGAACCAAATTACAAAATAACTACAGATATTTTTCTACTGAGGCGAGTTATTCAAAATTTAATTTTAAACGCTATTTCTTATGGAATTAATTCCGATTACATAGATATAACCCTTGAAAACAACGATGACGAGTATATCATAAGGGTGCGCGACTATGGACTTGGTATTTCAAAAGAAAATTTGGACAAAATATTTAACAAATACTATAGCGCAGCGGAACTTTATTCAAAAGCAAGCATGGGGCTTGGGCTTTATCTTTCAAATAAAATTATAAATACACTAAACGGCTCCATTAGAGTCGCAAGCGAAGAAAACAAAGGAGCCGAATTTAGTGTAATAATGAAAAAATAATTTTTTATTTAACTTTTACCTTTGGTACAACGGACATACCTGGAACAATATTATAAACTTCTTTATCAATCGGTTCATCGAAAACTATTTTTACAGGAATTCTTTGAACAATTTTTACAAAAGAACCAACAGCATTTTCAGGTGGGAACATGCTGGACTTAGCACCTGAACTTCTTTGAATTGAGTCAATTTTGCCCTTAAATTTTTTATTAGGATATGTATCAACTTTAATTTCTACAAGCTGACCTGCCCTCATGTGGCGCAATTGATTTTCTTTGAAATTTGCGACCACCCAAACATCATCTGGCACTATTGTAAACAAAGGTGAGCCAACATTTACATACATGCCTTCTTCAACTTTTCTGCTTGAAACGGTACCATCTTGAGGGGCATATATTTTTGTATAAGAAAGATTTAATTTTGCTTGATCTCTTTCAGCTTTCAGTTCTTTAATTTCAGCATCTGCAACTTTTGTATTTTTGCCATTTGACATAACAGCTTGTTCTGCAGACATTTGCCTTGCCAAAGCATTATCGTATCTTGTTTGCGCAGCATCAAGCATTTGCTTTGAAACAGCACCACCCTTGTATAAATTTGTATATCTGTCTAAATCAGCCTTGGCTGCAGTAATTTCAGAGTTCGCAGCCTTTCTTGCAACCAGAGCATTTTTTTGATCAAAAAGTACCTTTTCATATTTTGCTTGCGCTTTTTCAAGCTTAATTTCGTAATCAGCAGGGTCAATCACAGCAACCAAATCACCTTTTTTGACCCTTTGGTTATCATTGATGTGCACCTCTATAATTTGCCCTGAAACCCTTGGCGCAACTTGCACTGTTGTTGTCTCAACATACGCGTCATCTGTTGACTGGTATTTCATTGAATTATGCGCAAATAAACCAACTAAAATTGCACCAATGACAGCAAGTGCAATAATTACTTTTTTGTTCACATGTTTTTTGTTTTCTAAATTATTTTCTTTGTTAAGTTCTTCAGCCATATTAACCTCTATATTTGTAATTCTACAATTTTTGATATTGCATCACGTATTTTTTTCAATGAAGCCTTTAAAATCAAAAGGTCTTCCTCGTTAAACAACTTACACATTTGCTCATGATATGGTTGAAATCTTAATGCTAACTTCTCAAGCATGCCAAGACCATTTTGAGTAATATCAACTTTTCTCACAAGTCTGTTGTTTTTTGTATCATTATAACGAACAATAAAACCCTTTTTTTCAAGTGAATCAAGGATTCTACCAGTATTTGCACGATCCTTTAAAATGAGCTTTGCCAGATCTCGCTGACAAAGTCCTTTGTTGCAAGAAATTGTATCTAAAACAATAAATTCCTCAGGTGATATTTCGCAGCAAATCTTATCAAATAGCTGAACAAGTAATGTCTTGCAATATTTTGATGTCAACTCCATATCATAAGAGGGAGTATCTATATAGTGCATAAATTTTTTTTCAAAAATTTCAGTAGGCATAAAATCTTTCAAATATGTTGTAAAAAATACATGTTGCAAATGCAACAATCTTATGCTAGCATACTGTTGTAAAAAATGCAACAATTAAAAAAGGAAGCAAAGTGAAAAAAATTACAGCATTAACACTTATTATAGCGATGCAAATAGCTCTTTTCCCTCCTGCTTTTGCACTAAAAGAAAATTCTGACAGCAAAACAATGGTTAGTGCACAAAAAACAAAAAAAGAGGGTCGCTTTTTTAACAAAAAAACAAAAGAGCCTGATTTTAAAATAAAAGCCCAATATATAAATACAGACTGGTGGAGTGATTTTCAAGATCCATATTTAAATGATTACATAGCACTTGCGCTCAAAAAAAATCATGACATGAAAATTGCCACCATTAGCACAGAAGAGTATTATCAAAATTATAAAATACAATTTAGCAATGAGCTTCCACAAATTGCAGGGGGATTTTTCCCAGCAGTAGTTAAACCCATGCAAACATCAGATGTGGGTGGAGCCTTTGCGCTTCCTGGGATTGTAAGCTATGAGGCTGATATATTTTTAAAAAACAGAGATAAAACAAAATCTGTTCAAAAGCAATATCAAGCATCATTTGATGACGAGAGAGCAGTTTATATAACAATTGCAGCTGCTGTTGGCACAACATATTTTAATGTTGTAAGACTTGATGAAGCAATAAGACTTCAAGAAGAAATTAATAAACAAAGACAAGAGATATATGACTTGATGCTTTTGAGCAACAAAGAAGGTCTTGTAAGCACATCGGACACAATTAAAGCAAATAAAGCACTTATTGCAGGTCAATGTGACCTTATCGAACTAAATAAATCAAGAGAAAAGGTGCTAAACCAGCTTGCAGTGCTAATTGGTGAAAGCCCAAACAATATTTCAACTCTCAAAAGGTCATCTTTAAACGAGCTTTTGGTTTTAAATAAAATTCCAAAAGAAATATCATCTCAAATTATTGAAAATAGGCCTGATTATCTGAAAGCAGCAAAAATGGTAGAAAAAGCAGGAATAGATATTAGAGTTGCCAAAAAAGAATTTCTACCAACCATAAGCTTGAGCGGACTGGCATTTTTCAACAGTACAAATTTTGGTAGCATATTTACAACCAAAAATATGCTTTGGGCCCTAGGTGCAGGCGCAATATTGCCTATTTTTACAGGTGGCAAAAGAATTGCAAACCTAAGACTTAAAAAGGCACAGTATGAAAGAGTAATGGAAACATACCTAAAAACAAATTTGCAAGCAATTCAAGAGGTAAACGATGCAATGGTTAGTGCTCGCTTAAATTGGAACAAGCTTGAGCAAACATTAAAACAACAGGAATTAGAGCAAAAAGAATATAATTATAACGAAATGAAATTTAAAGAGGGGGCAATTTCAAAGCTTGATTTAATTCAATATAAAGAAAATTTGCTGAGTATAAATCAGCTTGTTGCGCAAGAAAAAGTTGACTATCTTGTTGACTACATTGGCCTATACAAGGCATGTGGAGCACAGATTTAATTCATTCAATTCCTTTTCAATCCAAAGTCCGCAAGCGCAACAAAAGTTGCGTGCGTGAAAGAGAGTCTGCAGAAGAACCCCGCAGACTCTTTCTTTTAACTATCCAAAGTAAATTTGACCTGTTAATCTTTCCCGAATTTTAATTCTCAATTCCTTGGAAGGTATAAGAAATTTAGCCAAAGCTGAAGTCATTTTCATAAACAAACTTTTTTTAATTTTAACAATTTGTACGTTAAATATATAGCTTAAATCCCTATCTGAAAAAGCTAAAGTTTTAATCTGCTCGTTCTTATCATACGTGCTATATAGAGAAATTAGTCTTTTCTTTTGATCCTGAAAATGAAGACTATGAGCCTTTATAAAGGCTAATGGACTTGTATTATTACTTACAAAAAATGGTTGGTTGTTTTTATCATAAATAACACAGCAAACCCTACCAAATGGAGCAAAATCAGCATTTACGTCAAAATTATTGCACATAATGCCATCATCTAAAATTACAGAAGATAAATCCAGACTTTTTACATCATCGCATAGGGCGAAAAATTTAACAGCACACATATCGCTCAGCGGGGGATTAGCATAATAAATTGCATTATTAACCTTGTAGATGATTTTATCTGAATTTTTCTTAGTTAAAAATTGCGACATAAAGCTTTTATCCAAAAACATATTATTTATAAAATCACAGAAATGCAAAAGCACATCTTTTGAATTAAAAACAGAAGTATGTGCACTGTAACCGCAATGCAAGAAGTCGTATTTTTTTATAGCACACAAATAATTCGCATCAGAATAAAAGTTTTTAAACAACAAAACATCAGAGTCTATATGAATAAACTTATCAATACCTTGAGAGTTAATAAAATCTAGAATTATAAACCATCTTTGAAAGCAAAAGAGTTCATAATTATAATCATTTGTTGAATGATGGCTATAAATTTTAGCAAATTCAAATGCAGATTTAAAATAATTACCTATTAAATAGTGTTCAATACCTGCATCAAAGGCAAGCTTTTTGTTAGAATTATCTCCAATCAAGATAATTCTTGAATCTGGATTTGAATATTTTGCCTGCTTTATGCAGACCTTAAGATAATCATGATTACCCTTATGTAAGATTATTATTGGATAAGCAGACATCTAAAATCCTCAAAAACTAAAATGGTCGGACTGACAGGACATTTACGAACTTGTGAGTAAAGCAAGACTTTGCAATTGTTCAAATCCTGTCTGTAAGAAATCTTCGCATTATGCCATGAAAATGGTCGGACTGACAGGACATTTACGAACTTGTGAGTAAAGCAAGACTTTGCAATTGTTCAAATCCTGTCGGTAAGAAATCTTCGCATTATGCCATGAAAATGGTCGGACTGACAGGACATTTACGAACTTGTGAGTAAAGCAAGACTTTGCAATTGTTCAAATCCTGTCGGTAAGAAATCTTCGCATTATGCCATGAAAATGGTCGGACTGACAGGATTTGAACCTGCGACCCCCACCACCCCAAGGTGGTGCGCTACCAAGCTGCGCTACAGCCCGAGATTAAAATATTAAGTTATCAACTGTGGTACGGTTACGTCCTTGCCACCGAAGCTGACCGCTTCGCTGTCTTCGGACTTCACACACCTAAGCCCTCGCTTTGCTCATTAAGTGCTGTCGCACTAAAATTCGCTTTGCTCGGGTGCGCTACAGCCCGAGATTAAAAAAAGCGCACCCCAAAGGTGCGCTTTTTAAATAAATTAGTATCTATAATGTGCAAATGCTTTGTTAGCTTCTGCCATTTTGTGAGTATCTTCACGTTTTTTGCAAGCAGCGCCTGTACCATTTGAAGCATCAACAATCTCGTTTGTCAATTTTTCAACCATAGATTTGCCGCCTCTTTTTCTTGCAGCTTCGATAATCCAGCAAGAGCCAAGAGCTTGACCTCTATCAGCTTTTACCTCAATAGGCACTTGGTAAGTTGAACCACCAATACGCCTTGCTTTTACTTCAATTAATGGAGTTGCATTTGTAAGCGCCTTTTTAAATACTTCCATTGGTTCAGTTTTTGTTTTTTCTTCAACCTTACTCATTGTAGAGTAAAAAATCTTTTGTGCTATTGATTTTTTACCTTTTTTCATAAGGCGATTAATAAACTTTGCAATATCTACACTATTATATATTGGATCCGGAGATGGTATTCTTCTTGCCGGTTTAGAACGTCTTGACATTTATTTGTTTAACCTTTCTTATTTTTTTGCTCTTTTTGCGCCGTATTTTGATCTACTTTGTGTTCTATTTGCAACTCCCGCAGTATCCAATGTACCACGGATAATGTGATATCTAACACCAGGAAGGTCTTTAACCCTACCACCTCTTATCAGCACTACAGAGTGTTCTTGTAGGTTGTGGCCAATACCTGGGATATAAGTAGTAACTTCAAATCCGTTTGTAAGTCTTACACGAGCAACTTTTCTCAATGCTGAGTTTGGTTTTTTAGGTGTTGTTGTATAAACCCTAGTGCAAACACCACGTCTTTGTGGGCAGTTTGTAAGTGCCGGTGACTTAGTTTTGTCTATGATTTTTTTTCTTTCGTTTTTAACTAATTGATTAATGGTTGGCATAGTTTCCCCTTGTTATTAAGTATATGTAACATATATTTCACAACAAACAAAATTCAAAGTCAACCAAAATATTAAGAAATATTAGTAAAATAAGCCCTTAGGGTTATAAAAGTATTTACTTTTTGTAAAAAAAATATTATCTTAATAATATGGGACGCGCGGAGATAATTAAAGCCGAAGAATCACTCAGGGATTTTTTGTTGAACGAATACAGGATAGAAAATGAACGTGCCAAAATGCTTGGCAAGTTTAATGAAATTGTGGACGTCAACAAATACAGAAGGCTAACTATTTCTTTTAATGATGAAAGCGAAACTTTGTATATTTTAATTCAAATCGCTTCTTATAGTGCCATTTTTGATGTTAACGAAAGCAAAAAAGTCGAAGGTGGCATGTCAATAGAAGACACAAGGCTAATTGAATCTTGGATAGCCATGAAAAATAACAAAGAAATTCTTCAAAACTTATCTAAAAAGCGCAATTACAGTGAAAAATACATTGAACTGCGTCCATTTGATAATAATTAAAATTTTTCAAGCAATTCTTTTGAAAATTCTTCAAAATTTCCTTCGATTATTGATTTTCTTATATCTCTCATTAAATTTACCAAAAAATGTATATTATGTATGCTCAAAAGCACTGCAGCAGTTGCTTCGCCCGTTTTATACAAGTGTCTGATATAGGCCCTAGTATGGTTTTTACAAGCATAACAGTCGCATTTTGAATCTAGCGGCAAAAAATCTTCTTCGAATTCTTTATTTTTAATTATTTTATTACCTTCATATGTAAAAAATGTTCCATGACGTGCATTTCTCGTTGCAAGAACACAATCAAACATATCTACACCGTATTTTACGCCATTAATTAAGTCAACAGGAGTGCCAACTCCCATCAAATAACGTGGTTTATCCTCTGGCAAAAGTGGTGCTGTAAATTCTACAATCTTATTTTTGACATCTGTTGGTTCACCTACACTGACACCGCCTATTGCGTATCCGACAGCGTCATAAGTTGAAACAGTTTGTGCAGCCTCTTTTCTTAAATCCTCAAAAAACGCCCCTTGCACAATTGGAAAAAGCGCTTGGCGCGGGTTTTTATGAGCTTCAAAACAACGTTTTAGCCATCTATGGGTTCTATCCATTGCCTCTTTTGCATGTTTGTAATCGCAAGGATAAGGTGCGCACTCGTCAAACGCCATAATAATATCCGCCCTCAAATCTTCTTGAATTTGCATAGAAATTTCAGGCGAAATAAAGTGCTTTGAGCCATTTTTAGGGTCAGAAAAGTGCACACCTTCTTCTGTTATTTTCCTCAACTTTGAAAGTGAAAATATTTGAAATCCACCTGAGTCAGTTAAAATTGGCTTATGCCAGTTTTGCCACTGGTGCAAACCACCTGCTTTTTTAATTAAATCACAACCAGCGCGCAGATACATGTGATAAGAATTATTTAAAATAATTTGCGCACGCGTATTTAATACCTGCTCCATTGTGAGCATCTTTACCGCAGAATTTGTACCAACAGGCATAAAAACGGGTGTTTCGATAGGCCCATGGGGGGTAATAAACAAGCCTGCACGAGCATTTGAACCGTCTGACTTTGCAACTAGTTTAAAATTAAAATAATCCTTGCAAGTTTTCATTACTGACCCATGACAATTTCAAGCATTGTTTTATAGTTTTCACAAAGCTCATTTTCGTTGAAATAAATGGCGATTTCACGTTTTGCAGATTCAGGACAGTCAGAACCATGTACGATGTTATATTCTTTAACTTGTGCAAAATCACCCCTGATTGTGCCAACATCAGCCTCATCAGGGTTTGTTTTGCCCATAATGTGGCGCGTACCTGCGATTACGTTTTCACCCTCTAAAACCATTGCAACCACAGGGCCTGAGGTAATATATTCTATTAATGAAGGGTAAAAAGGTTTACCTTCATGCTCAGCATAATGCTTTTTTGCTTGCTCCATGGACACATTTAACATCTTGAGCGCAACGATTTTATAAGATTTATCTTCAAATCTTTGTAAAATCTTACCGATAAAACCTCTTTTTACACCGTCGGGCTTAATTGCAATAAATGTTCTTTCCATGGTTAATCCTCTAAATAACTACTGTTACACAACAATTAAAGCATATTTCAAGCTTTTTGTAAAATCATGCGTAATAATTTTGCCATGCTTCATTTTTGTTTTATAATCTAAAAAGGGAGAGATGGAATAGAAAAAAGTGTTTCAAAAATTTTCAAAAAAGGTAAATAAAGGGGATTTAGAGAGAAATGCATACAGCAGGTATGACAACTTAAGTATGTCATCCTTAATTGCACGAGGTCAAATACCACTAAAGCACAGACAATTAGCCGGCAATTACATGGTGATTAAAAGAATATTCGGTTTCAGTGCGGTTCATTCAAGAATTAGCAACTATGAGCTTTCTATTTTAAAAAAATACGGCTTTGATGTGCTCGAAAATTCAACCATTTCCCAAATTAATCATCAACTCGAACAACTAAAAATATGGTCAAATTCAGGTGATGCATACGCAAAAGCTTATGCTGACGAGATTTTTGAAATAAGAATTAAAGAATTGAAATATTTGCGTGCAAGCAACTATTCAACTGCTGTTGGAGAATTTTACGATGGCTACAAGGCATTAGAGAGATACATAGAGTACATTGCAGGTTAGTGTCTTATAATTGAGCTGCAGTGATTTTTAAACATATCAATTCTATTAACAACAATGTCATCATTTTTAGCATCAATTTGAACTCTAACTTCTCTGTCATTTTTTTGCCTTCATTATCATGAATTTCCCCAATAATATCACCTTTATTAGTGCTTGAATTATAATCCAGTTTTACCTCAATATCACATTTTTTCTCATCAGAAAGGTTGTTTAAATACCTCATTGTTTCATCCATTTTTTCATCAATTCTGGTATCATCTTTAATAACATCCCTGGTATTGCTGGTTTCAATATCATTTTCAAATTCTGCATGCGAAAAATTTAAAGCCATAGCGGCAATTTTTTCTACTTTCATATAGACCAACCTTCCTAAGCTTACATAAGAAGTTTTAGCACTTAAATTTTATTTTGTCAAAATTTGTTTGTAAGCAAAATTATTGCATATCCACAACTGTATTGCTCTCAACTTAACATTTATTAAAAATAAAGCAATTAATATTATACTACCGTTTTATTTACAATATAACTAAAACTTTGAAAGGAATATAAAAATGAAATTAGGAAAACTTGTGGAATCAGCTGTTAAAACCATTAAAAAAGCTAAAACTGCAAAAAGCGCGGCAAAAATGAAAGAAGCAGTCAGGGTAGCTACAAGGGATAACAGCAAAATGCTTAATCAATTAGACAATATGGCAACCATAAATAAAGCTGCAATCAACAAAAAAGTTACAAAAAATGCACTCAGTGATATTACAAAGTATAAAAACACTGATAAACAATTCCTTAATTTAGTAACAGGTGAAAAAGCACTCAAATCAGCAAAAGAAAGTGCAGAAATATTTAATGCACAAGCTGCACTTCAGGCTGCAACGGGAATAAAAGCGAAAAAACTGGCTGGCTCCAGTGCTTATGAATTTATGAGTCAAGGAAACACTGCAAAAGGTGCTGCTTTAGAAAAAGCATTACTTAACAGTGAAAAATCTCTCGAAAAAGCTAAAAAATTAGTTGAGACAAAAACAAGACTTATGGAAAAATATGGCGACAAACTCGCAACACAACACAAAATTGCAGACACAAAGGCAAGATTGCTTGAAAAATATGCAGATAAAATTAGCAAATAAATAAACTGTTAAAAATAAAAAATGCCCCAAATAACGGGGCATTTTTATTGTTTATCAAGCATTAATTTGCAAACCTAAAGAGCATTATATCGCCGTCTTGAACGACATAGTCTTTACCTTCTAGGCGCGCAACACCCTTTTCTCTAGCTGCAGCCCAAGAGCCTGCTGAAATAAAGTCATCATAAGAAACAACTTCTGCTTTAATAAAGCCTTTTTCAAAATCTGTATGGATAACACCTGCAGCCTGTGGAGCTTTCATGCCTTTTGTAATTGTCCAAGCACGAACTTCCTTTTCTCCAGCTGTGATGTATGTTCTAAGGCCTAAAAGGTCATACACACATCTAATCATTTTTTCAATACCGGAGGAGTCTGCACCTAATTCTTTTAAGTAATTTTTAGATTCTTCTTCACCTAACTCAACAAGTTCTGATTCGATTCCTGCACAAATCATTACAACATCAGCACCATTTTCTTTTGCATATTTTTTGACACGCTCAACATATTCATTACCATTTGCCAAATCGCTTTCAGCAACATTTGTACAATATATCATTGGTTTTGTCATAAGCAGATGAAAATGATGCAGTGCTTTTTGTTCTTCTTCGTTAAACAACTCTTTAGTGTTAATGAATTTACCCTGCTCAAGATATGGCATAAGCCTTTCTATAATTGAATTTTCAAGGACTGCTTCCTTGTCACCACCTTTTACTTGTTTTGCTATACGTTTTAAACGATTTTCAAGAGTTGTAATATCAGCAAGAGCAAGCTCAGTGTTAATTGTTTCAATGTCATCAATAGGGTCAATCTTACCGTTAACATGGATTGTATTTTCATCATCAAAACATCTTACAACCTGAATAATTGCATCAACCTCTCTAATATTGTGTAAAAATTGGTTTCCCAATCCTTCGCCCTTACTTGCACCCTTTACAAGTCCGGCAATGTCAACAAACTCTATTGCGGTTGGTATTACAGTATCAGTCTTAACCAAATCTTTTAATTTATAGAGCCTTTCATCAGGAACAGTTACCACTCCCACATTGGGTTCAATTGTACAAAATGGGTAATTAGCACTTTGTGCATTTTTTGACAACGTAAGTGCGTTGAATAAGGTTGATTTACCAACGTTTGGGAGTCCTACTATTCCTGCTTTTAACATTTTAATTCCTTTTCTATGTGTAAAAAGGCGCATGTGAGTTAGACATGCGCCAATATTATTTTAATTTTGTGCCACAGGCACCTTTTGTTGTTCCAATTGCAATGTTAGTGTTGTTACATCACACACATCGCATGGGCCAAAGTACTGAATAGCACCAGGGAATACATAACAATCATTAAGAGCCCATTTTTCGCGTCTTTGCTCAAATGCCTTGAATACAGGGCCATTTAAGTCAACAAGAGCTTTTTGGATGACAGGCTTCATAACACCATGACGTTTTTCCATATTCATCATCATAGTTAATGGTACACCGCCTGCTTTCCACTCTGTTGCAGGAGCAGTAAGGTTTTTAACAGATGACAAGTAACCTGTTAAACCAGCTTGAATAAGTGCAAAAGCGTTATAGCCCAATGAATAGCAATAGTCAGCATCAAAGTTTGAAGGCATCGCGCATCTTCCTTCGTAACCAAAGAAATGAGCTTGATCAGAGAATTTTCCGTCATATTTACCTTGAGCTTTTAGCGCTTTTAACCTTGCACGTACCATTTCAATTAAAAGCTTTTCTGTTTCGATTTTTGAAACTTGAACGTTACCATGAGGGTCTCTGTCCATTAACAATTGTGCTTTAATCATATCTGGTAGAGAGTTAAATACTTTTGCGTTTTGACCATCTAGTCTAGATTCAATAACTTTATATTTTTCGCTATTCTGAGCATTTACAAAATTTTCGTCTTTTTCAAGAACTGCAAGAAGGTCATTAAGGTTTGAAATCATAGTCTTCATTTCTGGAATAAACTCAATAAGACCTTCTGGAATTAAAGCAACGCCAAAGTTTTTACCCATTTGGGAACGTTTAACTACGATGTCTGTAATGTAATCAACAATGCTTTCAAGAGATTGCTTTTTAGCTTCAACTTCTTCAGAAATAAGCGTAATATTAGGCTGAACCTGCAATGCTACTTCTAAACCGACATGAGTTGCGCTGCGTCCCATAAGTTTAATAAAGTGCCAGTATTTTTTAGCAGAGTTAGCATCTCTTTGAATGTTTCCGATAAGTTCTGCGTATGTTTTTGTAGCTGTATCAAAACCGAAAGAAATTTCAATTTGATCGTTTTTCAAGTCGCCGTCAATTGTTTTGGGGCAGCCTATTACCTGTATATTTGCACCTTTTGCCTTTAACCATTGAGCTAGCATGCAAGCATTTGTATTTGAGTCATCACCACCAATTATAACAATTGCGTTAATATTAAGTGCTTTGCAATTTTGCAGAGTTTTTTCAAATTGTTCTTCTGTTTCAAGTTTTGTTCTACCTGAACCGATGATATCAAAACCACCGGTATTTCTGTATTTATTAATAAACTCATCATCAAATTTTACATATTTGTTTTCAATAATACCTGAAGGACCACCCAAGAATCCGTATAAAATATTGTTTGGATTAGCAGCCTTAAGCGCATCATAAAGACCTGCTATAACATTGTGTCCGCCAGGTGCTTGCCCACCAGATAAAATAACGCCCACATTTTTTTGCTCAAAATTAAGTGCATCGCCTGTTTTATCAAAGCTTACGAGCGGTTGACCATAAACATCTTTAAAGAGTTTTTGAATTTCATCTGCATCTTTTACTGCAGTAGTATTTTGTCCGAAAGAAATTTTTACGTTTTTTATACCATCAGCAAGAATTCCTGCTAATTTTGGTTTATAGTTAAGTCTTTCTTTGTGCAATGGTGAACATTCACGCATAAATTTTCTCCTTATTAAGCTCCAATGCTGAATAATATTTTATTACAAATATATTAAACAAGCAAAGATTAAGAAATGTAAAAATATTTTAAAAACTATGTAAAAAAAATATTTACAACACTTAAGATTGTATATGAATAATTATAGGAGTTGATAAATGACACAAGGAATTAATCTACAAAGTGTAAATACCCCAAACGTAACAGCTAATCAACAAAATATTTTTCAAAAAGCAAAATCTAAAGCAGTAGAATTTAAAGATTCGTTTGAAAAATCTGACGAAAATACAAAAGCAAAAGTAAACACAGCTCTTGCAGGAGGTAGTATTGCGGGCACACTAATGACCATGCTCGGTGCAAGAGTAAGTAAAAAAACAATAGATACAGCTAAAAAAGGTGCAGAAGAAGGTGCAAAAAAAGCCGTAGAGGGCGCAAAAAACGTTGTCAAAAAACAAAACACCCCTTTAAAATGGCTAGGAGCGCTTATTGCAGTAGCATCATCAGCAGGGATTATTGCGCTTAATTTTAAAGCAAAAAATCAAGAAGAAAATACTGCTGTAACAACTACCCCAAATACAGAACAAACCGTTCAGGAAGCAGCTGAAGCTCAGGTTTCACAAAATATAGAACCTGCTATGCGAGAAGAAGCTCAAACAGAACAGAAGCCTGCAACAGAGCAAGCTGAAACAAAATAATTTTAAAATTATAAAAAAATACTTGAAATATTTTTTTGAACATGTATTATAATTTTATCGCTGTTTGCGGGAGTAATTCAGTGGTAGAATGCTTCCTTGCCAAGGAAGATGTCGCGAGTTCGAGCCTCGTCTCCCGCTAATTAAAAAGACCTGCTAAATGGCAGGTCTTTTTAACATGAAAAGAGGGTGTAATATGTCACTTAACAGCGCAAAAATATTGCCAAACAAAAAACAGCAAGAGTGTATCGATACAATTAACGGTTCAATTATGGTTTTGGCAGGCCCAGGTACAGGTAAAACCTTTACAGTAATTGAACGTATTAAAGGTATGCTTGAAAAAGGTGTTGAACCTTCAAAAATTCTTTGTTTGACTTTTTCAGATGCTGCAGCAAACGAAATGAAAAGCAGGCTAATTTCTAAAGTAGGTCAAAAAGGTTCTCTTGTAAATGTTTACACCTACCACAGTTTTTGCTGGGAAATAATTCAAAATAACGAAGAATATTTTGAAGAATACTCAAGCGCACAAATAATCAACGATACGGCAAAAAGAAATCTAATGCGCTTGTGTATTGATGAGCTTGATACAAAACATTTTAAAACCTCATCAGGTGATAAATTTTTTCATGCAGGCACAATTTTAAACAGAATTAATGAAATTAAGAAAAATTTACTTACAAAAGAAGAATATTTCTATAACCTTGAAAACCACCCACAGTGGGGCAAAGGGCTGGATGATATAAATGAAAAAATAAAAGACAGTATAGCGCAGGGCAAAAAAGTTTTAAAAAAAGACGAAAATTACAAAAGTGAGCTTGAAAAAAGAATTAATCAAGCACGCGAAACATATGATTTTTACGAGCTTTACAACAAAAAAATGAGGGAAAATAATTATATCGATTTTTACGATATGATTATTCTTGTTTTAAATAAATTCAAAGAATCTGCAAACTTTTTAGATAAAATTGCAAACAACTATGACTACTTTTTGGTCGATGAGTATCAAGACACAAACAAAGCGCAAAACGCAATTGTGTTTAATCTGGTTGATGCAAACAACAAAAAAAATATTTTTGTTGTAGGGGATGATGATCAGATTATATACGGTTTTCAGGGCGCGCAAATTGACAACATTGAGCAATTTTTAAAAAAATACCCTGATACAAAAGTAATTTGTCTTGATGAGAATATGCGCTCTACCCAATCAATTTTAGATTTAAGCGAACAGGTTGCAAAACAAGACCCAAACAGGCTTGAAAATAATCCTGAATTTAAAAAATATAATGTTAACAAACATTTAAGCGCAAAAAATGCAAGTTTATTTGAAAAAAACACAAAACCAACTTTAAAAATTTTTCAGGACATAAATCAAGAATATCAAGCTATTGCAGATGAAATTGAAAACATTATAAAAAATGATTGCCCCAAATTAAACGAAATTGCAATTTTAACCAAGTCAAACGGTGAATTGGACGAGTTTTGCGAGATTTTAAAAGGTCGAAATATACCATACGAGCTAAAAGAAGGTAAAAGTATTTTTTCAATAAAATCTTCAATTCTTACAATTTTTTACTTAAAAATGCTTGTAAATCCAGCTTTAAATGCGGATAAAATCTTCCCATTGCTTTTGTCTGAGCCATTTTGCATAAATGTAAATGATTACAATGATATTTTAGCTAAATCATATTTACACAAAAATCGCGATTTTATTTCAGATATTTACGATATGAAAGATAAAAACTGGCAAGACGAGGCTAAAATTAAAAAGTTTATTGATGATTTTGAATACTTGTCAGGGGCAAAGGGCTCTTTAAATATCTACCAGCTTGTACTTGAAACCATTAATAAAACAGGACTTTTAAACTATTTTATAAACTGCCCCTTAAATATTGAAGAAAATATTGCTGCACTTAAAAAGCTGACACAAGAAGCACATGACTTTTATAACTCACAAAAAAGTGCAACATTGGAAGATTTTACAAATTACCTTGATGACACACTCGAGAACGGAACAGCAATTTTGACCGAAAAGTCACCTATAGACAAAAACGCAGTTCAACTGGTTACAATCCACTCATCAAAAGGTCGCGAATTTTCTTATGTTTTTATACCAACACTTGATGAGTATAAATGGGAAAGGTTTTCTCAGGATAACATTACACCAAAAGTACCCATTAAAAAGGTAATAGACGATGAAACAAAAAAAGCTCTTAAAAATTCTGAAAATGTAAAAGTGCTTTTTGTTGGTATTACAAGGGCAAAGCATAAGCTATACTTGAGTTTTCCAAAAACAATAGGCGCTAAAGAAAGGCGAATGACAAAATTCATATCTGAAATTAAGCCTGAATACCTTGAAAAAATTGAAGTACCCTACACTAAAGAAAATTATGTAGCTGAGCTTATTAAAACAGTAAGATATGAACATAACTTTAGGGATGATTTTCAAAATTTCATACGTTCATCTTTTGAAACTTTAAGCTTAAGCGCAAGCATGATGAACACATACCTTGACTGCCCAAGGCAATTTTTATACTCTTACGTTTTAAGACTAGGCTCATTAAACGGCGTTAATGATATTTTAAACTATGGAAATGTTGTGCATAAAGCTATAGAAAATTTCTCAAAAAATGCAAAAATTGAGGGAAAATACGAAGACATTGAAAATTTTATTTCTACTTTTAAAAATCTGCTGGCAAAAGTGCCTTTTTCAGACAGAAGTGTAAGAAAAAATTACCTTCAAAAGGGGGAAGAAAACCTAAGAATTTTCTACAATCAGCTTGTCTTAACTCAAATTGATAAAATATTTAGCACAGAATTTAACATAGAAACAAAAGTAGGTACACAAATCCCGATTAACGGAAAAATAGACCGCATAGAACTTCTTGAGGATGGCACATTTCTAATAAAAGACTTTAAAACAGGAAGCGCCAAAAGCAAATATGAAATCAAAGAAGGCGGAGCTTATGAAAGATATTTAAATCAATTAAGGTTTTATAAATATCTCGTTGAGAAAAAATTTGACAAAAAGGTAAGTGCTGCACAGCTGGTTTTTGTTGAGCAATGCGATAAAAACCACACTTGCCAAATGAGCGAAGAAGACAATAGTATTATTGAAAATAAAATTAAAGAAGTTTATTCAAATATTGAAATACAAAACTTTGAGCCAACTTTTAACAAAAAGGCCTGTGAATATTGCGATTTTAAAGATATGTGCGAACTTAATCTGCTTTAATTTTTACAATAACTTTTTTAATTTTTTCGCAACCATCGTTACAGCTTAGCATTGGTGCATGCACATCTTGTGGGAAAAATACTGCAAAATCGCCCTCGCGAACGTTTATAACATTAGGGCAAAGCGCATCTTCTTTTAATTTTAAAAACTCAACATCTTTTTCGCTGTCGTATGGAATATCCTCTAAAAAATTGTCAATTAAAGAAAAATCCATTCTTTCATTGCCAGAAATTACATATTGAATATCAATATATTCCCTATGCGCCTCAAATTTAGGCATATGAGGTAATTTTGTTTCAAGCTCTTGAACATTTGCATATATGCCATCTGCAATATCATGCCTGCCACAGGGCATAGATTTTAAGTCATTATTTAAAATAAACTCGAAACCTTTTTTAATTTTATCGCCCAAATTATAGTACAAATGCGCATTTTCTATATTATCAAAAATCATTTTAACCTCTTAATATTTTAAATCTCTATTTTTTTGAACAAATTCATACTCATACAATTTTGCCCACTGCAAAAACTTGTAATATGCCATAATGACTGCAAAAATAAACCCGTGGACACCATCTTTATAGCCGCCCTTTAGAATGTATAATTTAAAAAATTCGTAAGGTGGGCGCAAAATAAGCTTAGAAAGCTTGAATTTTTTGTTTTTCATTTGAAATCTTTTTAACTCAAAATCAGTGTAATTATTCAGCCTTACGCCGAAATGATTAAGAGATGGTATATGATAATGAATAAGCGCTACATCTTTTAATTTTCCATTTTTATTTATCCAAAAATCCTTACCTTCGCGCGTTATAGGCATTTTATGTATTTCATTTGTATAGTAGCAATTTCCTCTTTTCCAGAATCTTTTTATGCCTGATTGTCGCCAGGAGTGGACATGTTTACCCAAAAGATAAGTTTCACGAGGAATATAGCATGCATAGCGGTTTTTCTTGGGATGCTCAGCATAATTTTTTAAATATTGCCAAAGCTCAGGTGTTACAATTTCATCTGCATCAAGAACTAAAATCCAATCGCCTGTTGCCTGCTCCATTGCCCAGTTGCGTGCAAGTTCTACAATTCCAGTTCTTTCATGGTAAAAAATCTTGCATTTGTGTCTTTTTGCAATTTCTATAGTGTCGTCTTCTGAGTGCATGTCGCAAATTATAATCTCATCAGCCTCTTTTACACTTTCTAGCACATCGTCTAAAAGCCTTTGAGCATTTAGCGTATTTATAACAACTGAAATCGTAGCCATTTATTAACTCCCTGTGTAATATGGCAATTGTAATACACGGGAAGGTAAATCACAAGTAAAATAAATGTTTCAAAAAAAATGTTTTAGTGCTATACTTAACTTATGGGCTTGTAGCGCAGTTGGTAGCGCAGGAGACTCTTAATCTTTTGGTCGTGGGTTCGAGTCCCACCAGGCCCAGTTTATTTTTTACAAATTACTGTAATATTCATTAACACTATCTGAAAGTTCATCTGCAAGTTTAATCAGCTTTTTTTGATTTTGAGGGTTATTGATATAATCAATTATTTCCTGTTTTGTTCCCCTTAAAATGTATGTTGAAATAAGCCTATCGCTGTTAGCATGATGAGAAGCAATTGATAGTCTTCTTAAATTTTTTGGCGCAAGTGCGTCATACTCAACAATAGCTTTAGCTTTATTATTTGTTTGAGGAATGCTAAAAGATACGGAAATTGGTGAAAATTTTCCATTCTCAGGGACTTCGTTTTCAGTTCTTTCAGATAAGACTTCGCAAAGTCTATTCATAAGAATTTCCATTTTATCTTGATTTTTGGCAGTATTGTTACTGTCATTATTTACGCCGTTAAAATTTGTGTTGTAATTGTTAGAATTTTTTGTAACTTTCATAGTCCCCTCATTATATCATATAAAGCCTAATGACCACTTTTTGCAATTTTAATTAATCCATTCATATCAATCATTTTCAATGCTTCATCATTTAAACTTGAATTGCTCATATAATTTTCAATATTTGGCAATACAGCACTATCAGGCAAAAGCCCTAACTCTTGCATTCTCAGTGTTTTATAAACATCACCAAGATATTGATTGTAACTATCATAATCAGCATTTTTCATATTTGAAATCAATTCATATATGTCAGCATATTTTGGATCGTCCTTAAATATTTTCCCAGATCTTATATCATATGGAATGTGTTCAACTTCAGCAAATTCATTTACTTTTGTACCCCTTATTTGCAACTCTCCATTTGCAATAGTGCCATCTTTAAGCTTATGTTTTGTATTTGCCTGTGTACTTGCATAGCCTGATTCTTTTTGAGCACCTTTTGTTTTTTGTTTTACCTCTACCTTTGTATCACTATTAGATTTTGAAGTAATATTATCTATTCTATCTGTAACATCAGTATCATTGATATCTAAAACAGGATTATCATTTACAATTTTAAAAACATCATCATTTTCAAATACGCCCTTTGAAACAGCATATTTGTAAGCATCAGCAATTTGCTGAATTTGTGCGTCAGTAAAATAAGACGTCAATTCAGAGCCGTAATTATTAATTTCGGTAATGTTAACCTTACCTTTTTTAATTCCCTTTACAAGTTGGTCAACAACTTCTTGACTTTGTTTTTGTTTTAGAGAGTTAATAATATCTTTGCTGACATTTGCAAGAGCATTTTCAACTTCTTTATTTTGTAATTCTTCGCCGCTTATGTATTTTACAAAATCATCAAAACTTGCGTTTATATTATTTTTCTTTAACATTTTTTCTACAATTTTTGATGAAGTATTACTATCAAGGCTATTCATTTGAATTCTTAACCCCAATGCATCACCAATAGCATCATAGCAGTTATCCATTGTAGCTAAATTTGCACTGCCTTCAATTTCTTTCTTGGCCAGTTTTGAAAAAGCAGAGTTTTGTCCCTTGGGTCTTGTTGTTATTGTACTGATAGACTTATTATTTTTAAAAGCTTGATAAATTTGCTCACTTGCCTCATCAATTTGGGAATCAAATTTTGAAGCAAGACTTTGCGCGCTTGCACTATGTGCTTCCAACTTATTTAGTATATTTGAATACTCTTGAGCAGAAGTTATTGCAATATCTTTGTTGTTATCATTGAAATTATCAAGATATCTTTTTGCCTGAAGTGCATTATCAATTTCTTTTTGAAGCCCGTTATTGTGGCTAATAGTTACTGTGTTATTGAAATTATTTTGTGAAATTGCACCGCCAACACCACCAGTAATACCTCCAAAAACACCTCCAGTAATAGTGTTTTGAGCAGTAGTTGCCAAAAGACCGCTTAATGTAAATTCCTTGTCATTATCGAATGCGCAATCTGTGGTATATTGTGTAGCGCCGGTCGCAGCACCAGTTATAGCACCAGCTTTTGCACCTTGCACCAGTCCTTGCTTTGCAGTGGTCATAACAGTTGCTCCTGCGGTTGGGACTGATACCATACCAGCAGTTATGGCACTTGTAACGCCATCTACAGCACCTGTTATGCCATCTTTTAATATTTGCTTAGAATCAAGTGCATCTCCTTCAATGTTATTTGTTGCCCTGTCTACCGTTTTTAAGCCAGCTTTAGCACCTGCTCCGACTCCAAGACCTATTAAAACAGCACCTGCCCCTCCTGTTGCGACACTAACACCTGCAACAGCAAGACCTGTCACTGTATTTGCAATTAAATCGGCAGCGCCATCTTGCTTTGTTTTATATTCTGCAATTACACTTGCAGCTTCATCATATGTAATTTCGCCATTCTCGTACTGTTCAAGCTTATCTTGAACATCATTAGAGCTCAATCCAAGTCCGGTAAGATTTTTAAAGCCATTCCAAAGTTTTCCTAAAAAACCCTGTTCATCCTGAGCAGTTTCAAACTGATTTTTTAAGTCATCCAAATTTTGTTTTTCAGCATTATCTTGCTCAAAAATTGTTTGCTCATCATCCGTTTTAGGATTTTGAACTGTTTGAGTATTTAAATTAACATCATTAGATACATCAAAATTTGTGCTTAGTCTATCCATGCAATTGCTCTCTCTTGATGTATAAATAAAGTAAATAAATTGTATATAATTGCTATTTAGTAACAAAATTTTACATAGAAATTTTGCCACACTGTTCAAATTGCAATAGTCTTGATTTTATATCTAGGCCTGCACTATAACCAGATAAATTATTTTTTGCACCAATCACTCGATGGCAAGGAATAACGATTAATATGGGATTTTTAGATAATGCTGTACCCACAGCTTGAGCTGAGATAACTTTTTTACCCATAGATTTAGCTAACAACTTTGCAAGAGCGCCGTATGTCAAAGTTATTCCATAAGGAATTTTAGCAGCTTGCAACCACACTGCTTTTTGAAAATCAGTTCCTTTTAGCTGAATTGGTAATTTTGAAATTTGTGGTCTTTTAGCTGAAAAATACTCGCTTAGCCACCTTTTAGCATAAATGATTGGTAAGTTTTCAAAGTTTTTATAATTCAGCAAATTTTCACCCAAAAACAAACCCACTTGATGAACAAAGCAAATATTTGTAATAAATTCATCATTTGCAGCAATAAATAAAGTTGAAAGATTTGATGTGAAAAATGAATAATACATAGCCGCATGCCTAAGAAAAATAGACCTTAATATCAGAATTAAACAATCTCAAAACTTTTGTTTTTCTACCGTCTTTTAAATACTTTTTAATTTCAAACAAATAAGGTATGCCAACGCTTTTATAGCAAACACCATACCGTGCAACAATTTCAACATCAGGCAAAGTATTTTTAAAATCCAATTTAGACAATATTTCTTTTTCGTATTGCCTAACCATATTTGTATATTTTTCAATTTTTTCAATATTGGTAATTGTATTTGCGCCGTGCCAACGATAAGAAAATAAAACCTTATTTAGATATTTAAATTTTGAATATTTTGACAATTGCAACATTAAAAAATAATCTTCAAGAGGAGCATCCTTACTAAATGGTTCAACTTTATCCAAAGTGGATTTTCTTATTAAATAACCGTTAGGTATATAATTACCAATTTGCAAAGATTGATAAGTGCCAAAGTTTTTTTCATTAAAAAAACTACAGCCATTTTTCAAATAATCTACAAAGGTTAAATATTTTGCTTCATTTTTACTATACACATTGTTTCTATCTACATCCCAATAGCATTTTTTTCCATTTGAATCAATTATTTCATTATCACCAACGACAAGCGAATATTTAGGGTGTTTAATTAAAAAATTAACCTGCAATTCAATACAATTTGGTTTTGCTAAATCATCAGAGGCTATCATATAAACATAGTCACCACTAGCTTTTGCAATTAATCTATTAAGAGTTTCGCAAGTACCTTTGTTTTGTTGAGTTTCAAAAGAGCAAGATGCAAACCTTTTTTCGCATTCATCTTTTAATTCAAGTATTTTTTCATATGTTAAATCTTTTGAGCCGTCATCAATTATAATCAACTCTATATTTTTGTATGTTTGATTAATAATTGAATATATTGCGTCTTGTACATAATTTTGATGGTTATACGCAGGTATTAAAACCGAAACAAGTGGGTTATTAGTAGGCATTTACAACCTCAACCACTTTACTTATTTCTTCTTGCTCCATAACAGGTGAAATAGGTAGACTAATTATAGTATTGTGGATTTCCTCTGTTATTGGATAACTCAAATTGTTCCACTCGCTATATGCGCCTTGTTTATGCGGTGGTGTTGGGTAGTGAATAATTGTTTGAATGCCATTGTTTTTTAAATACTCTTGAAATTCATCCCTGTTCTTTGTTCTCACTGTAAAAACATGCCATACATGGGCATATTTTAGAGATTCTGAAACAAGTTCAGAATGACTTAACGGCAGAATAATTTTTTCGTTTTTAATGTTTTCAATATAATATTTTGCTATTTCTGCGCGTTTTTGGTTATCTTCATCTAAATATTTTAATTTAACATCTAAAATTGCAGCTTGAATTTCATCAAGGCGAGAGTTTACACCTTTGTAAATATGGTGATATTTTCTATCTGACCCATAGTTTGCAATAGCTTTAATTTTTTTATACAGCTCCTCGTCATTTGTTGTTATTGCACCGCCATCACCCATGCAGCCTAAGTTTTTTCCGGGGTAGAATGAAAATGCGCTAGCATCAGAGAGATTTCCCACTCTTTTGTTTTGATAAATTGCACCATGGGCTTGAGCTGAATCTTCAAAAACTTTTAGATTATACTTTTTAGCTAAATCCCATATTTTTTGCATTTGAACAGCTTGACCATACAGGTGTACAACCATAATGGCTTTTGTTTTTTTGGTAATTTTTTCTTCAATTAAATCAGGATTAATATTATATGTATTTATATCAGGCTCAACAAGAACAGGTGTGCAGCCATTTTCAGATATAGCAAGAATTGTTGCAATATACGTATTAGCTGGAACTATTATTTCATCGCCAACGCCAAAACCGCTTGCCTTTATTATTAAATTAAGAGCATCTAAGCCGTTTGCAACGCCAAGGGCGTATTTTGTACCGCAAAAGTCTGCAAAGTTTTTAGAAAATATTTCGTTTTCTTCTCCTTGCAAATACCAGCCTTTATCAAGGATTTTTGAAATTCGCGAGTCTATTTCATCGCGAAAACGATTGTTTATTTTTTTAAGATCTAGAAAATTTATCATACAATATCCTTATTTAATTCTAAACCTAAAACAGCTTAGAAACTTCCCCAAGAAATTTTTAATAGCATTATTTTTTGCACATTTTAATTCTTGCATTTTCTTTTGCTCAGTATTAATCAAATCCATTCTTAAGCTAAAATATTTTTTTAATTTTGATATGTCTTTTAAAATTTTAACCTGCTCTGCTTCATTGTCAATGTTTTCTATTTCATCAAAAAATTCAACAAGACACTTCATAAAAAAGTTATATGACAAATTTAAAAATGCGGCATATTTTTCATCAAAATAAACATACATATCTCGATAAATTATAGCGTTGAAAACATCTCGCTTTAATTGACACATTCCCTGCCAAATTCCTTTATCTGTAATTCTATACACCGTATTGCAATCTTTTGAAATATGAGCTTTGCCATAAAAAACATGTAACGCATTTCTAAACGCATCCCCTCTAAAAGATACCTCCCAACTTTTTTCAGGGGGATTTAGCAACTTTTCTGGCACACCGTCTTTAAAAATAACATTTCTATACACACATCCAGATGTTTGAGAAAGAATAGCGCGCCCATTAATATAATCTTGAAAATCAACATTTATATACTCTTGCTCAAAATCAAAATATTTTTCTAAACTACCGTCGGGCATTTTTTTATAAACATTGGACATATAAATTGTATAATCTTCATTCTGGTTTAGAAAATCCAGAGCTTTTTGCAAGAAATCTTCACTGCAATAATAATCATCAGGATCAAGTACGCAAAAATAAGGGGTTTTTGTAATCGCATAAGCCCTTAATACGTTTTTGTAAAGTTTTTGATTTGTTTCAGATGTTAAAAGCGTAATTTTATTAGGATATTTTGATTGATAACTTTTAACAATTTCAATAGTATTATCATCTGAACAATCATCGGCAACAATAATTTGATAACTATAGCTTGTTTTTTGCATAAAAATAGAATCAAGCGCTTCAGATATATATTCACCCATATTATAACTGGGCATAATTATAGTTAAATCACAAGTCATGTTACTTTCCTATCTGATAATACTCAAAACCCTTTTGTTTAAGCCTGTTTTCATCATACTGGTTTCTACCATCAAAAATTATTGGTAATTTTAAAAGTTCTTTAATTCTTTCAAAATCAGGACGACGAAATTCGTTCCACTCTGTTAAAAGTACCATGCAATCAGCTTTTTCAAGAGCTTTGTATGCAGTATCGCAATATGTAATTTTATCCCCAAAATGAAATTTTGCACTATCAATTGCCTTTGGGTCAAAAGCTTGAATTTTAGCACCGCACTCCAGTAGTTTATTTATGATTGTAATAGCCGGAGCTTCGCGCATATCATTTGTTTTAGGTTTAAATGCAAGCCCCCATATACCAATTGTTTTACCCTGCAAATTACCCTTAAATCTGTTGATAATTTTATTTACAAAAATCTCTCTTTGTTTTTTGTTGACTTCATCTGCAGCCGCTACAATTTTCATCTCGCAATTATTTTCCATACCTGTCTTAACCAGTGCTTTTACATCTTTTGGGAAACAACTGCCGCCATAACCAAGCCCGGGGAACAAAAATTTATTCCCAATTCTAGAATCAGTTGACATACCAATGCGCACCATTTGAGCATCAGCACCAACTTTTTCGCAAAGATTTGCAATTTCATTCATAAAAGAAATTTTTGTTGCAAGAAAGGAGTTAGAGGCATATTTTGTCATCTCGGATGATTTTACATCCATAACAATTACTCTATTTCCAGTTCTAAAAAACGGTGCGTAAATATCCTGCATAATTTGTGTTGCTTTGTCTGAATTTGAACCAATTATTACTCTATCCGGGTGTAAAAAATCATCAACTGCATTACCCTGTTTTAAAAACTCAGGATTTGAAACAACGTCAAAAGGATGATTTGTATTTTCTTTAACTATTTGCTCTACCTTTTGAGCCGTACCCACAGGAACAGTTGATTTATTTACTATTACTTTGTATTCATTCATTGCCTTTGCAATTGACTTTGCAACATCAAAAACATATTTTAAATCAGCAGAACCATCTTCCCCTTGAGGAGTACCAACGGCAATAAAGCATACCTGCGAAATTTTAACAGCATTATCTAAATCAGAAGAAAAAGATAAACGGCCTTCTTTTGAATTTGCTTTTACAAGCTCCTCAAGCCCGGGTTCATATATTGGTATCACACCATTTTTTAACTGGTTAATTTTATTAGTGTCGTTATCGACACAAATAACTTCATTGCCCATATCAGCAAGGCACACACCAGCTACTAGACCAACATATCCTGTTCCTATAACGGTTATTTTCATTTTATAGTATCCTTATAAAACATCATTTGCCACCCTTGTATACACAATTATCGGCAACGTCTTTTGTTACAATAGCTCCTGCAGCAACAAGGGCATTTTCACCGATTGTCACCCCTGGAAGTATTGTAGCATTTGCACCAATACTTGCGCCTTTTTTCACTAAAATCCGTTCAAGTTCAAAATTTTTATTTTTTGATTTTGGGTATCTATCGTTACAAAAAGTAGCATTAGGTCCAATAAATACACCATCCTCAATTGTTATACCATCGTACAAATACACGCCGTTTTTAATTGTGACGTCGTTACCTATTTTTACATCATTTTCAATAAAACAATGTGAACAAATATTACAATTTTTCCCAATTACCGCGTTTGGCAAAACCACGCAATACTGCCAAATATTTGTTCCTTCGCCTATATATTTGCTCTTAACATCAGATAAATAATGTATCATTATTTATTTTGTAAACTTTCTAAAAACTTGTTGTAATCTCTTATATATTCTTTTTCATCATAGTGTTTACTTGCCAGAACCATTAATTTACACCCATATGAAAAATGCCTCATCTCGCGCCACATGTTTTTGCCAATGTACAAGGCAACATCAGGACGATTTAACCAAACTTCTTCCCTACTTTTACCATCATCCAAAACAAACTGACATGCCCCATCCATTGCAACAATTATTTGTTCTAATTCTTTATGGGCATGCTTGCCGCGCTCTTGATCTGGTACGGTATCAAAAATATAATAAACCCTCTTTATATCAAAGGGGACACTCAGGTTACCCTCAAGAGATACTAATTTACCCCTTTCATCACCAAATACCTTTAAATTCATTAATTTGTAATTCATTCAATACCCCATGAACTTCCAGCAAGTTTAGCAAAAGCATCTATCATAAAAAGTATAACACAAATAACATTTTTGTCATTTTTATAAATGCTACATTTCCAAGTAAAAGCAAAAAAATAATTTTAGAATCGTTATAAAATAAAGCGAGGAAAAATGAAAATTTTTAACATAAACACTATCTATTTGACACCTAAAAATAGAACGTCTAACAATTCAATTTGCAAAAAACAAACTCAAGCGCAATTCCAAAACAAGCAAGAGTTATCCTTTGGAAATGATGAGTTTAAAACAAACAATGTAAAATATTACCTACTAAGCCAAAAAACTACAAACAGCCTGATTATTTTACTAAAATAGACCCTGGGGATTTAAAAAAAGAATGGAGCATATTTCCAGAAATTTTAAAATCAGCGATACTTATACAAAATAATGAAAAAAACACAGTATTTCACAACATAACAAGCGAAAAACTAAATGCAATTCAAGAAATACTGGGGGATGACACTCCTGAAGTGTACAAAAGAGCACTTATTACAAGAAATATCTATGGTGACACACCACTTACATTTATTAAAGCAGATGAACTAAAAGCCTTTGCGCAAGGCCTTGGGGAAGATGCAAAAAAAACATTAAACGAATCATTGAGAATTAAAAATGAATGCAATACAACGTTTTTAACCAATGCTGACTCAAAAACCATTAAAGCTGTAAGAGAAATACTGGGCGACGAAGACACAAAAAAACTGCTAATAGAACTATTGCCAATTCAAAACAAGGGCGGGCATACTCCTTTTTTTAATGCAGATAAAGCAAAAATAGATACAATTTGTGATATCTTAGGAAAAGATTCCCAAGAAATACTTAAAGAAATTTTGCCAATAAAGAATAAATCAAAACGCACTGCGCTTTTTTATTTGGATACACAAGAAATAAATGCATACATAAAAGCCTTAGGTAACTGTGCAGCTGAAGTAATCAGTAAAATTGTTCCTATTAAAGATAAAGATAAAAACACAGTATTGCATAATACAAATTCTGAAACAGCACAACTATATGTGGAAGTTTTAGGCGACAAGGCACCTAAAATTCTATCAGCAATACTAATTTCACAAAACAACAAAGGCGAAACCCCAATACATAATGCTGATAAAGACACAATAAATATCTTTGCAGACTGCCTAGGGAAAGACGCCAGTGAGATAATAGGGAAAGCGTTAAGAATCAGAAACAATAGTGGCTATTTAGCTATTAGCAAAAAATATGCAGATTCAGGAAAAATAATGGCACTAAACAATATTTCGCCAACAGCAATGCATTCAGCCATGCTGGAGGCTGTATCATCAGAAGACAAATAACGCTTAACAAACGCACAAGAATAACAATTGAAAATTCTTAATTAATTCAGCTAAGCGCAGTCGCGCTAAGCTCGCTTGATGGGTACGGTTTCGCCCTTTAGGCTTTTGCCTTCGCAAAACCCTCTCGGGCTCACACACCATGGCATATATCTTCGCTCGCTAAGCGCAGTCGCGCTAAGCTCGCTTGATATATGTATAAAAAAATTTGCGTCTGATGCGATTCGAACGCATGACCTATCCCTTAAAAGGGGAGTGCTCTACCTGCTGAGCTACAG
>CALUWD010000013.1 GCA_944324385.1 Candidatus Gastranaerophilales bacterium | reverse complement strand
AGGCGGTGGGCTTATGCGACACTGGACTGGAGCGAAGCTTGAATTGTGACGCGACGCGTTCAATGAAAGCAAGCGACCGATAGGATGTGAGCATATGCACAGCGCCGATGAGGCGGTGGGCTTATGCGACACTGGACTGGAGCGAAGCTTGAATTGTGACGCGACGCGTTCAATGAAAGCAAGCGACTGTGTAATAGACCCTGAAACGAGTTCAGGGTGACGGGATGGGTCGTTCAGGGTGACGGGTTAGGCGCAAAGGGTGACGGGGTGGGCATGAGTTGTACATGCGGTTGAGACCCTGAAACGAGTTCAGGGTGACAGGGTGGGTCGTTCAGGGTGACAATTAATCGTCATGCTGAACTTGTTTGACTGCTTTTGCCAAAATCTTTGATTTTGTGCAAAATGTCCCTATTCGGGCAGCATCTTTGTCATGCTGAACTTGTTTCAGCATCTGAAAAATGAACACTTTGCAAAACGGTAAGACCCTGCCCAGTGGGTTTACAAGACCCTGAAACAAGTTCAGGGTGACAGGGTGGGTCGTTCAGTGTAATGGGTTAGGCGCAAAGGGTGACGGGGTAGACGTACAGGATTACAAAGCCAACAAAATCCCAAAACGCACAACGAATAAAATATATGCTATAATTTTTTTAATGGACGAAGAATTAGAGCTAAAACTTCATAATTTAAAAACAAAAGCCATAAATACCCTTGAAAACACGCAGCTATATGGCTTTAAGGGTGCTGTTTCAAAGCTCCTTGGCTTAACTGTTGAGGTTAAACTCCCCGGGCTTAAAATTGGCGATTTGTGCTACATTCAAACTTACACAGGCGAAAAAAAAGCCGCAGAAGTCGTTGCTTTTAAAGGCGACACTGCGCAATTGCTTTTGCTTTATGATGGCGAAGGCATCGGGCAAGGCAGCTTGGTAGAAACAACGGGCGGGCCCATTATGCTCCCTGTTGGGGATTTTTTACTTGGCAGGCTCATAAATCCTTTGGGTGAACCCCTAGATGGTCGCCCCTTAGACCTTACAAATGCGCAGTATATGAACATTAACGGCACAATTCCTGATGCTTTTCATCGCCCAATTATAAAAAATTCAATATCAACAGGCATAAGGGTTATAGATTCACTTTTAACAATGGGTCAGGGTCAGCGTATGGGCTTATTTGCAGGCTCGGGTGTCGGCAAATCAACAATGCTTGGTATGATAGCAAGGAACTCTGAGGCCGATATTAACGTTATGGCGTTGATTGGAGAACGCGGACGTGAAGTTAAAGAATTTATTGAAAATTCTCTTGGGCCTGAGGGCATGAAACGCTCTGTTGTTGTATGTTCAACAGGTGATCAGCCCCCACTAATCAGACAAAAAGCGCTGCTTGCAGCAACCACTGTATGCGAATATTTTAGGGATCAGGGGAAAAAAGTTTTTCTTATGACAGACACTGTAACGCGTTGCGCTATGGCAGGGCGTGAGGTTGGTCTTTCAATTGGCGAACCGCCTACAATGAAAGGCTATCCGCCTTCAATATTTTCTTGGTTGCAGCGCGCACTGGAGCGCACAGGAAACTCTGAAAAAGGCTCAATTACAGCGCTTTACACCGTTCTTATGGAAGGCGATGACATTACAGACCCTATTGTAGATACTGTAAGGGGTATTGTGGACGGGCACATTTTCTTGTCGCGTAAGGTTGCAGAAATGAACCACTACCCTGCAATTGACGCGCTTGGCTCGATTTCAAGGCTTTTTACAGAAATTACAGACAAAGAACACCAGCAGGCAGCGCAAAAAATGCGTCGTTTACTTGCTATGTATCGCGAAAATAAAGACTTGATTGACGTTGGCATGTATCAAGCAGGGTCTAATCCTAAGCTTGATATTGCAATTGAATTAATGCCACAAATTAATGCTTTTCTACAGCAGAAAGTGTCTGATACAGTGAGTATGGAAACAACTATAAAGACTCTTAAGGATATGATGCGCGGGGTGGATGTTTAAGGCCTTGTTTTGTTGTGTAAGAGTTAAATTTTAATACCGTCCAGTAGGAATATTTTCTGTTGCCCATTTTTTAGATGCTGCCCGAATAGGGACATTTTGCACAAAATCAAAGATTTTGGCAAAAGCAGTCAAACAAGTTCAGCATGACAGGGGGCATTTGGCATGACAAGGGGTTGTTCAGTATACAAGGAATTATTCAGCATGACAAAGATGCTGCCCGAATAGGGACATTTTGCACAAAATCAAAGATTTTGGCAAAAGCAGTCAAACAAGTTCAGCATGACAGGGGGCATTTGGCATGACAAGGGGTTGTTCAGCATGACGATTAATTGTCACCCTGAACACAAAAACCCTGTCACCCTGAACTCGTTTCAGGGTCTATTACACAGTCGCTTGCTTTCAAGCTGCGCTTCGTCAAGAAAAGCGGTCAAATAAATTCGGATTGCGCCGGTTGAATAGATGCTGAAATAAATTCAACATGACAAGGGAGCTGTTCAGCATGACGATTAATTGTCACCCTGAACGACCCACTCCGTCACCCTGAACTCGTTTCAGGGTCTATTACACAGTCGCTTACTTTCAAGCTGCGCATAGCACTAGCTTTCAAGCTGCGCTTCACTCCGGCTTACGCGTTCCGCCTGTGCTCGCTACGCTTGCTACGGCGGTCATCGACAGTTACGTTTTCGACCCGCTCAACGCGGCTCTCAAACTCACTCCGGCTTACGCGTTCCAATAATCGCAGATTAGCTTTTTTCCTGTGCTTATTCTCAAAAATTTATTAATTTTATCCTTAAAAGTCGGCTTATAGCAGGCTTTTTTATACTTTTGTATTAGCACAGCTTTTTTAATCAAAACTTTATTATAAATCCTTTTAATATTTTCATTTGAATCGGCTTGCGGTTCAAGCTCTAAAAGTCTTTGTTTACATTTAAAAATTTCTTTTTTCAGGGAATTTAAATTTTCGATGTCCATAAATACCTTAATTAATGGGGTGTTAGCAGAAAATATATTACAACACTTTTAAATTTAAAAGTTCATCTAAAGGATGGAAAAAGTTTTGTTGAACAACAAGTATAATAATCATATGAAAAAGCGTGTAATTGCCTACTTGCAAACCCATTGGGACAGAGAGTGGTACAGAGAAAAAGAAGAATTTAATCTAAGGCTACTAGAAGTTTTTGACGAGGTCTTAGAGGAGCTTAAAAAGGGCTTGGCGCCTTGCTTTTACTTTGATGGGCAGACAAGCGCAATTATTGATTATTTAAAATTTCGTCCGCAAAATTTAGAAATCATAAAAGAATTTATAAAAGAAAAAAAATTATTCATAGGGCCTTTTTTTGTAAGCGCTGACGCGTTTTTAGTTAATTTAAGATGTCTTATAAAAAACTTGGAAAAAGGCATTGAATACTCAAAAAGTCTTGGCTGCAACGATTTTATAGGCTATTTGCCAGACATTTTCGGTCACAGCAGGGGTGTTTTTGAGGTTTTAGAAAAATTTGAAATTAAAAATGCGATTATTTGGCGCGGTACAGGGGCAATAAAAAGCGATATAAAGGTTCGAAACATTGACACCACAAGGCTTGTAGAGGGTTATTTTATTGACATTTTACACCAGAATATTTCAGCACAAAATATTGCACTGCAACTTGAAAAATTCCTTGATAAAATTGCAGAATACTCCTCAAACACGCTTATTTTGCCTCTTGGGGGCGACCATTTGGCAATTATTAAAAATGCAAGCGCAAAAATTGCTCAAATCAACAAATATTTAAAAAATTACAAAATTGAACTCTCGACCCCTTTTGAATATTTTTCTTCGGTCAAATATTCACGCACAAAGACTTATGAGGGCGAGTTTTTAGACAACAGTCAAAACAACATTTTAGGCGGCGTTTTTTCTTCTCGAATTTATCAAAAAGTACAAAATGCAAAGTTAATGCACAAAATTTCGCGCATTGTTGAGCCTTTAAATTACTTTTTAGGGCTAAATTACGCGCCAAACATTGATTATGCCTATGAGTTAATTTTGAAAAACCACGCTCATGACTCGATTTACGGATGCTCTACAGACAAGGTGCATAAAATTGTTGACTCTCGCTTTGAAAAGGCAAATGAAATTTTAGAGGGGCTTGAAAAAAGAATTGTGCGCGATTTTCACAAAAACACCAAAAAACCGCGATATGTAGGTGTTTTTAATCTTTCTAATTACAAAAGTTCAGGCATTGCAAGGGTTATAAGTGAATACAAATTAAAAAATGCACAAATAATCTCTAAAACAAAAGGTTTTAGCGATTCCAAACTTTATGACATAAATCAAGTGCCTGTCACAGAGGACATTTTAACCTTGTACGAACAAGTTGTTGAAATTGATGAACAAAAACCCATGAGTTTTAAAACTTTTGAGCCTAAAAAGCCCGAGAAGCTAAGCTTTGCAGGCAAAAATTACATTGAAAATCCTTATTTAAAATTAAGTTTTGAGGATGGCAAAATTAACGTTTTAAACAAGTCAACAGGCGCGCTGCACGAGGATTTTATAAAAATTACAGACACAAGAGATTTGGGCGACAGCTACAATTACGCGCCTGCCTCAAGGGCTGAGGTTATAAAACCAATTAAAACAAAAGTTCTTGAAAACGGGCTTGTGCGTTCGGTTTTAAGGATTTTTTACAAAGATTTAACTATTGATGTTATTTTAGACAATAAAAACAAATTTTTTGAATTTGGCGCAAGGATTAACAACAAAAAGAAAAATCATAAGCTGCAAGTTGTTTTTAACCTAAATGAGCCTATTTACGAAACTTTTGCGCAAGATAGCTTAGGAATTATAAAAAGAAAGTGCGATCCAGACTATTCACTTTTTGAAAACCAGCCTGCAATGCGCCCTTATGAGCTAAAAACAAATTCTTTCCCTATGTTAAGCTTTGTATATGCCCAAGGGACAGGGGTTTTAGGCGAAGGTGTAAACGAGTATGAAATTTATAAAAACGAACTTAGAATCGCGCTTTTAAGGTCAGTAGGGATTATTTCCAATCCAAAGTGCGCTTCTCGCTCTATTCCCGCAGGGCCGCCTATATTAACTCCTGATTTACAGTGTTTAGGCTTGCAAAAAGTGCGTTTCGGTCTTTGCTTTACTTCAAAAAAAGAAAAAATGTTTGAATACAGTGAAAAATTTTTAAACACTCAGTGCGCCTTTGTGCTTGATAAACAGCTTGATGAAAAGATTTTCATTAGCGCAAACAAAAATAATATATTTTATGGAATAAATAACAAGGGGCAGGGAATTTTTTACGATTTAAAAAATGATAAAATCGGGCTTGCAAACATTTAAAAAATCTAATAATATATTATATATTCACTATAAGCAGGGGCAAAAATGTCTAAAGGGTACAGTGCAAAATGGATTATAGCTTCAGATGGCAATTTATACGAAGATTGCACCATTGTAGTAGATGAAGGTAAGGTTGAAAAAATTGTAAAAACTTGCGAAATAAAAGAAGGCGAATATAAAAATTTAAAAGATTACGGCCGTTGCGTTATAACCCCGGGGTTTGTAAATTTGCACAATCATCTGCAATACACTGATATAAACGTCAAGCAGCAAGGAATTAAATACTGCCTCAAAAAAGCATATACGGTTTTAAAAAAACATTATTTTGTTGCAGGAATTAAAAAAAATTCCTTTGTTTACAGGCTTGCAGACTTACTAAACCAGTATTTTTGCCTAAGTGCAGACAATAAACTTGCCTCTTTTAAAAAGGGTCTTGAATTGTCACTTTTGGCTGGAACTACTTGCGTGGCGCAGCTTTCTAAGGAAAGTAAATATTTTAAAGTTTTAAACGATTTGCCAATTAAAACATATTTGTTTTTTGAACTTTTTTCAGATTCGTCAGAAACAAGTAAAGAAGAATTCAGAAATATTCAAAAGAAAATTGACAAACTTTTAAAACAAAAATCTGAAAACACTTTTGTAGGCGTTGCACCGCACAGTGTTTGCTCAGTACACAAAAGGTTGTTTAAAATTCTAACAAAATATTGTTCAAAAAATAATATTTTAATGACAATTAGAATTTCTGAAAGTCAAGAAGAAAAAGATTGGTTAAAATACGGCTTTTCAGACATTGACCTGCTGAATGAATTTTGCGGGAATAAAAAATTTGAACCAATATTTAAAGGAGTCACCTCCACTCAATACCTTGCACAAATGAATGTTTTAAACAAAAGGTTGATTGCAAGCTATGGCAATTATTTAAATGATGATGATTTAGAAATTTTAAAAGAAAACAAAGTAGCACTTGCATATTGTCCGCGAGTAAGCAAAAATTTGCATGAAAAAGTGCTTGATTTTGATAAAGTTTTAAAATATTTTCCAGGGCGCTTTGGTTTTGGGACAAACTCGCTTGCGTTTAATTCGGATATGAGTCTTTTAAACGAGTTAAGAAGCGTTAATTGTGGCAGATTAGATGCGCTTGAAGCAATAAAATATTTAACAATAATTCCTGCGAAAATTTTAAGGTTAGATAAAATAATTGGTAGTCTTGAAATAGATAAAGATGCTGATTTTAACGTATTTTTATTGAATGAAAATGAAGACTACAGAAATGTTTTAGACAAATCACATCCCGATTTTGTCTACATCAAAGGTTTTAGAAAAGTCCAAAACGGTAAAATAAGATAAAAATTAATCTGCAATCGTTCTTGTGTATAATCTTAGTTTAATTTTTGCAATAAGAACTTTTTTATCTTTTTCCCATGGAGTTAACTCAACCTCAGCAAGGTTTGTAAGATATTGTTCTTTCATTATAGATTTAAAGAAATTTTGTAATTCAGTATAAGAACCAACTGTCACCATGTTTAATTCACAAACATTGTACCCGTTGATTTTTGCAGCAAAAATCATATCATCTTGCGGAGTATAGTTGTAATCAATTGCGCGAATCCTGATACCGCTTTGTTGGGCAATTGTCAAAACAAGTTCAAATAATGGCGCAAAAGAAGCGTCTGGGCTAAATCTCATATCAGGAGCATCAAAAATAACTTTACCGTCTTTTACAACTTTTTTCTGACGGTTTTGCATATCCTGTTGAGCTTTTAGCATATCATATTGCTCTTTTACTTGTTCATATTGAGCTTTTGTATCAACTAATCTGCGAAAAGTCTTAACACCCTTGTTGAATTCGGGCACTACAAAATTTGCAAATAAAACAAATGCAATTAGAATAGGCAAAACATAAACTATGTTGTCTTTTAAGATATTTAATATTATTTTTGTCTTGTCCATACTTAACTTTTCCAATTAATTGTTTATATCCACAGGTTCTAATCTGGCTGCAGGTGCGCTATCCACTTGATTATTGTTTTGATTTTGTTGGTTTTGATTATTCTGAGGAGCTTTATCGCCTTTGTTTAAAAGCGAGCTCTTTGGAGAATTTACATTTGAAATTTCAAAATCATAATACTTTGAACCTAAATCAGGTGCTGCAAGATCATATTCTTCACCATTAACCTCGGTTAAAATTTGCAGCCTGTTTAATTTTATACTTGATTGAGGTGAAATTACCTTTAAGCTTTTGTAATAGTTATAAATATCTGCAATATTCGCACTAACGCCTTCTAGCGCAACTTTGTCACCGTCTTTATTGTAATAATATTGTAACCAAACAGATTGAGGGATATCTGTTGCAATAGAATCATAAAAATTAATTGCGGTTTTATTCAAATCAATTATTCTTGTAACAAGTGTTTCGATATCTACTATTCCATCAGCACCTGTTATCTCTTGAATTTGAGATTGTGTTGTATTTATTTTATTTTGGAAATCATTTATTTGCTTTTTGATTCCCATCTCAGTCAAATAAATGGCTCCGTAAATTATACCAAAAATTAAAACAAGAGCACCTGCAATTATCAACAATGCTTGTCTTGCAAGTTCCTGATCTACCACGATTGTTTTTTCTTTAAATTCAAAAGTAAAGTATGAATCACCTGAAGAAGGCATTGTATTTAAAAGGTTTAAGTCAAGAATTTTTTCTTCTAAGTGATTTGTTGCTAATGCACCAATAATTGCATAAGTCATTTGCGCAGTTTCAATTTCAGGTATTGTAGGCAAAGTGCTTATTGGTGGATTTTTCGAGTACTTATTACTGTCATGAACTATTATTTGATCATCAAATGTAATTTGTGTTCTTAATACTTCAGCACAAATATCATCAGATTGGCTCAGTATTATCAGTTTTCTTGCAGGGAAATTTGGTAAAATCTGTTGAACTGATGTAGAAATCGCCTGATATGCTTCTTCATAAGAGAAAGATTTAATTGCAAGTGGGACTTCAGTGTAATCAATAAGTCTTTTACCTTGCATTGAAAAAAGTGCATAGCTGTTGGAATTTACTAGCAATAAATTCCAGTGTGTATTTTCATCTTCATCATCAAGGTCAATGACATCAGCAAAATATAAACCTCTAATTGTAGCACTATATGCGCTTTCAATACCTATTAAGTCTGTACCAAGTTCAGAAAATATGTCTCTTATTTGGGTTATTGCTGTTTCTTGAAAAGAAGTATATGCAATAATTCTTTTGTCTGTTTGAGTGTTTGTAACTAAATCAGTCCATACGCTTATTGGTTCAACACGTTTAAATATATATGAGTCTTCTGCTTTTGATAAAATCGCATTACCAATTGCCTCATCACCAATAATTAAAGGTAGGGTTTCAAAATCCAAGTGAACATTTGGCAATGTTAAATAAACACTGGATTTGAGGTTTAAATCCAAATCTTTAAACAAATCAACAATTATTGATTTAAATGCATCATAATCTTGAATTTCTCTTGTTGCAAAATTATATTCCAGAGGTCTTCTGCCATATTTTATAATCGTTGCGCTTTTTTTATCAAGCAAGGCAACTTCCACACCAAGATGAGGTGTAACAGAAACTCCAACTATTTGCTTATTTGAATTAACAAACTTTGCCATTTAATTTAATTTTACTCGTAATAATACATACAATTAATATCTATTTTATAATACAATAATCAGTAAAAATTAAAAACAATCTTAAAAAAAATATACAATAAATGGAGTAATCAAAAATGAAAAATACATATAATAATGTAATAAATTACATTTATGGCAAAAATTCTGTTCTTGAAGCAATCAGCCAAAACCCTAAAAGAATTAACAAAATATACTTTTCTCAAGGTATAAATTTTGATAACAAATTAAAAAAAATTAATGAACTTGCACAAAAAAATTCAATACTTATTCAGTTTACAAATCTTAACAAATTTAACAAATATTTTGAAAATGGTGAAAAAAAATTAACAAATATTAATTTTCAAGGGGTAATTGCATCAGTTTCACCAGTAGAATACCTTGACTTTGAGGACTTTTTAAATCAAAACTCAAATTCTTACAGAAAAATTGTTATTTTAGATGGAGTAGAAGACCCACACAATTTTGGCGCAATAATAAGAACCCTTGCAGCAGCAAGCTATGACTCTGTTATAGTCCCTAAACACAGAAGCTGCCCCATAAGCGCAACTGTTGAAAAAACATCTGTTGGTGCAATAAATCACATTCCTGTAATAAAAGCAAATAGCCTACCTACTATTGTCGACACGCTCAAAAAAAACAACTGGTGGATAATTGCAGCAGACGGACAAAGTAAAGATAATTATTTTGACATAAGTTACAAAGACATGAATTTTGCAATTATACTTGGCGCAGAAGGGGAAGGAGTTTCAAAAACATTGCTCAATAAAGCTGATTTTAAAGTAAAAATCCCTTCAAACTTTGAATCATTAAATGTTTCTGCTGCATGTGCCGTTATAGTATATGAAAGCATAAGACAAATACATCAAATGTAGCTTGTTTCAGTTTTTAAAAAATGTATTATTAAAAAACGACTTGTTGGAGAAAAAAATGAAAACTAAAAGTTCAAAACACGAGTTAGATGAAACAAATGAAAATCTCTTTGAAATGGATGAGATAGAAAATCTTGATGATGAAAATGACGAAAATCAAGAAGAAAAAGAGGTAAAAGAAGACTATAAAAGCGCAACTTCTGATGATTCAGTTAAAGTTTACCTGCAACAAATAGGTAAAATAAAACTTTTATCATATGAAGAAGAAATGAAAATTGCAAAAGAGATTAAAGAAAACAATTCTCAAAAAGCAAAAGAACTTTTAATAAATGCAAATTTAAGACTTGTAGTATCAATTGCTAAAAAGTATATTGGGCGTGGACTTTCTTTTCTTGATTTAATTCAAGAAGGCAATTTAGGTCTTATGAAAGCTGCTGAAAAGTTTGACTATACAAAGGGTTATAAATTCTCAACTTATGCAACTTGGTGGATTCAACAGTCAATTACAAGAGGTATTGCAGACAAATCACGCATGATAAGATTACCTGTTCATATGATTGAAACTTTAGGTAAAATTAAACGTGCAACAGTTGAGCTTTCAACAAAATTGAACCGCGCGCCTACAAAAGAGGAAGTAGCCCATGCTATAGGCATGAGTCCTTCTAAATTGTCATCCCTTATGAAAAGCGCACAAAGTACAATTAGCATTGAAACACCTGCAAATCAAAAAGATGATTCATCAAAAATTGCTGATTTTATCATTGATGATTCACATCTGACACCTGATACCAAGGTTACACAGGAAAATTTGCTGACTGATGTTCATAAAATGCTAAATCAACTAAACCAAAAAGAAAAAGATGTGCTTATTATGCGCTATGGCTTAGATGACAACGGTCAAAAGAAAACACTTGATGAAATAGGCAGTCGCTATGGTGTTTCAAGAGAACGTATAAGACAAATTGAAACACGTGCAATTTCAAAGCTTAAAAAATTATGTCGCAACCAAAATTTAAGCGGTAATTTAAAAAATTACATAGGCTTGTAACTCATCTAAAAGGTGGTATAATTAAAACATAGGGACATCGCCCGAGAAGTGCAAGTTCCCGTGCGATGCTTCACTCCCTATAGGAAAATCAATAAAATTTTTAAAAGCGCCTCTAGTGCAATTAGGGCGCTTTTAATTATTTGTCTTTTCATTTCCTCACCTCCTTTCTGACCAATTCCTCACTATTGTATGTGTCAGAGAAGGTAAGGGAGCTTACCCTTTCATTTTATTTATTTGTCAATTTTCTTGATTCTATCAACACCATTAAACAAGAAATATCAGCAGGCTTTACACCGCCGATTCTAAGGGCTTGAGCTAAGGTTTTGGGGCGCACCTTGTCAAGTTTTTCTTTTGTTTCTGTTGAAATTTGTTTTATTGCAAAATAATCAATATCATCAGGTATATTTATGCGCTCCATTTTATCGGCACTTTCTATTTGATTTGCCTGACGTTTAATATACCCGTCATATTTTATTTTTATTTCCGCTTGCTCCAACACTTCGCGCTCAAAAAGCTTATCGGGGTAATTTCCTAAAAGCTCATAGTTTAGCTCTTTTAAAACCTTGTAATCTACATTAGGGCGCTTTAGCAGTTCATAAGCGCTTTTTCCCGTATCAAGATTTTCGCCGTATTTTGCAAGAATTTCTTTATTTTCTTGAGTGGGTGAAATTTTTGTATTTTTTAGGTTATTTATTTCAAATTCAATTTGCTTTTGTTTTTCTCTAAATCTTAAAATATTTTCTTCCCTGACAAGCCCTGCGCTGTAACCTATCTCCATTAACCTTTCATCAGCGTTATCTTGCCTTAAAATAAGTCTGTATTCACTTCTTGAAGTTAGCATTCTGTAGGGTTCATCTAAATCTTTTGTAACTAAATCATCAATTAATGTACCAATGTAAGAATTTGCACGTGTTAATTCAAGCGGATTTTTATTTTGTAAATAATTTATTGCGTTAATTCCTGCCGCAAGCCCTTGCGCTGCAGCTTCCTCGTAACCTGATGTACCGTTAATTTGCCCTGCTAAAAATAAGCCTTTTATTTTCTTACACATAAGTGAATAATCAAGCTCAAGCGCGCTTACAGAGTCATATTCAACAGCATAAGCAGGTTTTATTACAGACACATTTTCAAGCCCCGGGAGTGAATGGAGCATTTGAAACTGTACTTCGATAGGCAAACTTGTTGAAAAGCCTTGCACGTAAATTTCATAAGTGTCTTTTCCCTCAGGCTCAATAAAAATGTGGTGGGAAGGGTTGTGTGCAAATCTTACAACTTTATCTTCTATACTTGGGCAATACCTTGGGCCTCTGCCATGGATTAAACCTTGATACATAGGCGACTTATCCAGATTATCGCGAATTATTTTATGGGTTTGTTCTGTTGTTTTTGTTAAATAACAAGGCAGCTGTTCTCTTATCGGGCGATTTGGCTTAAAAGAAAAGAAATTTGGCAAACCGTCAATCAAGGGGTCAGGCGGCTGAATAATTAATTTTGAATAATCAATTGTCCTTCCATCAACTCTTGCCGGTGTTCCTGTTTTTAATTTTTTTATTTTAAGCCCGTTTTTCTCCAGACTTTCTGAAAGTCCGCAAGCTGCACGCTCACCTAATCTTCCAGCACTAAAAGACTTTAAACCAATATATATTTTGCCCTCTAAACTTGTACCTGTAGTTAAAATAACCGTAGGCGCAAAATATTCAAGTCCTAATTCATCCCTAACTCCTTTTATAACACCATTTTCAACAATAATTTCAGTAATTTGAGTTTGTTTTAAAGAAATATTTTTTTCACTCTCAAGCAAGTGTCTAAAATATCTCATGTATTCTTTTTTATCAGATTGCGCCCTTAGTGCGCGCACTGCAGGCCCGCGAGATGAATTTAACATTTTCATCTGCACATAAGTAGCATCTGTCGCATCCGCCATAACCCCGCCCAGAGCGTCAATTTCGCGAACTAAATTAGACTTTGCAGGGCCGCCAACCGCAGGATTACAGGGCATAAGGGCAATGTTGTCAAGGTTTAATGTACAAAAAAGCACTTTTGCCCCAAGACGTGCAGCACTAACTGCCGCTTCTATTCCTGCATGCCCTGCACCAACTACGATTGTGTCAAATTTAAACATAGCTTATTTTAATATAGAAAGTACTGCCTGAGTTACATCTACACCGCCTGCAGCAACTGAATCCTTATTTAATATAGCATCAAGCTTTTTTTGAACTCTTACCGTTTCTGCTGCAGCATTAATTTTTTTAGTCAAATCAGCTTCATATTTTTGACGTGTTAAAAGATAATCTTTTTGTCTTTTTTCTATTTCAGCTACGGCTGTTTTTTTAATTGCTGCTTTTTGAGCCTGTGTTTTTGCATTCACCATTTCTTTGTCTTTTTGGGCAGTGTATGTTTTTATTGAATTAACTTTATTATTCAAGTTATTTGTGTATTTTTTAGCTAAAGAATAATTTTTTGAAAGAACGTCATAGTTAATATAACCAATTCCTGCGGCGTTTGATGCTAATGTTACACACATAAAGCACAAGATTGAAGCTAGTGTTTTTTTCATTATTTTCTCCTTTTAATGTACTTTTTTAGATTATTCTTTTAGCGCCTTCATTGTCAAGAGGCAAAGAGTGGAACTGAGTATTTACGTTCATATCATTCCAAGTGTTTGCAACAATTTCTTTTACTTCACCCAAATTTGCACCACAGGAAACTACACCTATTGCAGGCCCTGCACCACTCAAAAAGCAACCTAAAACACCTTTTGTGTGTCTTAAATTATCCATTATAGCAGTTAAGCCTGGGACAAGTTTTTTTCTGTAGGGTTGATGCAACCTATCACGCATAGCAAGCTTTAAAAGTTCACTGTCGTGTGTGTGCAGCGCTTCTACAAACATTGCAGAGCGTCTTAGGTTAAATGCAGCGTCTTTAATTGCAACCTCTTTAGGTAAAACAGAACGCGAAATTTCCGTTGCAAGCTCATAATCAGGAATACAAACAGTTATTTTCCAATCGTCATACCAGGGTAATTTTCGATACACTACAGAACCGTCTTCTTCCCAGCTTGATAAAGTTACCCCGCCTTTTATTGCAGGTGTAATATTATCAGGATGTCCCTCAATTTCTGTTGCAATTGACAATAAAACAGCCTCATCTGCAGGGTTTCTTAAAAGAGCATTTGCAGCCATTAGACCACCAACAATGACCGAGGCAGATGAACCTAAGCCACGCGCAACAGGAATTTGTGTTTTTATTGTTATTTTCATTTCGTCGGGAACTTGCCCTATATAGCTGTATAAAAGCTCAATTGCCTTATAAACTATATTATTTTTATCGGTTGGAATATTTAAGACACTATCAGGGTTTTTTTCATCAATCACATTTATTTCAACGCCTGAACCAGGTAAAACTGTTTCCTCAACAATTACAGTGTTGTAAATAGGTAAAGCCAAACCTAAACAATCAAAACCACATCCTAAATTTGCCATTGTGGCAGGAACTTGAACTGCTACTTTCATAAATTACCTCACCTGTACCGGCATAATTAAACAAACATACGATTCATCAGCCGCATTTGCCTCGACTGCAGGTTTAAACAATGTCGCACTAAGGTTTGTAGCAATTTCAATTTTTACCTTTTGAGTGTCCATATTTTTTAAGCTGTCTAAGACATATCTATAGTTAAACGCAATAACTATTTCATCAAAGTTACTGTCAATATCAATAAAGTCTTTTCCTGAACCTGCGTCAGGAGAGTCTGTACTTAGTTCAAGTGAATTTTTATTAAATGTAAATTTAATAATGTTTGTGCGCTCGTTAACCATTACACAAACCCTTTCAATTACATCAATTAATTCTTGCCTGTTTATATAAACTAATTTATCGTTAGTGGTTGGAATTAACTGTTGATATTTCGGGTAAGTACCATTAATTAATTTAGACTGAAATACGACACCGCTAAATACAAATTGAATTCTTGCCCTTAAAAGTTTTATTGTTACTTTATCATCATCAATGATAGACGAAATTCTAATAAGCTCTTGAACTGTTCTTGATGGAACAATAAATATTGCGCTGTCATCTTTTGAGTTAATTTCTTTTGATGCACGAGTTAAGCGATTTCCGTCTGTTGCAACAAATTCAATTGTATTTGAGTCAATGTTAAAACACACGCCTGATAAAATACTTGCACTTTCATGTTGAGCAGTTGAAAAAACAACCTGTTTAACACCTTTCATAAGCGTGTTTTTATTTATTTCAAAAGTTTTTGTATCTTCTTCGTTTTCTTCTTCTGTAAATACTTGCGGAAATTCGTTTGCATTTATTCCTATTAATTCAAACTTTGCCTTGCCGCTGCTTATTGTTATAACGTTTGTTTCGGGGTTTAGGGAAATATTTACAGGCTTGCTGTCCAATCTTGAAACAATCTCGCCTAATCTTTTTGCGCCAAGTGTAATTTTACCTTCACTTACTACTTGAGCATTTACTTTATGGCTTATTGAAAGATTTAAATCTGTTGCGCAAAATTTTACTCTATCTGCGCTTACTGTTTCAATTAAAATATTTGACAATACAGGTTGAGAGCTTTTTTGTGCAGTTATTTTTTCAACAACTTTTATTGCATTTAAAAGTTCATCCTTACTTAAGATAATTTCCATATTCTTCCCCAATTTATTTTTATATTAATTATATTATAAAAAAATAATAATACATAATAATACAATAACTTTTGTGCAAAACTCTCAAAACCATTGATTTCATGGGAAATTTGCCTGTGCAAAACTCAAGGAAGTTTTGAACAGGTTTTAACAGGCAAGTGTAAAACAAATAATATCATTGTAAGAATTATTTTGTAGGTTTGAAATGACCTCAAACAGTGTAGCAGTGGTGGTTACAATGTCATCAATAAGTATTAAAGTCTTGCCCTGTGCGTGATTTGGGTATATTTTAAATGCCCCGCGAACATTTTTTGCTTTTTGGTTTGCCCGCACTTTGTACTGGGGGAGCGTATTTTTGACCTTTTTTATTATTTTAAAATCTGTGTTAATTCCGCTGAGTTTTGCAAATTCCCTTGAAATCAGCTCTGTGTGGCAATATCCGCGTTTTAACACTCTTAGTGGATGGCTTGGAACACAGGTTATAACTGCATTTTGAGGGTTTAAGTTTAAATTGTTTTGTTCACATACTTTTTTAAAGTAGTCATAAAGCAGCCTAGCGCAAGGGATTGCAGCGTTTTTTCTTCTGTTAAATTTAAAGTTTCTAATTAAAATTTTAATATTTCCATCGTACTTAAAAGCACAAAAGATATTAACACCCTCAATTTTTTTCTGTGCAAAAGGTGAGAGGTTTTGCACAGATTTTAAACAGTTTTTGCACAGAATTTCATTAGTTTTTGAACAGCCGCAGATAACACATTTTTGTTTGTAAATTAAATCTGCGAACTGTTCAAAAAAACTTTTTAACATTATTTGCCAATTATTCCATCTAGTGGTGATGACGCGCTTGCATAGGCTTTTTTAGGGATTCTGCCTGCTTCATAAGCACATCTTCCTGCCATAACCCCGTATTTAAAAGCTTCCGCCATTTTTACGGGGTCGTCCGCTTTAGCTATTGCAGTGTTAATAAGGCAAAAATCAGCTCCAGCTTCCATTACAAGCGAAGCGTCAGAAGGAACGCCAATTCCAGCGTCAACTACAACAGGAATATTTGCTTGCTCGATTATAATTTTAATATTTTCAAGAGTTTTTACACCTTGACCTGTACCAATTGGGCTTGCAAGTGGCATAACCGTTGCGCAGCCTACTTCTTCAAGTCTTTTTGCTAAAATCGGGTCTGCGTTAATGTAAGGTAAAACCGTAAAACCCTCATCAACCAATTGTTTTGCAGCTTCAAGAGTTGCAATAGGGTCAGGGAGAAGAAATTTCGGATCAGGTATAACTTCAAGTTTAATCCAATTGTTTATTCCCATTGCGCGCGAAAGCCTTGCAACACGCAGTGCTTCATCAACTGTCGAGCACCCTGCAGTATTTGGTAAAAGCCAGTATTTATTTGTATCAATGTAGTCCATTAGACCAACGTGCCCTTGCGCCTTGTCGTTTACCCTTCTTATTGCAACAGTTACAATTTCAGCACCTGAGGCTAAATGTGCCTTTTGCATTGTTTCAAAATTGTCGAATTTACCTGTACCAACCATTAAACGCGAACTAAATTCCTTGTCGCCAATTTTAATTTTGTCCATTTTTTATTCCTCCCGTCTTAATTTTAAGCCAAAAATAAATTTTTGTTATAGTATATAATTATGAAAACAATATTTGAAAAAGATAAAAATTTAAACGCAAAACCATTTTTAAATAAAGAAATTGAGTTTAACAAAAGAACAACACCCCTGAATTTGCCAGATACAACTGAATTAGAGGTTATGAGGCACTATAAAGAATTATCTGATAGAAACTTTTGCATAGAAAAAGGTTTTTACCCTTTGGGCTCTTGCACAATGAAATACAACCCTCGTGCAAACGAGCTGACAGCAAGATTTGAGGACTTTTTAAACCTTCACCCTATGCAAAATGATGAAGATTGCCAAGGTGCGCTTGAGTTAATGTATGATTTAGAGCAAGCTCTAAAAATTATAACAGGAATGGATGCAATAACCCTGCAACCCTGTGCCGGTGCGCATGGCGAGTTTTGCGCGATGAATATTGTCAAAAAATATTTTGAAAACGATAAAAAAAGGAAAAAAGTTATAATCCCCGATAATGCCCATGGAACAAACCCGATGAGCGCTAAAATGAACGGATTTGACTGTATTGAAGTAAAATCTGATGAGCAAGGCGGTGTGGATTTTGAAGCCTTAAAAAGCTTAATTGATACTCAGGGAGATGAACTTGCCGCTATTATGATGACAAACCCCAATACTTTAGGGCTTTTTGATGAAAATATTTTAAAAATTTCAGAATTAATGCACAAAAACGGTTCACTTTTATACTATGACGGAGCAAACTTAAATGCTGTTATGGGGCATACAAACCCGCGCCTTATGGGTTTTGACATTGTCCACCTTAATTTGCACAAAACATTTTCAACCCCTCATGGCGGCGGTGGCCCAGGGGCAGGCCCTGTTGGCGTTGTGGCTGAGCTTGAAAAGTTTTTGCCGGTGCCAAGGGTAAAATTTGATGGTAAAAAATATTATAGAGATTATAAAAACCCGTATTCAATAGGCAAAGTAAGCACATTTTGCGGTAATTTTTCTGTCCTTGTGCGCGCCTACACTTATATTTTAATGATGGGCAACAAGCTTAAAAATGCAAGTTCTGACGCTGTTTTAGCGGCAAATTATATAAAAGAAAAACTTAAAAAATATTATATGTTGCCATATAATCGCGCTTGCATGCATGAATTTGTTTTATCAGGCGATTTGCAGAAGGAAAAAGGCGTTTCAACCCTTATGATGGCAAAAAGGCTTATGGATTCTAATTGTCATCCTCCGACGGTTTATTTTCCTTTAATTGTGCATGAGGCAATGATGATTGAGCCTTGCGAAAGTGAAACAAAAGGGGTTTTGGATAACTTTATTCAAACAATGATTGAAATAGCTAAAGAAGTTGAAAAAGACCCGCAAAAATTTGAGCAATATCCGACAACAACACCTGTTTTAAGAGCAGATGAAACGCTTGCGGCAAGACATTTAAACACTAAATATGAATTTAACAACAAATGATTTTAATTACAATTTGCCTGAAGAATTAATTGCGCAATATCCGCTAAAAAAGCGTGAAAATGCGCGCATGATGGTGCTTGAGCGAAAAAATCAAACAATAGAGCACAAACACTTTTATGACATTGTTGATTTGCTAAATCCTTTTGATGTGCTTGTTTTAAATAATACAAAGGTTTTTCCTGCGCGTTTGATTGCAAAACGCAACAGTGGCGGTGAGGTTGAGGTGTTTTTGCTTAACCCTTGCGCGCAAAACAACTGCTGGTTTTGTCTTATGAAGCGTTCAAAAAGGGTAAAAGAGGGTGAAGAACTTTTTGTAAGTGACGATTTTAAAATAAAAGTTATTCAAAAAGATGTAGAAAAAGCAAAAGAGGGTGAGTTACCTAAAAACATTGTAGAGCTTGAGTTTTTAGGAGATGACGTTTATGAAATTTTAAATAAATACGGCTCTATTCCTCTGCCACCTTATATTTCAAGAAAAACAAACGATGACGACAAGCAAGATTACCAGACAGTTTTTGCAAAAAATACAGGCTCAGCAGCAGCGCCAACAGCAGGCTTGCACTTTAGTGAGGAAACTTTAAAAAAAATTGAAAACAAGGGCGTAAAAATTGTTTATGTTACGTTAAATGTAGGCTTGGGAACGTTTTTGCCTGTTAAGGTTGATGATTTTACAAAACACAAAATGCATTTTGAAAGTTTTGTAATTCCAGATGACACAGCGCAAGCAATAAACAACGCAAAAGGCTCTGTTGTTGCAGTCGGGACGACGGTTCTAAGGACTCTTGAGGCGACTTATCAAAAACATGGTAAAATCGTTGCAACACAAGATGAAACAGACATTTTTATTTATCCGCCATATAAGATTAAATCAATTGATAAACTTGTAACAAACTTTCATTTGCCAAAATCAACACTTATTATGCTGGTTAGTGCTTTTGCAGGCAAGGATTTTACATTTGAGGCTTATAAAAAAGCAGTAGAAGAAAAATACAGATTTTTCAGCTATGGCGATTGCATGTTTATTAATTAGTGCTTACAAATTTTATAAGCTCATCTTGCCAGCCTGTATCTTTTTGCAAAAACATATTTGCGCCGCGATTTAGACATTTTACCTTATGTTCACCTTTTGATGAGGCTGTTATTACAATGATTTTTGTTTTTAAATTGTTTTGTACAATAACTTTTTTTGTTTCATCAAGAAGCAAGAAACCTTCTCTTTCAGTTGATACAAACAAATCCATTATTATAAAGTCGTAAACATTTTTTCTTACAAGCTTTGCAGCGCTGTAAATATCTTTTGCAGTATCTACTTCAAAACCGATTTTTTGGAAAAGAACTTTTAGTTGATAAGTTACCACACCAATATCATCAACTACAAGAATTTTTCTTTTATCGCCAAAACCTGCCATAGCCATATCTTTTTGCCACTGTTCTTCAGAATACCCTTCTTCTTCAGGTGCACTTGGAACAATGTCGAGCGATTGGGCGTCACTTAATTTTTTTTCAATAACACAAAGGGCAATTTTTATTAATTCGTCAGTAACCTTTTCAGGTCTTTGTGTTTCTGCAATTTTATAGATTAAATCAATAGTCTCGTTGCTTATTGAAACATTTTCTTCACTCATGAATTTTAAAATCCTCGTTTACAGTATCGGTTATTCTTAGTCCAAAATTATCTTCTATAATTACAACCTCACCTTTGCCTATTAATTTGCCGTTAACAAGCAAATCTATTGGTTCTGCGGTTTTATTTTCAAGTTCTATTATTGAACCTTTTGTAAGTTCTAAAATCTTTTTTATACTCATATCTGTCGAACCTAAAATCGCGCTTAGCTCAAGCTCGACATCCATTAAAAGCCCTAAAGTATTGCTTGAAGAATTTTCGTTTTCGTTTTCTTTTGGGCGCTCAACACTCTCAAATTTACTTAAATCAAGATTTTGCGGTTCTTTTTCAGACATTTTTATTCCTTAGGTATATACCTTTGTGCAATTTTAACACATACTCTGCCGTCTTTTCTACCTGGCATTGCGGTAAATTTTTTCTTGTCGTTGATTAAAACAAAAAGTTTTTCGTCAATTTTTTCATCAAGTTTTATAACATCGCCCTCTTTTAATTCTAAAACATCATTAATTAAAATATTTGTTGTGCCTAAAATAACGCTTAAATCAAGCAGGGCAGGGTTTATTTTTGTTAAAATTTCGTTTCTTCCGATTTCATTTGAAACAACATTTGTATGTTGGAAAATATACTGAGGTGTTAATTTTTGCAAAACAGTTTCTAACACGGGATATGGAAAACACAGGTTAATTAAGCCAAAGTTTTTAGAACCAAGACGAATTTCAAAAGAAATAAGTGCAACAATTTCCCCTGATGTTGTAATAGGTACAACATGATAACCATTGTCAAGGCTTGTGAATTCTGCTTTTACAGGCAAAACAGAGCACCAAGAGTTCTCAAGAGTTTTTATAATTTTTTCTATGATTTTTTTAGTCAGAGCTTCCTCAATTTGTGTTAAATCGCGGTTAAAATCATTGTTTGAGCCATCTCCACCAAGCATTCTGTCTAAAATCACCATTAAAACTTCACTGCTTAAACCAAGCGAAATTTCGCCTGATAAAGGGTTTAACTTAAAAATTCCATTTTGAAAGTGTGCAGGCATAGAGCAAACAAACTCGTCATATGTAAGTTGGTCAACTGAAATGATGTCCATTTCAACGTCCATGCGAAGATAAGCAGTTAAGGTTAGTGCTAATTGCCTTACAAAATCGCGGTGAATATCTTGCAGAGCGCGAAGATGTTCTTTTGAAAATTTATCAGGACGACGGAAGTTATAGAGTTTGTAACCTTTTTTAAACTCCTCTGAAATTTCCTCAATAAGTGCGGATTCTTCTTCAAGCGCAGCTAAATCCTCCTGATATAAATCAGGATTGTTATTTTGCGGGTTGTTACCTGTTGGGTTCTGCACTCATCCTCCGATAATAACACTACAGCACTTATATATTACTATCATAGTGCTTGTTTGTCTATCATGCGTATGATATACTTTTTTTGTATTTTTTAAACAGGAGAGTTATGGAAGAATCGTTTGAAAAAAAGCGCTGGTATGACAAAGACCCAATTTTAAAAGAAGCCCTTGAGCTTTTAAGATTGTCGTCTGACAATGAAAAAGAAGCTGCAAAAGATTTTATTTTAAAATTGCAAGAAGATGTTGCAAAGGATGTAATCGAGCGCATTTATGAAATTGTTACAAAATATCAGGGTGTAGGCAACCGCTGGTATGATAATGATCCTGTTATGATTAAAGCAATTGAACTTTTAAGAAATGCCGAGCCAAAAGTGCAGAGAAAAGCAGCGCTTAAGTTGCTTTTAGCGCTTGAAGAAAAGAGTTTTCCTCAAGATAATGATTAAAGATGTACAAAAAACTATAGATGAAAGAAATATCCCCTTGCAAAAAGTAGGGGTGAAAGATGTCGAAACCCTTTTAAATATTGAAAGAAAAGGGCAAAAGGCATCGCAAAAAGTCTACGCTAAAGCTAAAATGAGTGTTTATTTGCCATCAAATTACAAAGGCACTCATATGAGCAGGTTTATTGAGATTTTAGAGGAATATCGCAAAAAAAATCTCATCGGTGTTGATATTAAAAAAATGCTTGAAGATATGAAAATCAAGCTTGAATCCAAAAGTGCGTATTTAAAGTTTGATTTTAAATATTTTATTAAAAAAGGCGCGCCAAAATCAGCCCTAGAAGCGCTTATGTGCTATGATTGCTATTTTGAAGGCACGCTTGATGAAAATGATAATTATAAATTTTTTCTAGGTGCAAAAGTACCTATAACAACCCTTTGCCCCTGTTCAAAAGAAATTTCAAATAATGGTGCGCATAATCAAAGAGCAATTGTAAGTGTTAAGGTTTCTTATCCTGAAAATAAGCACATTTGGCTTGAAGATTTAATACAAGATATTGAAAATTGTGGTTCTTGTGAGCTTTATTCCCTATTGAAGCGCGAAGATGAGAAATTTGTGACAGAGTGCGCGTATGAAAATCCTAAATTTGTAGAGGATGTTATGCGAGATGTGGTTTTAAAGCTCGAGGGTATTAATGCAATTGACTACTATGAAGTTGAAATTGAAGCTTTTGAGAGCATTCACAACCACAGTGCTTGGTGCAAACAGGTAAAATAATATATAAACTTTTGTAACAATTTGTTGTCAAAATTATAAAGTTCATTAAAATTCTACCGAAATACTTATTGTAGACAATAAGGACAACAAGGAGAAGACAATGGACAATATTTCAAAAATAGGCGCAAACGCTAACTTTTACGTAAACAATCAGTCCGTTAAGAAAGAGAATGACAGCAAAAAGGCAGATGAAAAAAATGAGTTGCCACAAGCACAAGCGCAAGAGGCAAAAGACCCTGATACTATTTTTGATGCAATGCAAATGAGCGCAATTCAAAATAAGGCAATTGCTTTTGGAAAGTTTATAAACCCTAAAGATTATCTGTCTGAAGATAGAATTAAAGATATTGAAGCCTCGATGGGTGCTTTTGAAGGTAGTACAGAAAGTACAAAAGCCGCGATGGATACGGAGTTTCAAGGTGTCAGCGCATGGGAAAATTTATCTGATTCCCAAAAGTTGGCAATGGCTGCAAGCATGCAGATTAGAGAATAGTTTACCCCTTATTTGTTCTTCTCACTATTGTTCTAAAATATCGCCAATGGTTTAACCAGAGGCGATATTTTGATGTGAAATTTACTTTATTGCCCTGTGCGCCCCACCTCGTCACCCCTTGCGCAACTAACCTGCCACCCTGAACGACCCACCTTGTCACCCTGAACGACCCACCTTGTCACCCTGAACGACCCACCTTGTCACCCTGAACGACCCACCCTGTCACCCTGAACACAAAAACCCCGTCACCCTGAACTCGTTTCAGGGTCTATTACACAGTCGCTTGCTTTCAAGCTGCGCTTCGTCAAGAAAAGCAGTCAAATAAGTTCGAATTGCGCCGGTTGAATAGATGCTGCCCGAATAGGGACATTTTGCACAAAATCAAAGATTTTGGCAAAAGCAGTCAAACGAGTTCAGCATGACAGTTAACCGTCACCCTGAATTTATTTCAGGGTCTTATAAGCCTACTGTACAGAGTTTTATTGGCTCACGCATTCCGCCTGTGCTCGCTACGCTTGCTACGGCGGTCATCGACAGTTACGCCTTTGGTCTTGCTCAACGCAAGCCCCTAGGCTTCACTCCGGCTTACGCATTCCATTTCGTCGAGGGAGGCAAACACGCTTGACGCACCGCAATCAACGAACTGTACTTGTCCTGTTACACCTGAAGACAGGTCAGAAGCTAGGTACAAGCCTGCTTTACCAACATCTTCTAGAGATGGTGTGCGATTTAGCGGAGCTTTTAGTGCGTTAAATTTAAGCATTTTATCAAATCCGCCGATACCTTTTGCTGCAAGAGTTTTAACAGGGCCTGCAGACAAGCAGTTACAGCGAATGTTAAATTTACCTAAATCGTTTGCAATAAATCTCATTGAAGATTCAAGAGCTGCTTTTGCTACGCCCATGATGTTATAGTTTGCAACAGCATGGGTTGAGCCAAGGTATGTAAGGGCTAAAATTGAGCCGCCGCCTGTTTTTTCCATTTGAGGTTTAGCGTATTTTGAAAGTGTTAAAAGAGAGTAAGCGCTTACATGCATTGCAAGGTCCCAGCCCTCTTTACTTGTTGTATAAAAATCGCCCAAAAGATCTTCCTTGTTGGCAAAAGCAACAGCGTGAATTACAAAATCTAATCTGTCATAAATTTTTGCATATTCTTCAAAAACTTTTTTAACATCTTCATCTTTTGTAACATCGCATTCTATGCATATTTTAGCGTTCATTTCTTGCGCTATGGGTTTTACTCTTTTTTCCATAGCTTCATTTGCATAAGTAAAAGCAATTTCACCGCCCGCAGCGTAAATTTGCTCTGCTATAGCGTTTGCAATACCATGTTTGTTTGAAACACCAAAAATAATCCCCTTTTTGCCATCCATAATACCCATAAGAATCTCCTTATTTATGTCCTTATGGTTATTTTACTATAAAAATGATTATAACAAGTATTTATTTTCTACATTTGTGGTTTTTGTTGGCTCAGTTGGTTCATTTTGAGTGTCAACTTCTGAATTAGCGTAAAATCTTTCATCATCAAGTTCTTGCATTGCTTTCATAACACCCAATCTGCCTGCTTCTTTTTGTAATTTTGCTAGGTAAGATTCTATTGCAAAAGTTACAACAAAGTTTAGTGCTGCCCAAGAGCCTGCTGTTATTGCGCCAATCTTTTTAATTCCTTTTGCAAGAAGTGCATTTTTAATATTTTTTGGGTCTTTTAATAATTCCATTGCTTTTTGCGGGTCTTTTTCAACAACTTTTTTAATGGTTTCAAAAATTTCTTCCAAATCTTTTTGTGGAATATTGTTGCCGATTTTTTCTAAGTTGTCTAAAATTGTGTCAATTTGTTTTTTATTAGAGCCCTGCGCAATGGATCTGAGCCAATATGGAACGTAGTCTGAGTTTATATATTCAAAAAATTCTTTTTCGTTCATTCCTTTAATTCCGGCTTTCATTTCTTTTAAAATATTTTTAATTGCATCGAAAGGAATATCAAACTCAGAAAGCTCATCTGTCACGTTTTTATTGGCTTTCATGTCTTTTGTAAGTTCAACAATATTTTTGTTAACATCACTTAAATAATTTTTCACCCTTTTGCCTTTTAGGAAATTTGTTTTTTCTGATAAAAATTTAGTTACTTTTTCAATAACACTGCCTGCTTTAATTTTTCCTCTTGCAACTTGAATGCCTATAATCGCAGCAGGTGAAATCGCTGTTGCAATACCAGCTAGTAAAACCAGCGGTTTTGCAATTTCGACTGCTGCCTCTACTGATTCAGAGTATTCTTGTGACTTGTCGTCAACTTTTTCAAAGGTATTAAACATTTTGCGCTGCAAGTTTTTAGCGTCTTTTAGCTGCTTTTCATCTACATTTGCACTTTTAACAAGTTCTTCTTTTATTGCTCTGTTTTTTGCAGCAGTTGAATTTTGGTATTTTTTATACTCAAAATATTCTCCAATAACACGCGGTATAAAAGTAATGTATTCTTTAAATCTTTTGCCAAAAGGTTCTTTTTGAGCTTTTACATTTTCAACTGATTTTAGTTCTTCGTCGCTGTAGCCTATAAAGTTATTCGGGTCTTGTTCAAGTTCTCGTTTTGCAAGATATCTTCCTGCACGAGCTGACGCTTTTTGAAGTTTTAAACCTACAACAAGCCCCACTGTTGTGGTAATAATCCCGCCTATTATTGAAAAGGCAAAGTTTCTTCCTTTATTTGTTGAAAGTGCAATGTTTAAACCTTTTTTTGCAGCATTGCTTAAATTGTCAAAAGCTGTTCCTGAATTTACTTTAAAATCAGACATAAGTATTAATGCTCTTAACTTTCCTGCTAATTTTTTATATTCAGGGGTGTTTTTTGTGGTATTTTTAAATTTTTCATAGACGTTTTTAACTTCTTGTGCGTCATAGTCTTGCAGCTGTCCTATGAGTTTTTCAATGTTTTTGTTAAATGTTTTGTCTAATATGCCTGATTTGTTGCCTATAAAGCTTACAATAGCACCAATCGCGCCACCTAAAAATGGTGTTCCCATAATAATAGTGTCTGCAGCAACTTCCATGTTTTCAGAATAATCTTCTGCCCTATTGTTAATTAATTTTGTAATTCTTTGAATTACTTCTTTGTCTTTTTGAGCTTCAATAAGTTCTTGCTGAGTTAGTTCTCTTTGTACCAGTTTGCTTTGGTCAGAGTCTTGTTTTTTCCAAGCTTTATATGCCTTATTGTCTTTTACAACTTGAATTAGAGAGGATTTTTCTTTTTTATTAAACAATCTTGCGCTGAACCCTTTTTCTTGTTGTTCTTTTGCTTCAACTGTTTGTTTTGCTTGTTCGATTTGCTCAGGTGTATATTGAACAAAGTATTTCGGGTCATTTAGTTGTTCTCTAGATTGCCAGCGTGCAATTCTTGAGGAGTTTACCTGTAATTTTGTAGCTAAAATAATTGTTCCAACAAAGCTTGTAAGAGCAGTTGCTAAAGGTATTAAAATTCCAAGACCAATTTTTTTATTGAAATTTTTAACCGCAGGATTGTTTTGGTATTCTTTTAAAAGTTCTTGCGCTCGTTTGTAAATTGCTTTAATTTCATCATCATCAATGTTTTTTAGTTTGTCTAAATATTTTTTATTTAAAAATCCGTATTTACTAAAATATTCTATGTCTTTAATATTATTATTGTGCGCATAGTCTCTGATTTTTTTAACAAGCTGTGCTACTTCTTTGCTGTCTGTAAATTTATTGCGAGCTTCCATTAGAGCTTTACTTGCAGGACCAAATACAAATTTAGAACTGCCAAGGAAAGAGCCAACCGTTGCAACATATGGAATGATGGCTTCAAATGGGGCTGTTGCGGTTTCTGTTTTTTCTGCAACATCTTCAGAATGGGCATCCATAATATCTACAATGTCAATTATAACCTGACCTTGTTTTTTTGCGCGTTCAAGTTCTTCTTGTGTTTTTGGATTTTTTTGAGCTAAAACTTTCCTTTTTTCAGTGTTGTTTTGCTGTTCTTTTTCCCATTCCTTAAAGTTTTTACCATTGGACATAACTTGTCCTAATGAATTTAAAAATCCCATTTGCTTCCCTATAATTATTAATATGCTATGTATATATAAAAACCTAAAAAAAATAAAAATTGCCTTTATATTTCAAGTTGTTTGATTTATAATTATTGAAAAAATAAACGAGAGATTTTTATGAGAATTATTGCAAACAACCTTATAAAAATATACGGAGATCGCTCTGTTGTAAATGATGTTTCTTTTGAGGTTAACAAAGGTGAGGTCGTTGGTCTTTTAGGGCCTAATGGTGCAGGTAAAACCACAACTTTTTATATGATTGTAGGCCTTGTAAAGGCAAATTCAGGACATATTTTTTTAGAAAATAAAAAAAACAAATCTCAACTTGAAATTACTCAAATGCCTATGAACGAGCGTGCAAAAAGAGGTATTGGTTATTTGCCTCAAGAAGCCTCTATTTTTAGAAAACTTTCAGTCGAGGATAATTTAAAACTTGTTTTAGAGATGAATGAATCTTTAAACAAAGAAGAAAAAGCCCAAAAACTTGAAGATTTACTTGAAGAATTTGGTGTAAAAAAACTAAGAACATCTTCAGCAGTTTCGCTTTCTGGCGGTGAGAGAAGAAGGGTTGAAATCGCGCGTGCTTTGGCTGCAACACCGCATTTTATATTGCTTGATGAACCTTTTACAGGTATTGACCCCATTGCAATTGGCGAAATTAAAGAAAATATTTATAAGCTTGCACGAGAAAAAGGCATTGGAGTGCTTATTACAGACCACAATCCAAAGGCAACTCTTTCTATTACAGATAGAGCTTATGTAATATTTGATGGTAAAATAAAAATTTCAGGCAAGTCAAAAGATGTTGCAGTTGACCCTGTTGCAAAAGAATTTTATTTAGGAAAAGATTTTACACTTTAATGAATAAATTAAAACTTACAATTTTTGATAAATACATTTTTAAGCAAGTGCTAATGGCAACGCTTGTGTGCTTGTTTTTATTTATAATTGTTTGGATTGCACCTGAAACACTTGTAAGGACAATAAAAAAGGTGTTAATCGAACATGTTTCAATACTTGAGGCTTCAAAACTTTTGCTTTTTGAAATACCAAAAGTCCTTGCAAAGGCTATTCCTGTAGGTATTTTGCTCGGGTCGTTGTTTACTTTTGATACTTTATCAAAAAACTCTGAACTCAGTATTTTTCGCGGTGTCGGGCTTTCGTTTAACCGTATAATGGCGCCTGTACTTGTTTTAGGGGTAATGCTTGCATACCTTTGTTATGTTGTAAATGATAAATTTATTCCTTATACATCAGCGAAAGCAGGCGAGGCAGGCGGATATGATGTGCATTTTGTCTATATTATAAAAGATGAAAATAATGCGCCAAAACAGGGTCTTATTGTTTCAAATTTTAGCGTTTGGGCAATAAGAAATATAATTTTGCTGAATTTTTCTCCTGACAGGTATGCAGATGCGCAAATGTTCAATAGTATAATTTTTGCCCCTTATGCCCTAAAGTACAATGATAAATGGGTTTTAAAAGACGCAAAACAATACTCAATAAATCAAAACGGTATTTATAAGGAAATTAAAGACATTGGCGATTATTCAATTTTAAGTGAAAAATTATCTGACGAGGTTTTTCAGTTGATGAAAAATGCTACACGCCGCGACAGGTCTTATACAAATAAAGAGCTTGGCGAGTATGTAAAATTGCTTAAAAAACAAGAATACACTGATGAACATAATTTTATGCTTGCAAAATATTACCAGAGATTTTTGCACCCACTAACATGTGTAATTTTTGCAGCAATAGGCTGTTTGCTTGGTTTTTCTCCGCCTCGTTCTCAAAGGCTTGTAGGCTTTACAATAGGCGTAGGCATGATTTTTGCCTACTACATCACTCTGCCGTTTTTTGACCTTTTGGCTCAAAAGGGCGTTATGTGGCCGTTTTTGGCTGCCGCGTTTCCTATAATTGTATTTATTGGGGCGATTTTTGTAATTAAAAAAGCGAGGGATTTATGATGTTGAAAAAAATATTTTTAATATTTGCAGTTTTTTTAGTTGCGACATCAGCCTTTGCAGCAGATGGAATTAGTGAAAAATATGACAAAAGAGGTAAATTTTACCTTTATAAAATAGATTTAGCGCAGCTTGCGCCTAGAATACGCCCCTATATTGTGCAAGATGGTTTAAAAACTGCAAGGGAGGTGTTTAAGGAAAATAATTTTGATTTTGTTATAAACGGTGGTTTTTTTGATCCAAATACTGCAAAATCGGTGTCTTATGTGGTAATTGACGGGAAAAAAGTCGGAACTCCTTTTGAATCAATTCAAATGATTGAAAATTTATCTAAAGAAGACAGGGTTGAAAACGTCCTAAACAGAAGCGAATTAAGGATTTACCGCCATGACTGGAAAGACTTATACAAATTTGACATTGTAAATCACTTTGCTCCTGTACCAAAAGATTATGAAATAGTGCATTCTTTAGGTGGTGGGCCTGAAATTTACCCCGAGATGGCTATTTTAAAAGAAGGTTTTGTGAAGTATGATGAAACGGGGTACCCTAAAATTCAAAGTGCGCATGTACTAAAGAAAAGGGCGCGTACCATGCTTGCGCTAAAGGGTGAAAATCTCTATGTTATAATATTTTCAAACTTTGCTCCTGTAACATTAAACGAGGCTGCAAAAAAACTTGAAAAATATCATTTTGAAAAAATAATGGCGCTTGATGGAGGCCCGTCAACATCACTAAACTGGCAAGACAAAGAGATTTCCTGTGCAAGTAACAATGAACAAAGAAAAGTAAAATCGTTTTTAATAATTCAAAAATAGAGGTGTAAATGAACAGAATTGCAAAGCTTGAAATAGCGGTTATAATAATTTTAATCTTGTGTATAGGTTTGTATTTAACGCCTTATTTAACGGGCGGTTTGGATAAGAAAAAAGAGGCAAAAGTGGTGGCTAATGCTGCGGTTTTTACTTCAAAAACCCTTGCTAATTTTTCAATTAATAAAAAAGAAAAAGCCTCAGTTGTTGCGAAAAAAACAGCAGACGAATTAAATACTCTAAGCAAAAATCCATTTAACAAAAAACTTCCAGCTTATGTTTTTGAAAAACCTCAAGCAGGAAGTGTTGCAGTAAGCTCTGATGATGAACTTCAAACAGTCACAGTTACAGGTTTAGGCAAGGAAAATAAAATTGTCGTAAGAACAGTTATAAAACCGCCGTCATTTGTAACTTATCAAAAGTATGAGGATAAAAAATGATAGAAAATATAATGTGCTTTAAAGTCCAATACGCAGATACTGACGCCTATGGAGTTGTGTGGCATGGAGCTTACCTTAGATATATGGAAATGGGCAGAGTTGAGCTTTTAGAGGACTATGGTATAAAAATTGACAAGTTGCAAAAAGAGCAAGACGTCATTATGCCTGTAATAGAGCTGGATATCAAGTATAAATTTAGTGCAAAGCTAATGGATGAGTGCGTTTTAAGGACAAAAATAATTGATTTAACTAAAACATCGGTAACTTTTTTACAGGAAATTTATATCGAGGACACTCAAAAGCTTTGCACAAGCGCAACAGTGCGCGCAACCGCGCTAAAGGGCGGTAGAATTTCAAGAGAAGTTGACGAGTATTTTAAAGAGAGGGTATAATGCAAATTTTTAGTGCGATGGATACGTATTTTCAAAGTCTGGGGACATTGGGGCTTGCTCTAAATTCTTTCATAGAGAGCTTTTTCCTTGTTCCGCCTCCTGACTTTTTGCTTATTGCAATGGATTTGGCAAAACCTGAGCGTGCGCTTTACTATGCGCTTGTTTGCACAATAGCCTCGGCTTTTGGCGGTATGGTGGGCTATTGGATTGGTAAATTTGGCGGAAGACCTGTTTTTATTTGGATTTTAACCGCTCTTTCAAATAAAAAAGGTGCTCAAAAAAGAAAACAACTAAAAAATGCGCTGCAAAAGTTTAATGAAGTTGAAGCACTATACAATAAATGGGGCGTGCATGCGGTCTTTTTTGCGGCTTTTACCCCTATTCCTTATAAAGTTTTTACAATTGCAAGTGGTATTTTAAACATGAATTTGCTTGCTTTTACGCTCTCATCGGTAATAGGCCGTGGCATGCGCTTTTTCATTGTAAGTATTGTGCTTATGTTTTTTGGAGAAAAGATAAAAGACCATTTGGAACTTATAATACTTGGCGCAACTGCTGTTATTGTAATATTTTTCATTGTTTTATACAAAAAACGTCATAGTTTTTCAGAAAAGTAAAATAAAACGGGGCGCAGTTTAGTTTAAGCCCCGTTTTTTATTATTTAATCTGTTATTGCCCCTACATTTGCACCTTTTACGGTTTTTGCATATTTGCTTAAAAAGCCTCTCGGGACTTCTTTTTTAACAGGTACAAAGTCTTTTCTTCTTTGTGCCAGTTCTTCTTCAGATACTATTAAATCAATTGTTCTTTTGTTTATATCAATTTTAATTTTATCGCCTGTTTTAATAAGCCCTATAATACCGCCCTCAGGAGCTTCAGGGCAAATATGACCAATGCACAAGCCTCTTGTACCGCCTGAAAATCTGCCATCAGTAATTAAAGCGCAAGATTTTCCAAGCCCTTTGCCCACCAAAAGCGAAGTAGGTGCAAGCATTTCGCGCATTCCCGGGCCACCTTTTGGACCTTCGTTTCTAATAACTACAACATCGCCTGCAACAACTTCATCCGTTTCAATACCTTTCATAGCGTCTTCTTCACGCTCGTAAACACGTGCTGTGCCTTCAAATTCAAAGACACTTTCATCTACACCCGAGATTTTAACAACCGCACCTAGTGGGGCTAAATTGCCATGAAGTATTGCAAGACCGGGGTTTTTGGTTATAGGATTGTCAAAAGGCTTAATAACATTGCTATCCACCCATGCGCTTTTTGCACGCTGTTCAACTGTTTGACCAACTAAATTTATAGTATTTTTAAGCTCATCAGTATGACCCCAAATTGTTTTAAGTGCGCCTGAAATACCGCCTGCGTTGTCTAAATCAGTCATTGTAAGGGTTGATGAGGGGTCAAGTTTAATAATTTGTGGAATTTTAAAGCTTAATTCTTCAAAATCATCAAGTGTTAAATTAATTCTTGCACTGTTTGCAATTGCAAGCAAGTGTAAAATAGAATTTGTTGAGCCGCCAAGTGCTAAATCTACAATAATTGCGTTTCTTAGGGAATCTCTGGTAATAATATCTTTTGGACAAATATTTTCTCTTACCAAATCCACGACCGTATAGCCAGAATCAAAAGCAATACGACGCTTTTTAGAGCTTACGGCAGAAGCTGTTGCACAACCCTCAAGGCTCATTCCCATAACTTCAGTTAAACATGCAAGAGTATTTGCAGTGTATAATCCTTGACATGCGCCAAAAGTCGGGCATGCGTAGTGTTCCATTTCACAAAGTTTTTCTGCGGTTATTTCTCCTGCTCTATAGCGTCCTACTGCTTCAGATGAGCCTCTTATAAACGTTAAAGTTTCGCCTTTGCATTGACCTTCTAAAGAAGGGCCTGCCGTTACAATAATTGCAGGAATATTAAGTCTAAGTGCCGCAATTAACATCCCCGGAGTGATTTTGTCGCAATTTGTTAAAAGTACAAGCCCGTCAAGCTGGTGCGCTGCTGCAACTGCTTCAACGCAGTCCGCAATTAAATCTCGGCTTGGCAGAGAATATCTCATACCGCTATGACCCATGGCAATGCCATCACAGATGGCAGGAGTCCCAAAAATATAAGCCTGACCACCGTTTGAGTGTATACCTTTTTCAATTTGCCGCTCTAAATCTCTCATTCCTGCATGTCCTGGGACTAAATCCGAAAATGAGCTTGCAATACCGATAAACGGTTTTTTAATATTCTTATCGCTTAAGCCGCCTGCATAAAGCAGTGCTCTGTGCGGCGCATGCGCCATACCCTCTTTAATTGCGTCAGATTTCATATTTTTTTCTCCTTTTTTTCAATTATACATTCTTTTGTAAAAAAATGTTCATAAAAACGATTTAAAAACTTTAAATTTACATAACTTCATGAGAGAATTTTTTTGTAATAAGTAAAAATAAGGCGCCCCCCATGTTTAACAGCAAAACAAGCTTTAAGGCAGTAATTCTTGCAGCAGGCAAGGGTACAAGGATGAAATCATCTAAGCCAAAGGTTTTGCATGAAATATTCTCAAAACCTCTTGTAGGTTGGGTAGTTGATTCAATAAATGAAATTTATCCGCAAAATAATACTCAAAGCATTGTGGTTGTGGGCCATGGTGCGGATGATGTTGAAAAGTATTTAAAAAAATATGAAAATGTGACTTGTGTTCTTCAAAAAGAGCAATTAGGCACAGGGCATGCAGTTTCAATGGCAACAGGCGAATTAAAAAATTTCTGCGGGACAGTTTTAATAACTTGTGGCGATACTCCGCTTTTAAAATCTTCCACAATGCGCTCTATGGTTGAATATCACCTTGAACACAATGCTGATGTTACTGTTATGAGTGCAATTTTTGATAATCCTTTTGGTTACGGCAGAATTGTTCGCGCGCAAGACGGCAGCATTGAGGCTATTGTTGAACAAAAAGACGCAAACAATGAGCAAAAAGCCATAAAAGAAATTAACGCGGGTGTTTATTGCCTTAAATGGGAAAGTGTTAAAGATGCCTTTGGTGAGCTTAAAAACAACAACTCTCAAGGTGAATATTACCTGACGGATATAGTTTGCTGGGCAAAAGAAAAAAGCAAAAAGGCTGTTTCGTTTGTAATTAAAAACCCTGATGAAACTTTGGGCATAAATTCTCGTTCACAGCTTGCTCAGGCAACTTTAATTATGAAAAACGAAAAGCTTGACGAGTTAATGGAAACAGGTGTTACAATTGTTGATCCGCTTTCGACTTCAATATCTCCCGATACGCAAATCGGTGCAGATACGGTAATTTACCCGAATACATATATAAACGGCAAAAATAAAATCGGTTCCAATTGCAAAATTGGGCCTTTTTCGCATTTCAGAGGTAATGTTGAAGTCGGCGATTATTCAAAAATCGGTAATTTTGTTGAATTGAAAAACGCTAAAATCGGCTCTCATACAAATGTTTCACATTTATCTTATGTTGGGGATGCAACTTTGGGTTCAAATGTTAATATCGGCGCAGGTACGATTTTTGCAAATTACAATTCAATTACAAAAGAGAAAAAACGCTCGATATTGCAAGATGGTGTTTCAGTCGGTTCAAATACCGTAATTGTTGCGCCTGTTGAACTCGGTGAAAATGTTTTTGTGGGCGCAGGCAGCGTTATTACAAAAAATGTAGGGGATAATTCTCTTGCACTTTGCAGAACGCCTCAAAAAGAGTACCCAAATTGGGTTGAAAAACAAAAAAAATTACTAAACAAAGGAGATAATTAAAAATGAAATTAGGGCTTGAAACAATGGAGCAGTTGCAAAATACGGTTTTGCCCACACATGACATTAAACTTTTTTCAGGCCGTTCTAACCCTGTATTGGCGCAAGAAATTGCTCAATATTTAGGTACAACGGTTGAGCCGATGATTGTCAAAAATTTTATGGACGGCGAAATTTATGTTCAAATTCAAGATTCTATTCGTGGCGATGATGTTTTTGTTGTTCAACCTGTTTGTAATCCTGTAAATGAAAGCTTAATGGAGCTTTTAATTATAATCGACGCGTTTAAGCGTGCAAGTGCAAAGACAATTACGGCGGTTATTCCCTATTACGGTTATGCTCGCCAAGATAGAAAAACATCAGGCAGAGAAGCAATTACAGCTAAACTTGTTGCGGACCTTTTAACAACTGCGGGCGCAAATCGTGTTCTTGCAATGGATTTGCACACAGGTCAAATTCAAGGTTTCTTTAATATTTTGGTTGATCATATTTACTCAACACCTGTGCTTGTTGATTACATTAAAAAATTAAATATCCCATCAGATGTTCTTATGGCGGTATCTCCTGATACAGGCGGCGTTCAAAGAACCCGTGCATTTGCAAAAGCTCTTAACTGCCCTCTTTCAATTATTGATAAACGTCGTGATAAACACAATGTTGCAATTGCAGACCATGTTATAGGTGATGTTAGAGGCAAGGTTTGCGTTATGTTTGATGATATGATTGACACAGCAGGTACAATTTGCGAGGCTGCAAAGCTTCTTATAAGAGAAGGCGCAAAAGAAGTTTATGTTTGTGCTTGCCACCCTGTGTTCTCAGGTCCTGCGCTGCAAAGACTTGATGAGGCGCCAATTAAAGAAGTTATTGTTACAAATACAATTCCTTTGAAAAATGAATTTATTCCGACAAAAATTACACAACTAAGCATTGCACCGCTTTTAGGTGAGGCAATTTCAAGAATTCACGATGATCAAAGTGTATCTTCACTTTTTGGATTTGAAAAGGAATATAAAAACTAATGACTTTTGAAAAGTTAAAAAATCTTGAAAAAGAGGCGCAGCAATGTGAGTGCTGCCCTCTTTTTGCAACAAGAAACAATATAGTATTTTCTGACGGTTCAAATAAAGCTAAAATTATGCTCATAGGAGAAGCCCCCGGGGCTGATGAAGATAAGCTTGGCAAGCCTTTTGTAGGTCGTGCGGGCAAGCTTTTAAACGAGTTTTTGCGCTCTGCAGGAATTAATAGAGATGAGGATTTATACATTGCAAATACTCTAAAGTGCAGACCGCCTGAAAATCGCAAACCTACAAAAGAAGAAAAAAAGGCTTGTGAAAAGTTTTTGCAAGCTCAAATTGAAATTATAAAGCCAAAAATTATTGTCCTTTGCGGAGCTACTGCAATGGAGAGTTTTTTAGATAAAAAGCTTAAAATTTCAAAAGTTCGCGGGCAGATTTTTGAAAATATAAAAGGTTACGAGGGTATTAAATTTATCCCTGTTTTGCACCCGTCTTACCTTTTAAGGCAGCATTCAACAGAAATTAATTCACCCAGAAATTTAACTCTTAAAGATTTAATTATGATTAAGAATTTAATTAAATAGGCGGCTCTTGATTAAAGCAGGCTCTTATCGAGCCTTTGGGAGCCGCTTATTTTACATATTTTCGTGGGTATTAACTGAATCGTCAGGACTTTGTGAGTCGTCCTCAACTTCAAATTCCCAATAATTTTCATTAGGTATAACCATATCTCCTGTTAAGAGGATATATACAAGCTCATCACCTTTTAAGTCATATTTAACAACAGGGGACAATTTGTTTGTATATTTAACTAAAAATTCAGCTTTTGTAATGTTTTTTCTGCCTTCAAAGTAGTTTTCTTTAACAGGTGCTTTTTTATCAACTGTTTTTGTTGTAACAACTTTGCCCTTGTCTGTAGTGTAGGTTACGCCTGCCATTTGGTGGCTAATTCCGTTTGGCATATAGAATTTTCTTAAAACAATAAGATTTTTTTGTTTTTTAATTCTAAAGGGTGTGTATTTAATTTTTTGAACATCAGCTACAAATTGTGTTCCTGCAGGATATAAGAATGTGCCTTCTTGAGTGTAAACATCAGCTGGTGCAACAAAAACAAGCTGGTCGCCAATTTCGTGCTTTTTGCTGTTTATAGGCTGACTTGGTTTTGCAACAATAATATTTCCTGCTTCAATAACATTTTTTGTGTTGTAAAGATTAACAGTATTCCTTGGCGCGCCTTCAACAAGTTTTAGAGTGTTTGTGCCTAAAAATTCTGTTTTTTGTTTATTTGCAGTTCTTTTAAATTTATCTTCAACAAGGCTTAGTTGTTTTTCAACCTGGCTAAATAAAACGGCAGCTTCAGCGCGTGTTAAAAAGTCATTTGGTCTAAAGTAAGATGGGTCAGGATGATTTACATATAATTTATTTACAACGTTTTTAATGTAAGAATACTTAGCCCAGTTTGGGATTTGCTCAGTATCTGCAAATCCGTTAAGTACATTTATATCGCCATAAAAACCCTTTGTAACGTTTGCTATTACTGCATTTGCTTCTGAGCGTAAAATTGATTGTTCAGGCTTAAAAGTGTAATCAGGATAACCAAAAATAAGCCTTAGTTGTTCTGATGTTAAAATGCTCTGGTCAAATCTTGTAGATGAATCTACATCTTTGAATTTTGTTGTGCCATCTGTCATAATGTCTTCACTTTGAATGACTTTTAAAAGCATATGCACAAATTCGCTTCTTGAAAGTGTTTCATCAGGTGCAAAAGCATAACCGCTTTTAAAGCCCATATATCCTTTATTTAGCGCATTTGCAATTTGAGAAGCTGCCCAGTGGTCATTTTTAACATCGGTAACTTCAAGCGCGAAAGTTGTATTTACGCTAAAAGCCAATAAACAAAGTACAAGCAGACACAATATCTTTTTCATATATTTTAAGCCTCATTTTACTCAAAACCTATGAAAATTTTACAATAACTAAAGCTTAAAATCAAACCAAGCCTAAATTTTGCTTATTATTTCTTTATAATCAATATTTAAACATTCGCTGCTGTCGCAGTTTTGCGCCCTTTTGTGCCATAAGCAGGGTCGACATGGAACATTGTTTTTTATTACATGGAATTTTTCATTTTTTGGCAAAAGTTTTTCTTCATTTGTCGGACCAAAAATTGCAAAAGTCTTGACATTAACCCCTACTGCCACATGCATTGGTGCAGAATCCGCACAAATTGCGCATTTAGCCTTGTTAAAAATATTTGCCATATCAAGCAAACTTTTTGTTTTGTTGAAATAATTTATAAAATTTTGATTTGATGTGATTTTTTCATCAGCAATAATTTTAGAAATTAAATCTTCATCATCACGTGTGCCAAAAAGCACCACTTTTTCGCCCTTTTCAAGCAATTCTATGATTAAATTTTTCCAAAAATCTAAATTTGGGCATTTTAAAATATTTTTGCTTATGCTCATTTTGCTCACCCCTGGGTGAATGGCTACAAACTCGCCTCTTGTCAGCTTTTGAGGTAAAATGTAATTTTCATCAACGGCAATTTTAGGTAGTTCGCAAGCTAAATTACAAATTGGCGAAACTAAGTCGTGATACATATTTGAGGCATATTGATTTTCATTTAACTCTACGCTTTTTGTAAGTAAAAAAGAAGTTTTTGACTTAAATCCAATGCGCTCTTTTATTCCTGTTAAAAACAGCAAAATGGCCACCAGCGGGGATTTTCCACTTGATATTACAATATCAAAATTTTTAGTCCAAACTTCAGATAAAAATCCTAAAATGTTTAAATATTTTTTTACCCCTTTTGCTTTTATGTCTGCTTTTATTGTGTCGTTAATATCAGGGCAAAGCTGTACTATGCTTGCACTTCGAGGTTCAAGAGCAAGAGTAATTTTGCACTCTTTAAAAGTGTCTTTAAGGCTCTTTATAACGGGCATAAAAAGAATTTCATCCCCTATTCCGCCCCAGTTTACAAGTAAAATGTTTTTATATTCCTTATTTTGTGCCATTTTTACCCTCTTTATAATTTTACTTCTTTTTAATTTTATAATAAAATAAATCTATGAGCGAGTTAAGTTTAAATTATACAGGAATAGGCTCTTTGCCCTTCAAAGGTGATAATGCGCCAAAATGTGCACTGGACTTTATTTTTAAGGAATTTAAAAGTATACCTTTTTGGCCACAGTTGCCACATTTTGCGCGCGAAGAAGATATGGTGTTTCAATACACGCAAAATCTTGCAGGACTTAGCTTTGACGGTGATAAATATTTTTTAAATCCTGAAAGTGAAGAATTTTTTATTGCCCTTGAAGAATTATTTTTTGATTATGAAAATGTTATAAGTGCGGATGATTTAATTCAATGCGAAAAAACGCTTGATAAATATGCGATTTTACCGCCAAATTCCAATTCTCTTGCACCTTTTTTAAATGAATTAAAAAATTATCATCCTGATTTTGTAAAAGGTTCAATTACAGGTCCTTTTACTTTTTCAACCTCAATAGTCGATAATGAGGGCAAATGCGCTTACTATAACGATATTTTAAGAGATGTTTGCACTAAAACACTTTCCCTTAAAGCACTTTGGCAGGTAAAAGAGTTTAAAAGGGCTGCACCAAGCGCTAAGTCAATAATTTTTATGGATGAGCCTTCAATTTCGCAAGTCGGCTCTTGTGCGTTTTTATCGGTTGAGAATTCAGATGTCATAGAAATGCTTAAAATTATTGCAGATGACTTGAAAAAATTCGGTGCCCTAAGTGGTGTACACTGTTGCGGCAAAACTGATTGGGAAATTGCTCTTTCAAGTAATGTTGATATTGTTAACTTTGACGCTTATTCGTTTTCGCAAAGTGTTGCAAATTTTGCGCCTCAGGCTAAAAAATTCCTTGAAAAAGGCGGTGTATTTGCTTTTGGAATTGTTCCGACTTTAGATAAAGATGAATTGAAAAACCTTGATATTGTTGGTCTTGAGGAAAAATTTGACGATTCTATAAAATGTTTTACATCAAAGGGCATTGATAAAAATTTGCTATTAAAACAGTCGTTCATTACCCCTTCTTGCGGTTGCGGTTCACTTGATGACGAGGGCGCGCTAAAGGCATTAAAACTTACGCAGGAGCTTTCTTTGCGTCTTAAAGAAAGGTGTGGTGCGCTTTTATGACACATACTCTTGCACTTTTAGGCAAAGGCGGAAGCGGTAAAACTACTCTGACAAGGGCTTTTTGTTCACTTTTGAGGGAATATTTTCCATCTTCATCAATTTTACTTGTGGATAATGACCTAACTTGCGAGCTTGCAGGCAGTTTCGGTTTAAAATCAAGAAATACAATATATGGCATTCGCTCCGGTAAACACGAGTATAAAACAGGCATACCAAAGGGCATGACAAAGCAAGAATACATCGAGTGGGCGCTTGAGGACATTTTAGAAGAAGTGGAAGAAAATACAGAAATTATTGTGTCTTGGTTTGTTGCCTCAAAAGACTGTCGTTGCCCTATTACAAAGCAGATGAACGATGCTCTTGTAAAACTTGTCGACAGATATGATTTTGTTATTTTTGATTGTGAATTTGACCTTAAATATTTAAATTTACTTGTGGATTACCCTATTGATACCTCAATAATCGTTGCTAATCCTACTCAAAAGTCTATTCATCTTGCAGGCGAAATTTATGACTTTTCTAAAAAATACGCAGCAGACGGGCAATTTGGGGTGATTTTAAATAAAGCTAAAAAAGAAACTTTAAATAAATTTGTTGAGCAAATAAACCTCAATAACCTTAATTTACTTGGAATTATCGATGATTTGGGTGATGATGTGAGCTATGAAAAGGTTAAAGAAATTATAAAAGATTTTTACCCTCGTTTAAATCTCCCGCAAGATACTTCAGGAGGGGTGTAAAATGGCTCAAATAATGGATGGCAAGGCTTATTCAAAAGAAATCCTTGCACAGATTAAACTAAAAGTTGAAAAGTTGCAAAAAAAGCCCTCTTTGGCGGTAATTCTTGTCGGAGATGACCCTGCATCGCAAATTTATGTAAGCAACAAGGAAAAAACTGCGCGCGAGCTTGGTTTTGTTTCAAAAACCTACCGTTTAAAAGAAAATACAAGCTCAAATGAACTAAAGGATTTAATTTTAAACTTAAATTTAGATGAGGACACGGACGCGATTTTACTGCAGCTGCCATTGCCTAAACACCTTGTGTCGCAAGACTTTATAGAACTTATTGACCCAAAAAAAGATGTCGATGGCTTTCATCCCATAAACTGTGGCAGACTTTTGACAAATTCAAGCCCTTATGCTGTTTCTTGCACTCCAAAGGGCGTTATAAAGCTCCTAAAAAAATATAACGTAGAAATTCAAGGCGCAAATACTGTTGTCATAGGGCGTTCTAATATGGTGGGCAAACCCTTGATACATTTGCTTTTAGCGCAAAATGCCACAGTTACGGTTGCGCATTCTAAAACAAAAAACTTGCCGCAAATTGCGCGAATGGCGGATATTTTAATTAGCGCAACAGGCATAAAAGGCCTTGTAACAAAAGATTTTGTTAAATCTGGTGCAGTTGTGGTTGATGTTGGTATTTCGCGTGATGAAAACGGAAAAATCAAGGGAGATGTTGATTTTGAGGAAGTTTCAAAAGTTGCCTCTCTTATAACGCCTGTTCCCGGGGGGATTGGGCCTATGACAATTGCCATGTTAATGGAAAATACGCTG
>CALUWD010000012.1 GCA_944324385.1 Candidatus Gastranaerophilales bacterium | reverse complement strand
CATCTCTGTAATGCTGAACACAAAAAACGTCATGCTGAATTTATTTCAGCATCTCTGTAATGCTGAACACAAAAAACCGTCATGCTGAATTTATTTCAGCATCTGAAAAGCGGATGCTTAAAAGTTTAAATGCGTATGTTTGTAAGACCCTGCCCAGTAGGTTTGCAAGACCCTGCCCAGTAGGTTTGCAAGACCCTGCCCAGTAGGTTTGTAAGACCCTGAAACAAGTTCAGGGTGACGATTTGGTCGTTCAGGGTGACGATTTTGGTCGTTCAGGGTAACAGGTTAGGTTGCGTCGTTTATTCCTTTGCCAACAAAGTGCTTATTAAACCATACATTTCTTTTTTTGAGAAATTCTTTTTCAAAGTTTTCTAGTGTAAATTCATTGTTCATGATTATAAAATAAATAATAATTTAATAAATTAAATTAATCTATTGAAGAATTAATTTCAGAAGATTAAAATAGTTTTATGGCAAAAGTAAAAACAAAATGGGTGTGTCAATCTTGCGGGTATGAGAGCTTTTCCTACCTTGGCAGGTGTCCTGATTGTGGTAATTTCGCAACTTTTTGCGAGGAGAGTGTACAAGACACCCCACAATTAAAGTCAAATAGTGCACCTAGTCTTGTATTAAATTCTGAGCTTAAAGCACAAAAAATTAATGACATTAAAAATGATGAGAAAATCCGCCTTAAAACAAATATGCAAGAGCTGGATAGAGTCTTGGGCGGCGGTTTTGTGGCAGGTTCACTTGTACTTTTAGCGGGCGATCCCGGTATTGGTAAATCCACCCTTATTTTGCAGACTTGCAAAAATTTATGTTCAAAAGACCTGAATAAAAACCCCGTTTGCGCCCTGTACATTTGTGCGGAAGAATCGCCCGAGCAGGTTAAGCTGCGCGCATTGCGGCTTGGTGTGAACAGTGATTGTCTATATGTTACAAATCAAAATTGTCTTGAGGAAGTTATTAAACAAATTGATGAAATTAAACCTGAGTTTTTGGTGGTTGACTCTATTCAGGCTGTTTTTTCCTCTCAAATTACATCCTCATCGGGTTCTGTTTCTCAAATCCGAGAGTGTACAAATATTTTAATGCACATTGCAAAGCAGAAAAATATAACAACGGTTATAATCGGTCATGTTACAAAAGAGGGAAATATCGCAGGTCCAAAGGTTTTGGAGCATATGGTCGATTGTGTTATAAATTTTGAAGGGGACAGATACAAAAGTTATCGCATTTTACGTTCAATTAAAAATCGTTTCGGCACAACTTCTGAGGTTGGTGTGTTTAATATGGAAGATGACGGCTTGAGTGAGGTTTTAAACCCTTCAGAGTTATTTTTAAACCCCTCAGAGAGTGCAAACTGCGGTTGCAGTGTTATTGCAACGCTTGAAGGCACAAGAGTTTTGTTACTTGAAATTCAATCATTAACGGGTTCTACGCCATATCCAAACCCAAGACGGGTTGCAAGGGGAATTGAATATAACAGGTTGCTGCAAATCCTTGCGGTTCTAGAAAAAAAAGTTGGTCTTAACCTTTCAAAGCAGGATGTTTATATAAATGTAATTGGCGGCATTGACATTATCGAGCCTGCGGCGGATTTAGGCGTGGCACTTGCGGTTTTAAGTTGTGCACGTGATATTCCCCTGAAGGAAAAAACGGTAATTATTGGCGAACTTGGCTTGTCGGGCGAAATTCGTGCGGTTGATAACCTTGAAAAGCGCTTAAAAGAAGCACAGAAGCTTGGTTTTGAGTGTGCAATAGTTCCCTGTGTTAACAAAAACATTTCTCAAAAAATTAATAAACTTGATATTAAGGTAATTCAGGTATCAAAGCTCACAGATGCTATAATTCAAGCTTTTAAACAAAATTAAATTTCGTTTAATTCTTCAAGAATGCCCCTTAGTGCAATTTTAACGTGCGCATAATTCAAGCCTCCTTGCATATAAACAGCATAAGGCGGACGCACAGGGCCATCTGCGGACAATTCAAGAGTTGAACCTTCTATAAAACTTCCTCCTGCCATAATGAGCTTGTCCTCGTACCCTGGGACCCCATCAGGAATTGGTGTTAAATAGCTTTCAACGGGAGAGTATTTCTGTAATGCTCTACAAAATGCGGCTTGAGCTTGAGGGTTTTCAAATTTTATTGTTTGAATTAAGTCCGTCCTGTCCTCTCTTGAGCGTGGATGTGTTTTAAAGCCTATTGTTTCAAAGACTTTTGCAGCAAGCCTTGCGCCTTTGTGTGCCTCAGATACTACTGATGGCGCCATAAAAAAGCCTTGCAGCATAACTCGTGTCTGATTGAACATTGCGCCGCCCTGCGTACCTATCCCCGGTGCAGTTAAGCGATTTGCACACATTTCAACTAAATCTGCTCTGCCTGCAATATAGCCGCCCGCTTCAACAATTCCACCGCCGGGGTTTTTAATTAAACTGCCTGCAATGATGTCTGCACCTACTTCAAGAGGTTCTCTATCTTCTACAAATTCGCCGTAGCAGTTATCAACAAAGCAAATTGTATTTGGATTTTTTTCTTTAATTGTTAATACAATTTGTTCTATTTCATTTATTGAAATAGAGTGTCTTAGGCTGTAGCCTCGTGAGCGTTGAATTAGTGCCATTTTAGTGTTTGGCGTTATTCTTCTTGAAATTGCGCCAAAGTCAACAAGAGTGTCATCAATCAGGGGTACTTCAATGTAGTCAACGCCATGACCTTTGAGCGAACATTGCGGGTATTCGCCTTCTCTTGAGTGTCCGATTATCTCATCCAGCGTGTCGTAGGGCTTTCCTGCAACAGACATAAGAGTGTCTTGATATCTTAAAATACCAAAAAGCACGCAAGCTAAAGTGTGAGTCCCTGATACAAAGTGCGGGCGTACAATCGCCTTTTCAGCCTTGAAAACATCCGCAAAGACATTATCAAGGGCTTCTCTACCCATATCATCGTGTCCGTAGCCTGTAACGGTGTAGAAATGTTCTTCGCCGATTTTATTTTTTTGAAAAGCACGCAAGACTTTTTCCTGATTAAAATCACGAATTTTATCTATTTTCTCAAAATATTTTGCTACTTCTTTTTGCGCTTCTTCTATGATTTGTGCAGGTGGCAGTTTCAGTTTTTTCATATTATTTTGCGCCTATTTCTTTGTGTTTTTGAGCTATAGTGTGCGCTAAAGCGTCAATGCGCTCCATATCTTCCTGTTTTGCTCTGCCTTTAACAGTTATATAGTCGAGTTTTTCAGCTTGTAGAAGATTTGTGTTTTCTTCAATTTTGCCGACTAAATTGCCGCCCCAGCCGTAAGAGCCTAAAATAGACATAAATTTTACATTTGGTCTTAGCGCATTTGTTAAATAAACTCCAAAAAATGCGTAGGGATGAGGCATTGCAAGAACCATAGACGCCCCAAAGACAACTGTTGCAGCATCAACCAATTCAACTGCTAAATCGCCAATGTCATCTGATATTAAATCAAACTTATGTACTTCAACATCTTCTTCTTTGAGTTTTTCAGCGAGTCTATCCACCATGCGCTCAGTGTTTTGATACATTGAAACATAAGGTATTACAACTTTATTTTTTGGCGTGTCTGCTGTCCACTCATAATAAGCATTTAGTATAAAATCAGGGTTTTTATACACTCCACCATGAGATGGGCAAATCATCGAGGGGTTAATTTGTTTTATTTTATCAAGGTATTTTCTGCAATGAGGTCTAAAAGGCATCATAATTTCAGCGTAGTATCTTTTTGCACTTAGCAAATACTCTTGAGTTTCCTGTGCGTAAAATTGCCCTTGATTGTAGGTAATGTGCGCACCTAAAAAGTCGCAAGTAAATAAAATGTTATCTTCAACAAGGTGGGTAAACATTGTATCTGGCCAATGTACCCAAGGAGCAAGGTGAAATCTTAGAGTTTTATTTCCAAGGGAGATTTCATCACCGTCGTTAATTATTTGAAACTTATTTTCAGGAATGGCGTACTGGTCAATTAACAAGTCCATACATTTTTTATTTGTAACAACTTTAGCGTTAGGATTCATTTGAAGAACTTTAACAAGAGCTTCCGAGTGGTCGCCTTCAGCGTGGTTTGCAATTACATAATCAATAAATTCGCCTTTGCCATTTAAGTTTTCAATAAATTCCTTTATTGTTTTAGAGTAAGATGTATCAATCAAAGCGCGTTTTTTGTCGCCTTCTATGTAGTATGAATTGTAAGTTGTTCCATGCGGTAAGGGGATTAATTGGTCAAAAATTTTTCTCCCAAAATCTTCCACACCACAGTAATATACGCCATCCTTAATAAGTTTCATAATGTTTTTGTCCTTTTAAATTATAGTTCTTTTGCAAATTGGTCTTTACCTACACCGCAAATTGGGCATAGAAAATCATCAGGTAAATTTTCAAAAGATGTACCTGCTGCTATATCGTTTGCAGGGTCGCCTGATTGAGGGTCATAAACCCAACCGCAAACTGTGCATACGTATTTATCCATAGCTTTTTCCTCCTTATATTGACAGAATAATTATATAATAAAAAGCTTATATTACAATTGCCACATTGTCACTACATAAGTGGAAGTTTTAAAAAGTCCTCTACAAAAAAGCTTGCAAAGCATTCTGACATATCGCCGCTGTAGTTAATTGAGCGAAATTTATTTAAGCCAATTACACCTGATATTAATTTTTGATCATTTGAATAGTACATATTAAGCATTTGTTTTTTTGTCGAGGCTATATTTGTAATATCTGTATAGTAATCAATGTATGTTAAGGCGCAATCGCTTTCATACATTAAAATTTGCAGAGTTTTTTTATGCTCTTTTGTTTTAATAATCATCTTAAGATGATTAATAAGGGCTAAGGTGTCTAAATCGCCCCCAAATGGATTAGGTACAAAGATAAAATCAACTTCACTTATGTCTATTCTAGATATTTTTTTATACTCATCTTTTAGCGCGCCTGAGTTTATGTTGAAAATTTTATAACCCTTAACTCTAGCGTGTTTCATTACATTAAAAAATTGTTCTTTTTTAATGTTAATTGCTTCAATTTGACTTACATTTTTTATCATCGAGGAGCCGTTTGTTAAGGCTAAAATTTCAAAATTTTTAGGGTATTGTGCAATAAGACCACCCAAACCTCTTGTTTCTGCACCTATATAGGGGGCAAGGACAAGGCATTTTGTTTCAATTTTTACCTTAAAAACCGCAGGCGGAAGCTTTTTTTCATTTAAAAGCTGAAAAATAAATTTGTTATATTTACTTTTTAGAAAATTGAAAAATCTTTTCATCTCTTATATTGTACATAAAAAATCTAAGCCGGCAAATTTGCCGGCTTAAAAAGTTTCTAGCTGCAACCTGAGTAACCGCAGTTAAGACATATAAAACATCCTTCTGCCATTTCTATTGAGTTGCCGCATTCAGGACATACAACGGTTTTAAGTGTTACGCCGTTGTCATCCACTCTCTCCCCTATGGTTTCCACTTGTTTATGTTCCTCGTCAAAAGCGGGAATATTAATTTGTGCAGGTGAAGCGCTTGGTGCACCTATTGCAGATGGAGATTGACTCCAGTCTGTTTGGTTTTGTGCACCGGCTGCCGCTTGCGTAGTGTTCCATTCCGCCGGCTCAACGCCGCCGTCATTAACCACACCGGCTGCCGCTTGCGTAGTGTTCCATTCCGCCGGCTCAACGCCGCCGTCATTAACCACACCGGCTTGCGCGTCTTCTTTGGTTTTGATTTTATCTACAACCATTGGCTGCAACCATCTTGAGTTGTTACGATATACGGTTAAACCTTTAAGACCAGATTTAAAGCCTAACATATAAGCTTTTGCAACATCTTCAACCGTTGCGCTTTCAACAAAGTTAATAGTTTTTGAAACAGCGTTATCAGTGTGCAATTGGAATGCTGCCTGCATCATAATATGTGCTTCAGGTGAAACATCATGCGCTGTTGCAAAAATTCTTTTTGTTTCATCATCAATTCCATCTATATGTGCAATTGAACCTGTTTTTGCAATTTCTTCTATTAATTCTTCGCTGTAGAAACCGTGTTCTTTTGCGTAATTTTCAAAAACAGGGTTAACTTCAAGAAGAATTGTGCCGTCCATAATGTTGCGTTTAAATACCAAACCAAACAATGGCTCAATACCGCCTGATGCACCTGCTATCATTGAAATTGTGCCTGTGGGTGCAATACAAGTTGTAGTTGCGTTTCTAATGCCGGATTTTTTAATTCTGTTATCTAAATCTTCCCACATTTCATCTATGATAACACCTGCGCTTTTGCCTTTGTATTTGTTGTAAAGGTAATTAGGGCGAGTGTAAACGCTTTCTTCAAAGCCTTTAAAGCTTCCTCTTGATTCGCTCAAGTTAATACTTTGTGCTTTTGAATGGTAGTCAATAAATTCCATAACTTTAGCACCAAGAGCGCAGCCTTCTTCAGAGTTATAAGGAATTCCAAGTTGCATAAGCATATCGGCAAGACCCATAACCCCAAGACCGATTTTTCTAATATTGCTTACCATTTGCGCAATTTGAGGCAATGGGTAATTATTTACAACAATTACGTTATCAAGAAAATGTATCGCAAGGCGAGTAACGTTAGCAAGTTTGCTCCAGTCAACATCTAAGCCGCCTGCAGGGTTTTTCTTAATCATTTTAGATAGGTTAATTGAACCTAAGTTGCAAGCCTCATAAGGTAAAAGCGGAACTTCGCCACATGGGTTTGTAGATTCAATTTCGCCTAACGCAGGTGTCGGGTTATCCTCGTTAATTCTATCAATAAAGATGATACCCGGTTCGCCTGAAGCCCAAGCACCTTTTGTAATTATGTCAAAAATTTCTCTTGCGTTTACTTTTTTAACGCACTGTTTTGTGTTGGGGTGAATGAGTTCAAAATCTCTGTCTTCTTCAACCGCCTTCATAAATTCATCCGTTACGGCAATTGAAATATTAAAGTTATTTAGTTTTGACAAGTCATCTTTACAGTGAATAAATTCTAAAATATCTGGGTGGTCAATTCTTAAGATACCCATATTTGCGCCGCGTCTTGTACCGCCTTGTTTAACAGCTTCTGTTGCAGCGTTAAATACTTCCATAAATGAAACAGGGCCTGATGATACACCCATTGTAGAATGCACTACATCGTTTTTTGGTCTTAATCTTGAGAAAGAAAAACCTGTACCGCCGCCTGATTTATGAATTAATGCTGTGTTTTTAATTGTTTCAAAAATCCCTTCAAGTGAATCTTCAACAGGCAGAACAAAACAAGCACTTAATTGTCCTAAATCCCTTCCTGCGTTCATAAGTGTGGGTGAGTTTGGCATAAAATAGCACTTAGTAATCATTTCATAGAAATCTTGCGCCGTTTTTTTAACTTCCTCATCAGTTGCGCCAAATTCTCTATCAGCACCTGCTATAGTATCTGCAACTCTGTGGAATAAATCTTCCGGTGTTTCAACAACCTCTCCGTTTAAATCCCTCTTTAAGTACCTTTTTTCAAGCACTTTAATTGCGTTTTTTGATAATGACAATACCGAATCATTTGCACTCTCGCTAAGCGAATTCACTTTTTTTCCTCCAACCAAGTATTTTAAAAAATTAATTTCTATAATTATATCTTAAATCTTTTTTAAAATTCATGCCTTAATGTAACGATTTGTAATGTCATGTCTAACATGCACCCTATCATGCTTTTAACCTTTTAAAAAAAATATACTAGCCCTAGTGAATAACTGTCTATACAATGAAAATAATGACATTTAAAAAATAAAATCAATTATGCGAGTTATAAATTTTTTAGCGGAAAAGTACTATAAAATAGCTTATGACACCTTTTTTTATATAGAGGACAATTCAAAAGCGCAAAAATACTTATCGCGTGCACTTGAGATTGAACCTTGGCATAAAAAAGCGCTGAGGCTTAAGGGGAATATGCTTGTTATTCAGGATAAAATTGCTCAAGCACTTGAGGTGTGGCAAAAGTTGTATGAATTAGGCGAAGACGATTTTGAAGTAACCTCAAAAATTGCGTACTGTTGCGCCCAAAAGGGTGATTATGAAAAAGCTTTTGATTTTTGTGAAAAGAGTGCAATGCAGGTTGAATTGGCGGAGAGCGAAAAAATGTATTCGCTATACTGCTTAAAAATAGATTTACTGCTTGATACAAAAAAACCAAAAAGCGCTTATAAGCTTTTTAAAAATGCACTTAAAATGCTTGCCTCAAATGAGGCTTACGAGCTTAAAAACAGCTATTCTTTCCTTGATTTTTATAAAGGCAGTGTCACAAAATTAAAAAATGTAAAAAGTGCTTTTTAAAAAATATTTTTTTGTGCTAACCTTTGAACATGATTAAAAAAATCTTTGAGTTAATTGAGAGTGCAAAAAAGGTTTTAATAATTACCCATGTTAATCCTGATGGTGATACTTTGGGCAGTGCTTGTGCCCTAAAGTCTTACATTGGGGAAAAGGCAGATATACTTTTGCAAGTGTCAAAGGGTAAAAGTTATCCTGAGATTTATTCTTTTATGCCATATTTGAACGAGGCAAAAACGCTTGAAAATGTTGAAAATATTTACGATACGGTAATTTGTGTTGATGTGGCATCAGTTGATAGAATTGTAGAAAATGCAAGAGAAATTTTTAACAATGCCAAAGTTACAATAAATATTGACCACCACAAGACAAATAGAGGTTTTGCGGACTATAATCATATTTTAGGCGGAATTTCAAGCACAGGCGAAGTTTTGTATGAGATGTTTGAAGTGCAAAAAAAAGAAATAACGCTTGAGATGGCAAATTCCATTTACGTTGCAATTTTAACTGATACAGGGTGTTTTAAATACGAAACAGTTACTCCAAGAACGCTTGAAATAGCAGCTAAACTGGCAAAAATCGGTGTTGATACTGCAAGTATTGCAAGAAAGTGTTATGATTTGAAATCAAAAGCTATGGTTATGTTTCAGGCATATTGTGTGACAAATGCTAAGTTAATATGCAACGATAAAATAGCCTACACTCTTGTAAAAACTAAGGATATGGAAAAATTTGGCGCAAAAGATGAACATACAGAGGGAATTTGTGAAGTTTTGCGCTCTATGAAGCCTGTGGAGCTGGCTTTTGTTTTAAAAGAAGCAGGAAATAATTCTACAAAAGTTTCTATGCGCTCCAAGGAAAAAGATGTAACAGAAATAGCTAAAAAATTTAATGGTGGCGGGCATATAAGGGCTGCAGGATGCACTATTAAAAAACCTGTGGATGAAGCTTTGATTTGCCTTTTAGAGGAAGCAAAAAAACACATTTAGGAAAATTTATGATTAAACTTGTAAAAGAATATGTTATAAATTTAAAAAATTCAATCGTTCAGGAGGATTTCCCTGGAATGGCATCTGAGATGGCTTTTATGCTTGTTTTGGGTATTTTCCCTTTTATGCTTTTTTTAATGGCGGTTTTTGGTTGGCTGGGTAAAAAGTTTTTTGTAGATAAGGTGATTTATTTTATTTCCGTTTTTACGCCAAATGCAGTTTCTGAGTTGTTGCATAGTGTTTTAAAAGAGGTTATTCTTTTTCAAAATGGCGGCATAATGGCCATTGTGGGTTTTATTGTAACGTTGGTTTTAACCTCAAATGCCATTGCTGTTATTATTAAGGGTTTAAATCGTGCAAATAAAATTCAAGAGAACAGGAGTTTTATAAAAACAAGGCTATTGTCTGTTTTGATGGTTTTTGTAAATACATTTTTCTTTTTTATTTCAGTTAATTTAATTATCTTTGGCAAGGTGATTTTGAATTTCGTTGCAAGTTATGTTCATATGCCGCAGAACCTTGTTAATACCTTGCTTATAGGTCGCTGGCCTGTTGCGTTTTTAATGTTATTTATTCTGGCTATGATAAATTATTACGTATTGCCTGCGCGTGATTTTTCGATTAAAAGAAAAAGCGTTGTTCCAGGGACTATGTTTTTCTGTATATTTTGGTTGTTGGGTTCGTGGCTTTTTTCGCTGTATGTAAATGAACTTGGTACATATAACAGGGTTTACGGGACAATCGGTACTTTTGCAATTTTAATGGTCTGGCTGTATTACACCTCAATTATTATGCTAATAGGTGGCGAAATTAATAACCAAACGCTTGAAAAACTGACTTGCAATATGCAGAAAAATTAAATTAATAAAACTTTACAAAAATTAAAATTTATAATAAAATCGTAGCATGCTAGACTTAAATGCTGATTACGAAGTTTTAAATTTCATTGTTGGGGACACAAAAGCTGGCACAAAAATGGGCAAAATGCAGCTTAAAAACCTCAATGATTCGTCTGTTTTGAACTGTATTTTATGGGAAGAAACGCTTAATCGTTTGGATGAAAAGCTTTTTAAAACAGGGAATACAGTCAGAATTTTGACCGCAAGTTACAATGAAAAGTACAATAATTGCCTTGTAAATAATCTTGAGTTAATTGAAGAAGCTCTCTGTGGGCTTGAGGCGGGGCAATGCGAAGAAAAATACAATGAATTAATCGACTTTGTCGAAACTTTTGAAAACGAAAAACTTAAAAATTTCGTTTTAGACACGCTAAAAAATAATCAAGAAGCTCTAAAATACGCTCCTGCGGCAAAATCTATGCATCATAATTACATTGGCGGACTTTTGGTGCATATTTTAGAATGTGTTGATTTTGCAAAAATAATTTATCCTAAATTAAACAATAAGGTTGATAAGGAAGAACTATACGCTGCTTGCATTTTGCACGATATAGGCAAAATTTTTGAATATAAAATAAATCTTGAAACAGGGTTTATTGAGTATAACGAAGAATTTAAAAAAGACTGGTTAACCCACTCGCAGTATGGTTATACGCTATGTATGAAAGAAGGTTTTAAAAACATTGCAAAAATGATAGCAGCTCACCATGGCAGAAGTGATTGGGGAGCGATGATTGACTTATCTGAAAGGGATTTAGAGCCTTTCTATTACATTGTTCATCATATTGATGACCTTAGTGCCAAGTTTGGAAAAATTTCCGTTAAAGATTTAAAAAACAAGGAGAACATTTGATGAAAAAAATAATCGCTTTATTTGCTCTTTTTGCTTTTGTTGCTTTAATGCCAAAGGTTTTTGCTTATCAGTTGTCGGCTGATGCTTATACGCAAAGAATTCCAAAGGGTACAAAGTTAAATCTTGTTATGGCAGAACCGCTTTCAACATCTGAAATGCAAGCTGGGGATATGTTTAGCGCAAGATTGACAAAAGATATAAAAATCAACGGAAAAACAATTTTGCCAACAGGTTCGCTTGTGCGCGGAACTGTTGAAAAATATAAGCCAACGGCTAGGTTGTCTAGAAGTGCGCTTTTATATTTAACTTTTGACCATGTGGTGACTCCACAGGGCAGACAGTTGCCAATAAGCGCTGCAATATGTTCAAATTTTGATATTCTTGATGACGGCGCAATATCAGGCGGTGGAAATTACTGGAATGAGCTTAAAAGAAATGCTCAAAAAAGCGGTAAAATAATTTCAAATACTACTAAATGGGGTATAACATCAGGCGAAGAATTATTTACAGGCGGAAGGTTTTTAGTTACTCCATTTGCGGCAATAGGTGGTACAATTGGCGGGGGCGCTTATTTAATAGGTGATAGTGTAATTGACTTATTTAGAAAAGGCCATGATGTAGTTATAGACCAAGGAATTGTCTTTGATGTAATTCTGCTTGAGCCACTTGATGTGCCTATTTCATAGGGGTATAGATGCAAATACTTGAAGAAATCAAAGAAATTCTTATAAATAACGGTTTAAAAATCGCCTGTGCCGAGTCTTGCACAGGCGGTTTAGTGAGTTCTTATTTGACTGATATTTCAGGCTCAAGTGCTTATATTGAGCAAAATTTTGTAACTTATTCAAATGAAGCAAAAACAAGATTTTTAAATGTCAAAAAAGAAGCATTGGACGAGTTTGGCGCAGTGAGTTCTGATGTTGCTTATCAAATGGCTTTGGGACTTTTAAATTATGCGCAAATTTCTCTTGCAACAACGGGTATTTTAGGGCCAACAGGCGGTTCAAAAGAAAAACCTGTCGGACTTTGTTATATAGGGTTTGGTATTTTAAAAAATAATAAACCTGTTATTGAAGTTGTAAAATTTCAATCTGAAATTACAAATCAGGATGTTAATAAAATGAGGGTGGAAATTAAAGAAGACATTGCAAAAAATGCGCTTATAAATCTGGTTGGATTTTTGAGAAAAAATGTATGAACATGTAAAGAAACTTAATGATTTTCTCAAATGCGTAAAATAATGTAAAATGTTAAGCGGAAGCTTTGTGAGTTTATGAGTATCAAAAAAAATAAAAATCAGCTTATAATTTCCACAATAGTGGGGGTTGCAATTGCAGTCGCCTCTTATCAAGTTATTGTGAAATTAAAAATTGAAAATGAAAACTTGAAAAAACTCACTCAAACAAGCGCTAATTTACCCATCAGAAAAATAATTTACGTTGTTGCAAAAACAGATATTAAAAAAGGCGAAAAAATTCAAGCTGATAACCTTGCAACAAAGCAGTTTCCAATAGAGATAGAGGGTGCTATAACTGATAGTGCAAAGATTTCAGGGCTTGTCGCAACAAAAGACATTAAAGCTGATTCACCAATTGTAGAAAATTTCTTTAAAACTTCTGATATGGACATTGCCCAAAGCGAACCACAGCACGGTTTTCGCTCTGTTGCTATAAGGCTTGATGTCTTGCCCCCATTTGTAAAAGCTCAAACTCACGCTGATATTTATTTCCCTAAAAATGCAATACTTGCGCAGGATGTCAGGATTTTAAATATTTTAGATATTCCAAACAGCTCCCAAAAGTACGTTATGCTTGAAATAAGGGATAAGGATGTTCCTATTTTTATAACTGCCCTAAACAATGATAAGGCTGTAATTATTCAAAGAAACAGGCATGAAAGAACAGGCTACAAGTTCAATTCAGGTATCGCGCAGCTTCCAAAAATGCCTTCAGATGCTCCTGATAACCTTGTTGAAGTTAGTGACATTCCTCAATATGACATTGCACCAAGCGAAATGCCTGCAAATGAGGTTAAAACAAAGCCAAAACAAGAAGTCCCTGTTGTTAAGTCAACAATTAAAAACGAGGAGGAAATAGAATTTATTTCAGGCGACAAAAAAATGATTGTGGGGGCGCCCTTATGATGTTTAGAAGGTTTAAAAAGCTGCTATTTACTCTTATTCTTGCGCTTTTGTGCACCTGCTCATTTGCGCAAAGTAATTTTAGAGGGGTGGAAAACCAGCCTGTAAATATAAATGCGCCATGGGAAAATGATGACAGTTACAATTACAATGATTCAATGGTCGTGAAAAATGCCCTTAAAGATAATAACCAAAAGCTTTATGCGGTTGTTGGAAAATCTCAAATCTTAAATTTTGATACTCCCGTAAAAAGGATTTCAATAGCTGATCCAAGTGTAGCTGATATTGTGATTTTAACTTCAAAACAACTTATGGTTAACGGCAAAAAAGCAGGAAATACAAGCCTTATATTTTGGGGTAAAAATTCAGAACCTGTGTTTTACAACCTTGTAATTCAGCAGGATGTGGATGAGTTTTTAAAAGCAGTAGACTATATTGCACCAAATGAAAATGTGTCGATTATTTTTAACAACAATGGCGCGGTTTTATCAGGAAAAGTCAGCACAACAGCTACAAGACAAAAAATTCTTGATCTTGCAAAAGCTTACAATATAAATCTTGTCGATATGACCGAAAGTGCTTCAAAACAAGTACTTTTAGAGGTAAAAGTTGCAGAGGTTACAAAAAACTTCTCAAGGAACTTAGGCACAGGTTTTAGCATTGGTAATAACTCTAAATTTGAACAGGCAGGCGGCTCTATGACAGGTGACGGCGGTTTTGCTACTGATGCCTTGCCATTGGGCAAATTTTCTCGTGTACTTGTCAGTAATGGGGTTAAATATTTCTTTTCAAATAAAGCCGGTGACATAGCTTTTGAACTTCAAGCAGCAGAAACAAAAGGCGACGCGCAGATTTTAGCTGAACCAAAACTTCTGGCTGTGGATGGAGAGGAAGCAAGCTTTAATGTTGGTAATGAAGTCCCCGTCCCCTCTGATGTTGGGCAGTACGGGCAAATTGCCTATGATTTTAAAAAGACAGGTGTTATTTTAAACTTTACGCCAACTATTATGGAAAAAACAGGCAGGATTAAGCTTAAACTTGCGCCTGAGGTTAGCGAAATTGACCGCTCATCAGGGGTTATGGATGCTCAAAATGCTGTTGTAATTCCAGGGTTTAAAACAAGGAAAGTTGAAACAACCGTTGAGCTTATGGACGGTGAAACCCTTGTTATAGCAGGACTTTTAAATAATTCAAGTTCAAAATCAAATAATCAAGTGCCTCTGTTGGGCGACATTCCAATTATTGGAATACTGTTCAAGAAAATAGAAGACACAAAAAATGATACTGAACTTATGATTTTTATTACACCAAGAATAGTTGATGCGCCAGTTCTAGAGGACATTTAAAAATGAGCATAAAAATAGACACAGTTATAATTGAACCTGATAGCACAAGCAGAGAGCTTATACGGACTTATTTGGAAAAAGTCGAAGATATAAATTTAATTGGCGAATTTGATGATGCCATAAATTCTTATGCTCAAATTAATGAAATGCACCCTAACCTTATTATTGTTGACATTTCAGAACGCACTCAGCTGACTTTAGATACTATTGTTAAGTTTTCAAAAAACCTCAGAAACTCTAAAATTATTGTTCTTTCTTACAATGCAGATTCTGAATTAGTCATAAAATCGCTTCGTGCAGGGGCAAGGGAATACCTTATAAAGCCTCTTATTGAGGATGATTTTATTCAATCGGTTGAAAAAATTAAAGATTTAATTTTAGGCAACATTAATGACACTACAAAATGTAAGGTTATAACTACTTTTTCAAACAAAGGCGGTATTGGTAAAACCTCTATTGCAACAAATCTTGCGCTTGAAATTGCAAATCTAACAAACGAAAAAGTTGCTCTTGTTGATTTAAACTTTCAAATGGGTGATGTTACAACGTTTTTGGACTTAAATCCTTCTTTTGACACCTCTTATGTTGTAAATAATTTAGAGAGAATTGATGAAACATTTTTGCTCTCAACTCTTGAAAAATATAAAGATACCTCTTTGTATGTTCTTGCCGACCCGCCTGATTTAGAACAGGCAGAAATTATAACAAGTGAGAATATTACAACACTTATAAACGTTTTAAGAAGCGTATTTTCCTACGTTATTATTGATACAACAAGTTCTTTTGACGGCAAAACAATTACAGCACTTGATAATTCAGATTTAATACTGCTTGTTGCGATTTTAAATTTACCCTCTGTGCGCAACTGTCAAAGGTGTTTTGACCTGTTTAAGCGCCTAGGATACCAAAAAGATAAAATTAAACTTATAATAAACAGGTACATGGAAAACGATGAAATAAAAATCGAAGATGTTGAGGACGTTTTAGGACACAGTGTTTACTATAAAATACCAAATAACTATTTTACAATTATTAACGCAATAAATAAAGGTATGCCCGTTAGTGATATTAATCACCAGTCAAATTTAGCCAAGGCCTTTAAAGAGCTTGCGGCACTTTTGTCAGATAATTATACTTACAGCGCGCAAAAGCAGGTTAAGGCGGAGCATGCGGGCTTTATGGGATTATTTAAAAAGAAGGAGAAAAAGTAATTGTCACTTAAAGATAGATTAAATAACGGTGTAAAAAATCAGCAAATACAAACAGGGGAAAATCAGCTTAGTGCTTTTATGGGCGATGTGCCTTTGAGTGCTGAGTTTGCAGATTTAAAAGAAAAACTCCACGCGCTTTTGATAGATAAAGTTAACACTACTCCTGACTGGAGTAATTATAATGATAGCGAGCAAAAAAACCTTATAAGGCAGTTTATAGAACATCAAATTTCTACAAATTTTCGCTCAATCCCTTTAAATAAAATTGAGCGTGACAGACTTATAAGGGAGATAATCCAAGAGGCAAAAGGCTATGGCCCGCTGGATCCGCTTTTAGCTGATCCTTCAATTAGTGATATTTTGGTTAATGGTGCTAAAAATGTATATGTAGAGCGCAATGGAAAGCTTTTTAAAACAACAATTACTTTTAAAGATAATAACCACCTGAAAAATATTATAGAGAGAATTGTTTCAAAGGTGGGAAGAAGAATTGATGAAAAATCCCCGATGGTGGACGCTCGTTTACCTGACGGCTCAAGGGTTAACGCTATTATTCCTCCGCTTGCAATAGATGGCCCGTCTTTGTCAATCAGGCGTTTTAGAGCAGACAGTGGTACTATGGAAAGCCTCTTGAAGTGGGGTTCAATTTCAACGGAAATTGCTCAAGTTTTGTCTGCTGCGGTTGCTGCAAGGTTAAATATAATAATTAGCGGCGGAACAGGTGCAGGTAAAACAACGCTTTTAAACAGTTTGTCGGCAAAAATTCCAAATGGCGAGCGCATTATTACAATAGAGGATTCTGCCGAGCTTTCTTTGCAGCAGGAACATATTGTAAGGCTTGAAACAAGACCGCCAAACATCGAAGGACAAGGGCAGGTAAGTGCAAGAGATTTAGTTATAAACAGTTTGCGTATGCGTCCTGACAGGATAATAATAGGGGAGTGTCGTGGAGCTGAAACACTTGATATGTTGCAGGCCATGAACACAGGCCATGACGGCTCTTTAACCACCCTGCACGCAAATTCACCGCGTGATGCACTTTCAAGGCTTGAAACAATGGTTATGTTCTCAGGGATTGATTTGCCTGAAAAGAATATAAAAAGTCAAATAGCCTCTGCAATTAATATAATTATTCAAGTTTCAAGGCTTTCAGATGGTTCAAGAAAAATTACAAAAGTATCTGAAATTGTAGGCATGGAGGGCGATGTTATTACAATGCAGGATATTTTTGTTTGGGAGCAAACAGGTGCAGGTGTTAATACTGTTATGGGTATGCACTCCTCAACTGGAATTAGACCAAAATTTTTAGATAAAATTTCAGCAAAAGGAATTGAAATAAACCCGCAAATTTTTGACAGGGGCTACAGGCACACTTACTTGTCAAAAAATGGTAATAAATCTCAAATGCCAACAACTCCTAGTGCTGTTGAAACAAATAAAGCGCGTGAAGAAATCGCAAATAAAGAAATGGTCTTGAATGTAGATTTATTAAAAAGGCTTAAGAGATGAGCGCATTTTTTGCATCTGTACTCCTTGGTTTTTTGAGTTTTTTGCTGCTTGTGAATTTATTTTCAATTAGAATTCCCAAGCAGTTTGCTCTGCAAAAAAGACTTGAAGAAATAAAAGAAAAAAACACTAATAAAAAAACATTAAATTATAAAGATGATGAGTTTTCTTTTCTTTATAATAATTTTCGCTATAAGGTTTTTGCTCAACGCTTTGCGGGTTTTAAACTAACAGAAAAGATAAAAAATGAAATTATGCTCTCAGGTGTGAATATGCAAGTAGATACCTTTATAATTATAAGCATTATGTGTGTTGTTCCTATTGCAACAATTTTGCTTTTAACTACTCCAAAGTTCTTGCTATTGAGTATTTTGGGGCTTTTTATACCTTTAAATGTTTTAAAAATCAAAACATCAATGAGAAATGCAGCATTTGCAAAACAATTGCCTGACACTCTTGATTTGCTTTCAAATTCACTACGCGCTGGGCACTCTATATACAGTGCCTTTGAAGTTATTACAAAAGAAATGCCAATGCCGATTTCAGGTGTATTTAAAACTGCAATTGATGAGCTGGCTGTGGGTTCAGACGCTAAGCAAGCGATTTTGTCTTTATCAAAAACCGTTCCAAATAATATGGATTTAAAGTTTTTTATTACTGCAGTAATTTTACAAAGGGAAGTGGGCGGTAATCTTGCAAAAATTCTTGATGGGCTTTCTTATACGATAAGGGAGCGTTTTAAAATGGCGGGACAGTTGAAGGCTCAAACCGCACAGGCAAGATTTTCAGGCTTTATGCTTGTATGTGTTCCGCCAATAATAGCTGGTATTTTATTTGTGCTTTCACCTGATTATATGAGTCCTCTTTTAAACACTCAGCAAGGTAACAGCGCACTTTTGCTGGCGTTGACCTTGTTGCTTTTAGGGGTTTATATGATTAAAAAAATTGTTACTATTGAAATTTAAGGAGAGAAATTGCCACCTGAGATAATACCGATATTGCTGGGTCTATGGGCATTTTGGATTATAAATATATTCTATAATCCAAATGAAAATTTTGTGCGCCAAAGACTCAGAAAAACAGGTGGTAAATCCAGAAGAAAAAGCTTGTACAACAATTTTTCAAAACTTTTAAAGCCGATTTCCATAAAAAGTATTTCAAATAAAGTTTTTAGAAAAAAAATCCATGAGCTTTTGTACTCTTATGGTGTTGCCTCTAGCGATGATGATATTTTAGAGTTTGAAAACAGAAGGCTATACAGGCTTTTAATAGTTGTTATTTTTTGTGCTGCAATGCTTTTTTTGTTTCCAAATACAACAACTGCCTCAAGCTCAATATTAATTTGCTATATGACGTATAAATACCCTGAATATCAAATAATGAAGCACATTAAGAAAAAGCAAAAGGAGTTTATAAAATATTTTCCTGATGCTGTTGATTTATTGTCGGTTTGTGTTGAGGCGGGTCTTGGTGTCGATGGTGCAATTGAGCGTGTTGCAAGTGAGTTTAGCGGACTTTCAAAGGCTGTAAGCAGTGAGTTTAATAGGCTTTCAAAGGATGTTATGTCTGGTTTACCAAGAGAAGAAGCCCTTAAAAATATGGCAAAACGAATTAATACAAATGATTTGCAGTCATTTACGGCAATGCTTGTGCAGTCTGAAAAAATGGGTACAAGCGTGGCGCAGTCGCTCAGGGTTTATTGTGAATCATTGAGGACTCGCAAAAAACAAAGGATTGAGGAGCTTGTACAAAGTGCAAGTACAAAAATGACAATTCCTATGATATTGTTTCTTTTGCCGGCATTGTTTATAGTTATATTATATCCGGCGGTTATCAAGATTATGGAGAACATGGCAGGTTAAAATGATGAAAAAATATGAAGAACTTATGAAAATTTGTTTGGATGAGGCTCAAAAATATCGTTTTGATGTTGCGCCAAATCCTATGGTGTGCGCGATTATTTACGATGAAAACAATGACAAAATAATTTCAAAAGGTGTACACAAAAAATACGGCGAAAATCACGCTGAAAGAAATGCAATAATTGAAGCAGGCGATGTAGATTTTTCTGATAAAACGCTTATTGTAAATCTTGAACCTTGTTCGCATCAGGGTAAAACCCCGCCTTGTGCAGATTTAATAATAGAAAAAGGGTTTAAAAAAGTTGTTATAGGAACTTATGACCCTAATCCGCTTGTTTGCTCACAAGGTGTAATGAAATTAAAAAACGCTGGAATTGAAGTTATAAGCGGGGTTTTAGAGGATGAGTGCAAAGAGTTAAACAAAGTTTTTATAAAAAATGTCACAAAAAAAATGCCCTATGTTACAGTGAAAATCGCAACAACTTTTGATTCAAAAATTGTAACTGCAGGCGGTGAGTCAAAATGGATAACAGGGGAGGCCTCAAGGGCTTATGTGCAGAAGCTAAGAGCGCAGTATTTTGGTATTTTAAGTGGTTCAGGTACTGTTTTGGCCGATAATCCTGCACTTACTTGCAGATTAAAAGGCGAAAGGTCACCTGAGAGGATAATTATAGACAGGCATGGTAAAATCCCCTTTGATTATCAGGTTTTTAGGGATGATGATACAAGGGTTTTTCTTGCAACGCACAATTTAGAGAGAGATTTCCCGAAAAACGTTACTCCTGTTGAGTTTGCAAATTTTAGAGATTTATTTGCAAAATTGTACAATATGGGAGTTTATTCAATTCTTGTCGAAACAGGCAAAACTATTTTAACCACATTGGTTAAGCAAGAAATGGCAGATGAAATTTACAAGTTTGTTTCACCTAAAATTTTTGGCACAGGCATGGATTTTATTGGAAATTTAAACGTTTTCAAAATTAATGAATGTTATAAGCTTGAATTTAGGGAAATTGAAAGAGTTGAAGAAGATATTTTAATAAAAGCAAAATTTTTGTATGATGAATAAAAAGGAGAAAATTTTGAAAATTCTTGTAATAAATGGTCCAAATTTAAATATGCTTGGTGTAAGAGAGCCTGAAATATACGGCTCAATGACACTTGATGATATTCAAGAAGAACTTAAAAATTACGCAAAAAGCTTAGACCAATCAATCGAGCTTGAGTTTTTTCAGTCTAATTTTGAAGGCGAAATTGTGGATAAAATTCAAAATGCGCTGAATAATTTTGACGGGATTATAATTAACCCTGCAGCCTACACTCACACAAGTGTTGCTATAGCGGACGCTATTGCCTCTGTGAACATTAAAACAGTTGAAGTGCATTTGAGCAATATATATTCTCGCGAGGAATTTAGACACAACTCTTACATTGCGCCAAAATGCCTTGGGCAAGTTGCAGGTTTTTCAAAAGACAGCTATAAAATGGCGCTTTTAGGGCTTTATGGCGCGCTAAAGTAAAAATGGAAAATACTGAGTTAAAATTTATAGAAATAATTAAAAACTCCCTTTTAGACAGCTCCTGCCTTGGGGATGACTGTGCCTATTTAAAAGATTTAAATCTTTGCATAAGTACAGACGCGCTTGTCGAGGGTGTGCATTTTGATTTTAATTTTATTTCACCTTATTTGTTAGCTAAAAAGGCTCTTAAGGTTAATATAAGTGATATTTTAGCCTCAGGCGCAAAACCAATGTATGCAACAATTACAATAAGCGGCAAGTTGGATGAAAAATTTATAGAAGAATTTTATAAGGGTGTTAATGAAATAGAGCAAGAATTTGGGCTAAAAATAATTGGTGGAGATTTAACAGGCGGTGAAAAAATAAACATTTCAATTTGCATTCTAGGCGACACTAAAAATCGCAACATTTCATCGAGAAAAAATGCAAAAGAGGCCTATTTACTTGCACTTTGCGGAAATTTTGGGGCATCTGCCACAGGGCTTAAAATGTTGCTTAAAGATTCAAATATTCAAAATGGCTTTACAAAAGCTCACCTTGAGCCAATTTTGCAGTTTGAATGTTCGCAAAAAATCGCGCAAATTGCAAAAGAACCATATGCTATGATGGACTCATCAGACGGTTTAATTAACGCTCTTGAGTGGATTTCGCGCTCATCCGGTGTTGGTTTTGAGTTGGAATTTGAAAAAATCCCCCATATTCAAGGTACAGTGCGTGAGGATGTGCTCTTTGGCGGCGAGGATTATTCTTTAGTGTGTGTTTTAAGTGAAAAAGATTATAAAAATTTGAATTTAAAAGAGCTAAAAGTCGTGGGCAGAGCGGTTTTTGGAGATAAAATTTTAATTAATGGCAAGGACATAAAAGAAGAAAAAAGAGGGGAGTTTTTGCATTTTGATTAGCACAATAATTACTGCAGGCGGTATTTCAAGGCGTTTTGGCACAAATAAACTCCTTGTTAAAATAGATGATTTAACAGTTATTGAACATACAATTTTAAAATTTTTAGACTTGTCAGATGAAATTGTTATACCTGCTACACCTCAAACGCGCAGTTTTATAGAGCAAAGCAGTGTTTTTGATAAAAATAAAATAACTTTTGCGCAATTTGGTGAAACTCGTCAAAAAAGCGTTTATAACGCGCTTTTGGGGTGTAAATATAAAGATAAAGTTTTAATTCATGACGGTGCAAGACCATTTATTGAAAAATCAACAATAGAGCAAGTTATAGCGGAACTAGATACTAAAAACGCTATTTGTTGTGGGGTTTTTGCAACAGATACAATTAAAATAACTGATAATAGCGGTGCAATAATAAAAACAATTGACAGAAGAAATGTCTTTCAAGCGCAGACTCCGCAAGCTTTTAAGTATGATTTGATAATGAGTGCGCACAAAAAATTTGCCGCAAGGGATGATTTTACTGATGATTCAAGCCTTGTAGAGGCTTTGGGGGAAAAGGTTTGGACGCTTGTGAGTGATGGGGTAAACAAAAAAATTACAACACAGGCTGATCTATAAAGTCTTGCGGGACTTGTTTTTCTGCTTCAGGCTTAATTTCAGAGGGTATAAGCTGAATTAATTTTTTATTTGCGTCCTCAAAGTCAGGCTTTAAGCTTAAACAATTTCTAAGGTTAACAATTGCCGAGTTTGTCCTGTTTAGCGCAATGTCATATAGTGCATTCAGGTAAAAATAAATGTAATTTGTGCGATTTGAAAAAGAAATCATGTACAAAAAGTTTTTTGCGCCATCAAGGTCTTTGTTTTCAAGTTCATAGTTTAAAAAAGCTACCCAACCGTTTTCATATAGGGGATTTATGGCAGTTGCGCGCCTTATGTATTCTCTCCTTAAGTTTTTATTGTCTTTTGCAATTGTTGCAGCAATGGAGTGGTAAGACATAAATGGCGCAGAATCCATTTTTGCAAGTTTTTTCTCAAGATTTTTTAAATCTTTTTCGTATTTTGTGTCATTTTTGTAAATTAATGCCAATTTTAGCGCGCTTGTTTGGTCTTTTGGGTTTTGAGAAAGCGCTTTTTTATAATATTTAATTGCGCCCTCTAAATCGTACTCCAAAAATTTTACATCTCCAAGCCCGCTTAGGGTGTAGGGGTAATTTTTATTTATTTCATAGCTTGCAAGGTAATTTTTCTTTGCACTTTGTCTGTCTCCTGTTACAAATTGCCCCATGGCAAGCAGGGTCAAGATTTTATAGTTCTTTTTGTCAAAGCTTAAAATGTTTTTGCAATCCTCAATTGCTTTTTGATAATTGCCTTCCATAAAGGTTTTCATTGTTTGGTGGTATTTCCTGTCCTGTTCGTCTTTAGAGAGGTTTGCAAGAATAGTTTCTTTTTGCAGCATAAAGCTGTTTTTAAAAATGTGCTCATTTGCATTATTTTTTTCAACTTGCTCGATTATTTCAAGCGCTTCTTTATTTTTGTTTAGGGCATTTAGGGTTTTTACTTTAAAATTCAAATAAGATAAATTTGTTTTGTTCATTGAACTTGCTTTGTTGATGAAATTCAGCGCTTGCTGGTATTGCCTTGACTCGCTCATTGCCTGAGATAAAATGTAATTTGCATAGTCAGACTTACCTGTTAAAGTCTCGTTTTTGTTTAATTCAAAGGAAATTTCTTGCGCTGAGTTGTCATAGTGAATTGAAGAATAAGCTTTTGCAAGGTAAATTTCTTCATTTTTATCCAGCGTAAAAGAAGGCAGATAGCACCTTTTAAGGTCATCAATCGTATCTTGTACAAATTTTTTGTGTTTAATTTTTTCAAGGCTCTTTGTGCCGATTGAGAAAAAGCCTATTTCGTACATGCTTTTTGCAAAAACTAAAAGCGCATAGTCGCTGTTTATTGAGTTTGAGAGGTTTTCAAACTCATCATATGCCACAACAACGTTACCTTGATTGAACTTTTTTGTAGCATTTACAAAAGCAACCCTTTGCTTTTCAGACTCGTCAAGATTAGCGTTTTCGCTTTGTCCGCCAAGATTTAAAAAACTGTCCATAATAGTAGTCAGGCTAAATATACCACTTTTTTCCTCTTGAACCTTAGGAGCAACATTAGTTACAGGCACATTTGATTTTTCAAACTCAAGCAAGTTATCACTTGAGGCAAAAGCGCTTGTGCCAAGGAGCATAATACATATTGCTGTTGAGGTTATTTTTTTCATTAATTTGAAATATCGTTGTAGTACTTATTAAAAACTTGTACCAGTGTTTCTTCCTGTATTTCACACTCTTGCTTTAATAAAATTGCGTACAGGTCGCTAAATTTGTATTTTTCAAGCAGCAGCCTGTCGTTTTGGGAAATTTCTATATTAGAATCGCAAGTTAGTACATTAATTATTTTATCACATCTGATGGATAAAAACACATCTACAATTTTTTTGTCAAAATGAGTATTTGCGCCCTCGATTAAAATTTTTATCGCGTCTTGAATTTCCATTTTTGAACGGTAGTGCCTTTTTGAGGTTATTGCGTCAAATACGTCGCAAACAGCTAAAATCCTTCCTCCAAGGGGTATTTGCTCTCCTTCAAGACCTAAAAAATATCCCTTGCCATCGTATCTTTCATGGTGCGAGGAGGCAATTTGGGCAACGTTTTCAAACTGTTTTGAAACATAAATTTTGCCTAAAATATCGTTTGTAATTTTAGCGTGTTGCTTGATGTGATCGTATTCTTCGCTTGTAAGCTTGCCTTCTTTTTGTAAAATTGAATCTTTTATTCCTATTTTTCCTATGTCATGCAAAAGGGAGGCGTGTTTTATAACTTCTTTTTCCTTTTCATCCATATTAAGCTCGTCGCAAATGAGCGAAGCGTACATTGTAACGCGTTTTGAATGACCTGAGGTGATTTTATCACGAGCATCTATTGAAGCTGAAAGTGTATCTATAAAGCTTGAAAATAGCTGTTTTTGCTCGTCAATGAGCATTTTTTGCCTGTTAAATAAATTTGCGTTTTCAAGAGCAATGCCTGCGGATGAGCCTATGGCAATAAGTAAATCTTCGTCCTTTTGTGTAAATTCTCCGTTTTTTTTGTTTAAAACCTGAAAGACCCCTACTATTTGGTGGCTAAGGTTGCGAATAGGCATGCAAAGTATGGTTTTTGTTTTGTAGCCTGTTTGCATGTCAATTTCTTTATTGAAACGGTTATCAGTGTAGGCGTCTTTTATGTTCACTGTTTCGCCTGTTGTTGCAACGTGCCCTGCAAGACCAAGATTTGAGGCAAATCTTATTTCTTGCATTTCAAGTCCCAGAGCAACTTTGGACCATAGTTGGTGTTTTTCTTCATCAAGTAAAAAAACAGTACATCTGTCAGCATTTAGTGCTTGTTTAATTTCCTGTGCTATAATTGTTAAAAGGGTGTCAATGTTTGTTTCAACAGCGATAGTTCTTCCTACTTTTAATAAAGCTATAAGCGGGTCTTCCTGATTGTTTTCAGGGATAAAAGTAGGTGGCGCCGAGGTTATGACCTTTTGTTTGTTTGTTTTTTCAACCCTTGTTTTTGCGTTTAAAATCTTTTCGTCAAAACTTGTCATCTGAGGCAGTTTTATTTGCAGTGCTGCCTCCATTAAATCAAGGGATTGAGGGTAGTTTTGCTCTAAAAATTCAATTTGCCCCATAAGATAAAGATTTATTTTAAGCGCAAGCAGTGAATTTGAGGAGTTTGCAAGGTAGTGTGCGTCATTTAGTATATTTAGAGTTTTGTAATACCTTTCCTGATGCCATCTGTAGCCAATGTAGCCTATAAGCGACATTGAAATAGACACCAAGTCAAAAGCTTTAAGGGAAATTGCCTTTTTGTGACATTCTTCGATTTTTGAAATCTTTGGCGCTTTTGTGTCGTCAAGTATTGTGTCAAAAAATTTTAATAAACAGGTACTAATTTCCTGCACTTGAGCGTTTTCAACTACATTTGCGCTTTTTGTCATCTCTAACCTTTAATTCTACCCTTGTTATAAATTATACTATATTTTTTTAAAAAGAAAATTATTTTAAATTAGCGCATTTAATCCACACAAGCATATCCATCAAAGCGCGCCCCCTGTGGGAAACTTTGCTTTTTTCATCTTGAGAAAGTTCTGCCATAGTTTTGTTTTTATTTTCAACAATAAAAATCGGGTCATAGCCAAAACCGCCTTCTCCGCACTGATTATGAGCGATTTTACCTTTGCAAATGCCTGTTGTTTTATTTAAAATATTTCCTGTTTTGTCGATTAAAACTAAAGAGCAGACAAACTTTGCCCCTCTTTGGTTTTCTTTTGCGTCTTTCAATGCGTCCAAAAGTTTTTCAATTTTTTCCTGTGCGCTGGGCGCGTATCTTGCGCTTTTAAGCCCTGGAGCGCCGTTTAAAAAATCAACGCAAAGACCAGAGTCATCTGCCATAAAATATTTTCTCTCGCCCATTTCGCACTGCGCTGCAGCAAGCGCTTTTGCATATGAATTTTCTTCAAAAGTTGAACCATCCTCAATGGGGTTAAAACCTTCATCAGGCAAGACGAATTCTATACCAAAGGGTACTGAAACACTGTTTATTTCTTCGATTTTATGAGGGTTTGATGTTGCAAGTACTATTTTTAACATAACTAACCACCCCAGCGACGCTGTCTTTTTGCAAATTCTAAAATTGAGTTTTTAAGGGCTTCTTCGTCAAATTCAGGCCAGTAAATATCTGTAATGTAAAGCTCAGAGTAAGCTATTTGCCATAGTAAATAGTTGCTTATTCTCATTTCTCCGCCTGTCCTGATTAAAAGGTCAGGGTCAGGAATTTGATTTGTATATAAAAACTTTGAAACAAGCTCCTCATCTACATCTTCAGGTTTTACCCCTTGATACATCATATCTTTTATGGCATTTGTAATTTCGTTTCTTGCGCCGTAATTAATTGCAATTTGCAAGTTTACACCTGTGTTGTTTTTTGTTGTTTCAACAGCCTGTGCTAAAATTTCTTGCAGTGTTGGGTTAAGCGCCTTTAAATAACCTATAAACCTTAGTTTAACGTTGTTTTGGTTAAGTTCATCCAGTTGGGATTTAATTGTATTGGCAAGTAAACCCATTAAAAAATCAACTTCTTCCTGTTTTCTGTTCCAGTTTTCAGTTGAAAAAGCGTATAAAGTTAAGTATTTTATGCCAAATTTATGAGCAGCCTTCAGGGTTTTTTTAAGGGCTTCAACCCCTTTTTTATGTCCCATAGCTGATGGTAACATATTATTTTTTGCCCAACGGCGATTTCCGTCCATAATTATTGCAATGTGTTGCAGTTTTGTTTGTTCGACGATTGTTTTTATTTCATTTTTTTCAAGTGTTTCAAGCAAAGTTCTTATTCCCGTAATTTCAACTAGTTAAATTATAAATTAAATAAATTTAATAACAACAAAATTTATGATAAAATTAACTTAATTATGAGTGAAATAGTTATATTATACATACTTAGCCGTTACGATGCGACTATTTACAAAATTTCAAAAATCATGGAAGAAATGTTTTTTGCCTTCCTAAAGCCAAGCTTAGGGACAATTAACCCTGCGGTTAAAAGGCTTATAAAATTGGGCTGCATTGAAACTGAAGATAAAATGTCGCAAGGTGGTATGGCGTCTAAAATGTGCTCTATTACTCCTGTTGGAAGAAAGCATTTAAAAAATCTTTTGTTGTCTTTAGAATTTAATCATCCTGCACACATTTTAAATAACGCAAGAATTGCGCTGTTTTGTGCTGACGTGCTTGATGACAACGAAAAAGCGCAGCTTGTAAAAAATATTCAAAACCATTTAATTTTATTCAAAGGACGCACTCAAGAAGCCCTAAATAATCCTTATTTAACTTTAAGTGACGAGCAAAAGAAAATTTCATTGTCTAAAGTTGACGAGGCGGAAAAAATTTTGGAAATGCTATGAAAATAATTATTTCGCAAGTTGAAAAAGATTCTATAGCCTATGAATTGGCGCTTTGCGCAGGTGATGAAATTGTATCAATAAATAATACAGTCCCAAGGGATATTATTGATTACAGTTTTCTTGTAAAAGATGAGGAAATTTTGCTGCATGTTAAGCACAAATCAGGCGAAGAAGAACTTTTTGAAATAGAAAAAGACTTTGACGACGATTTAGGCATAAGTTTTGAAAGTGCGGTTTTTGACAGGGTCAAGCCATGTTGTAATAAATGTATTTTTTGTTTTGTTGACCAGCAACCAAAAGGTTTAAGAAAAAGTCTTTATGTAAAAGACGACGACTGGAGGCTTTCATATTTGCAGGGTACATACATCACCCTTACGAATATGAAAGAAAAAGACTGGCAAAGGCTTGAGAATTTCCGCCCCTCACCTTTGTTTGTTTCAATCCACACGACAAATCCAAATTTAAGGGCAAAAATGCTTAATAATCCAAATGCTGCAAGGATTATGGACGATTTAGAACGTTTGAAAAAAAACGACATAAAAATTCACGCCCAAATTGTACTTTGCCCAGATTATAACGACGGGGACGAACTTTTAAGGACTTTAGAGGATTTAAAAAAGTTTAAAAAGATTTTAAATTCTCTTGCAATTGTACCTGTAGGTGTTTCAAAATTTAGAAAAGAAAAACTAAAAACTGTTGATAAAAAAGTTGCGAATTTTGTTATAAAAGCTGTCGAGAATTTTAATTTAGAGATGAAAAAAAATGTCGCAATGGCGTCTGATGAATTCTTTTTGATTTCAGGACGCGAAATTCCAAAGAAAAAATACTACGGTAAATTTGCCCAAATAGAAGACGGTGTAGGCGCAATAAGGCTTTTAAAAGATGACTTTGAAAAGTGTAAAAAGAAATTAAAAAAATCCCTTAAAAAACCTTGTAAGCTGTGTCTTTTAACAGGTTCAAGCGCGGCAAAAATATTTGAAGAATTTAAAAAAGAGATTAATGTCAAAGGGCTTGATTTTAATGTTGTTGACATTAAAAACGAATTTTTTGGGGATAAAATAAACGTCACAGGGCTTGTTACAGGTCAGGACTTAGTTTTTGCACTAAAGAAAAATCAAGCAAATGTTGCAATAATTCCTTCTGTTATGCTAAGAGAGGGAACAGACGAGTTTTTAGATGGGATAAAGGTTAGTCAAATCAAAAAAGAATTTCCTAAAACTAAATTTTATATTATTAACGATTGTTACAAATTTAGAGAAATTTTAGAAATAATTAACTCTTTATAACAATAAAATAATTTTTTTTGTTTTTATTATGTATATTGAAGGTTAATTTTAAGGAGCAATTATGTCTGTTAATAATGTTCAGCAAACAAGTCAGCCTAAAAAAAGTGCAGGTATAGCAGATGCACTTTTAAATCAAGGTAAAAATGCCCTTGTAGGAACTGCGGTAGGACTTGCAACAGGCAGAGTTGTTTCTCTTGCTATGCCTGTTTCGCATAAGCAAATTGCTCAAAAAGTAGTTGACCATTACATTAAAAATGATAAAGACGGTATAGGCACTGCTATAAAAAACCTTGAAGAAGGCTTAGGGCAAGAAAATGTCACAAAAGAGCAGCTGCAAAATGTTTTAAACAAAATAGAAGAACTTGTAAAACCGCTTAGAGAGCAAGCTTCAGAAGCTGTTGAAAAGTTCTTTAAAACTCCAAGAAAAAGCCGCAGTGCAGATGATGTTGTTGCAATAGCCAAAAAAGCTGCTAAAAAATCCCAAAGTGGCAAGATTATGGGCACAGCAGCTGCAGTTGGTATGTTTTTGATGATGTTTTCAGATGTATTTTCAGTATTTACTCCAAAAAAGGCTAAAACAGAAACAAAAGCTATGCAAGCTGAATCACCAAGCAAAATGGGTACACATCAAGGCTAGATTTTACTAAAAATATTTTTATAGTAAAATTTTAATATGTTTGATTCACTTTCAGAAAGACTACAGGAAATAATTAAAAAAACCGCAGGCAATGCGCAATTAAGCGAAGACAATATGCAAGATGCGCTGAGGGAAATTCGTCGTGCGCTTTTAGGGGCAGATGTTTCACTTAGCGTAGTAAAGTCCTTTATTTCAAACATTAAAGATAAAGCAGCAGGACAAGAGGTTATAAAAAGCGTTAACCCTTCACAAATGCTTATAAAAATTGTAAACGATGAACTTGTTGAGCTTTTAGGAAAAGAAAAAAAGCCCTTAAACCTTGATACAAACCCATCTTTTATTATGATGCTGGGGCTTCAAGGTTCAGGTAAAACTACAAGCAGTGCAAAGTTGGGTTTAAAACTTAAAAAAGAAGGTAAAAAGCCTTTGCTTGTAGCATGCGATGTGTACAGACCTGCTGCAATTTTGCAGTTAAAAACACTTTGTAGCGAAAATAATCTTGATTTCTTTTCTTTGGAAAATGAAAAAGATGTAAGAAAAATTGTTGATGAGGCGATAAAATACGCAAAAGAAAACCAAAATACGGTTTTAATCCTTGATACTGCTGGACGCTTGCAGATTGATACATCTATGATGGCAGAGCTTTTGCTTATTGAGAGAATGTACCCGCTTAATGAAAAATTGCTTGTAATTGACTCTATGACAGGTCAAGAGGCAATTGACGTTGCAAAAAACTTTGATGAGCAACTGGGTATTACAGGTATTATTTTAACAAAGCTTGATGGCGATACAAAAGGCGGTTGTGCGCTCAGTGTTGTTTATTCGACAGGCAAGGCAATTAAGCTTGTAGGTATGGGTGAAAAAATTGAACCCTTAGAGGATTTTTACCCTGATAGAATGGCATCTCGCATTTTAGGGATGGGCGATATTGTCTCCCTTGTTGAAAAAGCTCAAAAAAATATTGATGTTGAAGAAGCAAAAAAACTTGAGGAGAAGTTTTTAAAAGCGCAGTTTAGTTTTGAAGATTTCTTGAAAATTCAAAAACAAATTAAAATGCTTGGTTCGTTTGATGGTATCTTGGGCATGTTGCCAATTCCTGGACTAAATAAAGACGATAGGCAAAAAATTTCTCATGAAGGGGAAAAACAGTTTAAAAAAATGGAGGTGTTTATATCCTCTATGACTCCACAGGAGCGAAAAAACCCTGATGTATTAAATGCATCAAGAAAAAAAAGAATAGCTCGAGGCGCAGGCATGGAACTTAGTGAACTAAATGCATTTGTAACTCAGTTTGAACAAATGAGAAAAATGATGCAGGGTTTTGGTGCGCTTAAAAATACTTTTAAAAAGGGCGGAAAATCGGCGCTATATGGTAAAATGCCAAAGGGCGGAAGATTTAGATAAATTTTTTTTAAAATGTCAAGCAAATTTGGCAAAATTGCTTGCAAATAAATTATGCTTGTGTTTTGATTACTATATAACTAATTAATGACTAAGGAGAAAAGTAAAAGAAGTGGTTAAGATTAGACTTAAAAGACTAGGTTATAAAAAGAATCCTACATATCGTATCGTTGTTATTGACGGTCGTTGCAAAAGAGAAGGTGCGCCTATTGAAGAATTAGGCCATTACAATCCTAAAACAAAAGAAATGAAATTAAATTTAGCTTCAGCACAAGAATGGGTTAAAAAAGGTGCTCAACCTACAGCTACTGTTACATACCTTATGAAAAATTGTGATGAAGAAGGTAAATTAATTTATAACAAAAAAGAAACTGTAAAATTATCTAAAAAAGCTCAAGCCAAACTTGAAGCCCAAAAAGAAGCTGAAGCCCAAGCGGCAGCGGCGGCAGAAGCTGCGGCAGCTGATGAGGCACAAGTTGAGGCGAGTGAAGCTAACGAATAAGATCGAAAAGAACACTTTATTGAGCCTCAAATCGAGGCTCAATTTTTTTATATAAATTTGAGGAATAAATTGGCAAATATTTTAATCATATCACCAATAAGTATAGCAGGAGAGCTCATTATGCGAGGCTTTAAAAAAGGTTTTGAAGCAAGCGGGCATAGTGTTTCTTTTGTTGATGTAAGAGAGTTGAATAATGCTCAAAACTATGACTATGTCCTCTCTTACGACTATGGTTATATGGTGAGCGAAAATGCGTTTTTAAATGTACAAAAAATCCTCTCAATTAATCCAAAAGTCAAGTTAATACATTATTTTGCAGATAATCCATCCTTAAAATATGCTCATAGTGGGCAATTTGAGCTAAAAGAAAAGTTTTTTGAGTTTTGCAAGTTGCACAAAAATAATTTAGAGCTTGTTTTTTGGGATAAAAAATTTGTCAAAGATTTTAAAGGTGTTAAATCTTCTTATTTTCCAATTTGTGTGGATTGTAGCGTTTATAAGGATTTTGACCTTGAAGAAAAATATGACATAACTTTTTTAGGGCGTCCTTTAAGTGATGAAAGACAGAAAATTTTAAGTGCAATTGTAAAAAATTTCCCTGATAAGCTTAAAATTTTTTCTTACCCTAAGCATTTTGAAAATAGCATTGAAGGTATGAAGCGGTTTTTAAATGGTGGTGAAATAAAAAAATATAAAAAGTGCTTTTGCGGTTTTGTTGAGAGTCAAGAGGAACTTTCAAAGATTTATAATTCATCTAAAATTAATTTAAACATAAATTTGCAAGGGGATAATTCCCTTAACTATAGAACCTTTGAGGTGCTTGCCTCTAAAGGTTTTTTGTTGTGCGACAAAAGAGAAGATATAAAATCTTTAGGCTTAAGTGATGTTATTGTTCAATATGAAAATGAGCAAGATTTAATTAATAAAATTACTCATTATTTAGCTTGTAAGGACGAGAGAAATCAAATAAGGGCACGAGCGAGAAAGCTCGTTAGTCAACACTTTGACATTGTTGCACGAGCGGGCGAGATACTTAATACAGTCGAGTGATTTTAAAAAAAATAATGCTAAAATAAAAGTTTAAGGAGAATAAAATGGAAACTACATATACTATAAAGCCTTCAAAAAGAATTCTGGAAATTCCAAAATACATTTTTGCGGAATTAAACGAGTGGAAAGATGAAGCTCGCGCTCAAGGTATTGATTTAATTGACTTAGGGATAGGTAATCCTGATGGCGCTACACCAAAACCAGTTGTAGAAGCTGCACTTAAGTCTATTCAAATGCCTGAAAGCCATGGATACCCTAGCTTTAGAGGGAAAGATGATTTCCGTCGTGCAATTGCTCGATGGATGAAAAAAAGATACAATGTAGAAATTGATCCAATTAAAGAAGTTCAAACTTTAATTGGTGAAAAAGAGGGTCTGGCTAATATTGCGCTTGCTTATTCTGAGCCTGGGGACATAAATATTGTTCCTGATCCTTATTATCCTGTTTTATCCCGCGGTAGCTGGGTTGCAGGTGCGCAAGTATATCATGTTCCCTTAACTGATGAAAATGATTATTTGCCTGATTTAGACTCGATTCCAGAGGATATTGCACGTAAGGCAAAAATGTTTTTTATAAATTATCCAAATAACCCCACAGGCGCTACTGCTCCAAGAGAATTTTTGGAAAAAATGGTTGCTTACTGCAAAAAATACAACATTTTGCTTGTGTCTGATATGGCATATGGTGAGGTATGTTATGATAATTATCGCCCGTTAAGCATTTTTAATATTGAAGGGGCTAAAGACATTGCAATTGAGTTTCATTCATTCTCTAAAACATTTAATATGGCAGGCTGGAGAGCAGGTTTTGCTGTTGGTAATAAAGAATTTATCGATGTTTTATATGCAATGAAGTCAAACATTGACTATGGCACATCTTCAATTGTTCAAGACGCTTGTATTGCAGCGCTTGAGATGGATTACAAGTATGTTCAAGAAATTATGGACAAATACAATTCTCGTCGCGAAATAGTTGCTCAAGGCTTTAATAAATTGGGCTGGCATATGAAAAGAAGCTCTGCTACAATGTATTTCTGGTTAAAAGTTCCTCATGGCAGACAATCTAAAGAATTTTGCAAAGAAGTTTTATTTAAAACAGGGGTTATGTTTACTCCAGGCATTGCCTTTGGCGATTATAGCGACGATCATTTTAGAGTGTCTATTGTTCAACCTAAAGAGCGATTATACGAAGCATTTAGACGCCTTGAGGAGGCTGGTATTTACTATATGTAAACTTGTTTACATCGAAAAAAAATATGGTAAAATACATATATAATTTAAAAAAAGGAAATTTTAATGAAATTTATTAAAAAAAGCAAAGCTCAAAGTTTAGTAGAATACGCATTAATATTGGCACTTGTTACAGTTATTGCAATAACCGCACTTCAATTTTTGGGTAAAAAAGTTAATACCGCTGTTGAAGGTGTTGGTGATGATGTTCAAACAACAACTGAAAATGCTGCAAAAACATACTGCGAAGGCTTAGGACAAGGCTACAGCTGGAATGAATCTACAGGCAAGTGCGAAAGTTCAAACACTGATAGTGGCAATTAGTCTTTGCTTTTTTGAATTTCTATAAATTTATCTAAATCCTGTTGGGTATCAATCCCAATGGGATTTAAATTTGTAAGTGCAACTTTTATTTTCATGCCATTTTTAAGTGCGCGTAATTGCTCTAGGCTTTCAGCTTTTTCAAGGTCTGATTGAACAAGAGATGTCATTTTAATTAAAGACTCTCTCTTGTAGCCATAAATTCCAATGTGTGCGTAGTATTTTGCCTCGCCCTTGTTTCTCTCGTATGGTATTGGGCAGCGAGAGAAGTATAGCGCATTGAAGTCGTTATCAAATACGCATTTTACACAGTTGGGGTCTTGAATTTGTTCAATATCTGTTATTTGTCTTACAAGGGTTGAAATATCGCAATTACCTTTAATCAAAGTTTCTATAGCTAAATCAATGACTTGAGGAGTTATTTGCGGTTCATCCCCTTGCATATTAAGAATGTAATCGTATTCGCTGTGCCTTTTTGCCACTTCACAAATTCTATCTGAACCTGACTTGTGTTCGCTTGATGTCATTTCAACATTTGCGCCAAATTCTTTTGCTTTATTTAAAATTAATTCGGAATCCGTTGCAATTATTACTTCTTGAGCAAGTTTAGATTGTTTTGCAGCCTCCCAAACCCACTGAATAATGGGTTTAGAGTTAACTTCTTTTAATAATTTGCCACAAAGTCTTGTTGAGGAGTATCTCGCTGGAATTATAATAACTGTTTTTTTCATAATTATCCTTTAGTAATATTTTTCGCCAAGTTCAATAACTTTTTTTTCTGCTTCTTTTATAAGTTCTTCTTCTTTTGGGTTGCCTGAAAGATATTTTTCATAAGCCTCAAGTGCGTCGCGCTCTTTGCCAATTTTTTCATAGGCTTTAGCAAGTGAATAGTAGCCTAAACTAAACGAGCGGTTGAGTTTTACAGTTGTTCTGTAGTCTTTTATTGCCTGAGGGTACATTTGCATAGCTTCTAAAATGACGCCTCTGTAATAGTATGCCTGAGAGTCTTGCGGATAGCGTTTAACTATGTCGTTTGTGACGTTCAGCGCCTTTTCATAGTCTTTTTTGTCGTAATAGGTATAAGCTTCATTTAAGAGATTTGTCACAACTTGTCCTCTTAAATAATTTGAAAGTTTTATTGCCTTTACGTTTCTGGGGTCAAGCTCGATTGCCTTTAGGAGCATGCTTTGTGCTAGTTCTGGGCTTTTTTGCTCAAGGTAAACAAGCGCAAGTGAGTAATAAGTATCAGACTGGGTGCTATCAAGCTCAAGAGCTTTTTTGTAATTTTCAACAGCTTTATTATAATTTTTTAAATATTTATAGCAATTTGCAATGGCGACATAAACCTGACTTGTTTTAGGTTCAATTTGCTCATACATTTTTATTGCTTTTGCCCATTCGCTTTTTTTAAGGTAATTGAGAGCTAATTCATCTTTTTTGGTGTCTGTGCTTTTGTTGAGATAAAAAAAAACTTTGCTTATCTCCTCATTTTTAGGGAGCTCTTTATGGGCTTTTTTAATTAAATCTGCTGCAAGAGAGTCCTCTCCTTTTAGTTCATAAATTTCATACAATTTTAAATAAGCATTAGCGTTTTTAGGGTCTTTTTCAATTGCTTTTTTGTATAAGTAAATTGCGTCTTTGTTGCTGCCATCAAGACTTGTGATAAGTTCAGCAAATTCAGCGTAAAATTCGCTTGATGGCTTAAAATCCTCGTTTAGTGGATAAAAATTATCAATTATAAAATCAGGGTCTTTTTTGTCTTTAAAAATTTCGTAAATGCCGTATTTTGCCTGTTTTGACTCAGGGTAAATGGCTAAAATTACCTGATATTCTTTAAGAGCTGCGTTTGTTTGACCAAGTGCAAGGAGGCTCTTTGCTTTTCCTGCGCGGATTTGAGATTCATAGAGGTTATCTCTTAAAATATTATCATAAATTCTTGTTGCCTGAGGGTACTGTTTTGTTTCGTATAAAAGCCCGCCCAGACGGTATTTCAAGAAAATATCTTTAGGGTTTAAATAAATCGCCCTTTGATAAAGTTCATAAGTTTTTTTGTAATCGCCTGTTTTTTCATAAGTTGTACCTAAAATTTCGTACAAGTTTGCGTTTTTGGGCTTTCTCCTTACTGCTTTTGTAAAAACTGCAATACCTTTTTTTAATATTTCAGGGTCATCTGTTAAATTAATCGCCCTTGTGTAATATTCAAGCGCCAAGTCAGTTTTATTGATTTCGTTTAAAATTGTAGCTATTTTAAAAAGGGCTGACGCGTTGTTTGGGTTAAATTCTACTGATTTTTTATAATAAGGCAGAGCGCAAGTCCTGTCGTTATTGATTTTTAGCTCTATATCACCTAAATACTCGCAACATGCTGAGCATTCGTAGCCTTTTTCAAATAGTTCTTCAAACTCGTATGCGCTTGCATAATAGTTGCCTTCAAGGAACAGGTTTTTTGCAATTTCAAACCTGTTAGAATCATCATTTTGAAAGCCTGATTTTTCAATGAGGCTGTTTAGCTTAGCAAGTGTGTCTTTGTATTCTTGCGAGTTTTTATTTTGCCTTAAGAAATAAAGTGCTGCTCGGAGATTATCACATGCTTCAATGTTATCTCTTTTAAATATTTTAAAATATGTAGAGCGTCTTTTTTGGGTGTTTACATATTTTTTAATTATGTCTGGGTCTTCATTTTGGCGTAATTGTTGCTCAAGAGCGTAGATTTTTTGTGCACCAAAACCGCTTTTTGGTGTGCAAGTTGTTGCTAGTTGAGCATTTGCACCAAGTTGCAGCATAAAGCTTGTACATATGAGGGGAATTAATAGTCTTCTTTCCATAGAAATTATTATATATCAAAAATTAATTAAAATAAATACTATCATTTGTATGAGATTTTTTATATACAAAAACACCCTCTTTTTAGGGAGGGTGTTTTTTATTTTTTTATGAATTATATTTCAAATTCTTCTTCTTGCTTTTTAGTTGTTGTTGCGTTGTCATCAACTTCAATTCTTGCTGCTGCATTTACGATACCTGATGTTGGGTCTGTTGTGTTGTTGTCGATTGGAGCTACTCTTGAAGTTGGTTCTAATTGACGTGGTAAGCGTAGTTGGTTGATTAATGTTTCGCCGCTTGGGGTTGACATATCAGGATTGAAGTTGTCTGTAGGACCTTCGATAGGTGGTTCAGGAGCGCAACCTTCGACAGGTTTTTCGTAAACTAGAAGGAATTTTTCCATTACACCGTTTGAATCAAATTCGATGAAGTGTTTTTTGTATGTATCGATTGCTTCACCTGCTTCAGGTTGGTATTTACCAGGTACGAAGTGATCAGTGTAAGTGAATGTATCAGGGTTAGTGTATTCAATTCCATCCATTGGGTCTAGGTTGAATTGTCCCCAGTTAGCAACTTCGATGTATGCTCTGCCTGTTGCATCTTTGTCAACACCTTCTAAGTCAGAAGTTGTTAAGTTAGTAAGTGCTGCAAGGAATGTATCGTTAGCGTCAAGGTTCAAGTTACCTGCTTTGATTTTAGAGATTGCTAAAGTATTGTCAGCTGCGTTAACTGTTACTGTTTTGTTTGAAAGTTCGTCGCTGTTGTATTTAGCGTTGATTTCGATACCTGCTTTTTTGTTGTTAACACCGCTTACAACGATGTTTGTATCTTTATCAGCATTTGCGATTAATTTTGTGCCGTTTACTTTTAGTACTGTACCATCTGTTGTGAAGTTTTTGCCTGCGTTAACAATTGTTTTTGTATTTTCAGGAGCAGATGAATCTTTTGCTTTAAGAGTTGTGTTTTTAAGAGTTACATTTTTTGTAGCTGTTATGTTATTAACGTGACCGTTGAATGTTGTATCATCTGTTGTGATGTTACCTGTGATATTTAAGTTGTTGTTTCTGTTTGCATTGAAGTCAACTCTTGTAGCGTTTAAGTCGCCTGTACCTGTTACATTGTTATCTCTGCCTGCATTAAGAACTAAACGTTCGCTGTAGTTTAGGTTTGCAAAGTTTGCAAGGTCTGCATTGATATCAGCATCAGAGTTTGTAGTTGTGATTTTAATGTTTTTACCACTTAGAGTTGAATCTTTTGTGATGTGAGTACCAGCGTTGTGAGTTAAAGCTTGTTTGATGTCTACATTACCTGCTGCTACAAGTTTAGAGTTTTGAACAAATACTTCGCCGTTTGTTGAATCAAGTGCTTTAACTGAAATGTCGCCTGTGTTTGTTTTGATATCAGAGTTGTTTTTGATTGTAACTTTGCCTTTTGTAGATTCAAGAGCAATTGAGTCATGGTTGCCGTAATCTTTTAATGTTACGTTCATATCTAGTGTATCATCATCAGGGATTGCGCTGAAACCTCTTTTTACAAGGCTGTTATTGTCAATTGTTAAGTTACCGTTTGTAGTAAGGTTTAAATCATTTGTGTAGTTGTTGAAGCCTGTTGTGCCTGAAATTGTAACGTTATTTAGTATGCTTTCGTCTTCAACAAAGTTTAGTAAACCTTTGTATTGCAATGTAGAATCAGCGATTGTTGTGTCTTTGCCAAACAAGTTGATGTTTTTATTTGAATGCATTGTGCTACCGTTTTTAACATCAACGCTGTCAGCTTTAAGAGTTGTGTAATCAGTTGATTCAGAATATGTTTTGTCTAAAGTGATGTTGTCTTTAGCATTTAAAACAATTTTCTTAGCTAAGTTTTCAGCATTAGGATCTTTGCTTGAGTAGTTTCTTGCTCTTAGAACTGAATCTGTAGCTTTGATTGAACCGTTGTTTGCATCAATTGTCAAGTTGCCTTTAGCATGTAGGTTTGTATTTTCAAGATTTACATTGTTGTTTTCAGCTTTGATTGAAATATCACCAGCGTTAGAGCCTCTAACACCTGAGCTGTTATAATTTTTGCCTGAAAATGCAGTTGCAACTTTTGTATCTGTCATATTAACATTTTTACCAGCTGTAATTGCAATTCTGCCACCGTTTTGGTTGTATGTGTTAATGTCAGGGTTGCCTTCTCTGTGAGTATTTTGTGTTTCAAGGTGAGAACCTTCGATATTAACATCATTTAGACCTTTGATAATGATGTCACCGTAGTCACCTTTTACAAGTTTGTAACCTTTAACAACAGAGTTTTTAATGTTGATGTCAGAATCAGCAACTTTGCTTGCGTTTTCTACATAAACTGCACCTGATTCAATTGTTGAATCAGCAATTTTAATGTTATTTTGTAAGCTGTTGCTTTCGTTTGCTTTGTGGCTTTTAATGTATCCGTTTAATTCATAATTGAAGTTAACACCATCACCTGTAACGATTCTTACGTTAGAGAATGTTTGGTCATGGTTTGCAGGGTTTTGACCGCCGCCATAGTTAGGGTTGATACTTGTTTTGATTAAAGAATCTTTGTAAACTACAACGTTGTCTGCTGCTATGCCTAAAGATTTATTAATATCAAAGTTTGTGCCATCAAGTGTAACTGCTGCGCCGTCTTTTGTAGTTAAAACACCGTTTCTGATGAATTGAGCATTTGTAACCATATCAGCTGGAAGTCCGTTTGTTTGGACATTGATTTGGTTTTTGTATGCTGCAAGTTCTTCAGGAGTCATATCTTTAATATTTTTAGCGCCTTTAAGGTCAAAAGTTGTTGCAGTAAATGAGTTTAAGTTAACTTCTGAACCGTTACCGAACATAATACCATTTGGGTTGATAAGGATAACTTTGCCTGTGCCCATATAGCTTGAGCAATCTGCGCCTGCGCAAGAGTTTGTTAATTTACCATAAATTTGAGATAAACCGCCTGAAGCAAGTACACGGTTTAGTGATGTTTGAGAGTTGTTTGTAAAACCAAAGTTAACATGTCCATTTGCGCCTACATTGAATGAATTCCAATCGAATTGACCAATAGCGCCTGCACCGCCGTTAACTACAACATCCATTCTGTTGCCGCTTGTTGAAACAGAGCCGTTAATAGAGTTGTTTAAATCAGGTAATGTACCTGCATCAAGAGCAAAAGCCATAGTGCTTGATAGTGGCATGTAACTTAAAAAGCTTAGTAAAACTAACGCTGAAGCTAATTTTTTGTGCTTAAGTTTCATTATGTTTCCTTTCTTCTATAAATATATACTTCTTATATAATATTCCGATTACTTATATAAAAACTTCTAAAGATAAAAAATTGCACTAATATCAAAAAATGTTAATAAAATTTACAAATCTTTACCATTTCCTTTTTTTGTTAATTCATGCCATTCCGTATGAGTATTGTTGATTATAATATAAAAAAAATAAATTGCTACTAGCAAATTATTTTTTTCACGTATTTTATTAAAATTAAAATGTTGAAAAAGGAATGTTTTTAAAATATGTTAGAAAATACTCACCAAAATAAATCATTAATATGATTTATTGTTGACATCGCCATTATATATTATTATTGAAATGTAATAATTGGCTTATTACAACAAAAAAGTATGAAAAGGAATTTAAATGCGCAGTTTTAAATTTAAAAAGTCGGGAATATTATCTTTTGCAATGTGTTTTCTGTTATCAAGCACAGCTGCATTCGCTGTTTCATCTGTCCCGTTTGAAGGAAACCCCATAGGTGGTAGTTTTGACCCTGGTGTTGTCGACCAGACAAACTTAATTCAATTAAAGGAATATGAACGTAGAACGCGTGAAAACATGGAAGAACATGAACGCGGACGTGAAGTTATTGAAATGGACAAAAAAATGAGGGAGCAGGTTGATCAGCTTCCTAATAAAGAAGTAAGTTTTAAACTTAATTCAATAAAATTTACAGGTAACACTCGCTTTACCGAAGAACAATTGATGGATTTAATTTGCGAAAGAATTGGTAATGAAGTTACTATTAATGACCTTATTACCATGGCAAATATGGTAACAGAGTATTACCAACAAAACGGCTACATTTCAACAATAGCTTATCTTCCACCGCAAAAAGTTCAAGACGGTAACGTTGAAATTGTCGTTATGGAAGGTAAATACGGTAAAGTTGAAATTGAAGGTAATAAGTGGGCAAGGGACAAATTTGTTCGTGCTACTTATTTAAAAGATAAAAATATTGAACCTGAAAATGTTTTGAACGTTCGTGATATCCAAGAAACCTTGAGAGAAATGAACGCTTCAGGGTATATGAAGGGTCAAGTTTCTATGCAAGATAATGAAGAATCTGCGCAATACACAGATTTAACCTTGCAAATGAAAGACAGATTTCCAATTGACTTTGACTTTCGTTTTGATAACCAAGGCCGTGACGCTATCGGTCTAAACCGTGCGGTATTCTTTGCAGGTATGTACAACTTAACCGGCTGGGGTGACAAATTATTGTCAACAACAGCTCTGGCAAGGCGTTCAGTGAGCCAAGGTATTTTCTATTCTGTACCTATCGGACGTCATGAAACAAAATTGAACTTAGGCTACAGCTACAGCGGATTGACCATGGGTGAAGAATGGAAAGATCTTGATATTAAAGGTCATTCACACAATTTCTTCGTAGGTCTTTCAAGAAGATTGGTAAAAACCGAAAACTATAAATTATACGGTGATGTTTCTTTAGATATAAGAAATACAAAATCTACAATCGGTGAGCAAAAACTCGTTCTCCCCGGTGGTGCTTACAAAACTCGTGCTTTAAGGGTTAACTTAACCAATATTAAAGACGACTTTTATGGTAAATGGTTTGGTAATGTCGGCGCAAGCGTTGGTCTGCCTATTATGAATGCGTCTGATGAGTTCGACGGTTATCATGAAAGATGGTTGCCGACAAATAAATACGTAAAAGTTAACGCAAACTTAGCAAGGTTGCAAATCTTACCTATGAGATCTATGGCAATTATTCAAGCCGGCGGTCAATGGGCAAGCCATGGTTTGTATGCATCTGAAAAAATGCAATTCGGCGGTATTTCATCTGTACGTGGTTATGAAGAAGGTTTCTTGCTTAGTGACTATGGTGTAACAGCGTCGTTAGAATTAAGGTCTCATATACCTTTCTTGAATAGAATTTTACCTGAAAAACTTCAATTTATTGATGATTCTATTCAGTGGGCAGCATTCTATGATGCAGGTTGGTTTGGCAATGTCGGCACAGGCACGTATGGCCCTAATTACGTAATGAGCGTGGGCGGTGGTTTAATCGTCAGACTTACAAGATACTTATCAGGTAACGTCTACATTGGTATTCCTATTGGCGATAAGCCTGAAGGCGCATCAAATTGCCGCGTTCACTTCACAATTACATCAAACATCCTGTAGTTTGAAAATAAAGTTTAAAAGCCCTGAATTTCAGGGCTTTTTTGTTTGCCATATTTTTCCTTTCTAAAAAAAATTGTGTTATACTTGCCTTATGAAATTAAACAATTTAACTAAGCTTACAACTTCTAACCTCCTTTCATTACTTGGGTATCTTTGTATGTTGTGCTGCATGTATCTTGCTTTTATATTTGCAGTAATTGACAGTGTTGATCCTGAATGGGGTATTCATCCTGAAATGGCTGGGTATAATACTTCTTGCTGGTTTGGTATTTATTTTTTATTTACCTGTTTTCTCTGTGCTGTGTTTTTTGTTCTCATTCTTATTGAATTTTTTATTAGAAAGAAAAACAAAACAGAGTTTCAACTGGTTAATAAAATTCCTGATAAATATAAGCTTTTACATAAAATCCTATTTTGGATAGGGCTCTTTTTTGTTTCGCCTTTTGGTATGTTCGCAATCATTTTTGTTAGACTAAAAACTGATGAATATTTCAACTATTCCGAGATATTTTTAAGGTTAATAAACAAACTATGAAATTAAACAATTTAACTAAATTTACAACTTCTAACCTCCTTTCATTGCTTGGGTATCCTTGCATTTTACTGTCGCTTTATAACGAGTTTATATTTTCTCCACTTGACTGGGCAGATCTTGAAGGCTACCACTACGACAGGGATATGCTGGGTTTTGTTTCAAGTGCCACAAGCGCGCTGTACTTTATGCTTGCATGCTTTATCTGTGCTGTGTTTTTTGTTCTCATTCTTATTGAATTTTTTATTAGAAAGAAAAACAAAACAGAGTTTCAACTGGTTAATAAAATTCCTGATAAATTTAAACCTTTGTATAAAATTTTGTTTTGGTTAGGGCTCTTTTTTGTTTCACCCCTTGGTCCTTTGAGTATGTTTTTCTCGTACTTGTTTCTTGAGAAATATTTTAACTATTCCGAGTTATTTTTAAGGTTAATAGATAAACTATGAAATTAAACAATTTAACTAAACTTACAACTTCTAACCTCCTTTCATTACTTGGATATCCGGGTATTTTGTGTTTTTTATACATAAGATTTATATTTTTCCCGCTTGACTGGGCAGATCTTGAAGGTTACAACTACGACAGGGATATGCTGGGTTTTGTTTCAAGTGCCACAAGCGCGCTGTACTTTATGCTTGCATGCTTTATCTGCGCTGTGTTTTTTGCTCTCATTCTTATTGAATTTTTTATAAGAAAGAAAAACAAAACAGAGTTTCAACTGGTTAATAAAATTCCTGATAAATATAAACCTTTGTATAAAATTTTGTTTTGGTTAGGGCTCTTTTTTGTTTCACCCCTTGGTCCTTTGAGTATGTTTTTCATACATTTGCTTCTTGAAAAATATTTCAACTACTCGGAACTATTTATAAGGCTGATAGACAAACTATGAAATTAAACAACTTAACTAAATTTACAACTTCTAACCTCCTTTCATTACTTGGGTATCTTTGTATTTTATTTTGCATAGGCGTAGAGTTTGTGTTCTCTCCGCTTGACTGGGCAGATCTTGAAGGTTACCACCATGATAGGGATATGCTGGGTTATTTATCGGTTTTGGTAAGTGTACTTTACCTTAATTTTGTCTGTCATCTCTGTGCAGTGTTTTTTGCTCTTATTCTTGGTGAATTTTTTATTAGAAAGAAGAACAAAACAGAGTTTCAATTGGTTAATAAAATTCCTGATAAATATAAACTTTTACATAAAATCCTATTTTGGATGGGGCTCTTTTTTGTTTCACCCCTTGGGTGGTTGAGCGTGGTTTCTTCACATCTGTTTCTTGAGAAATATTTTAACTATTCCGAGTTATTTTTAAGGTTAATAAATTAATCTATAAGTCCACTGCAACCTTTAATCTCCATGGGTTTGCAGAAAATAATCATAAATTTTGTCGATTTTCTCTTTTATTTCACCCCACTGGTTTTTTAGTTCTTTAATGTAGATAATTGAAGCAAAACGTCCTTGGCATTCGTTCATTATTTCTCTGTGTTTTTTCTCTAATGCCTCAGGAGTTATAAAAATTCTCGTTTGTGCGGCAAAAATAATAATTACTATTAAAATAGGTGCAAATTCAAGGTAGTTATCAATATTCATTTTTTGTCCTTTCTAAATAATTGGGAAATAATACTCTACAAGGTAGCTTGCGGCATCAAAAGGGTGTGAGAGGAATTTTAGCTCTTTGTTATTTTTAATTGCCCAATACGTTGGAATGTCAATGTTAGAGCCACCTTCGCGGTATTTTAAATTGTTCATGTTGTAAATTAATTTTTCGCATTTAGGGTCGATTAAAATTTTTCTCTGTCCATCCATTGACTTTACCATAGAGCAAAAAGCCGCTACTCTGTTTTTAATTGGCGGATTAAATTGCCTTAGGTGAAATTCGACGTTTCTTTTCATTTTTTGTGCAAAAAAGTTGCGAATGAGCATGTAGTTTGTATATTCACTGACACATGTCCGATTATCGCCTGAGGCGTCGCCGTTTATGATGATTTTGCCTTTGTGATAAGGATATCTGCGGGCAAATTCTTCGCAAGTTTGGGTTGTGGTTGTATTCTCTAGCACAATTTCATCAAAAAAGTAGACTTTATGATTATCAATGTGGGCCAAAATCCAACACATTGGATCAACGTTAAAGTCGCAAGAAATGTGCAAGTCACAGTAATCTAAATAATTTACCTTTGCAATGTTTTCACTGCTGAAATTTGGTACTACAAGCGGGCAGTTATCCTCATCAAATTCACCGAGGACATTTCTTTTGTAGTAGCTTTCATCATATGCGCTTTTTAAGTTTTCACAAAAGTCTTTGGGCAGATAAATATTTTCTGTAGATGGTGCAAGAACGAGGCGATAGTTAGGTTTTTTGCTGTCTGCAAAATTTTTGTAAATCCAGCCGCGCCTGCTCTGCGGGTTTGTGTGTCCAAAAATCCTGTATTTAAAGTCTTTCCAGTTTTTTCTTTTTTTCTGGCGCATACGCCCTAAAAGCATTTTAAACGTTGCTTCAGGAATGTCGGACATTTCTTCAATTTCAGCAAAACCAAGGTTTAGCGACTTTAGTTTATTTGGTTCGTCAAAATGCCGAAAAAGAATATTGGAACCGTTTTTAAAGACAATTTTTTGTTGCGATTTTATAAATTGCCAGTCATTACCCTCTGTTAGCCCAAAGTG
>CALUWD010000011.1 GCA_944324385.1 Candidatus Gastranaerophilales bacterium | reverse complement strand
GGAGCGTTCGGACAAGGTTTTGAATTGTGAAAATCTAGGTAACAATCAATGTATTTTATTAATTCTTGTACAGTTGGAATGTAATTATTAGTGAGTTTTTTGTGCATATCTTTATGGAGTTTTTCTCCTCGTTTCATCCAAGCAGGTTTATTTTCAATACTTGTTCCAATGTAGTATTGAGTTATTCTCACTCATCATAATTTCATATCCGACAAGTGCTGTTGATTTCCAATCTAAAAAACCAACAAGTGTTGCTCTGGTCGGTTTTCCTGTAAAAGGGTTAATTACTTGAAAGTTTAGAGTATGTCCATCAGCAATAAGTACATCACCAACTTCCAATTTTGAAATATCTCTTTCAATATATGCTTCTACTTTATCTACAAACCGGAGTTGTATAAATCTAAAAATATTGAATCAGCCTCTTTTTTAGTTTTGTATTTAGCTCTCATATTCTGAAGAGCTTTTACAATATCTACTCTAGCAAGTGCCGTTAATTTTGCGCTCTCTGAAATAAATGTCGGGTATTTAGTTGTTGAGTTTAAAGGAACTAATGCGGTGCAATTTGATTGAGTTGCTTCTTTAATTAATTCATCTTGGAGTTTTTCGTCTTGGATTATTGCGGGCTCGCAACCCTCAACGGGCTTGCTCGCAATAGGCGTTCGCTTGCTCCTGTAGGTATCTCGCACCGATGTGCTCGATATCCTACGCACCCCAAGGGCATTTCTAATCCGTAAGCTCATACTTCGCTAACGGATTGTGTGCATCGCCCATCAAAAGTTACGACCAAAACTCATCGTTTTGGTCTTCACCCTAGCTTACGCTTTTTTGCTCCTGTCAAATTCGCCTTCGGCAAGAATTTGAAACGTCGCCATCGATTGGTTTCAATAAAGCCAAGCTCATCGCTTGTCTTTATTTTCACACACGGCTTACGCTTTTTTGCTCCTGTCAAATTCGCCTTCGGCAAGAATTTGAAACGTCGCCATCGATTGGTTTCAATAAAGCCAAGCTCATCGCTTGTCTTTATTTTCACACACGGCTTACGCTTTTTTGCTCCTGTCAAATTCGCCTTCGGCAAGAATTTGACTCAAACTGGTCGTTTAATTACATCGACAGCACGGGATGTAAGGACTGTGCAGGTGCATATTAACAGTTGATATATATAACAGCACATCTGACTACTGATAATTTAAACCGGTAATGCATTTATATTCGAATTGCTAACCCGATTTATAATGAGCCACAAACTACGGACTTATAAAATACAAATATTTATGCTAATATTCTTATAAATAAGAAGGGTTTTATGAAAAGAATATTAATTGTATTGCTTTTAGTTTTTACTTTCAATCTAAGTTATGTAGAAGCAAGACCAACTCGTATAAAGAAAAGCAAATTAGCGGAATTTAAATCTGATAACTTAGCAATGTTAGATGAAATAAAAAATAAGAAAGAGTGTTATAATTCACAAACTAAAAAAAGTGATTTAACGATTGAAGAATATATTATAAACAACTACAATAACTCAGTTGATATTTATAAGAAATTTTTAAAAAATAAAAACAATATGCAGCAAAACAGTAAATATGCGGAACAGCTAATTGTTCTTTCTGAAAATTTAAATATTTCTGATTATTTGTACAATAAAATACTTAAAATTGAAAATAAATATAATTTAAATAAAGATATAGAAGAAAATTATTTTAATTATTATTATACCAATTATTTAAAAAAATACAAAATCAATTCAGCTGAAGTACTGCCTGAAATAATACAAGAAGCAAATAATTACCAACTTAAAATAGTTGATATGCGGCAAGAAATTATAGAATACAGTATTCAATATGAACAAAAGCACTCAAAGAAAATAGCTAACCTTGATATGATTCCGTATTTTGCCTCTGAAACCAGTAAATACTTAAACTGCTCTACAGTCTATGCAAGTATGGCAAAAGTTATACAAATACTGCCAAATGGTGTCTTGGCAAAACTTTCTGCAGGAAATGGTCCTGTTATTTTTATCCAATTAACTAATACTAATAATTTAAGACATGGGGATGTTTTTAGCCCGTTTATACCATTAAAATATATGAAAAAATTTGTATCATATAAAAATATTTATGGCGAAATTCTAACAGCACCTGTTTTTAAAGAACTATTGCCTGCAGAATATAAAGCTGCAATCAAAAACACTAGCAAATTTTATTTTTATACCCCCGACAAAGAGTATGCCAATTTTTCAATATTTCTATCGAATGACCATATTGGGAATAGGGGCTACAGGACGGGATATTAATTAAAATTTACGTTAAGCTGATTCTACAAAGATTATTTTCTTAATGTCCTGTAGGTTAAGTGCCTATATTAATAATAACTCAGTTAAGAATCTAGTGCATTAATTTTTTGTATTTTCATTATGTTTCAGACTAATTTAAAATACTATTTATAATTTCAAGTCACAAAAAGACTGGTTAGAGACAGTTTGATTTTTTGAGTAAACTTAATTTTCCGACCTGAAAACGCCCTCGCAGAGCGGGCTCTCCAAAATAATCAAAGTATCCGTACAAATCAAACTGGTCATTTAATTACAAAGTTGTTGGGTTTCACCCAACCTACATAAACTAAATAAAACAAAAATTTGCCGCGTCTTAGGAATCGACTGCACGGGACGCAAGGACTGTGCAAGTCCCTTGTGGACATAATTTGTCCGACTAAATAAGACAAAAATTTGCCGCGTCTCGGAATCGAACCAAGGACACAGGGATTTTCAGTCCCTTGCTCTACCAACTGAGCTAACGCGGCAAATCTATTTAATTTTCAATGGAGTTGGTAGAGCAAGCTCTACTTTTTTGACTCCGTTTCGCTTTCGCTCCACTCGGAGCTAACGCGGCAAATCTATTTAATTTTCAAAATCCTCATCAGCTCAGTTAGTGAATTTTCTTATGTTCTTGTTTCGTTTCACTCAACAAGGGCTAACGCAGCAGATCTATTTAATTTTCAATGGAGTTGGTAGAGCAAGCTCTACTTTTTTAACTCCGTTTCGCTTTCGCTCCACTCGGAGCTAACGCGGCAAAGTCTATAAGATTATAATACCAGTTCAAGCTTACAAGTCAATAAAAAATATTTACGGGTTTTAAAATAACAGAGTAACAAAAAAATTGGAGAAATTATGAAAGTAAACAATCTGTCAGGGGTAAACTTCGCATCCAGAGTTAAAATTATTGAAAATTACAACCAAACTCCAGAAGAAATAATCGGCAGCAAGGACGCCACAACACTAAAAAGAGCACTGCATAAATTGCAGCAAAATGAAATAGACGATACTGTTAAAATTTTTCTACTCAATGGTGCAGAAAGCGCGCAGATAGGTGTTAAAGTCGAAAAAAATATAGGCAACAAAAAATACGAAGGCAAAAGCACAATACCCCTTTTCTACACTGATTTGAAAGCTGAAAAAATATTTGAAGCCTATACTAAAGCCTCGGAAGAAGCAAACAAGAATAAAAAGATGGTCAGAAAAAGCAGATTGGATGAATTTATTTAATCAATTCTCTAACAAAACCTTTATTGCTTCACCATTTTGATGCATTTCAAGCGCACGTTTTGCATATTTCATTTGCATGGTTTTTGTAATTAATTTCTCTACATCAACCTCGCCGCTTGAAATAAGCTCTAGTGCGCGCCTAAAATATTTTGGCGTATGATGAAAAACACTAATAATATTAACTTCATCATAATGCAACCTACGCGTATCAATATTTACACTAGTTCCTGCAGAACACCCGCCAAAAAGATGTACCACACCTCCACGGCGCACAAGTGCAAACATTCTTTCCCAAATTTCGGGTAATCCGACACACTCGATTGCAACATCCAGACCCCTGCCTTCTTCTGTCATTGTCATAATTAAATCTTTCGGATCGGGATGTTTTTTTAAATCAATAACTTCATCAGCTTGAGCAAACTCGCGTGCCATTTGTAATTTAAGCGGGTTTCTGCCCATAGCTATAACTTTTGCACCTTTTAGCTTTGCAAGGCGGGCAAACATAAGACCAATCGGGCCAATGCCTACAATTCCTACAGTATCGCCTTTTTTAATAGGTGTTCTTTCTATTCCATGTACAACATTTGCAAGCGGTTCACAAAATACCGCGCGCCTAAAGCTGACATCATCAGGAATTATCAACAGATTTTTCTCGACAATTCTTTTTGGAATTGTTATATATTGAGCATAAGCACCATTGAGTAAATTCAAATTTTCACAAAGATTTTCTTCGCCACGACGGCAGAAAAAACACTCTCCACAAGGAGCGGAATTTGCACCAACAACTCTATCGCCAATTTTAAAGTTTTCAACACCTTCGCCCAGTTGCACTATTGTACCTGCAAATTCATGCCCAAAGCCTGAGGGTGTTTTTTTAATTAATACAGGGTGACCGCGCCTTAGGGTCTTGACATCAGTTCCGCATGTTAAAGCCGCCTCAACTTTAACCAAAACTTCACCTTCCTGAGGCATTTTAACATTCACTTCTTCATAGCGAATATCCTTTGGCGCATAGTACATTACAGCTTTCATTTTCATATTTTTATATAAGCCTTAAAAATCTTTCCGCAAATATTATCTTCAATCGCATGCGCTAAATTGTCAAGAGTGTAAACAGTACTTATACCTTTAACATTGACTTTTTTATTACACAAAAACTCATAAGAAATTTTGTAATCTTCTGGAGATGGCGAATAGCTGGCAATAATGCTTAATTCCCTATAATAAATATCATTATTTTTATAACCTTCTTCATTTTCAATGGATGAAAATACAACTATTTTCCCGCCATCTCGAACATGTTCAAGAGCAGTTGGAATTGCCTTAGACGAACCTGAGGTCATAAAAATAACGTCATATTTATCTTTTTTATATGAAATATCAAACCTTGAAGCAAATTCCATGCGCTCATTATTTATATCGTATCCATAAGCGTTAACTCCAAAAGCTTTAAGAGCCTGAACAGTTAAAAAACCGATTGAGCCTAAGCCTAAAACAAGCGCATTTGATTTTGAGTTATCCTTGTTTAGCTCATACCCTGCGCGCCTTATTGCTCTTACAATGCATGCCAGCGGCTCTAAAAAAGAAATTTCTTCATGTTCAATATTATCAGGAACCTTGTAAACAGTGTATTTAAGATGATTTTCATCAACTTTTATATATTCAGAAAATCCGCAAGGGGAAATATTTGATTTTTTAAAAGTTTCACACATTGAATATGCGCCAATGCGACAAAAATCACAATTAAAACATGGGTAATGATGCCCAAGCGCAACAATGTCACCAACTTTAAACGAAGCATTCGAGTTTATTTCAACAATTTGTCCTACAACTTCGTGCCCTAATTTAATTTGCTGCTCGTTATCTTTTGTTGCGTGCTTTATTTTTACAATATCAGAGCCACAAAGTCCACAGCCCAAAACTTTTATTATTGCGCCTTTGCCCTCTAGTGAGGGTTTTTCAATATCAATAATTTTCACCTTGGAATCAATTAATTTTGCACTTTTCATTGTTGTCCCCTACGGTGTCATAGGCGGCACTACTACTGTGTTTGAGCCTTTATCCATAACACCAAATGTTGCTTTTTGTTCTATGCCTTTTATTCTAAAACTATTTAAAAATATACTCACAAAAACAAGTACAAAAGCAACTATTATGGTAAATTCAAGAATAGATTGAGCTTGTTTCATAATTGAATTATACTACAAGTATGCATAATGACGAAGTAAAACAAAATATATTGAAATGTTCCCGTTGTGGCTTGTGTCAAGGCGTTTGCCCTGTTTTTGAAGAAATTAAAGACGAAAAAACAACAGCACGTGGCAAGCTTATGCAAATTTGGGGACTCAAAAAGGGCGATTTAAAATTAAACTCCAAAATTCTAAAAAATTTTGATTTATGTTTGAATTGCGACAAATGCAAGCTAAACTGCCCGTCAGGAGTTGATACAACAGGTGTTTTTAATAAAGAAAAAAAAATAAACTTGTTGGGAAGGTTTTTAAATTCAGTATTTGTATTCAATTTAAAACTCTCAGCCTTGAGCTTTTTTAGCTTTTTTAAAAAAACACCAATTTATGAAAAAAAATCAGATATTTTATATTTTGAAGGCTGTATTGCAAAAAAATTAAAAAAAGAATTTAAACTGCAAGGGGTAAAGCTTAAAAATGGGAACTTTGAATGCTGTGCATTACCTTATTTAACAAAAGGCAGGGAAGACATTTACAAAAAAATAGTTAAATATAATGAAAAAATAATTGAAAATGCACAAATGGTGGTATTTGATTGTGCGACTTGTTATAGTGCAGTTAAAAATTATCCTTTTAAAAATCCCAAAAACAAAGAAAAACTTGTATTTTATACAGATTTTTATAAACAAATTGAATTTGTTGCAAAGAAAAATTATAAAATAACTTATCACATGCCATGCCACTTAAAAAGCAGCGGAGTTAAATTAGAAGAAATTGAAAACATATTAAAATCAATCAAAAATATAAACTACAAGCAAATGGAAAAAGCTGACTCATGTTGCGGCTTTGGGGGTGATTTTTTTATACGACACCCAAAAATTGCCTACTCAATTTCAATGAAAAAAGCCAAAAATATAATCAACACAAAAGCAGACTTTGTCTTAACATCGTGCCCTACCTGCCTTTGGAGCTTACAATTTTCAATGTTTATCAATAAATTGATAAATAAAAATAATAAAATCCCAAAAGTTATGGATTTAAACGATTTTATAAACACTTTTTGCGCTGTAACATTAAAAAAACAGTCAAAGACTAGTCAAGATGCAGGTAAGTGTGAACTACTTTTATAATTACATTAAAATGATTTATTAAACACACAACAATCATTGAAACAATTAGACCGATAAGTGCTTTTGTAAAGTCTTTAGCAACGTGTTTATATACTTTTTTCTGGGTTTCAAATCTTAATCTGTTATACATGGCAATTTCACGACCTGCTAAAAGTCCTAAAAACACCCAGGTAGTAGACATTGGAATATTGTTTACATTTTGGAAATAAAGAAGAATGGAAGCATAAGTAATATCGATTATTGTTGCAGAACGGATATCTTGAGTATTCGTTTTTAATTTCACAATATTTTGAATTTCACCGCCTCGCTTATAAACTATCCAACCTAAAAATGTTACAAAAATAGCAAGAGTAGTAATCATCTGGGCAAAATCAAGTTTTCTTGGTAAATATACATAAAGATTTGCTGCATCCTGCATAAGCCACATTGACCAGAGATATGCTGTTGCGCTCCATTTGGTTACATACCACCATTTTGATATTGGTTTCCCTTTGGTATACAAGAATTTTTTTTCAAGAGGTCTTGAAATTATGAAGTATAAGATTATTGAAATTGTAAATGCCATCACATAGCCTAAAAATGACTTTGCAAGCATTAAGCTTATAACAGTTCCTGAAGAAAAAATGCTCAATATTAAAAAGGCTGTTGCGACAGGAATGCCTTTTTTGGTTAAAAATATTAGAATAATGGGCGGTAGAACATGCCACCAGTAAAAATGCTCGGCAAAAGGAATTCTATCCAACCTGCCAAAAGCCATATCGCCATCATCAATATACCAGCCCCAAACAAAAGTTAAAACCAAAACAGTACATGCAAATAACCAAATTAACCATGCCGGTTTTTCTCTTGTAGTGCTTAAAAAAGTTCCAAGAGTTTGAATAACATCATTAGAAACGCATGCATAAAGCGAGAGCGAAAAGCCCAGAACCATAAATATATCGCTTAAAGTAATTTGATTTATCATACTTCACCAAACTTATTTTATCAAAAAAATCAAAAACTCAAAGTAAAAAGTTGTTAACTTGATATTAAAATTATATAAAGTTGTAAGATGTGTAAAAAATACACTTGCAATTTAGTATTTTTTGTTTTAAAATCATATTGTGAAATAAATCACAAATAACTCGGAGAAAAAATGTTTTTTAATTTTGGCAAAAATAAAACAAAAAAAGAGCTATGTAATAAGGAGAAAAACATGACACAAGAAAACATGGAACTTGAAAAGGTTCAAGGCGAACAACGCCGACCCGTTACAAGCGCTGAAGATTTAGATCAAGTTATTGAAAGAGCAAAAGCTGCACAAAGAGTTTTTGCTACTTACACTCAAGAACAGGTTGATAAAATCTTTAGAGCTGCAGCGCTTGCTGCAAACAAAGCAAGAATTCCTCTTGCAAAAATGGCTCATGAAGAATCAGGCATGGGTATTGTAGAAGATAAAGTTATTAAAAACCACTTTGCTTCAGAGTATATTTATCATAAATACAAAAACTGCAAAACTTGCGGCATTATTGAAGAAGATAAGCCAAACGGAATCAAAAAAGTTGCTGAACCTATTGGTGTTTTAGCAGGTATTGTTCCTACTACAAACCCAACTTCAACAGCAATTTTTAAATCATTAATTGCCTTAAAAACAAGAAACGCAATTGTATTTTCACCCCACCCCAGAGCTAAAAAAGCTACAATTAAAGCTGCTCAAATAGTTCTTGATGCAGCAGTTGCAGCAGGTGCTCCAAAAGATATCATTGGTTGGATTGATGAACCGTCAGTTGAATTATCTAACCAATTAATGCACCACCCAAAAATCGATATGATTTTAGCTACAGGCGGTCCCGGAATGGTTAAAGCAGCTTATTCATCAGGCAAACCAGCTCTTGGTGTTGGCCCTGGTAACACTCCTGCTATTATTGATGAAACAGCTAACATTAAAATGGCAGTTTCTTCGATTCTTTTATCAAAAACATTTGATAATGGCGTTGTTTGCGCATCGGAACAAGCAGTTATCGCTGTAGACAGTGTTTATGAAGAAATTAAAAATGAATTTATGTACAGAGGTGCTTACTTCTGTAACGAAGATCAAAAACAAGCACTAAGAAACACAATGTTCCCAGAAGGCAGATTAAATGCCGGTATCGTTGGTCAGCCTGCTTACAAAATTGCTCAAATGGCTGGTTTTGAAGTTCCTGAAGACACAAAAGTTCTTATTGGCGAAGTAAGTGATTATTCAATGGATGAGCCTTTTGCACATGAAAAATTATCACCTGTTCTTGCTATGTACAGAGCTTGCGATTTTGATGACGCTGTAAATATTGCGTTCACTTTAGTAGACGCTGGCGGCGCAGGTCACACTTCAGTTCTTTATACAGATGAAAGAAAACCTGAAAGAATTGAAAAATTTGCAAAAACATTGCACACAGGTAGAATTTTAATTAACTCACCTGCATCTCAAGGTGCTATCGGTGATATTTACAACTTTAAATTAGATCCGACATTAACTATCGGTTGCGGTTCATGGGGCGGTAACGCAGTAAGCGAAAACGTCGGTATTAAACACTTATTAAACTACAAAACAGTAGCCGAAAGGAGAGAAAACATGTTATGGTTCAAAGTTCCGCCAAAAGTTTACTTTAAACGTGGTGCAACAGATTTAGCACTTCGTGAATTAAAAGGTAGACAAAGAGCATTTATCGTAACAGACAGATACTTATTTGACTCAGGCACTGTTTACAACGTTACAAAAGTATTAGAAGAAATTGGCGTAGATTTCCAAATCTTCTTTGACGTTAAACCCGATCCTACATTATCTACAATTAATGAAGCAATGCAAATGGTTAACGTATATAAACCAGACGTAATTATCGCTCTTGGTGGTGGTTCACCAATCGATGCTGCTAAAGTTATTTGGTTAATGTATGAACAACCTGAAACAGTATTTGAAGATGTTGCAATGAGATTTATGGATATCAGAAAAAGAATTTGCGACCTTCCTGCTCTTGGCAAAAAAGCTACAATGGTTGCAATTCCTACAACATCAGGTACAGGTTCTGAAGTTACACCTTTTGCGGTTATTACAGATGATAAAACACACATCAAATATCCTCTTGCAGATTACGCTCTAACACCTGAGATGGCAATTATCGACCCTAACTTTGTAGATTCTATGCCAAAAGGTCTTTGCGCTGCATCAGGTATTGACGCACTAAGCCACGCACTAGAAGCTTACGCAAGCTCAATGGCTACAAACTTTACAAACTCACCTGCACTTGAAGCTGCTAAGTTAATCTTCAGATACTTACCACGTTCTTACAAATTTGGTAAGGATGATCCTATCGCAAGAGAAAAAATTCACTACGCATCAGCTCTTGCAGGTATGGCATTTGCTAACGCATTCTTGGGTGTTTGCCACTCAATGGCTCACAAATTGGGTGCAGCGTTTAACATTCCTCACGGTATTGCAAACGCTATGCTATTAAATCAAGTAATTCGTTTCAACTCTAACGATTGCCCAAGAAAGCAAGCAGCATTCCCTCAATACAAGTTCCCCAATGCTAAAACAAAATATGCTCAAGTTGCTGATAACTTAGGATTAGGTGGAAATAGCGAAGATGAAAAAGTTAACTTGTTAATCGATGCTATTACAAACTTGAAAAAAGAACTTGAAATACCTCTTTCAATAAGAGATATGGGCGTATCAGAAGAAGAATTCTACGCTAAATTAGACAACCTTGTAGAATTAGCATTCGACGACCAATGCACAGGTGCAAACCCTGCATATCCTCTAATGAAAGAAATTAGAGAAATGTACATCAAAGCTTACAACGGCGAAGTGTAGATTAAAAGTTCATACCAGATAGCGCAAGTTGCGCTATCTGGTATTTTTAAAATTATGAAAGAAAAAATTTCGGATAAAACAATAAATCGGCTTACCCTTTACCATTGCATTTTAAGTGATTTTATTGCCTCAAAAACAGACACAATAACATCTTCTCAAATTGCTAATTTATTAAAAATAGATGATTCGCAGGTAAGGAAAGATATATCATTACTAGAAAACAGCGGAAAATCTCGTGTTGGCTATCTTGTAGAGGATTTAAAAAAGGCAATTGAAAAAACTCTGGGCTTTGAACAACCAAAAAATGCTTTTATAGTAGGAGCAGGCAATTTAGGGCTTGCGCTTGCAAAATACGATAATTTTTTAAACTATGGTTTAAATGTAATGGCATTATTTGACAACGACCCACTTAAAGTTGGTGTTACGATAAATAAAAAAGAGGTTTTTCACATTTCAAAACTGCCACAATTAGCAAAAGAAATGGGCGTGCAAATGGTACTTTTGACAGTTCCTAGAAGTGCTGCCCAACAAATTGCAAATTTTCTTGTAGATTCGAACATAAAATATATTTGGAATTTTTCCCCGTCAGTTCTTGATGTTCCAGAAGGTGTTGAAGTTTGGAATGAAAACTTAATGGGAAATTTTTTACATTTTTCTTATAAAATTTCTAACTAAAAATTGAATTAAAATAATCGTTATAATTTATTTGTGCAGTTGTCTCGCCTGTACTTAAGCCAATTGCAGAATTGCTTTTTGTTGTATTCTGTGCGCTGCTATTGTTTAATTGATTATTAAAATTACTTAAAATTTCATCATAACTGAAATAATTGTTGCAATTTGAATTTTGATAAGAATCAAAGTCAAAATTGAAATTAAAATAATTTTCAAATAAATTGGGCATACTATTTGAAGGCATTTGTGTATATGTGTCTGCACTCCAATATTTTTCTAAAAATTTATTATTACCAAAAGTATCTGCTTGCTCTATATTTACAGGGTCGGGTTGAAACCAGAAACCCATATATCTGTATGAACCATAATCTGACATAAACTCTCTCCTTTATGTATTAAAAAAACATTTTTGAGAGAAAAATTGCGCACAAAAAAACGACTCATTGGAGTCGTTTTTTAAACTTTAAGAAAGTAACCTATATAGCTTTTTTAACTTTTCCCGCTCTAATACAAGATGAGCAAACGCGAACTCTTTTAACAACACCGTTAACGATTGCTTTTACTTTGTGCAAGTTTGGAAGTTGTCTGTGTACGTGTTGTTTATGAGAGAAGGAAATTTTTGCTGCTTTAATAGATTTTTTTCCGCATATTTCGCATACAATTGACATATTTGCATCCTTTCAAGTGATAATATCTTAGTCTAATAATAAAATAAAAATATTAAAAATCAAGTATAGAAATATTAAGCAGGCAAAATTACTGCTGATAAATCCAAACGTCAAAGTTTTCAGCTCTAAATTTTGACGCCACTTGTTTTGCAGTTGTTAAATCCTGATAAGAGCCAACTTGCAGTGCGTATATATCACCAACCTTCCTTATAAAAGGGGTTGTTCCATGGTTTGCCTGACGAACAGATTCCTGTGCACCTCTTGCATCCTCAAATGTTGCATATTTACCAATTAAAACTTTTGAATAAACCCCAACATTTGGATTATTTTTACTTACATCTGTTTCACCCACATCTTGAGGCTTTTTAGTATCAATACTATCAAAAGATACACTGTCATCAGCTTCTCCAGACTCCTTAATCTGGGCAAATTGCTCAAAGTCAATTACTTCATTTTTTTCTTTTTCTTCAGAAATAATTTTTGCCTCGTTGGGTGCATTTTCTTCAAGCTGGATAAGTTTCAACCTTTTATCAATTAATTTTTTTGCATCTGAACCGAAACCTTGCGAAAGTATGGAGTTATCAGCCTCTTTTGACATCGAATCAGCGTTTCTGCCATACTCAATATCAATTCTTGTCGCATATTTTCTAACAACTTGGACCACAATTGCAAACATTACAGAAAATGTGATAATAAAAATCCACAGTGCAATACGATAATTCGAAGTGCGTTTTTTTTGCTCTTCGCTTGGGCGAATTTTACTTTTTTTATATGTAAGATAATCAGGAGAATTCATACTCATTATTCAATTACACCTCTTACCTTGCATTTAGCCAAATAAATACTTTCAACTTCAGCGCAAAAAGCACTCATTACATCTTGAGCCAATTTTTCAATATTGTCAATTCCCATATCAACTAAAGACGACACCTCAATTGGTGCACCTTGAGATACGACATTTAGTGCAGTGTGTACAAGTGTTGAAGTTATTGATTTTGTAGCAATAGAGACTGAAAGTTTTTTACCATTGAAAAATAAATCATCGCCTTGACGCTCAACTTTTTTACCGTATTTTTCAAGAGTTTCTTTAATTATCGCAACGAAAAGCCTTTGGCGCCAGACCATTTCTGATAAAGAACAATCAAAACACTCAATTATAAAGTTAAGCATTTTTTTTGATGAAATAGGCTCAACATTAATAACATCTTCAATATCAACCATCTCATCAAGTCTGACATCTACCTCGCCAACAAACGCCACTATACAGTCGCCACAAATGTTAAAATTTTTATATATCCAATGAGGCGAAAGTTCTTTTCCTGTATATTTTATTTCTTTATCGATAAATAAATTCTTCATACCCACAATTTTATTGTGTTTTAAAAAAAGAGTTTTAGCAAGTCTTTGTTAACACTTTTTAAAATAGCATTGTGCAACCTTTTACAAGATTCACACTTGCCGCAGTGTTTTTTACCAGAAATTTCTTTAGAATTATAACAACTTTTTAAAAACTCAAGCGGCACAGATTTTTCTATTGCCAAGTTTATTATCTCGTATTTTTCTAAATTCTTTAGCGGTGCAAGTATCTTTGGCTGAACCATAGTAGAAAATTTAAAAAATTCATCAGCCCTTAATAAAAATTCTTCACTGTTATCAGGAAAAGTCCCAGCTTCTTCCTTATTGGCACCAATTATTATATAGTCATATTTTTTTGCATCCGCAAAACTCGCTGCGATATTTAAAAACAAACCGTTTCTATTTGGCACCCAGACTGCTTTTGCACTATTTTCATCCAGTGTTTTAAATTCTAAATTCGCACAATCATCAACGAGCGCATTATTTGTAATTTCAGATAAAAATGGTAATTTTACAACCTTGTGTTCTATACCATAAAAATCCGCAATTTTAGATGAGGCTTCTATTTCCTCCTCAACTGCGCGCTGGGAATAATCAAAAGTAAGAGCTAATTCTACATTACAAAAGTCACCGGTAGCGGCAATACTTACAAGACTATCTAAACCGCCCGAGAGAAGAACTACACCCTTTTTACTCATCTTCTTCCTCGTCAATCTCTAACAACACATCTTGTGCTTCTTGAGCGCAGTCAGGGCTTAGTGTTTCATCTGAAATAATTTTTATAAGCACGTCGCGCCCCTCAAGGTTATAAAGCGCAATAACCGCATTTTTTCGAACCTCTTGCTCGTTATCATAGAGCATTTTCCAAATTAAATCAGGTGCTTGCGCTACTTTTGAGTTCATCAAAGATTCTATTGCGTTTATTCTTACTTGCGCCGACTCATCGTTTAGCGCCTCTTTAAGTGCCGCAATTGCCCTTTTATTATTTGAAAAATCTATTTTATTTAAAGCCTCAATAATTCTTTCCTTTAAAAAGGTGAATTTATCAAGAAAGGTTTTCTTTGCCTCTAAAATACTCACAAAAGCATCCAGTGCGCGTGCGTCCCCAATCATACCAAGCGCAAGAGCAGCAGATTCACGCACATATACTGATTTTTCATTTTCATCCGATACAACATCAATAAGTGATTCAACCGCATTTTTATCGCCAATTTTACCCAAAGCTTCAGCTGCAGCCAGACGAAATTTGTAATTTTCATTTTTATTATTCAAGCAATACAAAAGGGGTGTTACTGCCTTAATGTCTTTATAGTTTGAAATAGCTTTTATGCAAAACACTTTTAAATTCAAGTATTCGCTTGTATCTTGAAAATCTTTTGAATCACAATCTAAAATAAAATCAATTAAATCATCAAGATTTTTAGGATGTCTTAATTTATCAATCTCTTTAATTAAAACTTTTAAAAAATTAGGGGCTTTAATTTCCCCCAAAAGTTTTGAATAAATTTCAGACAGTTCTTCTTTAGAATATTGTGCTTTAAGGTTCAAAAATAAGGAGGCGAAGTTATCTTGAGATTTTTTAATCTCATCTTGAATTTCAAAGATGATGTCCCCAAATAACTTTTTGTTGCTCATCAATTGACCCAACATAATAACCTTACAACTAGTATAATTTAGAAATTTTAAATTTCAATATGTATGTTATAAAGTTTGTGTTAAAATTTCTATATGCCTTCAGTTAACGATTTGAACAACATTAAAGAACTTTTGTACAAAAAAGAGGAAACACTTTCACAGTTTGCTCAAAAATCTGTAAATTCTAAAGGCAGAAATAAAAAAGAAACACAACAAGACCCCTTTAGAACGGAATTTCAAACCGATAAAGAACGCATTATAAATTCTAAAGCATTTAGAAGATTAAAAAGAAAAACTCAGGTTTTTTATACACCCAAAAACGACCACCTGAGGACACGTTTAACTCACACCCTTGAAGTTTCGCAAATTTCAAGAACACTTGCAAGAATTTTAAATTTAAACGAAGATTTAACAGAAGCAATAGCACTTGGTCATGACTTAGGACATGCACCCTTTGGTCACAGTGGCGAAGAAGCACTTATGGAAGCAACAAAAAACGGTTTTAAGCACAATGTCCATGGTGTAAGGGTGGTTGAAGTTCTTGAGGGTTTAAACCTGACAAAAGAAACACTGGATGGCATTTTAAACCATACAGGAATAGGAAAACCCTTTACGCTTGAAGGGCAAATTGTAAAAATTGCAGACAGAATTGCTTATTTAAATCATGACATTGAAGATGCAATAAGAGAAGAAATAATCACAGAAAACGACATCCCGCAAGAGTTTCAAGAGTATTTCGGTACAACAAAATTTGAAAGAGTAAACAAAGTCATAAAAGACATGTATTTAAATAGTGTCGATAAAGATGAAATAAGAATGTCTGAACTTTGTGTAAACTTTTTAAACAATTTAAGGTCATGGATGTTTAAAAATGTTTATTTTAATGATAAAACGAAGCTGGAAGAAAATAAAATCAAAAGAATAGTTACAGAATTGTTTGAGTATTACAAAAATCTTTACGGTGAACAAGGCGCAATAGACTATGTAGCAGGTATGAGCGACCAGTTTGCCATTGCAGCACACAAGGAAATATGTCGGAAATAACTTACGGCCAAGCAGTTGAACAGATAAAAAATTCTCTTGATATTGTGGATGTGATTTCAAAGTACGTTGTACTTAAAAAAGCAGGTCACAACTATAGTGGCTTGTGCCCTTTTCACAACGAAAAGACCCCATCTTTTGTAGTTACACCCTCAAGACAAATTTTTAAATGCTTTGGCTGTGGCGAAGGTGGCGATGTGCTTGCATTTTTAATGAAAATAAATAACCAAAGTTTTAAAGAAGTTATAGAAGAACAAGCTGAAAACTTAGGAATTGAGCTGCCAAAAAGTTCAAAAGACACCCAAAAGTACAAACAGGAAAAAGACAGACTTTTAGGCGCAATGGATGAGGCTATGAAGTTTTACCATAAAAAACTTCAACAAAATGAACGCGCACTTGAATACCTTGAAAAAAGAGGTGTTGGCGAAATTGCAATAGGTAAGTTTTTCTTAGGCTTAGCACCAAATTCAAACTTTGAATTAAAAGAGTATTTACGTGAAAAAGGCTATACAAATGACGAAATGTACAAAGCAGGGCTTTTGTACGAGAAAAACGGCGATTTTTTAGACAGATTTAAAAACCGTATAATTATCCCTATAATGGATGTAAACTCAAACACAATAGCCTTTGGCGCGCGTGCAATTATGGATGGACAAAACCCTAAATATTTAAACTCGCCTGATTCTTCCATTTACAACAAAAGTAATGTGCTTTTTGGTTTAAATCGTGCTAAAGACTACATTAAACAAGAAGATTCTGTAATTATTATGGAAGGCTATTTTGATGTGATTTCAGCCCATGTTGCAGGCGTGCAAAACGCCGTTGCTTCTTGCGGAACAGCACTAACACCGCAGCATATTAAACTAATTGCGCGCTACAGCCCTTCAAGAAAAATTTATCTTGCTTTTGACTCAGATGCTGCAGGTCAAAAAGCAACAAAAGCAGGGGCTGAGGTTATTAAAAATATTTTCTCAAACCTTGGTGACATTAAACAATACGACTCAAGCTATTCTCAAAATAGTGATTCAGTTTGCGAAATCAGAGTAGTTTCACAAGTTGGAGGCAAGGACCCTGATGAATTTATAAGGGAATTTGGTGCTCAAGAATACAAAAATCACATCAAAAATGCCCCGCTATTCCTTGATTACAGACTGGATAAAACACTAAATGAAATAACAACAGATATCACTCCACAGCAAAAAAGCGAAATTGTACAGCAAATAGCCGATATTTTATCTGAAATTCAAAATCCTGTAATTTTATCCGATTACATTAAAAACACCTCTTTTAAATTAAACATTGATGAAGAAATATTAAAATCTCTTGTACAAAAATCAAAATACAAAAACAATTCATTTGAACAATATGAAAATGAGCCACAAATGCTAATTTCGCGCCATGCCTCAAGAGATTTAAAAACCAGATACAAGCTTATGGAAAACAACCTTATAAAACTTGCCTTTGTTGCAAATACACCTGAAAAAAGGAACTTTTACACCCATGCAATAAGTACCTATAAAGCACACGATGAGGCAAATTTAGCCATAATTACAACTATTGACAAAGCACTTAGTCAAGTAAATAATATTGATGAACTAGCAAAAAAACTTTTTTGCGAGTTTTACAATAATAAAGAGATACAAAAAAAATTATCAGACGAAATTTTCTCATCAACAGAATATGAAAATCTTGACTATGAAAATTATATACAAGCCGTTAATGAAATTTTTGAAAGGCTTAACAACATAAACAAAAGACTTGAGAAAAATGAACTCAAGCAAAAAATTAAAGATAAAAGTTTGAGTGCAGAAGAAAAGCTTGAATTACTTTATAAACAATTTGAAGCAAACAGAATGGAGACATTTTAATGAGCAGAAAAAGAAATTCCGATGATTCAGTTATAAGCGTTGTTGATAAAAGCACTGATCTAATGAGCGAAGACAGCTATTTTGACTCTACAGGTCTTGAAACAGACAATATTAGCAACATTATAAGCAATCATGGCGTAAGCCAAATGGATGCAGGATTATCAGGCGGTTTTTTTGATAAAGATGACGAAGACGATTCTCAAGAAGGCGATATTACGCCTCCACGTGGAATTTCAGTAGATGACCCTGTTAGAATGTATTTAAGAGAAATCGGCAGAATTAAACTCTTAACAGCTGATGAAGAAATTGATTTAGCAAGAAAAATCGTAGCAGGCGGTGCCCCAGGCGTTGTTGCAAAAAGAAAACTTGTTCAAGCAAACTTGCGTTTAGTTGTTTCTATCGCTAAAAAGTATGTAGGTCGCGGCATGCTATTTTTGGATTTAATTCAAGAAGGCAACTTAGGCCTTATTCGTGCTGCTGAAAAATTTGACCATGAAAGAGGTTACAAATTCTCAACCTATGCAACTTGGTGGATAAGACAAGCAATAACCAGAGCTATTGCTGATCAGGCAAGAACTATAAGAATCCCTGTTCATATGGTAGAAACTATCAATAAACTTAAAAAAGTTACAAGAAAACTTGCGCAAGAGCTTGCAAGAAAACCAACCGAAGAAGAATTATCAGTTGAAATGGGAATTTCAATTAATAAACTAAGAGAAATCATAAAAGTTGCTCAAGAGCCCCTATCTCTTGAAACACCAATTGGTAAAGAAGAAGACTCTCGCCTTGGTGACTTTATAGAAGATAAAGACGCTGATGCCCCTGTTAAAACTGTTGCCCATGAACTTTTAAGAGAAGACTTAGCAGAAGTTTTAGGTAGTCTATCAGCACGTGAGCGCGATGTATTAAGGCTGCGCTTTGGTATGGATGATGGCAGACAAAGAACGCTGGAGGAAGTTGGTCAACTCTTTGGTGTTACTCGCGAACGTATCAGACAAATTGAAGCAAAAGCACTAAGAAAACTAAGACATCCAAACCGCTCAAAAAGATTAAAAGAATACATTGAAGTTTAAAATTTTAAAGTGGGCTTAAGCCCACTTTTTTAATATTTCTTTACAAAAGTCAATTTTTTTCACGAACTTTTGTTTATTAATGTAACACGTTAAACAAAAGAGAGGAAAAAAACATGTCTACAAATGGTATCTATAACCAAATGCAAACTTGGCTAAATAAACACGGTGCAAATACACATACTTACTCAAACGCACTTACAAAAATTGAAGGGCAAATTGATGAAATTCAACAATTGCTTCAAGGTCAAGCAACTAGCGAAAACCAACAAGAAATATCGCAAAAAACCAATCAAGTTGAAATAGACTACATGGAAGCAGAATTAAACTACCTAAAACGCGAAATGGAAATTGGTAAAACATTTGATTTCATGGAAGGTGAGTACGATATTTCAGATGGAGAAACGTTTATACCAGCCTACAATGAACAAACAGGAAAACTTGCACAAGGTGATATGGATGCTTGGGAAACAGATGGCGAAGAAGGCATAAGCTTAGAAGAATACAGAGAAGCTCAGCTTGGTTATACAGAAGGACTTGAAAGCGAAGAATACGACTCAGCAAAAGAATATGCAGACAATACATTTAAAAATATAGATATAGATGGCGATGGAATGCTGGAAAAAAATGAACTGCAAGGCTTTTACGCAGCAATAGATAATGCTGATGGCTCGGTAGATGGCAAAATAAGCTCAGATTCTCTTGGTATCGACTATACATCAGATAATTTTAGAAGCAACATAGAATCATTTCAACAATATTTAGAATAGTCTAAAGTATGTATTTACCAGCCGCCTAATCAAGGCGGCTTTTTTAATATTCAAAAAATATTAACTTTTGTAACAAAATTGTTTTATTTTGAAATTTCACGTTTTGATATACGTTTTATATAATATGTAGATACAAAAAACGTGAGGTAGTCACAATGAGTTACACAATACAAAATGGCGATTCTCTCTGGGGTATAGCAACTCAACAATGTGGGGCAAAAAGCGTTGCTGATATCCAAAAAGTAATTGACAAGCTTGTTGAACTAAACAATCTAGGCAGCGAAAACGCAACAATATTTACTGGCGCATCTTTAAAATTGCCAACTGACACTTTTGAATCTTCAACAAAGCAAGACGAAACAACTAACAGCACAACAAATTCAAACAGACCTATCTTCACATTGGGTGGGCAAGAACTTGAGTTCTTATCTTATCAAAATGAAAGCCCATATCAAGAACAACAAGAATACAATATTTTCAGCTTTATTGATATGCTCGAAAGTGCATCAGGGCTTGAAAAACTACTAAGCGGCGTAGCTAGTATATTTGAAACAAGTGAAACCGAAGAAACTCAAGAAACAACAACATCTGAATCTTCTAGCAGCAAAGAGACCAAAGAAGAAGAACAACAAAAATACGAAGAAAAACTTAAAAGTACAGCAAACGGTCAATTTAAAAGCCTAGACGAACAAGAAACAGTGTCATACGACAATTTCCTAGATTGGTACAACCAAGGTTTGACAGCAAAAAAACGAGAAGTATACTCACAAAACGAAGCCCAATTAAAAGAAGCATTTGATGCACTAGATACAAATGGTGACTCAAATCTTGATGCAACAGAAATTGAAGATATGTATGAAGCATTTAACAAAATTGACCAAGAAATAGACAAAATGATTAAAAGGGACAACTTGGATAACCCCGAAGAAGAACAAAAAACTCTTGCTAATGCATAAGAAAAAAGCGGCTTAAAAACCGCTTTTTTTATATTGAAAATTGTTGTATAATAGCCTCTATGAAAGACAAAAAGGCAAAATTATATGTAATAACAGGCCCCTCGGGTGTTGGCAAGGGAACTGTGTTAAATAAATTCTTTGAAAAAAATAAAGGCGACATCATTTACTCTGTTTCTGCAACGACTAGAAAACCTCGTCAGGGTGAAAAACATGGTGTAAATTATTTTTTCATAACAAAAGAAGAATTTGAAAAAGAAATTGAAAACAATGAATTTTTAGAGTGGGCAAAATACTCTGATAATTACTACGGCACAAAAAAAGAGTTTGTTCTAAATTCGCTTAAAAACGGGGTTAGTGTAATTCTTGAAATAGAAGCTCAAGGTGCAAAAAAAGTTATGCGCGAGCACCCTGAGTGTGTTTCAATTTTTATTATGCCACCAAATATGGAAGAACTCGAAAAACGCCTTAGAGGCAGAAAAACAGAGTCTGAAGATATGATTTTAAAGCGCTTAAATATTGTAAAAAGCGAGCTTGAAGAAGCAAAAAATTATAAATACATTGTAATTAATGATAAAGTTGAAAAAGCTTTTAGTACATTGCAAGAAATTTATGAAAAAGAGAGGATGCTATGAAAAACATCCTTATAGGCATAACATCCTCTATTGCAGCGTACAAAATTTGCGAATTAATTAGAATGTTCAAAAGGGCAGATTATAATGTAAAAGTGGTTATGACACCAGACGCTAAAAACTTTGTTACACCATTAACCCTTGAAACACTTAGCTGCAACAGCATATATTGCGAGCAATTTAGCCCGAGAGATAAGACAGAGCACATTAGCTTGTGCGACTGGGCAGATTTTTTTATTCTTGCGCCACTAAGTGCAAATACTTTATGTAAAATTGCAAATGGCATATGCGACAACCTTTTAACATCGGTATTTTGTGCTTATTTAGGATATAAAAAGCCAACAATATTAGCACCTGCAATGAATACAGGCATGTGGGAAAATCCTTTTGTGCAAGAAAATCTTAAAAAACTTAAAAATTCAGGTTGTAAAATATTAGAACCTGAATGCGGTTTTCTAGCTTGTGGCACAAGTGATAAGGGTAGGTTATGTTCGCTGGATAAAATTTTTAATTCTATAGATGAAGAAAAACCGCTCAAGGGTAAAAATATAGTTATTACTGCAGGTGGCACAAAAGAACCTATTGACCCTGTGCGCTACATCTCAAACTCGTCATCAGGTAAGATGGGCTTAGCTCTTGCAGATTCCGCTTATGAATTGGGAGCTGATGTAACGCTTATTTCAACTTTTGAAACAACAAAGCCCTATAAAGTTGTAATTACACCAGACACAGAAAAAATGCTCAGCCAAACAAGGCAAGCTTTTATTAAAAATAACGCCGATGTTTTAATTATGGCTGCTGCAGTTAGCGATTTTAGAGTTAAAAATTATTCTCAGCATAAAATGTCTAAAAAACAAACAGGTGAAGAATTTACAATAGAACTTGTTCAAAACCCTGATATTTTAAAAACAATGTGTGAAGAAAAAACGCAAAACCAAACAGCGATTGGTTTTTGCCTTTCAAGTGAAAATGTTTTAGAAAATGCAAAAGAAAAATTAAAGACAAAAGGATGTGAAATAATAGTTGCAAACGAAGCAAAAACAGCTCTTGGAAGCGACGAAAATGAAGTCTGGATAATAGATAAATCTCAAAACATACAAAAGGTCGAAAAAACAACCAAAAAAAATGTAGCGCGCGCAATTTTGGAGAAATTATATGATTAAAACAGATGAAATTATTTTAAAAATCGAAAGGTACGCCTCCCCTGAACTTGCAGAAAGTTGGGATAATACAGGCTGGCAGATTAACCTGCACCATGATTACACAAATCGTGTGCTTATAGCGCTTTCCTTTACAAAAGAAGTGCTTGAGCAAGCTATAACAAATGATTGCGACCTTATTATTACACATCACCCTCCAATTTTTCACAAACTTAGCAAAATCGACAATAATTTAATCATTCAAGCAATTAAGCACAATATTTGCGTCTACAGTGCGCATACAAATTTAGACAAAACATACGGCTCAACAACAGACGCACTTTGCGGAGTTTTAGGTTTAAAAAATCTTGTAACAGTAAACGATTACATAAAAATTTCACATCTAAAGGATGAAATTGCGCTAGATGAATTTGTTTCAGGCATAAAACAATCGCTAAATTCTGAAAGAATAAAATTAATAAACCCCTCAAATGTTCAAACGGTAAGAAATGTTGCAATTTGCGCAGGAGGAGGCGGAAGCAACATTGAAACGCTAAATGATTACGATGTTGATTTATATATTACAGGCGACATCAAATTTCACGCAGCGCTTGAAGTAGATGGCTTTGCGGTCGCTGACATAGGTCATTTTGAATCAGAATTACCTGTGCTACCTTTAATACAAGGGCTAATTGCAAAAACAGGGGTAGAAACAATAATAGCGCACGAACAAGTGCCCTGGACATATGTGTAAGGAGAAAATATGTCAATTCGTTTTTTAACATCTGGAGAATCCCACGGGGAATGCTTAAATGCCATAATTGAAGGTGTAGGTGCTAATTTTGAACTTGATTTTGATTTTATAAATTCTGAGCTAAAGGCTCGTCAAGGCGGCATTGGTCGTGGCGGAAGAATGAAAATTGAAACAGATTTAATTCACTTTAATTCAGGCGTTAGGTTTTCAAAAACAACAGGTGCACCAATTTGCATAGAAATTAATAATCGAGATTACAAAAACTGGCTCATCCCAATGAGTGTTGAAAAATTAGACATAAATTTGCTAAGCGAAGAAGAAAAAGAGTTTTTAAAGTCGAAAACCATAGAAAATGTTCGCCCTGGGCATGCTGATTTTGCAGGCGCAATAAAGTACAATCAAAAAGACATTAGAAATATCCTTGAGCGCTCAAGTGCAAGAGAAACAACAACGCGCGTTGCAGTTGGTGCAATTTGTCAAAATATTCTTAAAAATTTTGATATTGAATTTGACTCGCAAGTTATTTCCCTTGGTGGCGAAAATGACCCTGAAAAGTTTGAAGCAAAAGTAAAAGAGGCGCAAGAGCTTGGTGAAAGTCTTGGCGGAAGGGTAAAAATTACAATAAAAAACCTGCCAATCGGGCTTGGAAGTCATGTTCATTGGGACAGAAGGCTTGATGGCAAACTGGCTCAAGCTGTTATGAGTGTCCCTGCAATAAAAAGTGTTGAAATAGGCCTTGGCTCTAAATGTGCAGATAGCTTTGGCTCAAATGTCCACGATGAAATATTTTTAGGTGAAAATGAAAGAATATTAAGACATACAAATAATGCAGGTGGTCTAGAAGGCGGCATGACAAATGGCGAAGATGTAATCATAACAGCCTCAATGAAACCAATTCCCACTATGAAAAAAGCCTTAAAATCAATTAATTTAAATACAAAAGAACAAGTGGAAGCACATTTTGAAAGAGCAGACACAGCTGCGGTTCATGCTTGCGGAGTTGTTGCAAAAAACATGTGTGCGATAGTTATTTTAGATGCGTTTTTTGAAAAATTTGGCAGCGACAATTACGAAGAAATTAAAAAGAACTTTCAAAACAATGCAAAAAGAATTTAAAAATGTAATTTTAACAGGCATGATGGGCTCTGGCAAAACAACTGTCGGCAAAGAGTTGGCGACAGTTTTAAATTACGATTTTATTGACCTTGATGAAGTTATTGAAAACAAATATGGAAAAATTACAGATATTTTTTCTCAAAAAGGCGAAAAGTACTTTAGAGAAATTGAAACACAAGAGTTAAAAAATTTTGAAAATCAAAGTAATTTTGTGCTTTCTACAGGCGGCGGAGTTATTTTAAAAGATGAAAATATTAAAATTTTAAAAGACTTAGGGCAAGTTTTTTATTTAAGTGCAAAAAGTGAAACAATATACAACAGAATAAAAAACCAAAAGCACAGACCTCTTTTAAATACGCAAAATCCAAAAAATACAATAGAGGAAATTTTATCAAAAAGGCTTGAAAAATATGAAAAATCAGGCGAAAAAATAATAACTGACAACAAAAACGCAAAAGAGATTGCAGGAGAAATATATGAAAAACTTGTGCGTTAATTTAAAAAAAGAAACAGACTTAAGTTATCCTATAATAATCGAGCGTGGAATTTTGGACAACATTAAAGAACAGCTTGAAGATAGAAGATATTTTTTAATTACCAATGATAAAATTGCAAAGATATATCCAGAATTTTTGTCAAAATTCAACAAAACAAGAACTGTTATTATAAAAGACGGCGAAAAATATAAAAATTTAAAGACAATTGAATATATTTTAAATAAATTATTAGACAATAGAATCGAGCGCAAAGACTGCATTATAGCCTTTGGCGGCGGAGTAATCGGCGATATGGCAGGTTTTTGCGCTGCATGTGCGCTAAGAGGGGTTGATTTTATACAAATACCAACAACTCTGCTTTCTCAAGTTGACTCATCCGTCGGTGGCAAAACAGGATTTAACAATAAACACGGAAAAAATCTTGTCGGAGCTTTTTATCAACCTAAAAAAGTTTTAATTGACTCTGATGTCTTAAAAACCTTGTCACACAATGATTTTCAGTGCGGAATGGGTGAAGTTATAAAATACGCATTCATTGAAAAAAGTTGCGGTGCAAAAGAATTTTTTAATCTTTTTGAGCTTTTTGAAAATATAAACCCAAATGAAATTCAAAATAAAATCGAGCAAATAATATACGCTTGTGTGTCACTCAAAGCTGCAGTGGTTGAACAGGACGAAAAAGAAAGTGGCTTGAGGGCAATATTAAACCTCGGGCACACATACGCCCATGCTATTGAAAAAATATCAAACTATAAAATACTACATGGCCAAGCAGTTGCAGCAGGTATCAAAATGGCGCTTAAGACATCACTTTTAAAAGGCTTGATTGACAAAAACTACCATGACTATGGAATAAATTTAATTGATAAATTTGAGCTTACACCAAAATTGAAAAAATTAAATCCTGATAAGATAATTGAGATTATGAAATCTGACAAAAAGGTTAAAGATTCAAAAATTAATCTTATACTGCCTCTGAAAGATTCTCGAGCTGAGCTCTTTGACGATACAGACGAGCTTTTGATAAAAGACTCTCTGATTTAGCAACATTTCCCAATCTATCCATTACATCAGCCGCATCTTCATAATTTTGTGCGCGCAAATTATAAGTTTCATAATCATCGTCAAAACCTTCAATTGCTTTAACAGCATTTTTAAAATTATCAAGAGCTCTAAAATCCTCGCCCAAATACTCATAGTTTCTCGCAGCGCTTGAGTATGTTTTTGAAAGCAAAATTGGATCATCAACTTCTTTTGCAGACTCTATTGCTAAATTTGAGAGCATTTGGGTACTCTCTAGGTCATATCTCCCACTAAACATAGATGCCATCTCACCTAGAATTTTTGTTTGAGCACGCAAATTACTTGCTTCACCACTATATGCAAGTGCATCTTGATAATGATCAACAGCAGGTTCAAAGTCAACGTAATCATCGTAAATTCTTGCCATGCGCAGATGTGCTTGAGATTTTAAATTGTCATCATCGCATTTTGTGGCTTCATAATAATCGCGAAGCGCGTAATTTACATAATCGTAATCATCAAATATTTTTCCACGCTCAAAGTGCAATGCAGCGCGCAAGTTTTTATTTGTATCAGAATTAACCTCACCCAATGCATTGTTAATTGTTTCAAGTGCAAGTGCAGGATCATCGTCAAGAGTTAAATATGCCTTTGCATCTTTTAGGGATTTTGATAAAACCCTGTCGTGCTCATTTGTAACATAAGAAGGCTTTTTTGATTTTGTTTCTTGTACAATGTTTACTTCATGTTCTACTTCTTGTACGGGTGCAATATCAAGCGCCTCGACGATTTCAGGCTCATATACATTTGATTTTACAGGTTCAATCGTTCTAAATTCAATAACATCATCGTTTTTTATCTGTTTTTTTGATTCAAAATATTGTTGACTCTGTACTAGATTTTGCTCGTCATAAACAGCTTCATCTTGAGTCTTGACTTCATCTTGAACAAGCAAAGAAAAGTCTTCACCGCTTTGAGGCTCAATTAAATCTTCAGCTGGTATTTCTCTTGCAAAAGGCTGAGCCTTTTTGAACTCATCCTGACTAGCTTGCGTTTGAGGTTGTTGTACTTGTTGAGTTCTTTTTTTATCAGGAATATCTAGTTGAAAATCAGGATTAATATGGGTAGAATCGGCCTTTAGCTCAACTCTTTGTTTAAATAGGGCATCAATCCAGCCTTCAACAACATTCTTTGGAGCATTACCGTTTTTTTTGGACAACTCTTGATGAATATAAGCATCAGAAATTTTTGACGCATTTATTAAATTTGAAAAAATAATTTCTCTTGAAGGATTTGCCTTTTGTGACTCTTTTTCAACAAGAGTAAGGTAGGAGTTCACCTCGTTAGAAATGTCTTCAGGAGCACCGATTGCAATAACCGTACTTTTAAAATCAGTTACAATTTGAGATATATTTACAGTGTTTTTTGTGTAATCAATCGCAACTTTGGTGCCATTAGGGAATTCTCTGTTGCTTCTGCCATTACTGCCATTTTCGTATGATACGGGAGTTTGTTCGTAATTTTGAGCATCAGGATTTGACAGTGAGGAAGACTGCCTTGGATTTCTATATGTAATATTTATTGGATGTATAGAATTGTACAAAATATATCCCCGATTTTGAACCTGATACTCCCATATTTAGTATAATAGAGTAACATCAAAGAGTATTCATTCAAACGACCGAATTACACTAACAGTTTTAATTATTTTTGTACATATTTCAACATAACATATAAATTTTTGTTAAAAAATTTGTTAAAAAAGAAAACTTGTATAATAATATTATTAAAAAGAGGAATTATACTATGGCAGAATATGTTTTTAAAATGAAAAAAGGCGAAATAGAAATTGAATTATCGTCAGATGATGCAGAATTTGTTGAGCAACAGCTTGCAAAATGGCGTGAAGAAATACTTAAAAAACAAGGTTAACTAGATGAGTGTATATCGTTTAAAAATTACTTGCAATGACGCTCAACTTGAGGTTGTTGCAAAAAGTGGCAGACTTCTTGCATATGAGATTGATAGGTATATGGAGCACTTTTTAAGATGCAAAATACACAGTGATTCATATGAGCTGAAAAAAGATAACTATACCCCTCAATTCCAACAAGCGCAACAAGACTCTCTGCAGTTTCAACAACCGCGCCAATATGCTCAAGAGCAGGTAAGGTATCAAGAACAACCGCATTATCAGGAACAACCACATTTTTACGAACAGCAACCTGTTTTTGAACAACCTGCGTATACCCAATACACACAAGCTCCTCAACCACAGGTTGCTGTACAATCATCTCAAGCAATGCCGCCACAACAGCATTATGAAATACCACAGCAGCATTATGAAATGCCACAACAGCAAAATAATGTTATGAGCTTGAGCGAGTTTCTAGCTGCAAACAACAGCAATGACGTTTTTTCGGAGTTCATAGTTAGCGCGTATTACTTAAAACGTGTACTAAATATGCCAAGCTTTAGCATAAAGCTACTTAATTCAAAATTTTATCCTGCTACAGGAACATTGGTAGACCTTTCTATAGTTGACGATGCAAGAAATCGCGGTTTTGTAGATACAATAGAAGAAGATGGTATGTTGAAATACACCTTAAGCTCAAGCGGCGAGTCATACTTCACAAACCAACTGCGCGGTTAAAATGAACTGTATTTGGCTTTTTTTGATAATCGCATCTTTTATTTTTGCAGCAATAAACGGCAAAATGGAAGATGTGGTTGATGCGATGTTAAAATCATCTCAAAATGCCGTTACAATTGCTTTTTCGCTAATTGGCATAATGGCATTTTGGCTTGGTATAGTTAAAATTGCAAAAAACTCGGGCTTAATAAATATTTTTTCTCGCTTAATTTCGCCCATAATGAAATTAATCTTTAAAGACGTAAAAAAAGACTCTGACGCTTTTTCAAACATTGCACTTAATTTTAGCGCAAACGCTCTTGGCTTAACAAATGCCGCAACACCTTTTGGCATAAAAGCAATGGAGGACTTGCAAAAAGAAAATAAGGGAGATAAAAAAGTTGCGACAAACTCCATGTGCACGCTACTTGCAATGAATACTGCAGGTTTTCAGCTTGTACCGGCGTCAGTCCTTGCAATACTTGTTGCATCTGGTGCAAAAAACCCAACTGAAATAATTCTACCTGTTTTAATAGTTACATCAATTTCATTTATTAGCGCAATCATAATTTCAAAAATTCTAGAGAGGGTGTTTTAGATGAAAGAAATTTTAAACACAATCTCTATTTGGATTTTACCTGTTATTATAAGCACTATTTTGCTTTATGGGGTGTATAAAAAAGCACCATTGTACGAGGATTTTTGTGACGGGGCAAAGGAAGGTTTTTGGGTTGCGGTTAAAATTCTGCCGTACCTTGTTGCCATAATGGTAGCAATAGCTATGTTTAGGGCATCAGGCGCACTCGATTTTTTATACAATATTTTAAAAATTCCATTAGAAACCTTAAAAATACCGGCTGACACACTTTCCCTTATGATAACTCGTTCATTATCAGGAAGCGCGACCTTAGGGCTTTTTAGCGAAATTGTAAACACCCATGGGGCAGACTCTTATGCTGCAAAGTTAAGCGCAGTCATAACAGGCAGTTCTGAAACAACATTTTATGTTATAGCAGTTTACTTTGGCGCAGTTGGTATTAAAAAATTTCGCCACGCAATTTTAACAGGTATATTGGCTGATATTGTTGGAATTATTTGCGCTATTGTTGTTTCAAGACTTTTCTTTTACTCATAATAGCCAATATATGGTAAATTTCTGTGTAGTTCAAGGTAGTCAAGTCCAAAGCCTACAATAAATTTATCATCAACATCAAAAGCGTAAAAATCAGGTTCTAATGGATATTTTCGAGCACATTTTTTATCGAACATAACTGCAAGTTTAACATCTTTTGCCTTGCATTTTGAGCGCATAAAATCAAGCAAAAAGTTAAGCGTCAAGCCTGTATCCATTATATCCTCGACAACTAAGACATTTTTGCCCTCAAGCGGAGGTAAGGACAAATTTAGAGCAGACACCTTGCCTGATGATTTTTGCGCATCACCATAGCTTGATAAGCTAACAAACTCCATTCTGACAGGCATTTTTAGATGTTTTGCAAGTTCGCAAAAGAACATAACAGCACCCTTTAAGACGCAAACAATTGTAAGTTCGTCTTTTGAGCCATAGTAATTGTTTATATCACATGCAACTTCCTTGATCCTTGTCACAAGGGTTTTTTCATCAATCAAAACTTTTAATTCTTTATCTGACATTTTTACTCCGTAATTTTTATTAAATAACAATTTTTACTGTCATTAACCTTAATATCTTGAGAAATTTGCACGCCTAAAATACATAAAATCTCTTTTCCTTGTGCCAATAATAGCAAATTTTCGCGATTTTGTCGCGGAATTTTTTTATTAATTAAATAATCCTTTAATTTCATTTTGCCACTCATCCCATATGGTTTAAAAATATCCCCATCGCGCCTTGTCCTAAGGGTTATAGGTTTTTTAAAATCAAGATTTGCAAAATGTGCGTCTTTTAAATTTTTAAAATCAGGCATGGAATTTATTTTTTCAATAACCACTGTTTTATCTCCAAAAGCGTACTCGCCTTCTTGCGATATTTGAATTTCAAGCATATTTTTATCTTGCAAATGAGATTTGAAAATAAAACCGTTTGAAATCTCTAAAAATAAATTCTTACAAATAGACTTTTTTGAAGTGCTTGTTTTATTTTTTTCAATAAAATCAACGTAAGATTTTATTCTTTTAAAATCGCGATATTTTAAATCAGCCCCTATAAAATCGTTAATAATTTCATATTTTAAAGGCTCGCTGAGCAGCAAATATTTCTCAAGAATTATTTTATCATTGAAAAAAATATCTTCTTTTGCCTTGTTTAAACCATTTAAAACAATCTCATACTGCATATTTGCAACTTGCGATAGATTATTTAGAGCGCAAATTACATCAGGATTAATTTTTTTAACAAGTGGTAAAATTTCTTTTCTTATAAAATTTCTTTTGTACTTAATGCTGTCATTAGAGCTATCATTAACATATTTTAAATTATTTTCTTTCGCATAGGCCTCAATTTCTTCGCGTGTAACATCAAGCAGAGGCCTGTAAAAAATATCTCTGTGTTTTGGAATAGAGCAAAGTCCTTTTAAACCAGTTCCTTTAATCACCCTGTACAAAAGGGTTTCAGCGTTATCGTTTTTATTGTGCGCAAGAAAAACATATTTAGAATTGAATTTTTCGGCACAACTTTTAAAAAATAAATACCTTGCCTCTCTTGCGTCAGTTTCCGTCTTTTTAACGTCAAAAGAAAGTTTTTCACTATAAAACTCAATTCCTAAGCTTTTGGCAAATTCCCTTGAAAAATTTTCATCCCGCAAAGATTCTTCGCCTCGCCAGTTGTGATTTAGATGTATTGCAACAACTTCAAGCCCTAATTTAGACAGAATGTGAGTCATAACAACACTATCGCAACCGCCCGAAAGCGCGCAAATTACCTTAGTGCCTACATTATATTCTTTTAAAAAATTCTTTACCTTGTTAACAATTGGCATTTTCTACCAACCTTTTTGCAACTTCAAGAGCCTCGTTTTTCTCAAGGTTTAAAACAGCTTTTCTTGCGTATGTTCCAAAAGCTATTGCAAGAGGACTTAGCGACAACTCGTTGCATAGTTTTTTTGTGTATTCGTTAACTCCGCCACTTAAAATTATACTTTTTTCATCAATTCCGGATTCTTTAAGCGCAAGTGCGAAAGCCGCGCACTCAATAGTAGAGCTTAATTGCGCGTTTGCGCCGTTCATTGAATTCCCATCTGCCTGAACATAAAAAGCAGCATTATCTTTTGCAATTTCTTTTGCTTGATTAATAATTTCAAGCGCGTCTAGTGTTGAAAAATGCTTTCTTGAAATACAAAGGCTTATCTCGCCTTTGAATTTTTTACATATTTTTTTTAATTTTTTAAGGACAAGATTTTTGTTTGCAACTGAGGCATGCAATTCTACGCAATCAAGCTTTAAATTTGTTTTTAAAAGTTTTTTTAGCTCGTCATAGTAGTCTGTTTTATCAAACAATTTAACAGCACCATGGGAACAAGCTTTTTTGCATATTCCGCAGCCTATGCATCTATTTTCATTTACAACAAAACCGCAAATTGCACTTTGCGGGCATTTTTTTACACATTTATCACATTTCTTGCATTTATCTGGTAAAATTTTTGCCTTTTTACCATGAACATCACCCTCAACAGGAATAGAAACACAATATTTAAAGTTCGCTTTATTAAGACCAATTTCTTCTATAGCCTCATTAAGCGCCGCTAGAGCAAACGGAGAAACATCAAACATCCAAGCCCCTGCTTTAGCATATAGCTTCACAAGGGCTTTAATGTTTTCAATATCCGAATTTCCTAGTCCGCAAATTAGTTTAAACATCTAAACAGGCAAATCACCTTTTACATCAGCAACTGCAGCACCGTCAAGTTCAAACACATTGCAAAGAGCAACAACAGCTTCTTTTGCATGGCATTTTTCAACAAGACAGCTTATTTTTATTTCAGATGTAGAAATCATTTTAATGTTTATTCCCAATTTTGCAAGTGTTTCAAACATAGTTGCAGCAATACCAGGGCGGTCTATCATGCCTGCACCTACAATTGAAACTTTTGCTATATCTTCATCTAAGTGAATATTGCTTGGGTTTAAAACTTTTTTAATTTCAGGTATAACTTCGTCAAATTTAGCTACATCATTTTTATCGATTGTGAAAGCTATATCATTTGTATTGCCTGTGCTTCTTGCGTAAGATTGAATAATCATATCAACACTTAAACCGCAATCTGCAAGCAAGGTAAACAATTTTCCAGCGTTACCCGGTTTATCAGGCACATCGCAAATAACTATTCTTACTTGAGAGCTATCGCAAGCAAGGCCTGTAACTGGTTTATGTAATTCCATTTTATCTACTCCTATTATTAGTGTTCCTAAGTCATCAAGTTTAAAAGAGCTGCGAACTCTCATCGGTACATCACAAAGTTTTGCTGTTTCAACAGAGCGCGGATGTAATACATTTGCCCCAACGCGCGCCAACTCAAGCATTTCTTCGTAAGATATAACTTCAAGCTTTTGAGCAGTTGGTACAACTCTTGGGTCAGTAGTATAAACACCTTCTACATCAGAATAAATATCGCATCTATCTGCCTTAAATGCAGCAGCAAGCGCTACAGCTGACGTGTCTGAACCGCCCCTACCCAGCGTTGTAATTTCGCCGTCATCTGTTATGCCTTGGAACCCTGCAATTATAACTATTTCACCATTATCAAGGTGTCTTTTAACTCTGTCATGCTTAATATCTACAATTCTTGCTCTACAGTGGTTAGGTTCAGTCATAATACCAACCTGCATAGCATTTAAACTTACAGCCTTATGACCTTTTTCATTTATTGCCATAGCAAGCAATGACATAGAAACTTGCTCACCTGTTGACAATAACATATCCATTTCACGATCAGGCGGAGTTGTTGTAATTTCTTTTGATAACTTAATTAAATTGTCTGTTGTGTGTCCCATAGCTGAAACTACAACAATAACTTTGTTTCCGTTTAATTTTTCCCTAATTACCGCATCGGCTACATTTTTGATTTTTTCGGCGTCTGCTACCGATGTACCGCCGAACTTTTGAACTACGATTCCCATTTTCATCCTTTACAGTTAGCGTTGTCTTGCTTCTTTAAATACTCATTTTTTACATTTTCAACCCAGACATCCTCGCCTGTGGTAGTCAATATTTTATCACAAATATTTATAATTTGTTCAACTAAATAATTATTTTGTTCCATTTCTTCAATTTTTACGTATGCCAAAAGATTTAGCATCATAAACTCTTTTTTATCAGCATATTCCTCTCGATACTTTTCAAGCTCAGCCATTGCCTCTTTTGGTTTGTTTGTTTTAATCATACACTCGATAAGGGCAAATTTTGCAACAGTTAAATCGGGATTAACCTTAAGTGCTTCTTCAAACTTTTCTTTTGCACTGAAAATATCATTCTCTTTCATAAGGATAATTGCATATGCCATAATAACTTCAGTGTTGCTTTTATCAAGCATATAAGCACTTCTTGCTTTTCTTATTGCAATTGCGCCATCGCCTAGGCTTGAATAGGTGTTTGCAAGGTTTAACAGTGCGCTTGCATTGTTAGGGTCGTATTCGACGGTTTTTTCCCAGTATTTAATCGCCCTTTGAACATCACCCTTCATTTGGTATGCGCTTGCAATATTAAAATAAATATTTACAAGTTTAGCGTCAGTCGCAAGGGCTTTTTTATACCAACTTATTGCTTCGTCATATTTCTTTTGTTTAAACAGCAGCTGCCCATAATTGTACATAGATATTGTATGCTCAGGGTTCAACTCAAGAACTTTTTCAAGAATATCTACTGCTTGCTCATTTTTTTCAAGTTTTAAATAAGACAGGGAAAGTCCATAATATGCAAGAAAATTAGTATTATCAAGCTCAACAGCAGATTTTAGCGGCTCTATTGCTTCTTCCCACATTTCAAAAGACTGATACGCAACACCTTTGGAATATAAAAGCTGATATGATACAAGTCCTGTTTTTTTTGCTTCTTCAAAGGCTTTAAAGCATTCTTCTTTATTTTTTTGCGCCATATAGCTTTCTGCAATAATGATAAAATTTTCTATTTTTGTAGGACTTGCGCTTTTTGATTTTTTAGCATAATTAATTGCAAGCTCGTAATTTTTTTGCTGATAATAACAATAAGCAAGGTGATAAAGAGCTTCCGAGTGAAAAGGAGATGAAGTAATTGCAAGCTTAAACATCCTTATTGCATCATCATAATTTTTCATTTGAGAGTATATAATGCCTGATAAAAAAACACTTTGAGCCTCCTGAGGATTGCAAGCATAGGCATGCCTTAAGCTTATAAGGGCGTCTTGCGTTTGGTTGATTTTTGCAAAAAATATACCTTGATTCAAGTATGTTTGGAAATTTCTTTTGTCATGCTTAAGTGAGATTTTAAAAGCCCTTTTTGCCTCTTTGTAATTACCCATCTCGCTACATGCACTCGCTAAAAGTGTCCACGCTTTAGCGCAAGTTTCGTCTATTTTTATAGCTTTTCTAAAGAATTTACATGCTTGCTCGTAATCAGCTTTCTTGGCACAGATTATACCTAAATTAACAAACGCGTCAGGAGTAGAGTTTACCATATCAGCACTTTGTAAAAACTTTTCAAGCGCTTCGTCTTCTTTACCTGATTCAATTAGCTGAACTCCCCAATTTACATAAGCATGCGATGGTAGAGAAACCTCCTTGCCAACGCTTTTATAATCGTTTACAAAAGAGTTAAATTTATTTACCTGCTTTGCAATTTTTTGAAAAAACTTAAACATTACAATAATTTTACTATGAATTTAAAAGCTCATCAACAACTTCACGAAATGCGCCATACCCGCCTGAATTTTGAGTAATTTGTATGTCATCTCTTAATTTTAAAATAGGATTTGCATTTTTTGGTGCAATTTTATATGTTACGCACTCAAAAGCTGCAATATCATTTATATCATCACCAATATAGAGAACTTCATCAGGGCTTAGCGAATACTTTTTCATTATCTCGCTGAGTACTATGCCTTTTTGGCGAATACCGCCATGGATTTCATCAATGTTAAATTTGTTTTTAAAATAGTTTAGAATATTTGAGGTTTCACCTGAAATAATTGCAAATTTGTAGCCCGCTTTTATAAGCCTTGAAACACCCATAATATCTGAAAAATTTATCTTTTTAACTTGCTTTAAATCTTCATCAATGTATACTGAGCCATCAGTAAAAACTCCGTCAAAATCAGAAGCTACAAGTTTTATGTCTTTAGAAAGTTTTAGCATTTTTACACCCTTCTTAACTTTTTAATTATAGGCAATTCAGACTCATATACAACTTTTTTACCATCGCCCTTAATTGTATTTAGCAGTCTTATATCGCGTATCAGCCTCCTTAAACCTTCCGGTTCAAGGCTTGCCGGATGATCAGAGCCCCAAAGCGTTCTATCTGTTGTTATATGTCTTTCAATAGCACATGCACCCATTGACGCAGCTAGCACTGAAGGGAAAACGCCTTTTTCATGACCACTATAGCCTATAGGGCATTCGTATTTTTCTATATAATTTGGTATTACATTTAAATTAAGCTCTGCCTCGCTGCTTGGATAAGTAGAGGTACAGTGCATAAGAACAAGGTTATCTTGTCCTAAAATATCAACAGCATGGTCAATTTGCTCTTGCGTACTCATGCCTGTTGCAAGCAAAATGGGTCTACCTTTGTTTTTAATATATGAAATTAATTTGTCGTTAGTCAGACAAGCTGATGCAATTTTATGACAAGGAGGGTTGAATTGTTCAATAAAATCAACTGATTCTTCATCCCAACAAGACGCAAACCACATTATAGAAAGACTTTTGCAGTACTCATCGATTTTCCTGTACTCGTCATATCCAAACTCAAGCCCTCTTTTTAAGTCACCATTGGTATTGCCAAAAGGGTTAGGACGTTCCATTTCAAGTTCATGTTGCGTATAGACAACATCAACTGTTCTTTTTTGAAATTTTACCGCGTCAGCACCTAAGTCATGAGCCATTTTTATAAGTTTTTTTGCAAGATTAATGTCGCCATTATGGTTAATCCCAATCTCAGCAATTATAAAACAGTGGCTCAAATCACCAACATTATACTTTCCTATTTTTACAACCTTACCCACTTTTTCCCTCTGAAAAATTACTTTTATCAAATTCCTTAAGAAGATTAATTTGATTTTCCGTAGCACCTAAAACTAAGTGTTTGTTTTTTATTTCAACAACAAAAATATTTTTTCCTTGCCCCAATGGTGTCGTTGAAATAATTTTTACCTTATTAAAATCATCATCACCATTTGCGTTTTTATTTAACTTTGAATTTACCCCAATAAGTTTCTGATAAAAATAACCCGTAAAATAAATCAAACAAATAACAATTATCAAACCAAAAATAAGGGTAAAATAATTTGGTTCATAATTATCATGTTTTAAAACTTCTTGAAATTCGCTTGATGAATAAGGAGAATCCATAGCAAAAGTTGCAATGGAATTTAAAAAAACAATCACCATTAAAAATAACTTTTTAATTTTTACCTCCTAAAGCCTGAATTTATAACATCAGAAATAAATGGCAAATAAGGGTATCTGCCAAAAAACGCAAATATTGCTAGATAACAAGTTAAAACAAAAATAATTAATCCCCACAAGCTGTAGGTAAAAAATATTGGTGTCTGGGTGAAAAATATTGCAAATTTATTTACAATTTCTCCTAAAAAAGGAACAGCACTCAAAAGCCCTGCTGCAATTTCGCAAACAAGGGTTAAAATATACAAGAAAAACGCAAAAAATATCGACTGATAAACATTGTAAGAGCAAAAAGGCGACATGGTGTTTTTAGCTATATAGCAAACTATAATCCAAATAACACCTGCTATACCAAAAGTCAGATAAGATAGTGCCGCAATTATTCTTTCTATAAGGGCAAAACCTATACCTCTTGATTTCATTTAACCTACCTTTTTTAATATAAAATTATTTGCAACATCAGTGTAAATAAGCTTTATCTCTAAATTTTCTGGTTCTTCTTTCATGGCAAGCCTATAATATTTTGCAGCCATAGATGGCTCATCAAGCATCATATGGGCATTTGCCATAAGGACATATATTTTAGTACCATTATTTGTTAATTTCAACGCCTTTTCGTACAACCCGATTGCCTCTTGATAACGTTTTTGAGTTATTAGTATATTAGCAAGCAAAAGATATGCATTTGGTTTTGAAACATCAAGTTCTATGGCATGCTTAAATAACATTATAGCTTTATCTAAATCGCCCTCATCAGCCTTAGCAATAGCCCAACATACCCATGCAGGATAATAATTAGGATCAATTTTTGTTGTATATTCAAAATATTTTTCTGCTTCACTAAAATTTTCAAGCGAAGCGTATGCATTTGCAAGGCATAAGCAAGCCTTTTTATCTGACTCGTCATATTCATATGCTATTTTGTAGTGTTCACAAGCAGAAGCATACTCATCAATTTTTTGATAAATATTTGCAAGATTTATATGATATTCAGGGCAATTAGGGTCAATATCAATAGCTTTTTGGTAAAATCTCCTTGCTTCTTGATAATCCTCATTATCCTGATATAAAAATCCAATTGCGCTATATACATCTGCCGTATTTGGTTTTATTTCAAGTGCTTTATTGTAATACTTAAGTGCATTTTGAAAACTGCCTATTTCAGCATAAACATTTCCTAAGTTATAATTAACAGCAAATGAAGATGAGTCTGATTTATTAGCCCTTAAATAATTTTCAATAGCTTTTTCATAATTTTTTTTATAAAAATAAATACTACCTGCATTTATGAGAGCCTGCATGTCATCAGGAAAGTTTTTAAGCAATTCTTCATAAACCTTTAGCGCGTTTTCGTAATCTTCGTCAGCTACGTAGATATTTGCAAGAGCTCTATAATTTTCATCACAATTAGGCGATTGGGCTATTTTCTTTTTCAAATCTTCAATTAAAATTTCTTTATGCATTTGTATTACATCTTTCTTAATTTTTGTTATATACGGTAGTATTTTCAAATATGTAGCGAGATTGTGCTAATGCCATTGATTTAAGCGAACAAATTCCACCGTTGGAATCACTAAAAACTCCTATTGCTTTTAGTCTGTTTACAACAAGTTCGTTTAGTTCATCTTTTGAAATAAACAATGCACACTCACTGTTGCAAAAATTATTGTTAAAAGGACATTTGTTCATGCCAGCAATTATACTATATAAAAAAAATTTTTAAAATCGTACGTTTTGTTTATTATATAATTTATATTGTTATGCGAATACTTTTTATTATTGATGATTTAGAATTTAAATACTTTGAATTTAATAAACTTGTAACAAATTTTTGGCTAAATGTTGAGTTTTTAAAGCGTTCTTACAGCGTTTTTGTTGCTACAAAAAACATGCTAAACATCAAAAATTCAAAACCTTTTTGTTTTTGTGCAAATACTTTTTTTAACGGTTATGAAAAAAAAAAAAAAAAAGAGCTTAAAAACATATCATTAGATGAATTTGATACAATATTTTTTAGACCCGATCCGCCGGTTGATATTAATTATATTAACGCAACCTTTATTTTAAGCATGGTTAACCCTCAAAAAACCCTTGTTTTAAATTCTCCTGACGCAATAAGAAATAAAAACGAAAAACTATACATCAATGATTTTCCATCAATTGCCCCGAAAAACATAGTGACCTCAGATTCTAAACTTATAAGAGAATTTTTAAAAGAAAATAACGAAATAGTTATAAAACCTCTTAATCGTTGCTTTTCAAGCGGTGTATTTTACTTGTACAATGGAGACAAGAACACAAACACAATTATAAACACTGCAACAGAAAATGGTAAAACTACCGTTATGGTTCAAGAATTTTTACCTGAAATTAAAAACGGAGATAAAAGAATTATATTTATTTGCGGAGAAATCTTTGACTACAGTGTACAAAAAGTTGCAACAAATGACGATTTTAAGTTTAACGAACATTGTGATGCAAATTTAAAATTAACTTCACTCACTCCAAAAGAAAAGGAAATTGAAAAAGTTATTTCAAAAAAACTACTTGACGATGGTGTAGTTATGGCAGGTTTAGATGTTATTGACGGAAAAATAATTGAAATCAATATAACAAGTCCATGCTTTTTTATAAAAGAAATTAATGCGCTTTATGATATAAATTTAGAAAAAATAATAGTTGATAAACTGGAAAATTATATTTCTAAAAACTTAAATCATTATTGTGCAAGCGTTTTGGCAAATTATTAAATTTTGTAAATCATTGCTTTAATACTAGCAAAGAAAAATATTTTTTTACTTTATACTAGTACCATGAAAACAAAGCATTTAACAACCGAACCATATCATAATTCTTCTCCTAGAGTTTCAAACTCAAAGGGCAAGATAAGGCAAGTTGCAAGCGAATACGAGTATAGCCCAAGTGTAAGCAGAAAAAATTGTGAATATAACAACAGACCCGCTAAAAGTGTAAACTTTAGCGGGTCTGCAAGTTTAAGTAACGATACTGCTGAAATTATACAAAAATCGTTAAATAAACTAATTAATGAAGGCGTAAAAGAATACAAAGGAATAAAAAAGCCTGGAAATTTAGCTTATAAAGTTATTGACGGCAGCTTTTTTAACAAAGCCCTAAGGCTTGTAAAAAATAACGAGGCAAAATTTGAAAATATTATCACGATATTCTTAGCAGGCATGTTAAAACCAATATGCGTACTTGCAATGCCAGGAGCAGAAGAAGAAGATAAACAAATGGCTGCAACAAAAAATATTGTAGCGGCTGTAACTGGATTTTTCCTTTCAAATTTAATTCTTACACCCGTTTCAAAAGGGGTTAAAGAGGTAACAAAAAATCTTGCAAAATATATTCACGACCCCGTGTATAGAAAACTTATTGATTCAAATGAATTTGGAGATGAGGTTATAGTAACTCTAAAAAGTGGCAAAAAGTTAATGCCGGGTGGTTTAGCTGACGCTTTTTCAACTTTCTACAAAAAAGTTCCGGATTTAGCCATAACACCAACAAAAGCTGCTATTACTATTGCATTTATGCCTCATCTTTTAAATCTTTTATTTGGTAAAAGAAAAGCAGAAAGGGCAGCTGCAAAAAAAGCACAAATGGAAGCACAACAACCAAAGATCACAATAAATCTTGAAAAAGACAGACAAACTTACAAGCAATTTTTGGGAGGTGAAAATCAATGCAATTAACTCCCATGGTTCAAAATAGAAATACAAACTTTAAAGGCGCATCTTCTATTAGCAAATATTCAGATGATGTACAAAAAGTTATTACACAATCAATAGATTCAGCATTTGAAAATGTGTTATTAAAAACTGCCGAAGAACTTGGAAACAAAAAACAAAGTAGATTAGCTAAATACATAACCGATGCAGAAGCTTATAAAGCGATAAAAAAACATACAGACAAAGTGGAAGAAAAAATAACATCCGGCATTGCTTGGACCATAGGCAAAACTGCAAACACCGAACTTTCTAAAAAAATAGTCATAGGGCTAAGCCACTTTAAAAAGATTTCAGCAAGAATGGCAGATTTAGCATCAATTGCAATTACTTTCTTCTATGTAAACAACACAAGAAAATCTAAAAAAATTGAAGAAGAAAGAAAAATGCCACTTATGGTAAACAATATTGCAATAACCGTTGTTTCATCAACCATGGCAGCCCTTATAGACAAAGGAAGCGACGTTGTTTTAGACAGGGTTAAAGGTGCTCTATGCCTTGAAAAAGGTAAGCAAGTTCTTGATAATGTAATTGAAAAAGTCCCAAACATTGAAAAAGAACTAAACGGACGTAATATTCAAGAATTTGCAGATGATATATTAAAATCAAAAGAATTTAGAACAAAAATTAAAGACTATACAAAACGATTTGAAAAAGCAAAATCTCTAACAATATTTGCGTTTACTGTAAGATTTTTAGTTACCGTTCTTATGGTTCCGGTTGCAGGAAAAATCGTTAAAATGATAAAAGAAAAATCACAAAACACCCCAAAAGACAACACTCAAAAATCGTCAACGCCAGCAGAACAAAAGCCTATTGAATCTAAAGATGCCGACAAAAAAGCAAATGAAGTTAATGCAAAGGCTGAAAAAGATGACGATGACGATGATGACAAAGACGACGATTAAAAAATAATAAGTTTTATAAACTTTAAAAAGCACAAAAATTTCACTAAAATGTTATTTTTGTGCTTTAATATTACTTTGTTACAGTACTAAGTTGGAGTATATATATGATAGTCGTAATGGAGCCGAAAGCAACAGAAGAACAAATTGGACAAGTTGTTGACTACATTCAGTCAAAAGGCTTGAGAGTTAACATTAATAGAGGCGAGCACCTCACAGTTGTAGCTGTTTTGGGTGACAAAACAAAAGTTAACTCAACAAGTATAAACACTTTTGAAGGCGTTAGAGAAGTTAAAGTTATACAAGAACCCTACAAGCTTGTTTCAAGAAGCACAAAAGAAGAAGATACCGTTATCGAATTTAAAAACGGCGTAAAAATAGGTGGTCTTGAAAGACCTGTTCTTATGGCAGGGCCTTGTAGTGTTGAAAAAGACTATAACGGACTTTTGAAAGTAGCACAGGCTGCAAGAGAAATGGGTTGCCAGTTTTTAAGAGGCGGCGCTTTTAAACCAAGAACTTCACCTTACGATTTTCAGGGCCTGGAAGAAAAAGGGCTTGAATATTTAGCACAGGCAAGAAAAGAAACGGGTTTGCTTGTAGTAACTGAAATTATGGATACTATGGACATACCACTTGTATGCAAATACGCAGATGTATTGCAAGTTGGCGCAAGAAATATGCAAAACTTTAAAATGCTAAAAGCATTGGGTAGAATTGATAAGCCTGTAATGATTAAAAGAGGGCCAGCTGCAACAATAAGAGAGTTTTTGCTTGCTGCGGAATACGTTGTTTACAATGGAAACCCAAATGTTATTCTTTGCGAAAGAGGTATAAAAGGTATTGATAATGACTTTACAAGAAATACTCTTGATATAGCAGCAGTGCCTATTATTAGAAAATACTCACATTTGCCAATTATAGTTGACCCATCTCATGGTACAGGCAAAAGATATTTAATTGAGCCAATGGGCAAAGCTGCATTAATTGCCGGTGCTCATGGTCTTATGATTGAAGTACACCATGACCCTGACCATGCTTCATCCGATGGGGCTCAAAGCTTGAGTATCGAACAATTTAAAGATGTAGCTAAAAAATTAAACAAGCTAATTGGCAGAATAGACTACGATAATAAAAACCTATAAACAAAAGAGTCCTCTATGAGGACTCTTTTTTATTATTGTACTGAGCATAATTTGCTCTTTGCCAGGATATATCGCCTCTTATCTTTTTTGCAGGTACTCCTGCAATAAGAATATTTTTCTCTTCAAATTTTTTATTCACAAGCGACATAGCCCCCACAACAGAGCCATCTGAAATTCTTGCACCCTTTAAAATAACGCAACGAAGCCCAATCCAAACTTTATTGCCTATAAAAATATCATCAGGAATATTTAATACTTCACCTGTTTTATTATCCAAAATGACATGCCCGTCATCATTTCTAATTACAACATCACGAGCTATCATACACTCATCACCAATCTCTATAACCTTATGATTTTTAGAAACAATATTTAATTTTCGATACACGGAAAGTCCGCTACCTATCTTTATAGTAGCGCCATTATCAAGTCCAAAAGTCGTATGTCTTATTGTTCTGTGTTTTGTGGGTTTTATATGCAAATAATTTGAATCACCCAAAATGACAATAGATGTTGCTATAAAGTTTGAAGGCAATTCAATTACAACTTTATTATCGCTACCCTTAATATCTATCTTTATTCCGTTTAAATTTTTATATGGAATTTCAACTCCATTTTTAACCAAAATTACTTTATTATTATTGCCCGAAACATTAAATTTTAAGTCTTTTTCCATTGCCAAATTATAGCAAGTCAAAGAAAAACGGTCAAATGTAAATCTTTATCTATTTTTTATTTGCGTAAATTATACACTTGTAATAGAATTGAACTATGACAATAAATTTTCAAGAACTCGTATTAAATTTATCAAAATATTGGTCAGATTGCGGCTGTATTATTCAGCAACCTTATGACATTGAAAAAGGTGCCTCTACTATGAATCCTGCAACATTTTTAAGGTCATTAGGCCCTGAACCATATAGCGTTGCAATGATTGAACCTTGCAGACGCCCAACTGATGCTAGATATGGCGAAAACCCAAACAGATTAGGGCACTACTTCCAATATCAGGTGATTTTAAAACCATCACCCGATAACGCTCAAGATATTTATTTAAAGTCACTTGAAGCAATAGGAATAGATTTATCTAAACACGATGTAAGATTTGTCGAAGACAATTGGGAAAGCCCTACTTTAGGTGCTGCAGGTGTCGGTTGGGAAGTGTGGCTTGATGGTATGGAAATCACCCAATTTACATACTTTCAACAAGTAGGCGGATTGGAAGTAAAACCAGTTGCACTTGAAATAACTTACGGTCTAGAGCGAATTGCAATGTATTTGCAAAATGTTAATTCAGTTTATGATGTTATGTGGAATAACGAACTAAAATACGGGGACATATATTTACAAAATGAAATAGAACAATCTAAATATAATTTTGAATATTCAACACCCGAGAGATTATTTCAAATGTTTGATTTATGCGAAGCGGAAGCTTTTTCATCCCTTGAAGCTGGAATTGTTTTGCCTGCTTACGATTGGGTTCTAAAATGTTCACACACTTTTAATTTGCTTGACGCAAGAGGTGTTATTTCAAAAGACGAAAGAGTTAATTATATTAACAGAGTAAGAACAATGGCAGCCGCCGTTGCTCAATTATATGTGAAACAAAGGGAGAGCCTAGGTTTTCCTTTACTTAAAAAGTAGATTGGAAAATTCTTAAAGGATGAAAGAGATTAACAACAACTTGCACAATGCGTGCGAAGAAAAATTTGAAGTCGGAGCAATAAGCAAATTTGTAAAAAACTTATTTAAAACAAAAAACCCCGATGAAATGATTGAAAATGCAAACAAGGGCGGACTGGAAAAAACCCTTGGAGCGTTCGACCTTATAATTTTGGGCGTTGGCGCAATCATTGGTTCAGGTATTTTTACAGTTGTTGGTATTGCAGCGGCAGGATCACCTGAAAGCGCAGGTGCAGGCCCTGCCTTAGTTTTGTCCATGATTTTAGCATCACTGGCTTGCGTTTTTTCTGCAATGTGCTACAGCGAATTTGCCTCTATGATACCTGCTGCAGGTTCAGCTTATTTATACACATACGCCACTATGGGTGAATTTTTAGCCTGGATTGTCGGCTGGGTATTAATGCTTGAATATCTTGTTGGATACATTGCAGTGGTTAACGCTTGGACAGGATATTTAATACAATTTTTAAAAGGTTTTCCTTTCTTGCCCTCATTTATTACAAACCCGCCTGTATGGCTTATAAATGACTATGGCAGTGCAGTTAATTTATTAAGCAAACAAGGGCTTGATACAGCAAGCATAATCCCAAATTTTGCAGGAATTCCAATTTGCTTTAATTTGCCAGCGGTAATAATAACTTGTCTTATGGCTGCAATACTTATTAAAGGCATTAAAGAATCTACAAATATGGCTGGAATTATGGTTATTATTAAATTAGCCGTAATTGCTTTGTTTGTATTTACTGGCGCTTTTTATGTAAAACCTGAAAACTGGGTGCCATTTGCGCCAAACGGTTTTGAAGGTATTTTTATGGGTGCATTTATAATATTCTTTGCATACATCGGCTTTGATGCCATAGCGACAGCGGCAGAGGAAACTAAAAACCCGCAAAAAAACCTTCCTATAGGCATTATTGGTTCATTGGCAGTTTGTACAATTGTATATGTACTTGTAGGTCTTGTCCTTACAGGCATGGTCCCCATTGGTCAAATCGACACCCACGCCCCGATAGCTCACGCTATGCGCCTTGCAGGACAAGATTGGGTTGCAGGTTTAATTTCACTTGGTGCACTTACTGGGCTTACATCAGTACTTTTGGTTCTAATGCTTGCAAGCACAAGGATTTTATTTGCAATGAGCAGGGATAACTATTTGCCCTCAATATTAAAATCAGTTCACAAAAAATATAAAACTCCACATGTGATTACAGTTTTAACAGCTCTAATTTGCATGCTTGGCACATTATTTTTAAACATATCAACAGCAGCAGAGCTATGTAATTTTGGCACATTTACATCGTTTATAATCGTGTGTATAGCAGTGTTGATTTTAAGAAAAACAGACCCCAATAGAAAAAGACCATTTAAAGTACCATTTTCACCGCTATTCCCAATTTTGGGCGTAGTTTGTTGCGGCGGTCTTATGATTTATTCTATGCAGTTTTTAACCACATCAAGAGTGCTTTTCCCGCTTTGGCTTGCACTTGGAATGTTAATCTACTTTACTTACAGTTATAAAAAACAAAGAAAATCAGAAAATAATGGAAAATAACAAATTAAAAAATTTTGTAAACAACCTTTTTGAAAAAAAATCAGTTGACGATGTAATTGAAACTGCTAAAAAATCAGAGCTTAAAAAAACATTAGGTGCTTTTGATTTAATTATTTTAGGAATAGGTGCAGTTGTCGGCACTGGAATTTTTACAATTGTAGGTAGTGCAATTGTAGGAGGCCCTGAAGGCGCAGGCGCAGGCCCTGCAATCATTCTTTCAATGATATTAGCAGCAATTGCAAGTATTTTTTCAGCTCTTTGTTACTCTGAAATAGCAGCTATGATTCCAATAGCAGGCTCAGCATACACATACACCTATGTTACAATGGGCGAGTTTATGGCCTGGGTTGTAGGTTGGATTTTAATGCTGGAGTATGCAATTGGTAATATAACAATAGCAAGTGCTTGGAGTGGTTATTTTGCACAATTTTTAAAAGGTTTTAAACATGTTTTGCCTGATTTTATAACACATTTTCCTATTTGGCTAAGAAATGACTATCGCTCAATCAGCGTAATGTGCGACAGATTTGGCTTTGATATACACGATAAAGTACCATTTTTGTTTGATAAAATACCTTTTGCAATAAATCTCCCCGCAATATTTATTGTAGTATTTTTAACCCTAATACTTATTAAAGGAGTTAAGGAATCTACTCGTTTTGCAGGCGTTATGGTTGCAATAAATCTTTTTATAATTTCAACTTTTATCCTTGTAGGTGCAAAATACGTACAACCTGAAAATTGGACACCTTTTATGCCAAACGGCTTATCAGGCGTGTTTATGGGGGCATTTTTAATTTTCTTTGCATACATTGGTTTCGATGCAATTTCAACAACTGCAGAAGAAACAAAAAATCCACAAAAAGACATTCCAATTGGTATTTTAGGCACGCTTGCAATATGTACTGCTCTATACATTGGCGTTGCGCTTGTTTTAACAGGTATGGTACCATATAAATTAATTGACATTCAAGCTCCAATAGCGCACGCTATGCATTTTGTTGGCAAAGACTGGTTTGCAGGTTTTATCTCAGCAGGCGCAATAGCAGGTTTAACATCGGTATTATTAGTTTACCAACTAGGTACAGTAAGAATTCTTTACGCTATGAGCCGTGATAAATTCTTGCCCCGCACACTTCGAATTGTAAACAGAAAAACAAGGATACCAAACCTACTAACTTGGATTTGCGGGCTTGTTGTTATTATTGGTTCTCTATTTATGGATTTAAATATATCAGCAGAACTTTGCAACTTTGGTACATTTACATCCTTTATTGTAATTTGTATCATCGTCTTAATTCTAAGAAAAACTGACCCAGACAGAAAAAGACCCTTTAAGGTTCCATTTGTACCACTTTTCCCAATTTTAGGAATAGTATTTTGCGCAGGATTAATTATTTATTCACTTAAAACACTAAAAACATCCTCCATGCTTTTCCCTGTATGGATTATTTTAGGAATTATAATTTATTTTGCATATGGATACCCAGCACATAGAGATAAAAAAAGAAAAAAATAAAACCCCCTTCTTTAAAAAGGGAGTTAGTCTAACTATTTCTTAACTTATGCTAAGATTTTAATTTCACAAGTGCATCCACAACAGCTGGATCCCACTTAATTCCACTTTCACTTTTTAGAATTTCAATAGCTTCTTTTGCCTCTAGCGCCTGTCTTTGTGGCCTGTCTTCAAGCAAAGCGCAGTATGCATCAGCTACAGCAATTATCCTTGAACCAAAAGGAATGGAGTTGCCATTTAGACCCTCAGGCGCGCCCTGACCATTCCAACGCTCGCGCTGATAATGAATGTAGGGGACAACTTCTGACATAAAGTTTATATTCATAAGCAAGCTTACACCAGCATTTGGGTGTTCTTCAAGCTTTTTCCATTCTTCTTTTGTAAGCTTTTCTTTCTTGCAGAATAAATCATCACTCAGAGTGATTTTTCCAATATTTTGTAAAAGTCCTGCATAATATATTAAATCAGTTGTTTTTTCGTTTAATTCAAGGTAATGACAAATTTCCCTTGAGAGTTCTGCAGTTCTTTTAGAGTGATTATTTTTGTATTTACCCTTGCAATCAACAGCATAGGCAAGCTTTTCAACAAAAGCCTGTTGTTGATCGCCCAAATCACCAATAATAGCTGTCAGTTGAGCACGCAAGTTTTGCAGTTCCGATGTTGAAACAATTTTTTGAGCAATCAACCTATTAACTTCATCAATTAATTTTTGCAACCCTAAAGATGTTACAAAAAGCCCTGCGGTAATTTTTATAAGCTGCGCAAATTGCTCCTCAAGGGGTCTTTGCGCGCTTCTTATAATCTCAATTGAGCCAATGCATTCAAAATTGTTTTTCATTGGAAAAACACTTATTTGCATGCCGTCTTTTTCAAAGACAATATCTTTTTCATCTTTATGACAATTTAGAATATAATCTTCAATTTTTCGGTCAATTTTATCTTCGCTATTTCCCCTGAGTTTTAGTTCCTCACCTTTATTTGAAAGGTAAATATTACATTCTTCAAGAGAAAGCATGAGCTTAATTGTTTTTGCTATCGAATTATAAATAACATAATCTTCATCGTTTTTAAAACCCAAAAGCGATAAAGTGTTATCAATAGAATAAATAGAGACAAGCTCTCTTAGCTGTTCCTTTAAACTTTCGTTTTTATCCCTTACCTTGTCACCAATTTTATGTGCAAGCTCGGGGTTGCTTAAATGTTCTGTTAAAAAATATCCCAAATTAAGGGCA
>CALUWD010000010.1 GCA_944324385.1 Candidatus Gastranaerophilales bacterium | reverse complement strand
ATTCCCGTGTCACTGATTGGTACGTTTTTTGCCCTTAAAGCCTTTGGCATGTCAATAAATCTGCTCTCCCTTTTTGTTCTTTTTTTTGCAGTAGGCGTTGTAGTTGATGATGCCATCGTTGTTATTGAAAACGTTAACCGCCACATCAAAGAAGGTAAATCGGCAATCATTGCAACTCAACTTACTATGCAAGAGGTAGGTTCCTCTCTTGTTGCAATGGCAATGGTTTTAATGGCTGTATTTGTTCCAATTATTTTTATGGGCGGTATGACAGGTGTTATGTATAAGCAATTTGCAGTTTGTATCGCTGTGTCAATTGCAATATCAGCCATTTGCGCTTTGAGCTTATCGCCTGCTATGTGTTCGCATTTTTTAGGCAGGCATGATGAAAATAAAAAAGCCTTTGGAATAGCAAAGCACCCTCAATTTCAGCTATTTGCACGCTTTTTAAAGCGAGAATTAAATGTTGTGGTTACTAAATTTAACGAGGGATTTCAAAAAGTCGAAGACTTTTATATGGAATTTGTAGAAAAATTTGTATACAATAAAAAACTTGTTGTAATTTTTTATATTTCTATAGTTTTTCTTACTCTTTTAAGCTTTAAAACTATATCAACAGGCTTTATCCCTGACGAAGACCAAGGTATGCTTTTAGCTAGCATTACACTGCCTGATGGTGCTTCCCTGCAAAGAACAGAAGAAGTTTCAAGAAAATTTGTTGAGCAAATTAAAACTATAGAGGGGATTAATGCTGAAAAATTAACAGTATTTGGTGGTGATGGGGCTACAAACCAGTCTACAGTTATTATTCAGCTTTTAGAATACAAAGATAGAAGAATTAACCCCATAAATTGGGTAGTTAGAAAAATTCAAGGAAAATCTACTGATTTGTCACATGTTGCTATCTTGAATCAGGTCAGAGCTGTTGCCTCTAATACAAAAGAGGCGTCAATTGTAGCCTTTTCACCACCTGCTATTATGGGTATGAGCATGATGGGCGGTTTTGAATTTCAAATGCTCTCGCAGGGTGAATATAGCGCGCAAGAGCTTGAGGGCTGGGCGCAAAAGTTAATAGCAGCTGCCAATCAAAACCCTGCACTATCAAGTGTTTATACTTCTTTTCAAGCAAATGTGCCACAATATATAGTTGAGATTGACTACGAAAGGGCTATGGCACAAAATGTTGATTTGCAAGAGCTTTATTCAACCTTGAGTTCAACTCTCGGTACAAGATATGTAAATGACTTTAATAAATATGGTCGTGTATTTAAAGTTCAAATGCAGGCTGAAAGCCGCTTTAGAGATAAAGCAACTGACCTTTCAGGAATTTATGTTAAAAATAAAAACGGGGTCATGGTGCCAATACTCTCTATTGTTAAGTTAAGGCAAACAGTTGGTACTGCTTCAATTTCAAGATATAACCAGTATGAATCCGTTCAAATTCAGGGTCAACAAGCTGCTGGCAAAAGCTCGGGTGACGCTATGAATGCTATGGAAGAAGTTGCAAAAGAAGTTTTACCCTCTGATATGACATTTGACTGGTCTGGTACATCGGCTCAAGAGCGTGAAGCATCTGGTCAAACCGCAATGGTTGTAGGTATGGCACTCGTATTTGTTTATTTGTTTCTTGTGGCATTATATGAAAGCTATACAATTCCTGTTGCTGTTTTACTTATTTCGCCCATTGCTGCGCTTGGTGCGCTTATATTCCAGATGATGATTAATCAATCATTTGATATTTATTCACAAGTAGGTATGATAACCCTCATTGGTCTTGCTGCTAAACAGTCTATATTAATTGTTGAGTTTGCAAAAGAAGAACATGAGAAAAACGGTTTATCGGTGCAAGCTGCAGCAATTAAAGCAGCCAAACTGAGATTTAGAGCTATTATGATGACAGAGCTTGCTTTTATCATTGGTGTTCTGCCTATGATATTTGCACAAGGCGCAGGTGCAAATTCAAGGATTTCAGTCGGTTCTACTGTTTTTGGTGGTATGATTGCTGCTTGTACTTTAGGTGCTGTTTTAACTCCTGCGTTTTATGTAATAGTTCAGGATTTTGTAGATATGTTTCCTAAAAGAGAAATAACCCAAAAGGATTTGGAGTATTAACGATATGAAAAGAAAGATATCAATATTTTTAATATTTTGTATAACTGTTTTTAATTTTGAATGTGCATATGCGTTTTCTTTGTTTAAAAAGAAAGAGCAAGAATCTGCAAAAACAACAGCAACTGAACCAGTTAAGGAAAAGAAAAGTTTATTTAAGTTTAAAAAAGAAAAAGTTGAAAAAGAAGAACAAGTTCACATTGTTGAGCCTGAGAAAAAGACAAAAAGGCGAATAAAAAAGCAAGAAAAGACTGATGCTAAAAGAAAAGTTCAAAGCGAAAAGACAAAAAAAGAATCTTCAAAAGAGGCTGAAGGGATGTATGAAACTAAATTCCCTGAAATTCAGTCAAAAATTGAATATACCCAAATGAATGGCGAGGTTAGCCTTGTAGATTGTATTAAGCTTGCAATTTCAAACCATCCTGCAATAGTCTCAGCTATTAGCAATTCTCAAATTTATGAATCAAGAATTGGTCAAGCGTGGGCAAATTATTTCCCAACTATTAACGCAGGTTTGAGTTATTCAAGAAATGATATGCTAAACACTATGGGCAATAGTGCCTATATGCGCATGATGGTGCAAAGATATAATATGTTTTATGTGCCAACAATAAGCGCAAATATGCTGCTTTTTGATTTTGGTAAAACAAAAGCAATGGCGGACGCTGCAAAAAGAAATTATGAATCTTCTCGCTACGATGCTGAAACAAGCATTGAAAGCGTTATTTATAATGTAAAAGTTGCATATTACAATATGGTTTTTGCGCAAGCGCAAAAAATAGTGTACGAGGACACTGTTAAGGATTATGAGCTTCAGTTAAAGCAGGCTGATGCATACTATAAAATTGGTAAAAAGGCGAAAATTGACGTTACAACTGCCCAGTACAACCTTGGTAATGCTAAGGTAAACTTAATTAAGGCAAAAAATACTTTAGAGCTTGCAGCGGTTGAGTTAGCTAATGCTGTTGGTATTCCTCAAATGGAAAATGTAATTTTAAAAGATAAACTTAACACTAAAATGTATGATGTTAATTTTCCTGATTTAATTAAAACAGCTGAAGAATCAAGACCATCTTTACTTTCTGCAAAAAAGAAAATGGATGCTGCAGAACTTAATATTAGAAGCGCAAGAAGGGCTTTTGCGCCTGATTTAAGTGCATTTGGCTCGTATGACCATGGTGGCAGACAAATTGACAGTGATTATGGTTATCAATTTGGTGTGCAATTTAACTATACATCTTTAAATCTTTTATCCTTGAAAAAACAGCTGGATGAGGCAAATGCAACATTTAAAAAGTTTGCTGCTGATTTTGAGCAAGAAAAGCAAAACGTGTATCTTGAGGTTAAAAGCGCTTACATTAGTTTGTTGAATTCTCACGACAGTTTGGGTGTTGCAAAACTTGCGCTTCAACAAGCAAAAGAACAACAATATCAAGCATTTAGGCGTTATCAAGTAGGTTTGGGTAATGCAATTGAGTTTAAAGATGCTGAAAATACTTATTTAAATGCGCAATTAAGCTACTACTCAAATTTGCTTGATTACAATGTGAATGCTGCCGAGTTAGAGCGAGTTATAGGTGCACCAATTAAAGAATCTAATATAGATTTGTAGTTATTTACTTAACCATTCGCTCATTTGTACCCAGCCTGAAATTTTATTGTAACCACTGCTGCCTGGGGCATAGGTTCTCTCTGCTACTTTGTCGCTTGAGTTGCCTTCTATTGTGTGGATTGTGCCGTCAGGGTCAACTCCAGTTACTACGCCAACGTGCGATGCATTATTTTTCTGTATCATAAGATCGCCCGCTTGTGGTGTATATGTTCCTTTGGCGGCATAATAACCTGCGTTTTCTGCTTTGCTTTTAATACCAGAAACACTTGCGTCGTAGCCAAATGTTGCTGCATTGTCTGAATTTTGGCCTGCCCCGTAAATCCATGATACAAAGCTTGCGCACCAAGGTTGTCCGTTAGCAGCCCCGTTTCTATATTTATCTATTTCTGTGCCGTCGTTATTTCCACTTATTTCATATACTCCTTTTTTAAGCTCTTGTTGTGCTAGCTCAAGCGCATCTTGAATAACCTTTGAACCAGTCAGAGATTCTGCTTCACCTGTTTTTTTGCCTATTTCTTCTTGATATTTTTTAGCTTCTTCTCTTTTTGTTTCAATTTCTTTGTCTATTTCTGCAACTTTTGTTTCTTTTTCTGACTCTAATTTTTCAATGTTGGTTTGTATGGTTTCCATTTTTTGCGCAATGTCAGGATTTTCTTTTGCAATTTTATCTTGTATTGCGCTTAATTCAGCTTGCTTTTGTGATTTTAATTCTTTTTGTTCTTCTTGAGATTTTTCGTATTCTTCGATTTTTTTATCATTTTGCGCTATTTTTTCTTCAAGCTCTTTTATTTGAGTTTCTATTTCACTTTTTCTTTCTTTGTTTGTCTTGTTTATTTCTTCGTCATTAGTTTCAGTATCTAATGCGCCTAGTTCGGCTTCAAGATTTTTAAGCGTGCTTTCAGACTCGTTTTTTTTAGATTTTTCTTCATTTATTTTTGTGTCATATTCACTTATTTTACTGTCGCATTGCTCGATTTCTTTTTGTTTTTTATTGTAATCTTCGCCAAGCTTGCCAAGTTCTTCTTTATTTTCTTCTATTAATTCGTCAAGATTTTTCTTTTCGTTTTCTATTTTTTCATCATACTCTTGAATTGTTTCTTCTCTTTGTTTTTCAAGTTCAGGAATTTCTTCGTTTTCAATTTTATCTAATTTGTCTTTTGTTGAATATTGTTCTTCGCTCGATATAGAACCGTTTTGTGTTTGCGATCCGTAATTTTGGTAGTTGCTGCCACCAATGTTTGATGTGTAATTTTGCATTGCTTGAGAGTTTGTTTGTTGTGGGTCAATTTGACCTGCTTTTACAAGCTCATCAAAAGTATCTAGAATGTCTTTGTATGCCAGTGAATTAAACACGTTCATCATATCAAGCGATGAAATTGTGTCTTCATTGTTATCTACTGATGAAATTTCAGAAATTTCTTCTTCACTTATTTTGCCATCACCATTTTTATCAAAGCAATCAAATACGTCTTCAACGCCTGCATTGTTTATATTTTGATAGAAAATACTGTCTGAGCTTTCTAAATTCATGCCTTGCGCAATTTTGCTTTTGAATGTATCAAGATCTGCGCCTGCAAAAATACATGCATCTATCGAGTAATTTTTGCTAAAAGTGCCTTGTAGCTCATTGTCATTTGTGAGTTCTTCAAATTTTGTTTTAATTACACTGCCAAGTTTGTTGATGAATGAATTTAGTGACATTTTAGCTCCAAAATTTTAGTATATATTTATATAAAAAATATATACTAAATATATGTGCTAAATTTGCTGGTTAAACTTTACATAACTTAACATTATTCGTATCTTAACGCATCAATTGGATTTAAAAGAGATGCTTTGTAAGCTGGATAATACCCAAAGGCCATACCTACAATACCAGAAAAACCAAAGGACACTAAAATTGGCATAAGCGTTATAGCTACTTTCATTTCAGAAAATGTTCCAATTAGCTTTGCTATTATTACGCCACTTAATACACCAATTAAACCACCAATAAGTGATAGCACTAATGCTTCTACTAAAAACTGAATTCTTATATCCATTGCCTTTGCGCCTATTGCCATTCTGATACCTATTTCTTTTGTTCTCTCTGTTACTGATACCAGCATTATGTTCATAATGCCAATCCCCCCTACAAGCAGCGAAACAGAGGCTATTGCACCAAGTAAGAGTGCCATTGTGTTTGAAGCTTGTTTTACTGTTTCAAGCATTTGTGTAAAATTTCTTATTGAAAAATCATCTTCATCATTTTTGCCTATTCTGTGACGTTCGCGCAAAAGCTCTTTCACTTCTTCTTCTGCTGAACTTAAGGAATCTGCATCATTTGCTTGAATATTGATAAACTTAACAGTTCCAGGGAATGCTGTTCCAAAAAGCTTCTTTTGAGCAGTCGTTACAGGCACAAGTACTGTATCGTCCTTGTCTTGCCCCATGCCATTTTGCCCTTTTTCTTTAAGCAGACCTACAACTTTAAAGGGCATACCGCCTATTCTTATTACTTTATTAACGGGATTTACATCTCCAAAAAGATTTTGTGCTACAGTTGAGCCTATAAGTGCCGATTTTGAATTATTCCTTATGTCATCTCGTGTAAGATTTCTGCCGCTTTCTATTTCCCATAACTGAACTTCCATATACTCCGGTGTAATTCCATAAACTGATGTTGACCAGTTTTGATTTGAGTATATAATTTGTTGTACGCCATTTACTGTTGGTGCTGCAATCCTTACAGATGGGCAGTTTTTAACGATTGCTTCAGCGTCTTTAAGTGTCAGGGTTGGTGTTGATCCTGAGCCCATTCTTACACCACCTGAAGTTGTCGAGCCTGACATTACCATTAAAATGTTTGAGCCCATAGATTCTATGTCTTTTGTAATTCTTTGTTTTGCGCCTTCGCCGATTGATAACATAATAATAACTGCTGCAACGCCTATAATTATCCCAAGGCTTGTTAAAACAGAGCGCATTTTATTGACTTTAAGTGATCTCATTGAAATTTTAAGGGTGGAAGAAAAATCTATCATACTTTTGCCTTACTCCTTAACTCATCACTTATAATTTTCCCATCCTTAAATCGCACAATTCTTTTTGAATATTCTGCAATATCGGGTTCATGGGTAACAAGTATAATAGTTTTTCCTCCTTTTTCGTTTAGCTCAACGAAAAATTCCATAACCTCGATACTTGTTTTTGTGTCTAAATTTCCCGTAGGTTCATCGGCAAGAATAATTGGGGCATCATTAACTATTGCCCTTGCTATTGCAACTCTTTGTTGTTGTCCGCCTGACATTTGATTTGGCAGGTGGTGCTCCCTGTGCTCAAGGCCTACTATTTTTAGTGCATGGCGGGCTTTTTCAAGTCTTTCTTGTTGGGGTATTCCTTTGTATATCATTGGCATTTCAACATTTTCAATTGCCGATGTTCTCGGTATCAAATTAAAGCCCTGGAATACAAAGCCCAGCTTCAAGTTTCGAATTTCAGACAATTTATCTGCATTTAAACTTAGAACATCTATCCCGTCAAGATAATAGCTTCCTGAAGTTGGTTTATCTAAGCAGCCTAGAGTATTCATAAATGTTGATTTTCCTGAGCCTGATGTACCCATTATCGCCACAAACTCACCTTTATCAACACTAAGTGATACATCATCGAGCGCATTGAATGAGCTTTCGCCTGTTTGATAGGTTTTAACTAAATTTTTTATTTCAATAAGACTCACTTAAAACATCCTCATCGGGCGTCTTTGGGCTGGTTGCTGTTTATCGTTTGAACTTCCTACAATAACCCTGTCGCCTTCTTTAATTTCTCCTTGTTTAATTGCTGTGTAATCTCCATCTGACGCACCTGCAACAATTTCTACCCTTTGCGGTTTTTTATTTTTGCCTACAATCCACACACCTTGTTTTTCAAATTTTTTGCCGCCCGTGATTTCTTTTGGTGTAAAACGAAAAGCTGCAACCGGTACTGATACCACATCCTCACTTTTATTGGTAATTACTGAAACATTTGCTGTCATCCCAGGGATGAGTATATTGTCATCGTTTGATACATCTACTATAACGGTGTATGTTACAACGTTTGAAACGGTTGTTGGTGATATTCTTACTTGCGAAACTTTGCCATGGAATTCTTGATTATTGTATCCGTCAAGCGTGTATGTTACATCTTGTCCTACTTTTATTCTTCCAATGTCTGCTTCTGATACATTAACCTCTATTTGCATTTGCGTTAAGTCTTGCGCAACCATAAACAATGTTGGTGTTTGAAAGCTCGCTGCAACAGTTTGACCTACATCAACACTTCTTGAGACAACTACGCCATCGACAGGCGAAATTATTTTTGTATATCTTAAATTTGTTAGATTGTTTTCTAAAGTTGCGCTTGCCTGATTAATTTGCGCCCTCATAGCATTGACTTCAGCAAGATTTGATTTGTAGTTTGCTTCAGCAAGGTCTACTTCGCTTTTTGAAACATAATTTTTTGTATAAAGTCTTGCGTAGCGTTCATAATTCTTTTTTTCATATTCAAGCATGCTTTTTGATCTTTGATAATTAGCTTTTGCGGCGTTTAAATCGCTCCTTGCCTTATCTACTTGCGCTTGAAAAAGTGCTGGGTCAATTTGTGCCAGTAAATCACCTTTTTTAACTTCAGAGTTGTAATCTACATATATTTCTTTAATTGTTCCTGACACTTGTGTACCTATATCTACTGTTTGGACAGGGTTTATTGTGCCTGATGCTTCAACGCTTTCTACAATTGTGCGTTTTTTAACAGGTACACTTTTGTAGCTAATGCTTTTTTTGCCTGCAACTTGTTTTATTCCAAAAAGCAAAATTAGAACCGTTATTACAATTGCACTTATTATTATTGCCTTTTTTCTCATCTTACCCCCATGGATTTTTTAAACTCTTCCCGCGCAACGTTGTAATCAAATACAGATTGCACAAATGCCAGTTGAGCATTGTTGTAGTTGGTTTGCGCATCTTGAAGCTCAATAAAATTATTTAGTCCAACGGCATATCTGCCATCAGCTAATTCAAAGTTTTCTAATGTCTGACGGACTTTATCCGCCATTAGCGGTATTGTTTTTTCAAGCCTTCTCATTGCTAAATAATATTTTTGAACTTCAAAGTTTATATTTTTTTCAGATAAATCAACGTTGTCCTGAGCAATTCTTAAGTAAGATTTTCCTTCATCAATTCTGTATTTTATATCCATCATATTTATCATTGGAAAATCAAGATTTGCGCTTGCAGTAAAACCTGTATTTGAGGTTGAATCCATATATCTTAAATTGTAGCCTGCACTGGCTGAAATTTCAGGTGTCCAGCTTCTTTTTATTTGTTTTAGTGATTCTTCCTGTGCTCTTAGTACCATTTTTAGAGATTTTAAATCTGGTCTGTTTTCATAAGCTTCATTTATTGCTTCTTTTAGTTCAATAATGTATGGGTCAAATTTGTAATCTTTTAATATGTCTTGCTTTTGTATGCCAGATGTTAAGAGTACTGCTGAATGTTCAGAGTCCCCATCCTCACCGTTTTTCTTTATAGTTCCTATTTCTATTGTTTGCATTTTATAGTTGTTTCTCAAAAAGTCAAAATTTTCAGTATTTTCAACAAGAAAATCTTTATCTTCCATATAATACATCGAATTTTTAAGGTTAACCATTGCTGTGTCATATTTATATTGTGCATCAATTAACTGTGTTTTAGCATCGGTTAAATAAACTTCAGCGTTAACTACATCTATGCGTGATTTTAGACCTTCCTCAAACATTGCTTTTGTACGTTCGTAATTAAGTGAGTTAATTCTAACCGAACGTTCATAAATATCGACGTTAGCAAGAGCTGCAAGGACTGCAAAGTAAGCTGTTTTAACATTGTATACTGTTTGTAAAATACTGTAGTCTAAGTCATAACCTGCGGATTCTTGATTAAACTTTTGCATGTTTATTCCTGCAGTTGTTCTGCCAAAATTCCAAATAAGCTGATTAACACTGGCGTTAAGTTGATAATATCCGTTTGAATTACCGCTTCCGCCACCACGCCACATGCTGCTTGAGGTGTACCCTGCCGAGTTGCTGTATTGGTAATTATAACCCGTTCCTATGCCAAGCATTGGAAAATAGTCTGACTTTGCTTGTCCAACTCTGCTTTTTTGAGCTTCGTAATTATTTGCCGATATTCTAATATTAGGGTCGTTATTTATTGCGTAGTCGACACATTCATCAATTGAAAAAGTTTTTTTACCTTTTTCTTTTTCCTCCGGTGTAATAACTTCCTCTGTCTTTTGCTTTTCTTTTTGTTTCTTTTTAAATATGTTGAAACTAAAGGCAAATGCATTTTGAGATGTAATTGTAATTAAAATAAAAAATATTATAAGTTTTTTTACAACTTTGTGGCGATACATTTAAAAACAAGAACCCCCTTTATAAATATTGTAGTTTGCGAGTTTTGACTGTCAACCATGCTATTGGACGATTTGACATTCAAATTTTATGCTAAAGTGTATTAGGTAGGTAATATAAGGTGATGATATGAAAAAAATATTTTTATTAATTTTATCTTTATTTGTTTTTTCTCTAATTAGCAGTGCAAAAGTTGAAGTTGATCCAAATGCTTCCCAATATAGCGAAGTAAAAGCTGCACATATACTCGTTGCAAGCGAGTCAAAGGCAAAAGCACTTAAAAATAGAATTGAAAATGGCGAAAGTTTTGGTGAAGTTGCAAGAAAATATTCATCTTGCCCATCTGGTGAATTTGGTGGTAATTTAGGCTATTTTGGTCGTGGAAAAATGGTAAAAGAATTTGAGGATGCTGCGTTTTCACTGCCGGTCGGTGTTGTATCTGACCCTGTGCAAACACAATTTGGCTGGCATTTAATTAAAGTTTATGACAAGCGATAGATTTTTTTCAACTTTTTAATTTTTCTAATTAAAATTGTTGATGAAATCATGCATGCGCTAAATAGTGCAAGTGCTAATCCTATCCAAAAACCAAGCAGGACTATGTTAAATTTAAAGGCTAAAATACAACCAACTGGAATGCCGATTAAAAGATAGGCAATTCCCATAGTTGCCATAATTGGTTTTGTGTCTTTGAGTCCTTTTAATGAACCAACGCAAGAGCATTGTATGCCATCAAAAAACAGGTAATATAAAACAATACTCATAACAGGTAGTGCTGCTTTTATAACTACATTGTCTTTTGTGAACAGTGAAAGTAAAAATTCAGGACAGCAAATGTATAAAATTGCATTAAGTGCCATAAAAATCACAGATAAATATGCGCCTGCCAGTGAATATCTTTTTACATCTAAAATATTTTTTTCGCCATTGGCAAAGCCTACTTTTATGCCTATTGCGTTTGATACTGACATAGGGAACATATAAGTTATACTTGTAATTGTAATTATTATATTGTGCGCAGCAGCCAGTGTTGATGAAAACTTACCAACAAGAACTGCAGTAATATTAAATCCTAAAAATTCAAAAAACAGTGCAAAAGAAATTGGCCAGCCTGTTTTTAAGAGTTCTTTTATGTAGGATTTAACCCTTTTTGAACGTCCTTTTAAAAATGGTAAACAGTATAGGAACAACGCTATAGCGCCTACAGTTCTTACAATTAAGCTTGCAATTGCAAGACCCTTAACGCCAAGCTCGGGAAATCCCCACATTCCAAAAACAAGTGCTATATTTAAAAATAAGTTTATAAATATTTGCGCTACAATTACTAAATTTGGAAAATTTACTATTTCGTAAGCTTGTAAAAATTCTTTTAATGCCATAAAAAGCAGGCCGCCAAACATACCCCAACTGCTAATGTCAAGGTATTCAACAACAAGAGGATATAAATCAGGCGCAAGACCAATTTTATCTACCTGACCAATTAATAACCTGATTAAAATACAAAATAATAACCCTGTGACAAGTGAATATTTTACAGTAGCACGAAAAAGGGTTTTTGTTGTTTTACGTTCGCCCCTAAGGTTTGATACAACAGGGGAAATGCTTGCCATAAGACCGATTGCTGCTATCATAAATGTCATAAATATTGCTGTTGCTACGCTTATTGCACCTAGTGTTACAGTGGAGTGCCTGCCTGCAACAACTACATCGCCAACGTTTATAAGCATATTGGCAAGATTTCCTGCCATAATTGGTGCAGAGAGTTTAATTAAATCTTTTGCATAATCGCAGTATATTTTAAATTTAGTCGTTAATGTTTCCATAAGCAATAAGATAACACAAAAAAATATTAAAACATTTTATCAGGGTTAATAATATTTTCTGGGTCAAAAAGTTTTTTGATTTTTTCCATATATTCAAGTGCGCCATTATCAAGTGCATCTTTTAAGTATTTTTTCTTTTCGCTTCCTATTCCATGCTCGCCTGAAAGTGAGCCTCCAAGTTCAAGTGCAAGTTTGAATAACTTGTCTTTAACAATTTCAAAGTTTTCTTTTTCATTTTCATTAGATAAATCCAGTGCAAAATTAGGGTGAATATTGCCATCACCGGCATGACCCATAATGCAAACAATTACTTTGTGTTCGTTACAAATATTTTCTATCCCTTTAACCAGAGGAACTATTTTTGAACGTGGTACAACAACATCTTCTGTTATAACGTTTGGTTTTAGTTTTGTAACAGCTGCAAATGCACTTCTTCTCGCGCGCCAAATTTCTTCATTTTCCTGCTCGTTTTGAGCCTGAATAATTTGCGCAGCGTTTGATTTTTTTAATATTTCAAATATCCTTTTGCATTCAAAATTTAAATTTTCCAAAAACCCATCCAATTCTATTAAAAGTGCTGCTTCTTTATCGCATAAAAGACCGCAAGGGTTAAATTTTTCAATTGTTGTAAGTGTGTTTTTGTCTAATAAATCAAGCGTTGCAGGCACAAAACCAGAGTTAATAATGTTATTAACTGCTTGTGTTGCTTCAATCAGGTTATCGAAATATGCCAGAGTAACCTTTCTTGCTTGTGGTTTTGGGATAAGCCTTATTGTAATTTCTGTTATTATTCCAAGTGTTCCTTCAGAACCCACAAAAAGCGAAGTTAAGTTGTAACCTGTAACGTTTTTTGCAATGTCTGTACCTGTTTTAATTATTTTTCCATCAGCAAGAACTACTTCGAGGTTGATTATATAATCTTTTGTCGAGCCGTATTTAAATGTTCTTGGACCTCCTGAACTTAGTGCCGCCGCACCTCCTATTGTAGATACTGCAAGGTTAGACGGGTCGGGAGGAAAAAATAAGTCTTCTTTTTCTACAGCTTCGTTTATCTTTTTTATTATTGCGTTTGGTTGGACTTTTGCAGTTAAATCTTCTTTGTTTATTTCTAAAATTTTATCCATTTTAGAAAAATGAAGAATTATACTTTTGCTTTTTACTCGACAACCCCCACAGTGGCAAGTACCTGCGCCACGAGCAATGAGCGCAACTTTATGTTTTTTGCAAAGCAAAATAGTTTTTGAAACTTGTTCTGCACTTGTTGGAAATACTACAAACTCGGGCAGGATAATATTTTCTGGATTTGGTGATGTGTCGTAAGCATAAGGGTATAAATCTTCTTTTTCAAAAAGAATATCGTTAGAGTATATTTTTTTAAGCTCGGCAAATAGTATTTTATCCATAGAATAATTATACAACGGGAACTTAAAAATAAAAGTTGCGTCTTTATACTCAATGCCGTATTTGCTACTAGGCTCAAAGGAAGGTTATAGGTAAGTTTATAAAGTACTTTGGGCCTTTTTTTATTTTACTAAATTTAAAATATAGCTGTAGTAGTCGCTGTTTTTGTATTTTTGAGCTATTTCTTTTAATGTTTTTTTGTCTAAAAATCCCATAGAATAGGCTATTTCTTCAAGACATGCAATTTTTACACCCTGATTTTCTTCAATTGTTTGAACATATTGGCTTGCTTGTAAAAGCGAATGGTGTGTGCCTGTATCAAGCCAAGAAAAACCTCTGCCAAAAAGTTTTACGTCCAAATTACCATTTTTCAAATAAATGTTATTTAAGTCTGTTATTTCAAGTTCACCTCTTTTAGAAGGTTTTAGTGATTTTGCATATCTAACAACATTATTATCATAGAAATAAAGGCCGGTTACAGCATAGTTTGATTTTGGGTTTTTGGGTTTTTCTTCAATTGATTTTACATGACCATTTTTGTCAAAATCAACAACACCATATCTTTCAGGGTCTTTTACTTTGTAGCCAAATACCGTTGCACCGCCCGAGCTATTAATTTTTAGCGAAACCTCTCTTAGCATTGCGGAAAACGCTTGACCGTAGAATATGTTATCGCCCAAAATTAGTGCTACAGGGTCATTTGCTATAAAATCTTCACCAAGAATAAAAGCTTGAGCAAGCCCGTCAGGGGATGGTTGAACAACATAAGAAAATTTAACGCCAAATTGTGAACCGTCGCCCAAAAGTTTTTTGAAGTTATCAATATCGTAAGGTGTTGAAATTATAAGTATATCTTTAATTCCTGCCAGCATTAAAACAGAAATAGGGTAGTAAACCATTGGTTTATCGTAAACAGGCAAAAGCTGCTTTGATACTGCTATTGTACTGGGATAAAGCCTTGTGCCTGATCCGCCTGCTAACACTATACCTTTTTTAACACCTAACTGAGTCATTATTTTATCCTCTTAATTTAATGTATTCTTTTAGTGATTCTTTCCAATCTGGGCATATTGAATTATTTTCCATGATGCTATATTTGGGGCGTTTTGCATCACGAGGAAATTCATCTGTTGTGCATGGTTTTAAATTCACATTTAGTTCCATTTGATTGAAAATTTCTTTTGCAAAACCATACCAGCTTGTATTGCCACCGCCACAAACATGATATGTTCCATAAGGTTTTTGTTCGCTTATTAGTTTTATTATTCCTCTACAAAGTTCAACTGTCCAAGTTGGGCAGCCTACCTGATCATCGACAACTTTTAGTTCGGGTTTATCTGCTAATAATATCATTGTTTCAACAAAATTTTTGCCATTATGTCCATATAGCCAGCTTGTGCGTGCTATATAGTATTTTTGACAATACTTTTTAACAGCTTCTTCGCCTTCGAGTTTTGATGCTCCGTATACATTGATTGGGTTTGTTTTGTCGTTTGGTAAATATGGAGTAGTTTTTGTGCCGTCAAAAACGTAATCTGTTGAAATGTAAATCATAAGGGCATTATTTTCTGACGCCGCTATTGCGATATTTTCGGCACCTTCTCCATTTATTTTAAAAGCATTTTCTTTGTCATTTTCTGCTTTATCAACATTTGTATAAGCTGCACAGTGAACTATTATGTCAGGATGAACATTTTTCACAAAGTCATCGACAGCATTTTTGTCTGTTATATCAAGGTTACTGATGTCAGTTGGAATTACAAAAGCGCCTATATTTTCAAGCATTGGGCATAAGTCTTGCCCGAGCATGCCATTTGCGCCGGTTACCATTATTTTCATACTAATGCCGCCTTTTTGTTTTCAATTGATTTAATCCACTCTTGATTGTTTAAATACCAATTTATAGTTAGTTTTATGCCTTCTTCAAAAGTTAAAGACGGCTCCCAACCAAGTTGTGTGGTTATTTTGTTGTTGTCAATAGCATAGCGTCTGTCATGACCTAGTCTATCTTGAACGTATTCAATTGAGCTTTCATCTTTGCCCATTTCATTTAATATTATTTTTGTTATTTCAAGATTGGTTTTTTCGTTGTGTCCGCCAACATTATATACTTCACCAATGTTGCCTTTGTGCAAAACTGTATTTATTGCTTCGCAGTGGTCGTATACGTATAACCAATCGCGTACATTGAGGCCATCACCATATACAGGTACTTTTTCACCTTTTAAAAGTTTTGAAATGAAGAATGGGATAAGCTTTTCAGGGTATTGATATGGGCCGTAGTTATTTGAGCATCTTGTAGTAAGCACTGGTGTTTTATATGTTTCATAATATGCCCTAACCAGCATATCTGCGCTTGCTTTTGATGCGCTGTATGGTGAGTTGGGTGCAAGTGGTGTTGTTTCGTAAAAATATCCGGTTTTACCCAGTGTTCCATATACTTCATCTGTTGAAACCTGTAAATATCTCTGGATTTTATGTTTTTTTGCATTTTCAAGGAGATTTAACGTTCCTTGAACATTTGTTTCTATAAAGATTCCCGGGTTTAAGATCGATCTATCTACATGGCTTTCAGCTGCAAAGTTAACAATGCAGTCGACATCTGAAACGATTTGCGAAACAAGGTCTTTGTCGCAAATATTACCTTTTATAAAGGTATAGTTAGGATTGTTTTTTACATCATCGAGATTTTCAATATTTCCAGCATAAGTTAAACAGTCCAGATTTACAATTTTGTAATCAGGGTGTTTTTTTAACATATGTCTTACAAAACAGCTTCCAATAAAACCTGCACCGCCTGTAACTAAAATTTTCATAATAAATCTTCCTCTTTAATGTCTTTTAATAATGGTTGTTTTTTGTCTTTATCGCTTAATGTGGGATCAAAATTTAAGCCATATTTTTGCCAGTCAATATTAATTTGCGGGTCATTCCACAAAATTCCTCTGTCATTTTGAGGGGAATATTCTCCAGAGGCTTTATATAATAGCTCTGCAGTATCACTTAAGGTCAAAAAGCCATGAGCAAAGCCTTCAGGTATGTAGAGCATATTTTTGTTTTCTTCACTTAAAATTGCGCCTGTCCATTTTCCAAAAGTTTTTGAATTTTTCCTTATATCTACTGCAACGTCAAAGATTTTACCCCTGATGCAGCGAACAATTTTTGCTTGCATATGAGGCTTGCTTTGATAGTGTAATCCTCTTAAAACGCCAAAAGACGATTTTGAATGATTATCTTGGTTAAATTCATCTTTAATCCCATTGTTTATGAAATCAGATTTTTTATAACCTTCTAAAAAAAATCCTCTATTGTCTTCAAATACTTTTGGTATTATAAGTACTACATCCTCAATGTCGGTTTTTTTGAATTCAAAAGGCATTATATCCCTCCACTATTTAAAAAATTATACATTAAATATTTATTTAAAATCAATAGAAAATTAAAAAAGTCTACACTTTGTTTGTGTAGACTTTTTTATATCTTCCCTATCCTTAATCATTCATTATGATAATTTAATTGCGCTGCTCTTGATGCTATCATCCATTGCTTGATCTAGTGATTCAAGTTCAGCTTGCGCTGCTTGTAGTTGTGTTTCAATTTGTGTTTGCTCTGCTTCAAGTTGTTGGTCGCGTCTGTTAACATCTCCCATTAGCGAATCTTCTAAGCCTTGGAATATTGAATCTGCTGCCATTTGTTGTCTTGATTGAACCAGTGCTAATTGATCTAAACTTGTTTGATAATTACTCCATTCACTTGATGTAGGATCTAAGTTTGCTGCACCGTTTTGTGCTGCTTGAACTGCAGTCATATAACTGTTGCTAATACCTGAGTATTGCTGGTTTTTCATAGCATTCAAAAAGCGTTGAGTGTATTGAGATTGGTTTGCAATTGACTGTCTTTCTTGGCTGATTTGTATCAGTCTGTATTGCAGGTTTGACACCCTTTGCTTTAATGCCATTTTTCTGAGTGATATTGTAACCCAGCCCATGACTGACTCTCCTTTGTAATTACCTCGTGTAAATTGAATTTTCTCTCTTTACTCTTTTATAAAAAAATTTTTTTTATAGAAATTGCTTTTTTATTTAGAATTTATTAAGCTATGTAACAAAAGTATATACTCTTTGAATTTTTATCCCATAAAATGTTTTATATGATATATAAGTTATATATTATTTGGTTAGTAAATTTATAGCAATATTGAGATTATTTAAGAGGATGAGTGCAGTTCCGCAAGGTTTAATTGCGGAATTTCTGCATGTGATTTATAATCTTTCTATGAAAAAAATGATTGTGATTTCGGGTAAACAATACTGTGGAAAAGATACTCTGGCAAAACTTTTGCTTGAGGAACTAAAGGATTTTAGGCGTATTGGTATTGGTGATGCTATAAAATTGCACTATGCAAATGAAAATAATTTGACATTTGATGATATTGAAAAAAATAAACATTTGTATCGTGCTGATTTGATAAAGCTTGGAAATTGGGGTCGTGCTCAAGATCCTGACTATTGGCTAAAAAGCATTATTGAACTTGATGAGAATGTCATTGTACCTGATGTTAGGGTTGAGCATGAGATTGAACTTTTTAAAAAACATGGTGCATTTGCTGTTAGGGTAGAGGCAAGTTTTGAAAATCGCTCTAAACGTGCAACTATTACAAATGCTGATGATGAAACAGAAACTGCGCTTGATAATTATAATGCTTGGGATGCAATTGTAGACAATAATTCAGACTATGAAAATCTTAAAAATCAAGCCAATGAGTTAATTTCTATACTTCGCAAAAATTATTTGTAATAAGATTGATATATTCCAGAATTTGAGTAAAGTATTCTAAGTTGCATTCACCATTTGCAATAATATCGCAATTTTCTTTTGCAGGCATGACATATTTTTTACCTGCAGCGCAAACGTATTCCCAGTGCTTAAGCGCGTTTTCATGATCTTGATTTCTTACTTTTGCTCGCTCTAAAAAGCGTCTTTTTCTTGTATTGTTGTTTAAATCAATATAGATTTTAATGTCGAACATGTCATGAACTTCTTTATAGGTTGCTGCCATGCCCTCAACTACAATTATTTTTTTACTTTTTATTTCTATTGCTTCAGGAATGCTTACTCCTGTTCCATTTACCAAATACTGGGGAATTTTGACATCTTCTCCGCATGCCAATTTTTCAATATCGCTTCTTAGTAGGTCGAGTTGAAAATTAAGCGGGGAATCTACATCATAACCTGCATCTCTTAAGGCATCAAATGTACCGTATTTTTTTATTAAATCTGAAATATCATTAAAATAATTATCTGTATTTACAATTGAAATGGGCAAATTATTTTTTTCTATACACTTTTGAATTTGGCTGCAAATTGTAGACTTGCCGCTTGCCGATTCCCCTGTTATAGAAATCAAAATTTTTCTCTTAGGGTTGTTTATAAGCCTGTCTAAAAAGTTTTCCATAAAATCTGCTTTTACTTGCAGAAAAAGATTTTTTTTGGCTTTTTTGTCGTAATTTATTATTTGTTTAAATTTTGTTTTTAAATAAAACGCGAGAAATTCTCTGCCAATTCTTGTGTCGAAGTTTGGCTTTTGAATTTTTTCTGTTTCTTTGTTTTCAACTAAATCTCTAATTAAAGCGTTCATGTAAATATTATAATAACTCTAAAGATATTTTATTGCTAAAATTTGAATTAAATTCTTAACACTTGAACATATTTCTTTATAATTTTGACACAATGCGCCTTCTTTGGCCACAAAAATTAAGCTATGAAAGTTGCTTGCCTGTTGAATTTGTCCATTTTTTTGTAATATTCTATATGATTCTCTTGCTAATCTTTTTATTTTATTTCTTTTTACTGCACGCTTGTGTATTTTCTTGCTCACAACAAAACCTACCCTTGTGGGGTAGTTTTGTTCAATTTTATTTTTACCGCCATATAAAACAAAATTTTCATCCGAAACTATTCTTCTTTGATTATATGTTGCAATGAACGCACTGCGGTTGGTGAGTCTTTCGTTTTTATTAAGCACGATTTTTAGCTGTTATTGCCAATTTGTGACGACCTTTAGCACGACGTCTGTTGATAACACCTCTGCCACCGGGTGTTGCCATTCTTGCGCGAAAGCCGCTGACATTTTGTCTTTTTCTTTTTGTGCCTTCTAATGTTCTGCGCATTATATTTTCTCCTTGACTTTATTTTATTATCAGTATTAACTATACTAAGTAAAACATAGCGGGGTGTCAACTTATGAGTAACAATATTTCCAAAACAGATAAAAAAATCGGTTTTATAGGAGCTGGTAAAATGGCTTCAGCAATAATCGGGGGTATTGTAAAAAGCGAATTTGCGCCATCTGAAAATATTTTTGCTTATGACATAAATGATAATGCTCTTAGCTGTGCAAAGGAAAATTTTAATATTAATATAGTTAAATCTATTGATGAGCTTGCAAGGTTGGTTGATGTAGTTTTAATTGCAACTAAACCGTTTGTAATTGCTGATGTGCTAAAAGAATTAGAGGGCAAAACCCAGGGTAAACTTGTTGTTTCTATTTTGGCAGGCGTTACAACTTCAAAAATTGAAAGCATGCTTAAAGGTACAAAAGTGGTTAGAGTCATGCCCAATACCCCTGCTTTTGTAAAAGAAGGCATGTGCGCATTGTGCGGTGGCTCATTGGCGCAGGGTTCTGATTTAGACTTTGTAGAATCCATGCTTAAAAATATAGGTCGCACTGCAAGAGTTGATGAAAAAGAAATTGATATAGTTACTGCGATTTCAGGCTCAGGGCCAGCGTTTTATTATTACATTATTGACTTAATTGCGCGTGCGGGTGAAAAATTAGGACTTGATTATAATACATGTCTTACATTGTCTGCTCAAACTGCCTTGGGTTCGGCTAAGATGATGTTAGAAGGTGTGCAAACGCCTGATGAACTCATAACTGCAGTTACAACTCCTGGGGGTTGTACTGCTGTTGGTAATGACGTTCTTAAAAATTCGGATTTAGAACAAATTCTTGATAAAACTATAAAAGATACTATGGAAAAAGCTAAAGCGCTTGGCTAACTACCTTTTTGAACGCGAGAGTAAAAAGTCAACTTTGTCTAGTTCAGCTTTTTTATTTCCAAGCATAATGTCTTCAGCGTCTTCGAGAATTTTTGTAATCATAAAACCGTTTTCACCGTCAGAACGTGGTTTTTTGCCTGTTTCAATACTTTTGATAAAGTGTTGACACTCAAGTTTAAGCGGTTCAATTTCAAGATAGTCAAAAATTTCTATGCTTTGTTGTGCAGGAGTTTTGTTGTCAAAAATTTGCAATTTGTTTTCAAGCAAAGTGTCATCTAAAATTGCAGTTGCTTTGTCTCCTCTAACAAGCAATGTAACACGCTTTTGCGGATGTATCCAGCTGTCACTGACATGAGCTATTATTCCTTTTTCAAACTGAATTGTTAGATGCGTAATATCAAAAATGTTTTCATATTCTGCACAGCATCCTGTTGCATTTAGTACTTTTATTGGGTCTAAACCTAGAACATGCGCTATCATTGAAACATCATGGGGTGCTAAATCCCACATAACACTTCTGTCGTTTTTAAAATAATTTATATTTAGTCTGTCGCTTTGCACGTATTTAATATTGCCCAAAACACCTTCTTGAATAAGCATTTTAAGCCTGTTTACAGCTGGGTGGTATAAAAGCAGATGGCCAACCATTAATATCAAACCTTTTTCATCAGCCAGCTCTTTTAATTTTTTTGCTTCATCTGCCACTGTTGAAATTGGTTTTTCAACATAAACATGCTTGCCTGCTTCAAGGGCTTTTTTTACTAAATTAAAGTGAGTGTGACTAGGTGTAACAACGCAAATAGCTTTGATTTCAGGATTTAGTAGTACCTCATCAAAGTTTTTTGTTGTATGAGTTCCATCGTATTGTGCCTCAACCATTTTAAGATTTTCATCGTCAATGTCGCATACTGTATGCAGTGCTTTTAGATTGTAAAAATTTCTTACAATATTTCTGCCCCATATACCACAACCTACTACTGCTACAAATTTTTCCCCGAATTCCTTATTTTGCATTTGTTTTACCCGTATAATCTATTTAAAAATATTCTATTTAAAATACTTTAATTATTCAAGTTAAAAATATATAAAAATTTTGTGATATTATACTTCTATGAAAAAGAGAGTTTCTATACAAGGTTTTCCTGTTGATGTTATTAGCTATAAGTCTGCTCTGGATTTTGTAGTCAGTGCGATAGATAATGGCGAAAATATCCAAATTGTTACTATAAATCCTGAAATGATTCAATGCGCAAAGAAAAATAAGGATTTTGCAAACGTAATAAGACATGCTGAGCTAGTTGTGGCAGATGGCGTGGGAATCAAAATTGCTTTAAAACTCAAGGGTGTTAATCAAGAAAGAATCGGCGGGGTTGATTTTTCGCGCTCACTTATTCAAATGTGTGCTACTGCAAATCTTAGATTAGGGCTTTTGGGTGCTAAAGAAGAAGTTATTCAAACACTTGTTTCAAAATTAAAAAAAGAGCATGAAGATATTAACATTGTATTTGCGCATAACGGGTATTTTTCTGATGAAAATGCTCTATTAGCTGATATTAAAGCTGCACAACCGCAAGTTTTATTGTGTGCCCTAGGTTCACCCAAACAGGAGTTTATTATTTACAGATTAAAAGAAATGTTACAAGGGTGTGTAATGATTGGTGTGGGTGGCAGTTTCGACGTATTTGCTGGGTATGTTAAAAGGGCGCCATTAATTTGGCAAAGGCTTGGTCTTGAGTGGCTTTACAGGGTTATAAAGCAGCCCGAAAGATTTAAACGTATATTTCCAACTTTGCCAATATTCCTGTTTAAGAGTATAATAGATAGTGTAAAAAAGTAATCTGACAGTTTATTGAGGTCTTGGTGCAATTGGAAAAATTTAACAGTAGTGTAAGGTGCAACATTTTAAAAATGATACATGCTGCCAGATCTGGCCATCCTGGTGGATCTCTTTCTTGTGTTGAGATTTTAAGTGTTTTGTACAATAAAATCATGTTTGTTCCAAAAGAATGGAAAAACTCCCCCGAGTTTGAAAAGCGTGACAGGTTTATTTTATCCAAGGGTCATGCTAGTGCAGCATTGTATGCTGTTCTTGCTCAAAAAGGCTTTTTTCCTGTTGATGAACTTTTGAGTTTTAGGAAGCTTGGCTCAAGATTACAAGGACACCCTTCCACCCGCAGTGCTCTTGAAGGTATTGAAGTTTCTACCGGTTCTTTGGGGCAAGGGTTATCGATTGCTGTTGGTGTTGCACTTGCGCTTAAGTTAAATAATAGCAATTCAAAAGTATATGCACTTCTGGGTGATGGCGAAATGCAAGAAGGTAGTGTATGGGAAGCACTTATGAGTGCTAGTCATAAAAAGTTAAATAATTTAATTATTGTAATTGATAAAAATAAACTTCAGATTGATGGCAATACCGACGACGTTAAGTCTTTAGAACCACTTGATAAGAAGCTCGAGGCTTTTGGTTGGGATGTTGTTGAGGTTGACGGTCACAATGAAAATGAACTCGAAAACGCTTTTATTGAGGCTAAAAAATCAACTAAACCTTTTGCTGTTATTGCAAATACAATTAAAGGTAAGGGTGTTTCTTTTATGGAAAATAATGCAGGCTGGCATGGTAAAGCGCCAAATGATGATGAATTAAAACTTGCACTGGAGGAATTAAATGCTTAAAAAAACACTCGAAATAAAATCCCCCAGAAATGCTTATGGCGAAGCACTGGTTGAATTAGGTGCAATTAACAAAAATATAGTTGCACTTGATGCAGATTTGTCATGTTCTACTCAAACATGTAAATTCCATAAGGCATATCCTGATAGATTTTTTAATTCAGGAATTGCAGAGCAGGATATGATGTGTACTGCAGCAGGTCTTGCAACAGAAGGAAAAATACCATTTGTTAGTACCTTTGCAATGTTTGCAACAGCAAGATGCTTGGATCAAATAAGAAATTCAATTTGTTATCCAAGATTAAATGTAAAGATTGTCGCAACTCATGGTGGTGTTACTGTGGGTGAAGATGGTGCATCCCACCAAGCGTTAGAAGATATTTCTTATATGCGCTCAATACCTGACATGTGTGTTATTGTGCCTGCGGATTACAACGAAGTTAAGCAAGTCATAAAGTATGCAAGCGAAATATACGGGCCTGTTTACATTCGTATTGCAAGAACAAATCTAAAAACTGTGTTTGATGAAAATGAATACAAATTTACTCCTGAGCGTGCGGTTAAAATTTGCGAAGGATCTGATGTGACAATTGTTACAAATGGGGAAATGCTTTGTGAGGTAATTAGTTGCGCTCAAATGTTAAAAGATAAGGGAATAAGTGCTGAAGTGTTGCATACCCCAGTTATAAAGCCATTTTTGGCTGGAGGTGATGTAATAGAAAGCGCAAAGAAAACAGGAGTTGTAGTGACAGTCGAAAACCACAGTATAATTGGCGGTTTAGGCAGTGCTGTTTGTGAAGTACTTAGTCAAAATTTGCCAACAAGGGTTCTTAGAATAGGTACTCCTGATTGCTTTGGTCAAAGCGGCGAACAGCGTGCATTGCTTGATTTTTACGGTTTAACTGATAAAAAATTATGTGAAACTATAGGCAGATATTTGGAATTAAAATGATTGTTGTCAGAGATTTAATAAAACAGTATAGAAATAAGTTTGCATTGTATAATGTTAATTTGCACATTAAACCAGGGGAATTTGTTTTCCTTGTAGGTTCATCTGGCGCTGGTAAATCAACTCTTATGAAAATGTTGTACCTTGAAGAACGCCCTACAAGGGGAAGTGTTTTAGTGGGTGGAATTAATATTAACAATCTTGCGCCAAATAAAATACCAAACTTGAGAAGGTGTATGGGGATAGTCTTTCAAGATTATAAACTTTTGCAAAACCATACCGTATATGACAATATTGCTTATGTAATAAGAACTATGGGTGTGTCTTCAAAAGAGATAGAAGCTCGTGTATATGGTGCACTTAAAGTAGTTGGGTTAGAAGATAAATACAAATCAAAACCTTGCGAACTTTCAGGTGGTGAACAGCAAAGAGTAAGCATAGCGCGTGCCATTGTAAATGGGCCGCCGCTTTTAATTGCAGATGAGCCAACAGGAAACCTTGACCCTAAAAACTCTATGGAAGTTATGCAAATATTGGAACAGGTTAATCAAAGAGGTATTACAATACTTGTTTCTACACATGATCATGCTATTGTAAATTATTTTAGAAAAAGAGTTGTCACCCTTGAAAAAGGGCAAATTGTAAGAGATGTTCAGGCAGGTACTTATGAGTAGTGGAACACGTCGAAACAGATTGAAACAAAAGGTCAAATCTCATTTGCCAAAAGATTGGTTAACTGAGATTAGAATAACTTACAGAATAATAATTGAAACAATAAAAGGTGTTGCACAAGCAGGGCTAATAAATATTGCTATCATTACAACCATGGCTGCTATTTTAACAATTTTTGGTGCAATATTTAGGACTACCCTGAGTGTGTCTAGCATGGTGAGTGCACTAGGTTCAGTGCTTGAAATTTCAGCATATTTAAAACCTGACGCTGATATTAACCAAACTGTAAAGCAAATTAAAGAACTTAATCATGTGCAGGGTGTAAAATATATTTCTCGCGAAGTTTCTTGGGCTGAATTGAAGCGTGAAATAGAAATGCCCGATGTGCAAAATCCTCTGCCTGATACTTTGCACATTAAGGTTGATAACCCAAATAACATTGAACTTGTGATGCAGGAGCTTAAGACAATTTCAGGTGTCTCGGATTTAAGCTATGCAAAAGACCTTGTTACAAAATTTCAAATGATTAATAAAATAAGTCATACAATTACACTTGTTGTAGTAATTATTGCTTGTATTTTGACAATTACCATTATAAATAATACAATTGAATTGGTTATCCAATCGCGGAAAGAGGAAATTGAAATTATGCGCTTAATGGGAGTGTCAAACTGGTATATAAAATCTCCGCTTGTATTGCAAGGAGCAATATATGGCTTCTTGGGCGCACTTGTGGCAATAATTCCAATTAACATAGTGCAAGGTTACTTGCAAGTTATGCATGAGCATTTTATGATGCCTGCTTATTCTTATTCACAAGGACTTGTAGTATTCTCGGTTCTTATAATAGGTGTAGCGTTTTCCGCTGGTGGTAGTTTTATGAGTATAAAGAAACATCTTCAGGTATAGTAATTTAAAATGGATAATAACAGAATTAACCCACAACAATATGTAGAGGAATTTAAAGACATCCCGCCGATGCCAAATGTTATGGTGCGCGCACTTGAGGTTATTAAAAATCCTCAGACCGGTATTCGCGAACTTGCAAATATAATGTCTGTAGATCAGGCTATTTCTACAAAGACATTAAGTCTTGTTAACTCTGCTTATTATGGATTTCATCAACAAATTACATCAATAAATAAAGCTCTTGTAATTTTAGGTATGATGAAAGCAAAAAATATTATCATGAGTCTTGCACTAAAACAGATGATGACTGCTCAGGGCTCTCGTGAATTGTGGGAACATTCAACAAAATGTGCAATTGCTTCTGAGATGCTTGCTGAAGAATTTAAGGTTATAAATCCTGATGACGCTTTTGTAATTGGTTTTTTGCATGATATAGGTAAAATTTTGCTAAACGCAAAAAACCCAATCAAATACTCAAAAGTTCGCTATATTGCACAGCAAAATCAGGCTGATTTAGTTGAAGTTGAAGATTCGTTTTTTGGCACAAATCATTGTGTCCTAGGGGCTTTAGTGTCTAAAAAGTGGCAGTTGCCTGTAATTTTAACCAATTGTATTAGGTACCACCATAATCCTGTACAATCATCACTGCCTGTTGCTTGTGGTATTGTTTACATTGCTGATAGGTTGGTTCAAAACAAAATACCCAACCCTATTCTTGACCCAAAAATTATGGATAGGTTAGATATTCAAATTAGCGATCCTCTTGCGCTTAGGGAAAGTATTTTAGCACGTGCATCTATTTTCTTAAAGGAAATGCAAAGCCCAACTTAATCAAAAAGTCCTATTTGTCCGTTTTGCTCTAAGTATTTTATGCCAAGATGTTGATAAGCAAGTTTTGTTGCTCTGCGCCCTCGGTTTGTTCGTGCGAGCAAGCCTTTTTGTAGTAAAAACGGTTCGTAAACGTCCTCTATTGTTCTGACGTCTTCACCAAGTGCAACAGAAAGTGTTTCAACACCCACAGGGCCGCCATCATAGTTTTTAATGATTAGCTCTAAGAGTGCTCTATCTGTATTATCAAGCCCTAAATTATCGATACATAGCGAATCGAGTGCTTCTTTGGCTATTTTTTGGGTAATTTCGCTGTCATATTTTACAAGAGCGTAGTCTGCGGTTCTTTTTATTAACCTGTTTGCAATTCTTGGAGTTGCTCTTGAGCGAGAAGCTATTTCTTTTGCACCACTATCATCAATTTTTATGTTTAAAATTTTTGCACTTCTTTTTATTACTTGTGCAAGTTCTTCTATTGTATAAAATTCCAACCTGTGAATAATTCCAAATCTGTCACGCAATGGGCCTGACAGTGCTCCTGCTTTTGTTGTTGCACCAATGAGTGTAAATTTAGGCACAGGTACGCGCATAGTTTTTACACTTTGACTTTTTCCTGTTGTAAGGTCAATAAAAAAATCTTCCATAGCAGGGTACAAAATTTCTTCCGCTACTTTATTTAACCTGTGAATTTCGTCAATAAAAAGTATTTCGCCACCCTTTAGAGACATTAAAATACCTATAATATCGCGTGGTCTCTCAAGTGATGGTGCTGATGTAATTTTTATATTTACGCCAATTTCATTTGCAATAACTCCAGCAAGAGTTGTTTTGCCCAACCCTGGAGGTCCGTAGAATAAAAGGTGATCAAGCGGTATGTTTCTTTTTTTGCTTGCTTCAATTGTTATTTTTAATGTTTCTTTGAGTGCACTTTGTCCTATATACTCATCAAACGTTTTTGGACGTATGTTTTTTTCATAAGTTTTGTCAAATTCTAATTCTTTTGCTTCTAAATCTTGAGATTTGCACTTAGGCGCACCGTTTGATGCGCCTTTGTGATTATTATTTTTGTTGTTATCGTCTGATATTATCATCTATCTTAAAAATCTTAAGTAAATATAAGCTGTGCTCATTAATAATGCTACCATGGTTGTTAGTGCACCATATTTTAGGTAGTACATAAATGAGATTGGATGACCATGTTTTGCAGAGTTTTCACTAACAATAACGTTTGCTGCAGCGCCAATTATTGTTAAGTTTCCGCCTAAACAAGCACCTAATGATAGACACCACCATAGCGGATGAGCGTATTCATGTCCCATTGTTTGAGATATTGTAGCCAGCATTGGCGCCATTGTTGCGGTGTACGGGATATTATCAATAATACCCGATAAAATACCTGATGCCCAAAGTATAATCATTGCTGTTGCGCTTTGAGAACCGTTTGTTACTTCAAGCAACCAGTTTGCCATTAGTTTTATACCACCTGAAGCTTCAAGTCCGCCGATTATTATGAATAAACCAATGAAGAAGAAAATTGTATTCCATTCTACTTCAACAAGGATTTTTGCAGGTTTTTCAAATATTAAAAGAATACTTGCACCAATCATTGCAATTAAAAATGTTGGAATGTGTGTAATGTCATGTGCCATAAAGCCAAGGATTACAAGTAACAATACAACACCGGATCTCCAAGCAAGAAGTTTATCTGTAATTGTATTTGAATTATCAATATCTGCAACAGATGCCATTTTTTCAGGCGTACTTTTTAATTGCTTTCTGAACATAAAGATTAAAAGACCTGTGCATACAAGGAAAATGTAGGCTACAATATCTGTTAATTCTTTTATAAAGTCCATAAAGCTAAAGCCTGCAGCCGAACCTATGATAATGTTTGGCGGGTCGCCAATAAGTGTTGCTGTACCACCAATGTTAGAACAAATAATTTCTGTAATTAAAAATGGTACAGGATTTAAGTCTAGTTTTTTGCAAGCTGCAAATGTAATTGGCATAACTAAAATTACTGTTGTTACGTTGTCTAAAAATGCACTTGCAATAGCTGTAAATGTAGCTAAAGAAAAAAGTACCAGTTTTGGTTTACCTTTTGTATGTTTTAAAATTTCGTTTGCCATCCAAGTAAACATGCCTGATTTAGCTGCAATGTGAACAATAATCATCATTGAAACCAAAAGGAATATTACGTTAAAATCAATAAAGTTTGTGAAGTATTCCCCTAGTGCCTGAGGGTTTTTTTCAGTTTGTAAAAGTCCTAAAAATAAAGTAAGACATGCGCCTAAAAGTGCAATAGTTACTTTTGATATTTTTTCCCATGCTATAAAGATATAAGCTACAATTAAAATGGAAGCTGATATTATTACAGCATTTTGACCTGTTAGAGCATGTAAATGTTCCAAAATATTCTCCTCTCCAAAATAATAACTAAGCTTATTCTATCGAATAAAAATTATTAGTCAAAGGCACAATAAATTTTTTTTGTATTTTTGTGATAGTATAAATTTAAAGGGAGAAATTCAGGAGAGTTTAATGAGTTTAGTTGATATTCTTTTAAAAATTTTTAAAGATCCAAATGAGCGTAAAATAAATAAAATCATGCCAATTGTCGAGCATATAAACGCTCTTGAGGAGGAATTTTCTAAACTTACTGACGATGAACTGAAAGCTAAAACTGCTGAATTTAAAGAAATTTTATCCAAGCGTGAAACTTCAAGTGATTTTAAAAAAGATAGAGAACTGGAAAAAGCTGCACTGGATTCAATTTTACCTGAAGCTTTTGCAACTGTTCGTGAAGCAGGAAAAAGAGTTTTAAATATGCGCCACTTTGATGTGCAGTTAATTGGCGGTATATTTTTGCATAACGGTCATATTGCACAAATGAGAACAGGTGAAGGTAAAACCCTTGTTGCAACTTTGCCTGCTTATTTAAATGCGCTTACTGGCAAGGGTGTACATATAATTACGGTTAACGATTACCTTGCAAAACGTGATAGGGACTGGATGGGCAAAATCTATGAATTTTTGGGTTTGTCTGTCGGTGTTATACTCTCTCAAGGTTCTGGGCATAATGATTTTGAGTCTAAAAAAGCTGCTTATGCTTGCGATATAACCTATGGTACAAATAATGAGTTTGGTTTTGATTATTTGCGTGACAATATGTCGTCTTCTCTTGACGCGCTTGTTCAAAGACCATATAACTATGCAATTATTGATGAAGTTGACAGTATTTTAATTGATGAGGCAAGAACACCCTTAATTATTTCGGGTCGACTTGAAAAATCGGCTCAAACGTACAAATTGATGGCACAAATTGCACCACAATTGAATAAAGTTGAACATTATGAAGTAGATGAAAAAAATAAAAATATTATTCTAACTGAAGATGGTATAGATAAGGCATGTGAGCTTTTAGGTGTAACTGATTTGTTTGATATGCAAACTCAATACGCCCACCATCTTTTGCAAGCACTGAAAGCTAAAGAGCTTTTTATTAAAGACACTGATTACGTTGTAAAAAATAACGAAGTAATGATTGTTGATGAGTTTACAGGCCGTATTATGGAAGGCAGACGCTGGAGCGAAGGCTTACACCAAGCAATTGAGGCAAAAGAGGGTGTACCCATTCAAGACGAAACGCAGACTTTAGCAAGCATTACTTTCCAAAATTTATTTAGACTTTATCCTAAGCTTTCAGGCATGACAGGTACTGCAATGACAGAAGAAGCTGAGTTTGGCAAGATTTATAATCTTCCATGTACAGAAATTCCAACAAATAAGCCTGATATTAGAATTAATTATCCTGATGTAATTTATAAAACAAAGGAAATGAAATATCAAAAAGTTGCCGATGAAATAGAGAAAATGGCAAAAATGGGCAGGCCAACTCTTGTTGGTACAATAAGTATTGAAAAATCTGAGTATTTATCTGCAATTTTAAAAAGACGTGGCATTAAGCACAATGTCTTAAATGCAAAAGCCCATGAGCGCGAAGCTTATATTATTGCGCAGGCAGGCAGAGTAAATGCCGTTACAATTGCAACGAATATGGCAGGTCGCGGTACAGATATTTTGCTTGGCGGTAATCCTGAGTATCTTGCAAAAGAAGAATTGGATAAAATGGGTGTAACTGCTGATTCGCCTGATTATGAAGCCCAAAAAGAGGCTGCACTTGCAAGAGCAAGAAAAATAACTGAAGAAGAACACGCTAAAGTTGTGTCGCTTGGTGGTTTGCACGTAATTGGTACAGAGCGACATGAGTCAAGGCGTATTGATAACCAATTAAGAGGTCGTGCAGCCCGCCAAGGCGATCCCGGGTCTACTAAATTTTTCTTGTCATTGGAAGATGATTTAATGAGAATTTTTGGTGGGGATAAAATATCTGCTCTTATGAATATGCTTAATATTGAAGAAGATATGGCGATTGAAAACCCTCTTATTACCCGTCAAATCGAATCAGCTCAAAAGAAAGTTGAGACTTACCATTTTGATATAAGAAAAAGTGTTCTTGAATACGATGATGTTATCAACATTCAAAGAGAGAAATTTTATATTCAAAGGCACAAGGTCCTTGCTTCAAAGAGCTTAAAATCTGATATTGATTATATGATTAACCTTGAAGTGGATAAAATCTTAAAACAGTATATATCACCTGATATGCCACCTGCAGAGTATGTTAAAGATGACATTAAAATGCTAACAAATGAAATTCATTCAGTATTCCCTCAATTGAGTGATGTTACTCTGGAAGATTTAATGGAAAAAAGATATCAGGAAATGTCTGATTATCTTAAAAACCTTGTTAATCAAGCATATAAAACAATGGAAGAAACATCTGTTGAAGGTTTTAACGATGTTATGGCACGTTATGGTTCGCCCGATACCCCAAAACAAGAGGCATTTTCTGATAATAATGTTATGAGAACGCTGGAGCGTGATATTCTTTTACAGGTTATTGATTCAAAATGGATTGACCATTTAAATAATATTGACGCACTTAAGGATTCTATCGGACTTGTAGCTTACGGGCAAAAAGATCCTCTTATTGAGTATAAAAAAGAAGCGTTCAATTTATTTAACGCAATGATGTCGGATATCCAATCGGAAACGGTAAGACACTTGTTTAGGGCTCGTTTTGGTATTCAAATTATCGATGAAAACCAAAATGCTCTTGAGGATATTCCATTCATGGATGGTGAAATAGAGCGGGAAACAGAGCTCACTCGCGCGCTTAAAAATTCAACCCCAAACTATGTGGATGAGCAGCCGCAGGAAGATATGCCAAAAGTAGGCAGAAATGACCTTTGCCCCTGTGGTAGCGGTCTAAAATACAAAAAATGCTGCGGTAAGGGTAAGGTATAAGTTTTTTATAAATTTTAATAAAAAAGAGCCTGTGCGCTAGGCTCTTTTTTATTTTTCGTATCTTAATTGGCGCACTCCAGATAGTATTTACACCCTTGTTTTGTTTCTCGTTTTTCAAAAATTTTATCAATTAAATTAAGCGTTTCAAATTTGTTATTTACCCATTTTGGCGCAATAAGTGTTTTTGAGTAACCACTGCCCGCAAGCCTGTGAATAGTTGTTTCAGGTGGCAAAAGCTCTAAAAAATCGCATACAATTTCGCAATATTCTTGCATAGTAAGTAATTGAAAAGGTTTTTCTTTATATATTTTTGCAAGCGGCGCATCTTCAAGCACTGTCAGCATGTGAAGCTTTATGCCATCTATTTTAAGTGCGGCAAGTCTTCTAGCGCTTTCTAGCGTCATTTCTCTTGTTTCACCATCGAGCCCTAAAACCATATGAACACAAACATTTATATTTCTTTCTTTTGCAAGTTTGTATGCCTTTAAAAAGCACTCGTAGTTGTGCCCGCGGTTAATTTTTTTAAGTGTTTCATTGTGCGTGCTCTGTAAGCCCAATTCTAGCCATGGGTTTTTGTATGTGGAAATTAAATCCAGCTTTTTTTCATCAATGCAGTCTGGGCGTGTCCCTATTGAAATGCCAAGAACTCTTTCATCGCAAAAAGCGGCGTCATATATATTTTTAAGTTTTTCAACAGGTGCGTAAGTGTTCGTGTATGCTTGAAAATAGGCAAGAAATTTCTGTGCACCAAAGCGTTCACTAAGAGTTTTTATCCCTGTTTTAACTTGATTTTGTATATCAAGCTCGCTTGAGTGGGCTTTTGAAAAACTTCCTGACTCATCGCAAAAAATGCATCCGCCATTAGATATTGTTCCGTCGCGGTTTGGGCAGGAAAATCCAGCATCAATAGTTATTTTATAAACCTTTTGACCAAATTGTTCTTTTAGGTATTCACTAAATGCATTATACGCTTTTTGCATAGATTTCCCTTAATCCATCTTATAAAATTTTATAATCTTATTCTAATTTTGGCAAATTAGTAAAAAAATGTGGTATAATTAGTTTTATCAGCAGCTTATTCTAGGTGGATTTATGAGAATTTTAATTTCAAATGATGATGGAATCGCAGCAACAGGTATAAAAGCCCTGATAACAAGGCTGTCTAAAGAGCATGATGTTTATGTTGTAGCACCAGACAGGGAAAGGAGCGCTGCTGGACATTCTCTAACCTTGCATACACCCTTAAGAGTTGAAGAACTTGAACCTCAGTATGGTGCAAAAAGAGTATGGGTAACTTCAGGAACTCCTGGGGACTGTATCAAGCTTGGAATTTGCGCTGTATTGGAACAAGGTGAATTACCAAATATTATAATTTCAGGCATTAACCATGGACCAAATTTGGGTACTGATATTTTATATTCAGGTACTGTAAGCTGTGCTATGGAAGGCGCTATGCTTGATTATCCAAGTATTGCGGTTTCTCTTGCAAGTATGACAAATGAACAGCTATATTTTGATGTTACTGCTGACTTTGTTGCAAAATTCTTACCAAAGATACAAAAAATCAGTTTCCCAAAGAAAACTATTTTAAATATTAATACCCCAGCGCTTGAAGAAGAAGATATTGCAGGCGTTGAAATTACTAAATTGGGTACAAAAATGTTTACTGATAATTATGAAAAACGTATTGACCCAAGGGGTAAGGTATATTATTGGATGGCTGGTGAATTAACCACAAAACACGAGGAAGATGGTACAGATATTAGTGCTGTTCGTGCAAATAGGATTTCTATAACTCCTGTTACTTTTGAGATGACTCACAAAAGTATTATGGCTGATTTAGAAAAAGAATTCTGTAAAGATGGTATTTGTGATTGGTACGGTTATGGCTCGCATAATTCTTAATGGTATACAAAAAGAAATTTCTGATAACATTTCTGTGTCAACTTTGCTTGCGCAAATGGATTTGCCAAAGTTTTTTGTTGTAGAAAAAAATAAAGAAATTATCTATAAAGAAAACTTTGATAGCGAATATTTGTCTGATGGTGATGTTCTTGAAATAGCAACTTTTTGTGGTGGTGGCTAATTTTTTGCAAAAAAATATCTTTTTGATTATTATAGTTATGCGTATATTAGTCAAAAAGGTATTAAGCTATGAAAATTGCTCCAGTTGGTCTATATGGAAGAAATTTAGGCGTATCAAGTAATATTAATCATAAAAAAATAAATAATAATTCAGGTAATACAAATAGTTCTGTTGTTTCCTATTTGGATATTCCATTTACTTCTGTCTTTATGTATGAGCCATTGTATGTAAAAGGGGCAAAGGCCATTGTTGCTGAGGTAGAAGCCCAACGTGAAGTTAAAGAAGCAAGCCAGCACGCTTTTTTGTTATTAAATGATGCCCAGGCGCAAATTGATGATGTTGTAGATAAAATAAAAAGAACTAAACGATCAGGTTTTTTAACTTATCATGATATAAATGGTAATATTGTAAGATCTTTCAAACATGATGGAAAAAATATAACATCAATGAAAGAGTACGAAAATGGCAACAAGGTGCGCAAAACAAAGGTTTTTGATGATGGAAGTATTAAAATCCATGATTATGTAAATGATGAAATAATTTATGCAAGTCCTGATTACAAACTTACTTCCTTCGAAAAGACTTCAAAAAATTCTGTTGGCACAAGTGTAACAGAGAAAATATTTGCAGATGAATTTCGTTTTAAATACACTCATGTGGAAAAACAGCTGGATAAACCTGCCATTGAAGATTCATTCGTATGCTTTGATAGTTTATATGACAATAAAACAAATTTAATATTTTATAAAAACATTGTTGGTAAACAAGGATTAAAACCTAAAAATTGCCAGTATGTTATAAGTTTTCAAAAGGATAAAGATTCAGACGCGGAATTTTCTACGCTTTTGTACTTGTCTGGTTTAAAACTTAGTAGTTCCAGCAAAAATTATACTGCAAAGAGCGGTTTATTTCATACATTTGATGGTGTGGTACAGAATACTAAAGATATTTGCCCTGGAGTAATTTCTATTGAACCTGTAACTTATAATGAAAATATTAAATTACCTGAAAACTTTGATTTTATCAGAGGTGCAAATATAGAAAGCGAAGTTATTGCCATGAACAAAGATGGTGATTTTAATAAATTACCCTTTTAAGTTGCTGAAATTAATAAATGCTTGTGTTAAAATTCTCTGGTAGATTTGCGAGAGGATTTTATGAAAAAGAGAGCATATATAAGTGTATTTGATAAAACAGCTATTGTTGAGCTTGCAAAAAGGCTTATTGATGCTGATTGGGAAATTGTCTCAACAGGTAATACATGCAAAGTTTTAAATGATAATGGTATAAATGCGACTGAAAGTTCAACTATTACTGGTTTTAGTGAGCTTTTGGGTGGTAAAGTGAAGTCTTTGCATCCAAAAATATTTGCTTCAATATTGGCAAATGAAGATGAAATACATTCGCTTGGTGATATGCCATTTTCCTTGGTAATTGTTAATTTGTACCCATTTGAGATGTATAGGGGTGTGAATGCCGACATTGATACCCTAACTAAAAACATTGACATAGGTGGTGTTGCACTTCTTCGCGCAGGTGCAAAAAATTATAAAAATGTTACTGTTGTATGTGATATTTGCGATTATACTCTTGATTTTGATAATGTTGATGAAATTACAAGACAAAAACTTGCACTTAAGGTATTTGAAAAAACTTCTAAATATGATTTTACAATATTTGAAGAGTTGTCTTACAATTTTGGATTGAATGATAACGAGTCCTTGAATGAATCTAAAGCAATTTATTTGGACAAGATTTCAGATTTAAGATATGGTGAAAACCCTCATCAAAAAGCTGCTTTGTACTCGTATGACATGCAGCTTGACTATGAAATTTTAAATGGTAAAGAAATGTCTTATAACAATATACTGGATGCAACTGCTGCACTTAGTATAGCTGCAGAGTTTTTTGATGTAAATTGCTGCACAATTGTCAAACACACTAACCCTTGTGGGGTAGCATTAGGAAAAAGTATAGAGGATGCTTGGAAAAAAGCTCTGGATTGCGACCCCCTGAGTGCTTTTGGTGGAATAGTTGCCTTTACAAAAGAAGTAGACGATACTGTTGCTAAACATTTAACATCAATGTTTTTAGAAATTGTCATTGCACCATCTTATACTGTTGGCGCACTTGAAATCCTAAAAACAAAGAAAAATTTGAGGGTTATAAAAATTAATACACCGTATGAACAAATTTCAAATTTTGTATCGCAAGAGCTTAAGCTCACGCCTTTTGGTGCACTTGTGCAGGAAAAAGATACTCAAGAACTTGACCCTGATAAATTTAAAATTGTTACAAAACAAAAACCCACACAAGAACAGATTGAGGATATGGTTTTTGCTTTTAAGGTTGCAAAACATGTTAAATCAAATGGCATTGTTGTTGCTAAAGATTTAAGGACTCTTGGTATTTGTGGTGGTCAAACAAGTAGAGTAGGTGCTGTCGAAATTGCAATTAATAGAGTTTGCGATTCTCCAAAGGATGCAGTTTTAGCAAGCGACGGGTTTTTCCCTGCAATAGATAATATTCATTTAGCTGCGCAAAATAGAATTGCAGCTATTATTCAGCCTGCAGGCTCAATCAAGGATAAAGAAGTCATCGATACAGCAGATAAGATGGGTCTTGTTATGGCAACGACTGGAATTAGACACTTTAGACACTAGTAGGATTTTAAAATGAGAAACGCAGATAAAAAAGCTTTAGTAGGTTTAAGTACAGGACATTTCATAGTGGATTGGTATGCCTCAATTCTTGTGCCATTATATCCTGTAATTACCGCTAAACTTGGCATTTCTCTTTCTTTTATCAGTACAATAATTGCTTTTGGGCATATGTTATCTTCTATGTTGCAGCCATTTTTTGGTTATATTTCAGATAAATTGCGCCATAGAACTTTTATGTTCTGGGGTCTTGTTATGGCATCTTTATTTATTCCGCTTACTGTTGTTTCGCCAAGTGCAAGGCTTTTAACTTTGTTTTTAATATTGGGTATGTGCGGCAATGCCTTTTATCATCCTCAAGTAACTTGCCTTGTAAATACTTTTAGTTTTAACAATCCAAAACTTGCAAAATATATGGGTATATTTTTAGGGTTAGGCACTATTGGTTACGCTATTGGCCCAATTTGCTCGTCCAGCGTTGCTGCAACCTTTGGTGAACATGCCCTTTTGTTTTTTGCAATTCCTGGGATATTAACTGCGATTTTAATTTATTTCGTTGTGCCAAAAATACCTTCTGATACTGTTTGCAACTCAAAGGAAAGCTTCTTTGCTTTAATGAAGGAGATTTTAAGTTCGAAGACTATTTTAGGATTGGTATTAATTGCTGTCGTAAAATCAGGCGTGAGCATTAGCTTTGGTACTTATATGCCATTTTTGCTTGAAAAAAATGGCTTTTCGCTCAATGAAATTGGCCTTATTGTTACCTTGTTTTTTACAATTAGTGGTATTGCCACTATGATAAGCCCAAAATTAGAAGAAAAAATTGGTGGAGCAAATGTAATAAGACTTTCTTTCTTTTCAATTCTGCCACTTACCTTGCTTACGCTTTTTGTGCTAGAAAGTTTACCATATTTTGCTGCGACACTGTTTATCTTAACTGGCTTCTTTATATTGCTTTCAGTTTCTGTAACTCTTGTTAGTGCTCAGAAGCTGGTTAATAAAAATAAAGGAGTTATATCAGGTGTTATGCAAGGTTTTAGCTGGGGTCTAGGTGCTCTCTTTTTAGCTCCAATGGGCTTTGTTGGGCAATACTTTGGTGTAGATAAAATTTTGATTATTATGAGCTCGATAGCTTTCCTTACAGGTATTTTTGGTATTACAAAGGAATTAAAAGAAGTATTTGAACAATAATTTAACTAAATAATGCCTTTCATCATTTCATTAAGCGTGTACTTTGCTGCCCTAATTGGGCTTGCAAATGATGTTCCGTATATGCTCAAGTAATATGGTACAAGTTCTCCTTCTGTGTTTATTTTGTAGGTTATCCAGTCGCCGACTGTTACGTATAAATTGTCGTACTGATGTGTGTTTTTGTCTAAAAACAGTTGACATGCCTGTCTACCGCTAAGTAATTTTTTTTCATCAATCCAAGTTGCAAATATTTCATAGAACTCCATCGATGATTGCTTTTTAGCCTTTAGTGCTCTTTTAAACTCGTTTTTATCTATCAAAAAATCACTTGCTTTTTTACCTCTTAAGCTAAATATTTTTTTTGTATCGCATACATAGTCAGTTTGCCCTGTTTTTGTGTAACTTATCCCATCTTTTGTTTCAATTGGTTTGTACTCCCCTAATTCAAAATGTTTTACAAGTGAATTAATCTTTGATGAATTAAAGGTGCTTAAATGTCCGTTCTTATCAAGTGAGCCAACTCCTTGCACTTTTTTGCCCAGTAAGTTCATGTTAAATGAGTCCTTGCCTCCGTTGCCGCCTGAAATGAATATTTTTATTCCTTTTTTTGTTAATTTATTTATATCCTCTATTAACTTTGCACTTTCATTAATTGTGCAAAATAATTCAGCAGCCTCTTTGTCATTTTCAAATTCTTTTGATATTATTTTTTGTGCTATTTTTACGTAATTATTAGTTTTTTTAAATTTAAAATCTTCGTAAAATTCAAGTGGGAGCAAATCAGCCCAAGAGAAATTTATAACATCTATATTTTCATCTTGACTTAATTTTTCAACTTTTTCCATTATTTTAAAAGGATCTGTTTCTTTGTCAATTTTTACATGTATGTAATTTGCAAAGGGATTTGTTACAAAAGCAAACCTTGAAACCATTTCTCCATGTGAAATTCTGGGTATTGGTTGTATTTCAAAGGATCCGTCTTTTATCGCGTAGCCTTCAGTTTCAAATTTGTCTGCTATAACTATTGTTTTTGGTTTAATTTTAGCGTTTTTCACAAATTTGCCACTCTGGGTAAGTATTCTTACATTAATTTGCCCGTTTGCATCTTGTGATTCTTTTATAATGTAATACACCTTGCAATCTCTAGGATTAAACCACTTTGCTCTTTTCGATGCTGCATCATAGCTTTTATCTGTTAATATTTTATAGTCTTCCTTGCTTGCATGGCGAAAGTTTTCCTTTATATCTTTTTTTGCTTCATGCATTGCAAATACGTTTGTCTTTAGCGCCCATGAGGAGCTATTTTTGTAACTTGTTTTTGTGCTACTGGACTTATGCGTATTGTTCTTGCCAAAGTATACGTAGTTTAAGTTATTTTTATGTATAAATGTATTTATAATCATAATTGCTTTTAAAAATCCTATGAATATTATGTTTTGACAATATGTTAAGCATTGTTAACTATAATTTTTTAAAATGTCAATTTTTACTTATAAAAATACTTTATAGAAATATAGGAAACGGGATTAAAACTTAAAGGGAGAAGAAAATGGCTATAGGAGCTAAGGATAAAATTGATGCATTATTGGTTAAAAAATATCAAGGTTTAAAGGTTGACAACCCTGTTATTCAGTCATCAATGGTAGATCCACAAAAGATGCTTGATGCTATGAATGATTATGCAATGATTCAAATGAATGCAATAAATCTTCAACAACAGCTGAAAAGTACTTGCATAAAGGCTATTTCTTTAAATATTCAATATCGTAAATCGAGAAATATTCAAATGAAAAAACCTGCACCTGTAGCTAAATAATTGTGCTATAATTTGCAGGTGGAATGTATAGAAAAAAAATTAATACTTGCATCAAATTCGCCAAGGCGTAGGGAAATTCTTGCGCGTTATGGTTATGAGTTTGAAATTGTTAAATCGTTTTATAGGGAAGAAAAATTTGAGACATTTTCGTATGAAAATATAAAGAAGAATTCGTTGGGTAAGGCATTGGACGTTGCTCAAAGAATTCAACATGAAGCAATAGTCGTAGGTGCCGATACTATGGTAATCCTCGATAGTGTGTGTTTGTTAAATAAGCCTCGAGATTTTAGCGAGGCTATTTTTATGCTCAAAAGCCTAAGTGGAAAAGAACATAAGGTTGTAACCTCAATTTCTATTGTTAATTCAATTACTTTAGAAAATTTGACAGAATTTACAACAACAAATGTGTATTTTAGAAATTTAAACGATAATGAAATTATTGAGTACATTAAAAGTAAAAATCCGCTTGATAAAGCCGGCAGCTATGGTATTCAGGATTTTATTTCAGAGCAGGAAGTGCTTAATCCTCCTAAAAATTCTTTTATTGAAAAAATCGAAGGTGATTACTTGAATGTTGTCGGATTTAGTATAAAAACTTTTGAAAACATGCTTAAAGCTTTACATTAGTTTTTTTATGTAGTTTAATTAAGATGTGGCAAGTTAGCGGATTTGGTTTAGATGATAGAGATTTTAAAAACACAAGATAATAACGAACTTGTCGAAGTTAGCATTTCCGAGGCACAATGCGGTTCTTGGTTTAACCTTATTGATCCTACTTATGAAGAAATGCAAAAAGTTTCACTTGTTTTAAATCTTGACGAAAGTTTTTTGAGAAATTCTCTTGACGTTGATGAGCGCTCGCGTATGGAATATGAAGATGGTCATCTTTTGATAATTACAAATATTCCTGTTATGGAAGATGAAGGCGCGTTTGACACTTTGCCTTTGGGTATAATTTTTACCCCAACAAGCTTTATTACTGTTTGTTCTAAGGAAAATAGAATTATAAGTTCTTTCAACAAAGAAACATCCAGCTTTTTTGATACTAGAAACAAAACCAGATTTTTGCTGAATATTCTTTTTAGGTCTACAAAATACTATTTGAGATATTTGAATTTTATTAACAAACAGACTGATAAAATCGAAGATGACCTAAGGAGAACGATGAAGAATAAAGCGCTTTTCCAACTGTTTGAGGCGCAAAAGTCTTTAGTTTACTTTACAACAGCGCTCAAAGATAACTATATAGTTTTACAAAAAATTATGCGCCTTACAAAGTCTAATTCTGTAACGCCTTTAAAATTCAATGAAGATGACATTGATTTATTGGAAGATGTTATTATTGAAAATAAACAGGCGCTTGAAATGGTTGAAATGCACAGAAACATTCTTGAAAATATGATGGACGCATTTGCCTCAATCATTTCAAATAACCTGAATATCGTTATGAAATTTTTAACATCAATTACAATAATTTTAGCTATTCCCACTATGTTTGCAAGCTTTTGGGGTATGAATGTTCATCTGCCTTTTGCTGCACATCAGTTTGGTTTTGTAATTGTAATATTTATATCAGGCATTGCCTCAATGCTTGCTGCTGCTTTATTTGCTAAAAAAGGTATGTTTTAATACTTTCTGCAACGCAATATGCGCTGCTCCAACAGTGTTGCAGGTTGTAGCCTCCGCAAAAGCCGTCTATATCCATTATTTCGCCACAGAAAAATATTTTTGGATTAATTTTAGACTGGCATTTGTTGTTAATTTCTTTTAAATCCACTCCGCCGCAAGTTACAATTTCACCCTTATCATCTGATGAAATCACCTTGAATGTCAATTTACTCAGCTCCTCGATTTCTTTTTTTGACACGTTTGCACAAGATTTTTCGTAATTTTTTACAATAACATGTGCTAATGATTTTGGTATAAATTCTGAAACTATATTGCCAAAGCTCTTTTTGGGGTTGTTTTTTACTTTTTGAAAAAGCTCTTTAGGTTCAATTAGTGGAATATTTATTTCATATGGAAAGTTTTTTCTGGCATTTATGGAGGATATTTTATATACTAATGGGCCAGAAATTCCCTCTTTTGTAAATAAAATCTCTCCTTCAGGAGTTTTTAATACTACGCCTTGAGGGTATTTTGGACTGTCATTGCTGAGTTTTAGCCCACATAGTGCAGGTTTTGGCTCAATTATTTTATGCCCCACTTCTTTCGCTAAGTTATATCCGCTTTTTGAACCTGTTGATATTACAATGAAATCGTAGTTAGCCAATTCTTTTAAGCTTTTAATTTCTTTTTTTATAATTTTTGTATTAGCTAAAGTTTTTAGCATCTTTTCGCGCATATCTTTTGCGCTGTTTGACTTTGGAAAATACCTAAAATCCTCTTGCATATATGTTTCAATGCCAATACTTTTAAAGAATTCAAGTGTGTCATCAACAAAATGTTTTGAAAAAATTGAATATAAAAACTTTTCGCCACGTGGGTAATTCTTGCTTAAATCTCTAATGTCTTGCGCAAAGTGCGTTAGGTTGCATCTTCCGCCGCCTGTTACAAGCAAAGTTTTTAGGGGTGAATTTTTTTCATAAATATCAATATTGCAATAGCCTTTTAAATGTAGTGCACAGTATATCCCAGAGGGCCCTGCGCCTATTATTGCAACTTTTTTCATTTATTTGCTTCCGGCAAAACTGTGCCATACAAGAAAACATCCTCAGGGTTTTCAAGTTCTTCGTGCATTTCTATTATTGTTTTATTTAAAATGGGGTGTTTATAATTTGCATTCACTTCAATCATGGGCACTAGCGCAAAAGCTCTTAAATGCACGTATTTGTGGGGAATTTCCAGAATTTCATTTTTTAAAACTAAATCGTCGTAAAATAATATGTCTATATCAATTACCCTTTCACTCCATTTTGGCTTGCCTTCTCGAATTCTGCCGAGTTTTGCTTCTATATCTTGACATACGCGCAAAAGTTCAATTGGCGAAAGTTCTGTCTCTATGGCAATTGCAGCATTTATAAACCAATTTTGAGAACTTAAGCCCCAAGGCTGAGTTTCATAAAATGATGACGCTCTTAAAAGTTTTATGTTGTTATCGCTTGTTAAAAGTCTAACAGCCTGTTGTATGTTTGACAGGCGGTCACCTAAATTTGAACCTAGTGATAGATAAGCTTTAGACATGTGTATATTCCCATTAACATTTTATTATTCTTTTGCTATAATAGCAACAGAAATATTTTATTACAGGGGAAAAAATGAATAAAAATCAGTCAATGGGAGTTTACATTATTGTAGGTATTATCGCTATTTTGCTTGCAGTTGTTGCTTTTGCAGGCCCAACTACAACAAGTAGTGAACTTTCTTACTCTCAATTTTTAGATAAAGTAAATGCAGGTGAAATCGAAAGCGTTACAATCGCAAAAAATCTTGTAACTGCTGTACCAAAGGATGAGTCAAAGACTGATAAAACCGCTCCTGCTAAGCCAAAGACTGATATAGTAGGCTTGTCGAATGTAAATCAGCCTGCAAGTTTTCAATATAAAATACAAATTCCTGATAACGACCCTAATTTACTTTCGGTTTTAGAAAAAAATAATGTAGAAATTAATGTTAAAAAACCACAAGAGGGTTCAGTATTGGGTACAATTGGTTCATTGCTTGTGCCAATATTCTTTATAGGTTTAATTATTTTGTTGTTGCGCGGAATTCAGCAAGGTGGCTCTGCTGCAATGAATTTTGGTAAATCTCGCGCTAAATTAATGCAAGAAAACAAAGTTAAAGTGACATTTAAGGATGTTGCCGGAATTGATGAAGAAAAACAAGAACTCGAAGAAATTGTTGATTTCTTAAAAAATGGCGATAAGTATACTAAATTGGGTGCAAAAATACCTAAAGGTGTGCTTTTAGTTGGTGTTCCAGGGACTGGTAAAACCCTTATGGCAAAAGCTGTAGCAGGCGAGGCCGGAGTCCCATTTTTCTCTATTTCAGGTTCTGATTTTGTTGAAATGTTTGTTGGTGTTGGTGCATCTCGTGTTAGAGATTTATTCGAACAGGCTAAAAAGCACCAGCCTTGTATTATTTTTATAGATGAAATTGATGCTGTTGGTCGTCAAAGGGGTGCCGGTATGGGCGGCGGTCATGATGAACGCGAACAAACCCTTAACCAGTTGCTTGTTGAGATGGATGGTTTTGATGAGAATGTTAATATTATTGTCCTTGCAGCTACTAACCGTCCTGACATTCTTGATAACGCGCTATTGCGTCCCGGTAGGTTTGATAGGCAAATAATTATTAATCGTCCTGATATTTTAGGTCGCGAGCAAATTCTTGCAGTGCATGCTAAAAATAAACCTTTAGCATCAGATGTAGATTTAAAAGTTTTAGCTAAGCGTACTCCAGGGTTTACCGGTGCTGACTTACAGAATTTATTAAATGAAGCCGCGCTTTTAAGTGCAAGATATGATAAAAATGAAATTTCAATGGAACACATTGAAGAAGCTATTGATAAGGTTATGGCTGGCCCTGAGAAAAAATCTCGAATAATTTCAGATGAAGAAAAAGAAAATACAGCCTACCATGAAGTTGGACACGCACTATTAGCAAGGCTTTTAAAAGATTGCGACCCACTGCACAAGGTTTCAATTATTCCGCGTGGTATGGCACTTGGCATTACAACAGTGTTGCCAGAAAAAGACCATTTGACGCTTAAAAAGTCGCAGCTGCTTGACAGAATTACCATGATTTTAGGCGGTAGAGTGGCTGAGGAGCTGATTTATGGGCCTGAATCCATTACAACAGGCGCACAAAACGATTTAGAAAAAGTTTCAGCTCTTGCGCGCAAAATGGTTACTGTTTATGGTATGTCTGAAAAAATGGGCAATCTGGCTTATGGTACAAGTCAAGAGCATGTTTTTATGGGTCGTGACTTTGGACACCAAAGAGATTTTAGCGAAGAAATTGCTGCTGACATAGATAAGGAAGTTAAGAGAATCGTTGATGAGAGATACAATATTGCAAAGCAGATGTTAACTGATAATGAAGATATGCTACGAAAAATTGCAAAAGAACTGCTTGAGCGTGAAACTCTTGATGAAGCTGAGTTTAGCGAAATTATGAACAAAATTATTGAACAGAGAGGGCAGCAGGCGTAAGTGTTAGATTTTGATTTAAATTCTAATAGTTTAAATAAACTCGGATTTGGTCTGGAGTTTCCAGTTGAACTAAGTGAAAATTACTCACCTGTTTTAAAAAAATATTGGGGTGATGTGATTAGTGACCCAAAGGAGTGGTTTTTAGCTGTTCAAGATGAGGCAATTAAGATTGGTGCTGATTTTGTAAGTGTTTATTTTAATGCTCAAGAACCAAGTGATGATATGAAAAATGGGCTTTTGAGTAAATATAAAAGAATTTTTAAGTTCATTTTAGATAATTCAAAAATCAATTTAATGATAAAGTTAAGTTCTAATGCTAAATGGGACTGCGAAGTTTTTTGTGCGTTGTCAGAAATTATTGACAGGGAATTAATTATTTCACCCATTCAAGCGACGAACTACGAGAAAATATTGAAGGTAGCTTTGAATTCGAGATACAAGCATAAATTTGTTCTAAGAACGCCTATTGATATTAACTTGACAAAAGAATTAAATATTTTATCAATTGATTCAGGTTTGAAAGCTGAGCAAATTTTAATCGACCCTGACATGGGCTGTATTGGTTATGGAATTGATTATGGTTACAGTATAATTGAGCGCATTTGCCTTGCAAGACAAGCAGGGGATAAAATGCTTGATATGCCAATAATAGTTTATGCAGGAGAAGAATCGTATAAGGCTAAGGAATCTAAAAGCAAAGATTACAATGCCTCATGGGGTGAATTAGAGAATCGAGCAAAAATGTGGGAAATTTCAACTTCTTCAGCTCTAATAGCTGCCGGTGCAAATATTGTGGTTTGTTGGCATCCTGAGGTATTAAAAGTTATAAAACAACAGTTTTGCGAGGTTTTATGTCATTAGGCGCAATGGATATATTTAAATTTTTGCCAGCAGGTAAGCGAGAAGCAAACGCAAATTGCAAAAAATGCGGTTGTGCAACTTGTATGATGTTTGCAATGAAACTTTCAAAAGGTCAGGCTGAGCCATCAAAATGCCCTTTTTTGCCTCCTGAATTAGCTGAAAAATTAGAGCATAACAGTAAAATTCAGCAAAAAACCCTGACATTGGGCAATTTAAAAATCGGCGGCGAAACCGTTTTGTACAGACATGAAAAAACGTTTATAAGTCCTACAGTTCTTGTGGTTGAACTTGATTCAAAAAATGCCGATTATAAAGATAAGCTAAAGCGAATTTTAAATTTTGAAATCGAGTGCATTGGTGAAAAATACCGCATTGACGCGGTGTACTTTAAAAATCCGCTTGAAGGAGATGTTGAAAAAATAAAACAACTAGGTATAGAGATTATTGATGATAATTTTTTATCAAAAATGCGCAATGTTGACTATAAATCATTAACTCAGACTATCGACGAATTAACGAAAATTAGAAAAGCAGCAATTATTGATAGAGATGAAAAATTCTCTGATCCCACTTGTGTCAGATTAGCGGGTCATGATTTTTTATCTATTTGCTTAATAGCGTCAGCTCTGGTTTGTAAGTATGCTAATATGTTGATTTTTGAGGAGTTTGACGAGGCTTTATTTGCAAGTTTAATGACTCTTAGAATGAATATTTTTACCGATCCCCAAAAACCATTGCAAGTTGAGTCTAAAGTCTATGAATTTAATAATCCTGATGAAAATGCGCTAGTGTTCTTAACTACAAATTTTGCGCTGAGTTATTTTGCTGTTGCAAATGAATTGTCAACACTTAAATGCGGCTCTTATCTGGTAATTACCCCAAGTGAGGGCATGAGTGTTTTAACTGCATGGTCGGCGCAAAAAATTACGGCTGATATTGCGTCAAAAGTTGTAAATGCAAATGAAATTTTAAATAAAGTTAAGGTAAAAAGGATTATTATCCCGGGGCTTTTATCGGATTTAAAGGATGAGCTACAACAGGCATTACCCGATTGGGAAATTGTTGTAGGTACTACTGAAGCTTACAAATTGCCTGATTTTATCAAGAAGCTTACTGCTTAAGCTTTTCAAACTTTTTAAAGTCCTTCTTAAGTATCTCGTACTGAGAATTCAGCGCGTCTTCAACTTGCTTTCTAATTCTTTCGATTTCTTCATCGTCCGCGTCAGGCTTCACAAAAATCGGTTCGCCGTAGTAAGAAATTAATAATTTGCCAAACAGCGGAAAGCGAAATTCATCCCAAGTTTTGAACTTTAAAAAACCAATTGACGGGCAATACCAGCTCATAGGCACTATTGGAATGCCTGTAATTTTGGCAATTTCTACGATACCTTTTTTTACAACTCTTTTTGGACCTTTTGGGCCGTCGACTGTTATTGCGCCAAACTCACCTTTTTTAATTCTGTCTATAAGTTCTTTTGTTGCGCTTGCGCCACCTCTTGTAATTGAACCCCTTACGGTTTTTATTCCCATTGCTTCCGTTGCTCTGGCAATTATTTCGCCGTCTTTAGAGCGGCTAATCATTACGTTTGTTTTTTCCCTGTCTTTTATAGAATAAAGCGCACACTGGTGTGCATGCCAAAGTGCAAACAGGCACTGCTGTTTTGGGTAATTTATATTTTTGCACCAGTATGTAAAATGTTTTAACCAAAAAAGAAATGTAACAAGTGTTCCAAGTACTCTTATTTGCCTTTGTTCACTTTTTTTATATTCAAATCGCATTATTACCTCTTAAATCGCTTGCCAGTTTATGCCCCATAAGTCCTTCTTGCGCTGCCAGTTCCGATGCCAGTGCTGAAAGTTCTTGAGAATAATTTTTGCTAATCATTTGATATGTTTGAATTTTAATAAAGTCAAACACGCTTAATCCGCCCGTGTATCGTGCTGCAGAGTTTGTGGGCAGTACGTGATTTGTTCCTGAACAATAGTCCCCAAAAACTTCGGCGCAATTGCTGCCTATGAAAAGTGAGCCGTAGTTTGTAAATTTGTCTGTAATTTTATCTGCGCCATCAAACATCAACTCTAAATGCTCAGGCGCTCTAATGTTTGATATTTTAATGGCTTCTTCAAAGTTTTTAACAACTATTGCAACGGATTTTTCAAATGAAATTTGCGCTATGTCTTTAGTTTCAAGTGTTTCCAATTGTTTTTTTGCTGAGTCTATAACTTTTTGTGCAAAATCTTCACTAAAGCAAATTAAGTATCCGCGAGCATCTCTGTCATGTTCGCACTGTGCCAAAATATCAGCACTTACAAGTTTTGGGTCTTGATTATCATCAGCTATGACAAGTACCTCTGATGGCCCTGCTAAAAAGTCAATCGAGCATTTGCCATATACATATTTTTTTGCAAAAGTAACGTATTTATTTCCGGGGCCTACAATTTTATCTACCGAATTAATTGACTTTGTTCCGTATGCAAAGGCGCTTATTGCTTGAACTCCGCCTAATTTATATATTTTATCCGCCCCTGATAACTTTGCTGCAACAATCGTCTGCGGTTTAATTCTTGGTGAAGTCAGACAAATTTCTTTTACTCCTGCAACTTTAGCCGGTATTGTTGTCATAATAGCGGATGATGGCAGCGGGTAGTTTCCTCCTGGCACGTAGCATAACACTTTTTCAATGGGGATTATTCTATGCCCAAGGTGCGAGCCGTTGATATTTAAATCTAAATTTTTTATGCATTTTAGCTGTTCTTGTGCAAAGTTTTTAACGTTTTCAATGCATTTTTTCAACGTAGATACTGTCTTTTCAGATGTTAAATTAAATGCTTCATCAATTTCTTTATCGCTTACTAAAAAATCGTTAGCATTTGTAAAGTCACCATCGCCAAATTGTTTGCAATATTTGATTATTGCATCATCACCGTTGTTTTTTATATCTTCTATGATTTCAACAGCACTTTTGAGGTTCTCCAGAGTTGTTGTGCGGTAAAAATCATTGTCTTTATTAAGTTCTTGCGATTTTATAATTTTCATTATTTTGTCCTTGATGAAAGGTTATTTATTAAATCATCAAAAGTTATGTTATGCATTGCCATAAAAACAAGTAAATGATACATTAAATCCGCTGATTCCCAGCTCAGCCCGTCACCTTGCTCGAAATTTACACTTTCAAAAGCTTCTTCCATTATTTTTCTTTTAAGATAAAACTCATCTTTGAAAAGCTTTGTGGTGTAAGACTTTTCAGGCAATTTTTCTTTTCTGTCCAAAATCAAATCATATAATTCGTTAATGCAAAAGTCCCTGTCTTCAAAACAGCTGAACCTGTCCAGATGGCAGGCGTTACCTTTTTGATTGACTTTAAAAAGTATTGTGTCAGCGTCACAGTCAAACCTTGCAGCTATAAGTTCCTGAGTATTTCCGCTGGTTTCGCCTTTAGTCCACAATTCATTTCTGGAGCGACTAAAATATGTTGCACGTCCTTCTTTGAGCGATTTTCTTAGGGATTCTTTGTTTGAATAAGCCAACATTAAAACCTGTTTTGTTTTAATGTCTTGCACAATAGTTGGTACAAGGTTGTTGCATTTTTCAAAATCAACAAGAGCTTCAAAGGCATCAACCAAGTCAATTTTGCCTGTGTAAATTGACATACCAAGTTGAGATGAAATATTCATTTTTTCAAGTTCTTTTATTTCATCAATTGTTGTAATGCCGCCCGCTGCGACAATCGGTTTTTTTGTAATGTTTCTAATTGCCTTAAATGCTTCAATATTTGTGCCTGAGAGCATTCCTTCTTTTTCAACTACAGTGTACAAAAAGCCGCTGCATAAGTCTTCAAAACGTTTAACATATTCTTGCGTTTTTATTTGCGTGTCTTTTTGCCAGCCTTCAAGGGTTATGTTGCCAAATTTAGAGTCAATTGCTACAATCACCTTGTCTTTTGGCAGTTGTGATAAAAATTCTTCATTTGCTGCAGTACCTATTATGATTTTTTTTGCACCAAGGGCAAGCATTTTCTTTGCTTTTGCCTTATCGCGAATTCCGCCGCCAACTCTACAGGGGGCAATTTTACATATTTTTGCAATTAATTCTTCATTATTCTTGCCTGTATTCATTGCAGCATCAAGGTCTATGACAGCTATTTCTCCAAATCTTGCGTAATATTTTGCAAGTTCTAAAACATCTTCACGCTCAAGAACTTTTTCTTTGCCTTGCTTTAACTGTACTGCTTTTGAATCCATTAAATCTATACTTGGTATTAGCATAATTACCTTTCGTCGTTATTTAGACATGTAGCTATCAATTACACTCCAGTTAAAATGCATATCAGGCTTTTCCTGATTGTCATATTGCATAAAATCAGAAAATTTAGGATTATAGTTTTCCGGTTTTTCGCTGACATTTATGCTTTGCAAGCTAAATTCTCTTGCTAAATGCTCTACTTTAATATCATAAGGTAGCGCAAAAACCTTTATACCATATTTCAAGCCTAAAAGGCAAGCGTGAAAACGCATTGCAAAAAGGTATTCTAGGTTTGAAAATCCTGTAACTATTGATTTTATGGAGTTTTCGCTTCTTATTTCATATTTCATATGCGGCCATTGAAATTTCAGTTCTTTTTCAAATTGGTAGCATATTTTCAAGTCTTGTGGTGTTTGAAAAGAAAATATAATAATCCTTCTGTCTGAAAAATATAGTCCAATATATTTTACAAGCAATTTAATGAAATCGGGGTGCATTTTTGAGTAGTCCCTCAGTTGCACTCCAACATATCCACGAGACTCTCTTGGTAAAATTGGAATATCCCAAGCAGGATCTTCAACAAGCCTCGCTTTAATTTTCCATTTGCCAAGCTGTTTGTAACTTTGAGAATCTCTTACTGTTATAAAATTACATAAAGATAGAGTAAATCTCGTTAATCCTCTCCAAAAATCGCCATTAATAGGGCCAATACCTTGTGCAAATATTATTACTTTTTTAAACATTAGTTTTGCAAAGAGTATTATCAAAATGTAATACAAAAGACTTGCATTGCTTGTTGCATTTTGTAGTAGGCTGCCTCCGCCACTTATTAGGTAGTCACACTTTGCTATCTCTTTTATTATTTCAAATGGATTTTTATAATGAGCTGTGTTGACTTTAAATTGTTGTTTTGTTTTTGTAGGATTCGAGGAAAGCGCGCTAACTTGATAGCCTTTAGCTTTTAGGTGTCGTGTTAGCATTGCAAAAATAACATCATCACCAAAGTTTGAAAATCCTATGTATCCCGATATAAGTACTTTCTTAGCCATAAATTTCGTTAAATAACTTCTCCGTCTCTATTTTTGTAGGTATTGATTTTATTGCTCCAACATCTTTTATTTGCAATATTGAAAGCGCATTTGCGTACTGTGCACATTTTTTTGTGTCATAGCCTTTTAAAAAGTAATTTAAAAATGCGCCGTTAAAGGCAGACTCCCAACCTGTTGAATCAATAATATTAACATTTTTGTATTCTATAAAATTGTAATTTGCAGTGTTTACAACATGTATACCTTTTTTGTGTTCCCTTACAACATTAATGCTTATTGCGTTATCTGCAATTATTTTTTGAATTTTGTCTATGCTTTGCGTATTAAAAAGAGCCTCAGAGTCTGATTTCGTGTTTAAAAAAATCACATCAATATACTCGCTTACTTCTTCAAAATAACTTTTTGCTTCTTCTTGAGAGCTGACTTTTGGCGAAAAGTTGGGGTCATAGGCTACTAAAATGTCATTATCTTTTGCAAATTTAAAAATCTCTCTTACAACTTCTCTTACGCTAAGTGAAAGCGACTGAACAAAGCCTGTTGCATAAACGCATTTTGCATTTTTTATGTAGTCAAAATTTATATCATCAATACACAGATTTTTTGCGGCAGTTTTTTTTCTGTAAAAAACAAATTCGCTTTTATTTTCTTTTTTTCCAACAAAATAAAGCCCATTTTGCCCTTGACTAAGCTTAACTTGCGAGATATCAAGTCCTTCAGAGCCCCAAGCGTCAAGCAGGTACTCGCAGAAATTATCATTTGCAACTTTTGTAATGTAGCCTGCACTTGAACCACATCTGAGTGCTGCAATTGCAGTTCCTAAAGAATCACCGCCATAGTATTTATCAAATATTTGTGCGAATTTTAGTGATGTATTGCTTGAAAGCTCTACCAACCCTTCGCCTATTGTTATAATATCCAGATTCTCTATCATATAACTTTTTTAACATACATTACCCATTTGGTCAAAATTGTTAAGCAATAGCGTTAATCTTGCATTTGTGTTATAAAAAATGTATGAATATGAATGTTTTAGTAATTGCGGGCAGTTCTCAAATCGGCCTTGAGGCTGTTAAATTGCTCTTAAAATCGGGTTTTAATGTGCATTTAACCTCGCGCTCAACTGTTGAATTAGAACATGAAAATCTTCACAAATATAGTCTTGATGTTTGTTCAAATGATTCTTTTGATGAGCTTTTTAATAAAATTTCGTCGTTAAAATTTCGTGCTATTGTGAATAATGCAGGCTGTGTCGTTGCTACTCCTGTAGAGTTTTTAGATGAGAGCGAACTAAAAAGACAGCTAGACGTTAATTTATTTGGTCTTTTGAGAGTTATTAAAAAATTTGCTCAATTACTTGATGAAAATGGCAGAATAATAAATATTAGTTCTATGGCAAGTTATGGTGTATATCCTTTTTTATCGCCTTATTGCCTTTCTAAAGCAGCGGCAGATGTTCTGTTAAGAGCTTTTTCAAATGAAACAGGTATAAAGTATGTTTCAATTCGCCCTGGGGCAATTAAGACAAAGTTCTGGACAGATAGTATTGAGCAAAATCAAGGTAATTTTAAGAATTTTATGCAAAAGTATGAAAAAATTGGTCATTATATGCTTGATAATGCTCAGAAAAACGCTCAAGAGGCGCTTGAGCCTTATTATGTTGGTAAAGCTGTTTTTGATTCAGTTGTTAAAAATAATCCAAAATCAGTTGTAAATGTTGGATTAGACGCTAAAATTTGTGCTTTTGCGTCAAAATATTTGAGTGAATCTCTGGTAAATAAGATAGTTAGGATGAGTTTAAAGTTAAAATCAAATGAAAAATAATAAAGTTTATTTAATATACCCTCCCTCTCCTGTGATGAACAGGGAAGACAGGTGTCAGCAGCCGACAGATGATTTAATAGTTATTCCGCCACTGCCACCTACTGATTTACTGTATTTAGCCTCGATTGCGCGCCAAAAAGGATTTGAACCTATTGTTCGTGATTATTCTTTTTTTGGCGAAAATTTAGAAAAACTAGAGCAAGATTTACTTGAGATTAAACCGCGCTATATTGTTGTCAATGTTGCAACTCCAACTTTAGAAAATGATTTAAGTGCGCTAAGGCTTGCAAAAGAACTTTTTGGAGATGAGATTATTACAATTGCCAAGGGGGCTCATTTTTCTTTTCTTGCAAAAGAAACAATGACGGAACATGATTTTATTGACATTGCAATGTGTTCAGAATGTGAGTTAACCTTTGCAGATTTGCTTGGTGGCAATGATTTACAGTCAATAAAGGGTATTTGCTATCGTCAGGATGTTGAGGTTATATTAAATCCTCCTCGACCCTTTAATGATAATCTTGATGAATTGCCTTATCCTGCGCGTGATTTAATTGATAACTCCTTGTATATAAGACCTGATAATGGCAAAACCCAAGCTGTTATAAAGGTTTCGCGCGGTTGCCCTTATCATTGTTTTTTCTGCCTTGCAACACCGCTAAACGGTAGGATTGTTCGAAAAAGATCTCCAGAAAATATTGTGGGCGAAATTAGAGAATGTGTTGAAAAGTATGGTATAAAAAATTTCATATTTTGGTCTGATATTTTCAATTTAGATAAAGATTGGACGCGTGATCTTTGCAATAAAATCATTGAATCAAAGCTTAAAATAACTTTTTCTACAAATACAAGGGCTGACAGTGCTGATATTGAAACAATTAGACTCATGAAAAAGGCGGGCTGCAGGCTTGTTTCCATTGGTATAGAGAGTGGTTCACAAGAAATGCTTGATAAAATGGGTAAAAAAATCACGCTTGCGCAGGTAAGAAATACGGTAAATGCCTTTAAAAAGGCGGGTATTCAGATTTATGCGTACTATGTGGTTGGTTTACCATGGGAGACAAAAGAAACCATCAATGAAACTCTTGAGTTTGCAAAATCCTTAAATACTGAATATGTCAGCTTTTATACAGCTTGTGCGTTGGTTGGGACTAGATTTTACGATTATGTTGAGAATAATTCTTTGGGTGAACTAAATTACGACAGACCTTATTATTATCCTAGTGTAAAGACCCATAATTTAAGTGTAGATGAGGTTTTCGAGCTGCACAAAAAACTTGTCAAAAGTTACTATTTACGTCCAAGATATATATTAAAAATGATTTTTAACATACGTTCATTTGCGCAGTTAAAGAATTATTTCAAAGCTGGTTTTACTATCTTGTTGCGTAAATAGTGAAACAAAAATCCTCCTTTTGAGTCTTATTTTTAAAAGGAGAGTTTTATGGATAATGTTTTAAACACGTATATTTATGAAATTAAAAAAGGTACAAAGCCACTTGCATTAATTACTGTATCACAAGAGCGCGTTGATAGACTGCTTGATAAAATTACAAAAAATGGACTTGAATATACTTTACAAAACATCGGAAATAAACGAAATATATTTTTTGGCAATCAAGAGTGCGTTGAAGTTGTAAAAACTTTTTTGGATGTAAATTTATCAAATCTTTCGGCTGACAAGGATTTTATACTGGGTATTTTGCTTGGTTATAATCGTGTTCAACAGTGTAGAAGATATTTAAATAAGTTGAATTTACACCCAATTGGGTAGTACAATAGTTGTAAATTATATTTTAATATAACTTGTGACATTGAGTGACAAGGAGATAAAAATGATAGTTTCAATAATGGACGGTTGTACTGCTTGTGGCGCTTGTGAAGCCATTAATCCTGAAGTTTTTCATGTGGATAATGTTGCACATGTAAATGAGTCAAAAATTAAAGGCAATGAGCAAGACTGTATTGATGCGGCACTAATTTGTCCTGTAAATGCTATTTGGGTAGAAGATATTTAAGTTATATGGGGTGCATTTGCACCCCATTAATATATTTGATTGATTTTTCTCCTTTAAGTCTTGTAACAAGCTCGTTTCAAGGTTAAAATATTAGTATAAGGAGAAGTGGAATATGAAAAAAATTGTATTGGCATTATCGGCAGTTATGGCTTTGACTTGTGCATCTTACGCGCAAGAAGCTGTATTTCAGTCTATGGATTCTGTAGATGAAATTCAAAAAGTTGAACTTCAACCAGTAGGTGATGTTGCTCCTGCTGCAAAAACAACCGTTGTTACTGGTTCTATTCAAGAAGAAAAATTTAAAAGTGCAATCACAAATCTTGATGACGCGTCTGCAGAAATTCGTGAACAGTTGATTAACTACAATTCTTTATTAACCGCTGCTGAGGCTCGTGAAGATCAGATTAAATCTGAAATCAAAGGGTTAAAGAAAAACGTTAGTCAGACTAAAAAGAAATTGAAAAACATTGAAAAGTCTAAAAAGTACATCAACTCTAACTTTGAACAAGATAGTACTAAAAGTTAGTTATAACAAGAATTTACAAGTTCATACATCTTGTCGATATCATCTTCGGCAAGATGTTTTTTAAACTCTAAAATTTTTGTAAATTCTTCTGTAAGTATTTCGTATAATGATTGCGAGCTTATTTTTTCTATATTAACAGGCTCTATATATTTAATCTTATCTACATCTAAAATCTCTATTGAGCCAGAGTTTTCAAAAATTTCAAGTGCTAATTGTACAAACGCTTCACTTGTTCCGCAAGCACAAGCTAGTTTTACAATGCTTATTTCGCCATTTTTATGATTGTGCGCGTACTTTAGCATTCCTGAAAGCAGTTTTATGTAATTTTCGATATTTTCGTCATAGTTGTCTTTCATAAAATGAATTTTTACAGGGTTAATTTCGTTTAATACAGCCTTTAGTTCTTCGAAATTTGAGGGGTAGTTGAAAAACATAATGCTTTCATATCTGTCTTTGTTTTCGTAGAATTTATTTTTTATTTCTGGATAGTTTTTTAAGTTTTCAATTGTTTTAACATTTTTTGCCCATATTGTTATATCTAAATCATCCCTTTTTAAATAGTCGCAAATTTGGTTTAAAATACCATCTTTTTTTCTGTGGTCGTAAATTTTTAGTGAGTTATTTTCCTTCTTGGGTGTGTATTTTTCACAGAAAACATCGCATATTTCAAGTTGAATATTTTCTTCATTATTAAAAACATTTAATCTTGGTGAAAAAGCTATGTCTAGTGTGGAATTTAGCGGTATTTTAAAATCATTTTCGCTCCATTTTACACATTCGAAATTTATTTCATCTTTTTGGCATATAAATTTTAAATGATTAGCATTTTTGCCAATGACCCTTGAATCTTTTAGCATTGTATCTTTAAGCCCAAAAATCGGTGATGGGTTATTTTGTCCGCAGGGCTCTAATACATTTATTTTTTCAATTAAGCTTTTATTTATTTGATTTGCGTCAAGAAATCTATCAACTTCAAAGCAGTCTTTTTTTTGTGGTTCAATGTTTAATTCTTCAATAGTGTTTAATATTGCGCTTTTTATTTCTTCAAAGGGGTGTAAATTCATGTCAAATGAAAATCCGCCCGCAAGAGAGTGTCCACCGTATCCTAAAAATAAGCCAGCATTGCTTTTTAAAATTTCATAAACATTGTACCCTTCAATTGAGCGAATTGAGCACCTGCCAATATTATTTTCATCCGATGTAATCATAAAAACAGGTTTATTGTGGTCTTCAACTACTTTAGAAGCCACTATGCCGATTATACCTAAGTGCCAGTCATTGTTGTATAAAATAATTGCGCTGTCTTTTTTGTTTTCCCTTGCCATATCGCTTGCTTCAAGGTAGATGTTCTCGCAAAGACTTTGTCGAATTTTATTAAAGTTGTCGAGTTTTTCAAGTATAAAATTAAGCGAGCTTTCATTTTCTTCTGTCAAAAACTCAAAAGCTAAATCAGGCGTGCTTAAACGCCCTACAGCATTAATCCTTGGCGTTAGTACAAAAGCAACATCGTTACTTGTTATATTTTGCCTGCCGTTATTTTCAAAAAGCATTGAAATGCCTTTGTGGCGCTTTTCATTAAGTAGCTTTAAGCCTTTTGTGACAATTGTCCTGTTTTCGCCCAAAAGCGGGACAACATCTGATATTGTCCCAACGCAAGCCAGTACTAAAAGCTCCTCATTTTCTTCTTCGTTAAGCAATTCTAATGCCAACTTGTACGCTACACCCACACCTGCAAGTCTGCACAGGTTTTGAATTTGCTTTATTTCCAAATTTTCTTTTAGTGAATTAGGCGCTTGCGGGTTTAAAATAGCGTACGCTTGAGGTGTTTCACCATCTAATTTGTGGTGATCTGTAATAATTACATCCACCCCAAATGACTTTATTAAATTAATTTCTTTGGCATTTGAAATACCACAATCCACTGTAATTAAAATTTTTATCTTGTGTTTTGCAATAAGCTCAAGAGCTTTTTTTGAATTTAGCCCATGGCCATGTTTTTCTCTATCTGGTATAAAAATTTCAAAGTTTGCACCGAGTTTTAAAAGTGTTTTGTGCATTAGCGCGCTTGAGGTTACGCCATCAGCGTCAAAGTCCCCCCAAACAAGGATTTTCTCTTTTAGCTCAATTGCCTTTTTTATTCTATCAAGTGCTTTTTGCCCGTCGTTAAAAACATCAAGCCTGCTGAGTTTATTTGTTTCGCTGTTAAGAAATTCTTTTGCCTCGTTTGTTGTTTTTATGCCCCTGAGCAAAAGTAAATCACAAAGCAGAGGGTCATTGATGTATTCACTTAACTCTCTGCTTTGTTCTATTTCTTTTTGTACTATTTTTTTGTAGTTCATTAACGATTTCTGCTAAGTTGAGCAAGCAGTCTTAATAATTCCAGATATAACCAAACGATTGTTACTAAAAGCGAAAATGCCCCAAACCATTCAAAATATTTTGGTGCCATTTTTTGTGCGCCTTCTTCGATAAAATTAAAATCAAGTATAAAGTTAAGTGCTGCAACCGCACAAAATACTATACTTAAGCCTATCCCTAAAAGTCCGCTGTTCCATACCGCAATAAAGTTAGGGCTAAAAAAGCTTGCTACTATGCTTACTAAATAAAATATTGCAATAGAGGCAGTCGCTGTCACAACAACTTTTCGAAAGGTGTCTGTTGCTTTTATTATTCCCAACTTGTATAAAAATAGCATAACAAATAGGGTTAAAAATGTTATAAGAGCAGCATTTGCAACAATACCTTTTAATTGCATTTCATACATTGCTGAAATACCGCCAATTGCAAGACCTTCGCAAACTGCATAGCCAAGTGATAAAACCTTTGCATTTTGTGGTTTGAATCGCATTATTATAGCAAGTATAAGTCCTGCTATGATTCCAACCCACATAAGCATAACTACCTTGTCCATATAGCCATTAAAAGCTTGTGTCCAGCTAAATACGCCAACGCCAAATGTTACAAGTAACAGTATAATTGTTTTGTTAACAGCACCTGAAACGGTCATAGGTTGCGAATCTACAACAGCGCCATCGTAAATAGTGCTTTGTGTCATTGGATTTGATGTCATTTTTACTCCTCCATTTTCTCATGATGGATTATACTATAATTTTAATGTAAAATAAAGCCATGATTAAGGTTGCTCTAACAGGTAATATCGCTTCAGGCAAGTCTGTTGTGCAAGGTCTAATATCTAAAATGGGCTTTTTGGTTTTAGATACTGATGAATGCGCACACAACTTACTTAAGGATAACCGAGAGGTTGAAAAAACTTTTGGAACATCAGACAGGTCAGAGCTTGCTAAAATAGTCTTTTCTGATAAGTCAAAACTAAAAAAACTTGAGGAAATTTTGCATCCACTCGTAAGGGATGAAATTTTAAAATTTTTCAAAAACAATTCTCAAAATGACATTTTATTTGTTGCTGTTCCGCAGCTTTTTGAGGCTGGTTTTGAAAATTTGTTTGATAAAATAATTTTTGTCGATGCGCCTTATAATTTGCGACTTGAGCGCCTCAAAAAAAGAAATAATTATGATGAAAACTATGCAAAATTAAGGCTTGATTCACAAATGGATTCAAGTGTTAAAATTCCTAAGTGCGATTATGTTATAAATAACGCCTCAAGCCTTGACGAGCTTGAGAAAAATACTAAAGAATGTTTAAAACTTCTCTTATAAGTTTGCAAGCTGTTGCGGTTGAAACCTTTGTTATGTCTAAATCTGGCGCAAGTTCGACAATGTCTGCACCAATAATATTATACTTTTTAAGCTCTAAAATCCAGCTCATAAGCTCTTTGTAAGTAAATCCGCCTGCTTCAGGCGTTCCTGTACCACTCATAATCGATGGATCAAGCACATCAAGGTCTATTGTTACAAATATTTTTTTATCTTGAAATCTTTTTAACTCGCTAGGCTCGAATGCTCTTGTAGAGTATTTTTTCATTAACTCAAATTCTTCTTTTTCGCCTGAGCGAATTCCGATTTGCATTATATTTTCAAAGCCTACAAGCCTTGCTATTTGTAGCATTACGCCTGAGTGTGTTAGTTCAATTCCAAGGTATTGTTCTCTTAAATCAGTATGTGCATCAAAATGCACTACAGCAATGTCTTTGTGGTGTTTTAGCACTCCTTTTATTGTTCCAAGGGTGACAAGGTGCTCGCCGCCTATGCCTAAAATTTTCTTGTTGCAAGCATAAATTTCATCAGTATTTTTTTCAATAAGCTCAAGAGCCTCTTTTGGTGCGCCAAATGGCAATTCAAGCTCACCTGCATCATAAAACATTAAATCTGAAAGATTTGTATTAAAATAAGTCGAATATTCCTCAATCCCAACACTTTCAACCCTAATTTGCTGAGGTGCAAAGCGCGCTCCGGGGCGATTTGTGCAGGTGCCATCAAATGGCATACCAAGCATAACGATTTTTGAATTTTCAAAATCTTTGCTTGAGCCTATAAAATTTTTATCTAAAAATGGTCCGCTTAACATGGTTTAAATTTTATCATAAAAATTTTACAATTTGGCACAAAATCTAAATAATGTTATATTTTTGTTATGAGAGTGATTTTAAGTTTATTGGTTTTAATTTCTACACTTTTGCCTGTGTTTTCCGTTGAGAATGCGCAAGTGTGGAATCCTTATTTGCAAAAAATTGAAAAAGAAGCAAATACCTCTTGGTACAAGGCGTCTGGACTTACAAGACACGATCGCGAGTGTAAAATTAATTTATTTTTTAATGTAAAAAATACAGGCGAGGTTTCTCAAATAAAGGTTTTAGGCTCAGATTGCACAAAGGAAATGAATGAGCTTGCAATTCAAGCACTAAAGGATGTTACGCCTTTTGACCCTTTCCCAAAGGCTGTTTCTAATATTAAAGAAATAAGTATCGATTTTATTTTTGTCTATCGTCTTTTGCCTGAAAATAGAGTGTCACAGCCCTCTGAGTCTTTGAATATTCCTGTGCAATCTGTTGTTGAGGATATTAAAAAACCCGTAGAGAATATAGTTAATGAAAACAAAAATGTTGTTGAAAATCAAGCTGTTAAGCAAGATTTAAATAAGGATAAAAATATGTTTGTTTTGTTGTCGATTTTTGCAGCTATTGTTGTTATGGTTGGCGTATTTTATATCTGTAAATTTTTTAAATTAATATAAAAAAATGGGCGCATATTTTTTCCTAGAGTAGTGCGCCCAGAAAGATTAAGATACGAAACCTTTAATTGTACTCTGTCCAATACAAATAAACATATCCGTTTTGCCCGTTACCGCCATATCCAGGGTTATTTGTCGGATACATCGTAGTATTATACGCATATCCGCCGCCGCCTCCGCCGGCTCCTGCTTTACCATAATCAGCAGCATCAAATATATTTGCAGGTGAAATGAACATTGGACTTAAACCATAAGCACCAGTTGCAGAGCAACTTCCGCCATTATCAAATAATGCTCCACAGCCTCCTTCACTTTCAACTCCACTTTTTCCACCATTTCCACCAATTGCGCCAATATCTCCTGCACTTCCATCACTACCCTTAGTCCCTGCAACAGATGTCCCAGCACTTAATTTAGAAGCACCCGCTCCACCTACACCATGGACAACAGAAGTAGAAGAACTTGCACTAGTTCCAGCAGTACCACCTTTACCACCACTTAAACTATAACTTACACTACCAAAAGTAACTTTACTTTCTCCACCATTTGAGCCGTTATTTGACACAGCTCCACCATTACCACCACCACCAACACGAACAGTGTACACAGTAGATGGAGTTACTGTAATATTTTCAACCTTTAACATGGCACCACCGCCACCACCTCCACCTGCTGCAGGGTCATATGTTAAATCATATGTAATCTCAGCCACTCCATTTGCTCCTTTTCCTCCTGCTCCTGCAGTTGCAACATCAGAAACAACTTTTGTTGTTCCACCGCCACCACCAGAGCCATACAATGATCCATTACCACCAACTTCAGAACTTGAGCTACCACCATTACCACCACCAGATAGTGTTGTTGTATTATACAAAGATCCTCCACCAACACCACCATTAGCTGCACCATTTCCACCAGTATCTAAACTAGCTCCATTACTTCCAGCACTACCAACACCTGTACAATTTGTATCAGTCCACACATTATTCTGAAATATCTTACAACTTGTATTACTTACACTAGCCCCACCATTTCCATAGCTAGAACTAGTCGCTCCTTTTCCTCCATTTCCACCACTTGCCTCTAGTCCCCATATTAACTTATTTGTCTTATCATACAGAGCAATATATGAAGCAGTACCACTGTAACCATTACTTGCATTAGTTCCAGAGGAGCTTGCCCCATTACCGCCTTTTGCCCCCGGGGCTGCATAAAATACAATTCTTCCTCCGATGTTATTTGAAATTACACTTTCAGGAATTTGATAGTTCTTAAAATACCCTCCAGCACTACCTCCGCCGCCTGAGAGGGAGTTAATAGTTGAGCCTCCGCCCTCAAGCACACAGCGAACCGAACCGGCGTGTCGAGGACCATGGCTGCTCTGATCGAAGCTACCACTGACCAGGTAGAAATAGTAGTAACGGCCACCATCGGGTGTAGAAGACCACACATCGTAAGGGTAGCAGGTATCAGCGTTAGCCCCATCGCAAACGTTGTAATAGTTGCATTGCGCTGCGCCGTAACCGTTGTAGAAGTCACAGAGCCTCAAGCCGTTATCACCTTTGTTTTTGTTAATAGTGTTAATGTTGCTTGCCCATTTAGATAATTCATTTTTAGTTGGTAATCTCCAATCACCAGCTTTTGTACCATTGTATGCTAATGCTTGACATGATGCGTCACCGGCATACCAAGTGCATACAGTTCTGTTGCAACCGCTGTAGCTAGTTCCAGAGCTATAGCATGGGCTTGCTGTTTTTCCTTGCCAACAACATGTGTTAGCTAAGCAATATGAATTTGTAGATACAGTTGTAGTTGTAACAGATGTTGCAATCCCTCCATTTGTGGCTGATGGAATATCACCAATGTTATATTTTGTAACGCAGACAGGTGTTCCGCCATTTTGAGAAGCTGTGAGGTACTTAGCATCATATTTATCGCAATCCGCTTGACTTGTCGGAGCTGCACCTGCGCTTTCAGACCATGCTCCGCCTCCACCTCCGCCACCTGAGCCGGAGAGATAACTTACAACAAAGTTTTTCATATTTTTTGTTATAGTTATTTCTTGAGTCTTAGCGCTACCAATTGTAGAATTTGTCACTGTAAGTTTTTTACCATATTCAGTTGTTGGAGGCGTTCCGCCAGCGCCACCACCTCCGCCTGAGACCATGACAACATTTACACTTTTAACACCAGATCCTGTTGTAAAGTTGCAATCAAGTGCATTTTGCCCAGAAACAGCAGAGCAGTTTGGATCAGTTGGATTATACAAAAAAAGTTTACTTTCTTTTTTAGTACTTCCTCCTCCTGAAACATTAATATTACTTGTCACCCTTTTGGTGATAACAGGGGCTAAAACTACCATAATAATAGAAATAATAAGAGTTGACACCAGCAATTCAGCCAGTGTAAAGCCCAAAAGGGCGTTTAAAGCACGATTTTTCATATCAAAATTCTTCTCCATATTCAGGCTATTTGCCTGAGTGACATGTACAAAATACCACTAAAATTTAAATATGGCAAATGGAACATTTGAAATAATTAGAAATAATATAAAAAAGTACCGCAACAAAAGGAATTTGAGCCAAGTTCAACTTGCAATGAAATGCTCATTGTCATCAGAATATTTATCAGAAATTGAGCGTGGCAAGCGTGCGCCATCGCTAAAACGACTGTTAATGATAGCTGAAGCCCTTGGCGTTGAGCCGCATAAGCTATTTTTAAAGTAGTGTTTTTTCTTCTTTTATTTTATAAACAATAGGTTTTATGCTTCTAAAGTAGCCGAAAGATAGAATTGAGCAGGCGCTCACCCAAGCGATAGGGCCTGAGTAGAACATGCCAATGTAGCCAAATTTCATTGCTAAATAAATCGCTGCAAAAGTTCGCATTATAAGCTCTGCAATACTTGCAATAAGGGGAAATATCGTTTCGCCCATGCCCTGCAGTGCGTTTCTGTATATAAAAATTTGTGATAGAAAAACGTAAAAAATTGTAGCAATAAGCAAGTATTGGTGCGATATTTCAATTACTTCTTTTGTAGCAGTACCAATGAACTCCCTTATTATTTCTGCTCCAAAAAAGCGCATTAAAATTGCCATTAAAATGCTTAAAATAATACTAAGTATTGACATTTGCACAACGGCTGTTCTTATTCTTCTGAATTTTTTTGCACCGAAATTTTGCGCAACAAATGATGATAGTGCTACTCCAAAAGAAAGCATAGGTAGCGTTGCTATTTGTTCTATTCTAAGTGCTGCAGTGACTGCTGCAATGACATCAGAGCCAAAAGTGTTGCAGACACTTTGAATTACAATAATTCCAATTCCTATAATTGAAAATTGCAGCGACATTGGAATTCCTACCTTTAGATGTTCCAGCGCTGAGTTTGCAAAGTTTTTATCAAATTTTATTTTCCAGTCAGATTTTTTTAGATGTAAAATAGTGAATTTTTTCTTTACGTAAATTAAACAAAGTATAACAGAGATTGCCTGAGAAAGAATAACCGCAACGGCAGAGCCTGCAACTCCTAAGTGCAGATATTTGATAAAAAATAGGGCAAGAAATATGTTTACAATAGAGGCTATAATTAAAAAGTACAGCGGTGTTTTGCTGTCGCCTAATGCCCTTATTAAGCTTGCTAAAAGATTATAAAAAGTAGTCGCAACAAGCCCAAGGACAATAATTTCTGTGTACCAATAGGCGTTATGATATATATTTTTAGGCACATTTAGCATTTGTAGCACAGGGTGCATTAAAAGGGTGCAAAATATTGTAAAAAGTAGTGATACGCCAAAACTTAGAATTGTCGAGATTACAACGGAATTTTTCACACCGTCGTAGTTTTTTGCACCGTATCGTTGACCTGTGATTACTGCAAAGCCGTTTGTTAAACCAACTATGATAAAAGTTATTAGGAAAAATAAAGGCGCAGTAGCACCAACTGAGGCAAAAGCCTCTACACCTAAGAGTCTGCCCACTATTACAAGGTCTGCTATATTGTATAGCTGCTGAAAAACATTCCCTATTAAAAGAGGTATAGAGAATATAAGTATTAGTTTTAAGGGTGTGCCTTGTGTTAGGTCTTTAATCATTTTTTATTTGCACCATCAAAAGACATTTTAGCCATTTCAACCCTCCTTTTGTAATGCTAAATATAGAAAAAATTCAGACAATTGTCAAATTGTGAACAGGGTTGTTATGTTTCGTATTTATTTTACATTTTGTAATAAAAATTATAGCAAATTGTCAAAATTTTAATTTCAGGGTACTAATATCTGCATTAAAGCTCAGAAAGGTATGATTATGAAGATTAAAGTTTATCAAATTTTAAGTACAATTTAAGCAATGTTGGCATTTAGCCTAACAGACAAAATAGTTATAAGACAGCCCCAATGCCATCTGACAGTGTGTCTTTTGGTTATTTTCCAAGCAGGTATTCACATGAGTATGAATTTGAACTGTATAAAAAAACAGGTATGGATGAAAACACTCAGTTAATGCTTGCAAAAACGCCTGAAGAAACAAAAAGGATATTACGTTTAGCAGGTTTAGATTTTAAATATGATAAGAATGATATTTTGTCAGATATACTTACGGTTTACAACAGAAATTATGATACTGCACTAACTTTGTCAAATTCTGCAGAACAGTCAGAAGTATTGTTAAAAGCTGCACCTGATGAAGAAACCCTTAAAAATATACTTTCTAAATTCCCTCAAATTTGTGCTACAGATTCGCTTGAACTAGTGGAAGCATTTTTGAATGCTGCACCTGATGAGGAAACTCTCAATAATTTACTTGAGAAATTTCCCGAAATTTCCCTCACAGATTCCCCAGAATTGTTATAAGCTTTCATAGAAGCTCAACCTGATGAAGAAACTTACAATGAAGTGCTTGTTTAATTGTTGTAGGTGTATCTTTTTCCATATAAGAAGGGCATCCTTTTCTTTCTGCATAAACATAAGAATGTTGCAGTAGTATATGAAGTGGATTTTGTCCATAATAGTTTTTTACTGTTAGGGCTTTAGCAAATTCATTTCTTGCATATGCTGCTAAAAGATATATCTTGTCTATAAAAACAGCTTTGTTGTATTCAGAGGCCGGATCGCCATCTGCAGTCAATATAGGACTTGTTGAGCATAATATACTAGTATGCAAAGGTGTGTTTCTGTTTCTATCTTTTTGCAACAGTGTTCTTTGGGCAATTTTTGGTGCAATTTCACAGAGAGCTTTTGTATATTTTAGTGAACATGGATAAGATAAATGCATAAATGTATAATTAAAAGAGGGCAACTTCTTGGTTGTCCTCTTTGTATAGTTAGTATAAATTTTAAATTGTAAAACAAAATATCCTGACAAAATGCAGAAATAAAAAACTCCCCAGGTTGGACTCGAACCAACAACCTACCGGTTAACAGCCGGTTGCTCCGCCATTGAGCTACTG
>CALUWD010000009.1 GCA_944324385.1 Candidatus Gastranaerophilales bacterium | reverse complement strand
ACTGAATATGGTAAAAAACTTACAGTGACAAATTCTACAATTGGTAGTGCTAAGACTCAAGAAATAACTATAACAAAAAATATGAAAAATGTTGTTGTAAGTTATCTCTCTGGCTCTGGCGGCGGCGGTGGTGGTGGAGCATGGGTTGAAGAACAAGGTGGCGCGCCAACAAGCCAAGCTGATTGTGATAAATATGACGCTAAATTTTTAACAGCTGAGCAAAATGGTGGTAAGGCGGTATGCGTTACCAAGTGGAATATTGGTGATATTCCATCAGCCACAAATGGTGGTATTGCAACATCTGTTACAACTGTTCAAGCTAAAAAAAGTTGCGAAGCTAACGCATGCTGCTGGCAAGGAAATACAGCAGGCCCATGCGATAGCTCTGGAACTAACTACAGCGGTTGCAGAAGAACAGCATGCACTTGGTATGCCGGTAACGCATCATGTCAAGCATTAGCATACAATGGTACAAAAGCAGGTGATTGGAGATTACCAACTAAAAATGAGATGTCAAAATGGAAATCAAATATTAACACTATTAACAAAAACAAAGGTGATAACGGCTTGAGGCTCTGTTGCAGCCACAGCGGTTACGGCGCAGCGCAATGCGTCAGCTACGGTGTTTGCGCTGGGTCGTACAATGGTTACTGTTACCCGTTCTGGGTCTGGTCGTCTACGCCCAGTGGTAGCAATTACTACGGATACTACCTGAATAGCGGTTCGTTCTACCAGATTTACGACGATCCTCGAAACGCCTCTTCGGTTCGCTGTGTCCTGGAGGGCGGAGCTCAGACCTTTAACTCATACGGGGGCGGCGGAGGTAGTGCTGGGGGGTATTTTAAGAATTATCAAATCCCTGAAAGTGTAATTTTAAATAACACTGGAGGAAGAATTGTATTTTATGCAGCTCCGGGGGCAAAAGGTGGTAATGGGGCAAGCTCCTCTGGAACTAATGCAAGTAATGGTTACAGTGGTACTGCTTCATATATTGCTCTGTATGATAAGACAAATAAGTTAATATGGGGACTAGAGGCAAGTGGTGGAAATGGAGGAAAAGGAGCGACTAGTTCTAGCTATGGAAATGGTGGGGCTAGTGTAAGTAATACAAGTTGTAAGATATTTCAGAATAATGTGTGGACTGATACAAATTGTACAGGTGTTGGTAGTGCTGGAAGTAATGGAGCTAGTTTAGATACTGGTGGGAATGGTGCAGCTAATGGTGGTGTTGGTGGAGGATCACTGTATAATACAACAACACTATCAGGTGGTGGTAATGGTGGTAGTGCAAGTAATGAAGTTGGGGGTAATGGCTCACTTTATGGCTCTGGTGGTGGCGGAGGAACAACTAAGTTTACTACATCTGGTACAGATGTGACTTCTACTGCAGGTAAAGGTGGTTATGGAGCAAATGGAGTGGTTGAAATTACATATGATTTAACATATGAATCCGCAGGGGGCGGAGGTGGTGGCGGTGGTGCCATGTTAAAGGTTGAAAATATAACTGTTACACCATCTACTAATTATGTTATTCGTGTCGGTGGTGGTGGTAATGGTGGAGCCGTTGCAAATAATGGCTCAAATGGTGGAGAAAGTAAAGTTACTTTTGGTAGTGTAAGTTATAGTTTAAGTGGTGGTAAAGGTGGTACTGCTGGAACTAGTGCAAGTTCTTCTACTTCTGTTGTCCATGGTGTAGGTGGAGCGGGTGCTTCTAAATTAAGTGCTGGGACATCTGTTGCAGGGACTAAGGGTAGTGATGGAAGTGCAGGAGATATTGGCGCAATTGGTGGAAATGGTGGAAAAAGCGGAGTTGAAAGCGAAGGAGGTTGTGGAGCACTGTTTAGTAATGGTGTAAATTGTTCAGCTACCACTACATATGGTTTAAGTACTATGTTTGTATCTCCATCTAATATATTTGATGCTGCTGAGTTTGGAAGTGCAGGAGCTGGTGGAGGCGGTGGAGGATATGCGTATAACACTACGATTTATCCAACAGATAACCCAGGATACGGTGGTAATGGACAGAATGGATATGTTTATATTTATTGGACGGATTATAACTAAAGGTTAACATAAGAATTTCGTATCATTTGGGCGCATCTCCGGATAATTTGCGCCCTTTTTTATATATATGCAAATGCTAAAAAATCTTGCAAAATTATAAAAATACCGTTAAAATTATAATATTCAACTATGCGAGCAATAGATTTTTAAATAAATTTTCTGCTCTGTGGTCTGAAAACAACTTACTAATCAAAGGAGACCAAAATGTACCAAGACGAAACCCTAAAATGCGAAGATTGCGGCAAAGAATTTATCTTTAGCGTGGGTGAACAAGAGTTCTACGCAGAAAAAGGTTTGGTAAACAAGCCAAAAAGATGCCCTGAGTGCAGAAAGGAACGCAGACAAAAAAACAGAAGAAAAATGCATGACGCTGTATGCTCACAATGCGGCGCAAAAACAAGAGTTCCCTTTAAACCAATCGAGGGCAAAGAAATCTATTGCAAAGATTGTTACCAAAAAAGACAAGCGGAAACAAATGTTTAGAAAATCGCCCCAAGGGGCGATTTTTTTGAGCTAAATCAATCCTAAAGGGTATTTTAAAAAATACTTAAATATGTTTTAATATTACTGTAGCAAAGCTTGGGGGCAAAAATGTTTAGTGAACATGTTTTAGCAATGATTTTGGCGGGCGGACAAGGCAAAAGACTTTTTCCCCTAACCCGTGATAGAGCAAAACCTGCGGTACCCTTTGGCGGCAGATACAGAATTATTGATTTTGTTTTAAATAATTTTGTAAACTCAGGCTTTTACAAAATAAAAGTTCTAACACAATATAAATCAGACTCGCTCAACAAGCACATTTCACGCGGTTGGAATTTGTCATCTTCTGTCGGACAATATGTTGATTGTGTTCCGGCACAGATGAGAACAGACGGAAACTGGTACAAAGGTACGGCTGACGCTATTTATCAAAACTTAAATCAAATTTTAGATGATAATTTTAAAATAGTTTGTGTATTTGGGGGCGACCACATTTATAAAATGAATGTGCGCCAAATGATTGATTATCATATCGAAAAATGCGCAGACTTAACAATATCGGCTATTCCCATTCCAATTGAGCTTGCAAGTGAATATGGCATTATGGAGGTTGACGACAACTGGAGATTAATAAACTTTGTTGAAAAACCAAAACACACACCAAAGCACATCCCCGGCGACCCTACAAAATGCCTTGCTTCAATGGGTAATTATGTCTTTAAACCTGAAAAATTAATAGGCGAACTTGAAGCAGATGCGCTTGATGAAGCTTCAGCTCATGACTTTGGAAAAAACATTATTCCTAACATGTTAAAAGGTGGAAAAGCAATTTATATTTACGACTTTGCTTCAAACACTTACCCAGGGATGAGCGATTCTGAACGCGGATACTGGAGAGATGTAGGTAATATCGACAGTTATTGGCAAGCAAACATGGATTTACTTGAATACAGTCCTGAATTAAACTTGTACTCAAGAGATTGGCCACTTAGGACATTTAACTACAACTACCCTCCTGCAAAATTCATTTGGGATGAAGATAAACGTGTAGGTATGGCGAAAAATTCACTTGTGTCTGAAGGCTGTATTATAAGCGGTGGTACACTTTCACGCTGTGTTTTGTCACCAAAAGTAAAAATTAACAGTTTTTCAAACATTTCAAATTCAATCTTACTGGAAAATGTAAATGTAGGCAGACACGTGCATATAAATCGCGCAATAATCGATAAAAACGTAATTATACCACCTTATACAGAGATTGGTTTTAATCAGGAAGAAGACATAAAACGCGGTTTTTACGTTTCACAAGGTGGCATAACTGTTGTACCAAAAGATGCTATTTTAAACTAAACTCTGGCATTTTTACACATTTAACATCATCTTGAATATCAAAGAAAAGTTTTGCGCTTTTCTTGAATTCATCAGGAGCTTTTGTAACGTAAAAATCAATATCACCTTTGGCATTTGTATTTCTGATAACAGCTGCAACGCTTTTTGCAAGCGAACATGCCGGATTAAAGAAAATTTCTTTCGGCGCAAATTCTGACAATAAGTCAACAAGGTAAGGGTAATGTGTGCAGCCTAAGATTACCCTTTTTGCATTATTATCTTGAACAATTTGCATTTTTTCTTTAACCAGATTATAGCTATCTTTGCTCTCATAAAGCCTATTTTCAACGATTTCAACAAACCCTGGACAAGGTATTTCAACAACTTTTATTGTTGGATTAACTTTTTTAATTTCTTGAGCATATTTTCCGCTTTTTGCAGTTGCAGTTGTCGATAAAACACAAATGCAGTCATTATCATCTAGACCTTGCACTGCATTGTATGCAGCAGAGTGAATTAAAGGGAAAATTCTTAAGCCTTTGGGGGTAAATTCTTCTTTTAAGTCCTCATAGGTTAAGGCAGAAGTTGTATTACAGGCTATTGCAATGTCTTTTACACCCAATGTTAAAAAGAAATTTAAAATGTTTCTATTAAAAAATAAAATTTCTTCTTTGCTTTTGCAGCCGTATGGCAAATTTGCAGTATCGCCCAGATAAATATATTTTGCGGATGGCAAAACCTTTAAAAGTTCCTTTAAAACAGTCAGGCCACCAACGCCAGAGTCCATTACACCTATTGTATCACAGTATGTCATTTTCTATCTTTTAAATACTCCATTATGCCATCGGCTATTGCTTTTGCGACTTCTTCCTGTCTTTTTTCCTTAACAAGCTCACGTCGTTCATTAGGATTTGAAATAAAGCCTATTTCGACAAGAATAGCAGGGGCATTTGTATGATTTATAACATAAAATTTTGATTGGAACAATCCGCGGTCTTTTGTTTCCCACTTTGAAAGATTCCTTGAGCTTGCAATTTTTGCGTGCACTTTCTTTGCAAAATCAAGACTTTGCGGATGATACCAGTGAGTTTCGACACCAATAATATCTTCTTTAACAGAAGAATTAACATGTACGCTTATAAACACATCAGGACTAATTGAATTTGAAAAATCACTTCTTTCATTTAGCTCCACTGTTTTGTCCCTGTCGCGTGTCATATGAGTGTAAACACCTTGTTTTTTAAGGTAATTTTCCAATAATTTTGAAACCTCAAGAGTAATATCTTTTTCATAAATATTGGCCCTTGTTGCACCAACATCTGCACCACCATGCCCAGGGTCAATTACAACAGTGTACATTTGCTTAATTGTACTTGGGCGTTGTTTTTCTTTTTCCTGTTCTTTTGGCTCTTGGGGTTTTGCGGCTACCACAGGAGGTTCTTTTTTAACTCTTTTCTTAAAGTATATCCTTAACTCCTTTGCATCAGGAGAAATTTGAGCATTGATTGCGGTAGAATCCTTTAAGGGAAAAATAATCCTTGTTTTTTCGCTTGCAATTTTTTGTGCTGTAATGCCATTGTAATCAGGGGTTTTATGGAGTTCATCAATTGCTTTTTGGTTAAAATCGGCAACATTTTGCAAATCAACATAAAATTTTGAATTTTCTTCAAAAGTTGTAAGTGCCACAGGATTAGAAAAAGTTATATTTACAACGTCTAAATTTTCACCGGCATTTTTAGCTTCATAAGATAAAATAGCGCTTGTTGTTTCTGTTAATTTAGCATTTAGCACATCTGTTCTCTTTGCAATAAAAAGCCCCTGTAAATCGGGCGAAAGAACTAATCTGTAATTTTTTGCGTCATTCCCCTGGACAACCAGCCGCGCGGTAGATGGAGTATTTTGCCCAACCCTTAGGACATCCCTTTGAGTGACAACTCCATTAACCACAAGGGCATTGTTTGAGGGCAAGGCAAAACTTTTATTCCTTAATTCTTTTGCAACAATTGCATTTTCAATATCATAAACCACCCTTGAGGGGTTTTCTAAAACAAATGAATTCTTCAAAGAAATAATACCACTACCCTTGACCATAAGTCCGTTTGAAAGACTTGAAACAGAATCCAGATAATACAATGACTTTAACTTTGTATTTTTTTCATCTTCCACTACAGCTTGAAATTGCGCTTCAGTAGTTTGCGCGACATTTAGTATTTTTTCTTTAGTTTCACTTGAGTATGTAACACTCTCTAAAAAATCTACCTTTCTTTCGCCTTGAGTCATATTATTGTATACAGTTTTAAATTTTTCGCTGCCCACAAGAGTGCTGGAATACCTAATCATTATTTGTCTATCGTTTGCATAAACGGCAAAATTTTTAGGGTCAAATTTTTTATTATATTCAAACACAATTCTTACAGTATGCGGATTTGTTGAAAACTGTGAAATTTTAACGTTATTCAATGAAGAATTTTTCAAGGTGTATGTTTTTTGATTTCCTGTTAAAACTGCATTTGTTATATCTACAAACACTCTATCCGGATTATCCAGAAAAGATTTTGTAATAATGTTTTCAGGAGTCCTGATACTTTTATCGTTATCCTCAGGGGTTTGCATTATTTTTGGAAAAACCTGACCAATAGAGTTGATAATTAAAATGTTGTCCGAATTATCAAATTCAAGACCGGTAATTTTTACAACAGGGGCCGCTTGAGCAGCAAACGCTACTGTAAAAAATAAAAAAACAGTCAGTAAAAATTTAATAAATTTCCCCATAACTCCTCATGTTAATAATAACACTAACTTATTTGTATAGCCAATAACAAAACGTAAATTTTTTTTAATATCCCTGAAATTTATTGGTCATGCCTTTTTGAATTTTGCAAGTAAATTTTTCTTCATTAAGTTTGTAAATTTTAATTTTTCCTATTGGTTATTAGGGGCATGGTTAATTGTAAAAAAAATTTAATATTAAAAACATTGCCCACGTGCTTATTTTGGTATTTGATAATTATGTCGAAGGAATTAAAGAAACCCTTTTGAAAGGAGTGGTGGCAAAAGTATATACGGTGTTGAACATCGAATAGAGGAATGAAAAAGAGATTTTTTAGATTATTAACAACAAAAAAGAAGTTTTAAAAAGGCAGTTTAGCTGCTAGACTTGAAAAAGAGGAAATTTGCCGCAAAATAAGCGGCATTTTTATTGCAAAAAAAATTTTCAGCTGTTTTGTATAAAAACACTGAAACAAAACAGCAGTATCATAAACCATACTACACACCTTATGAGGATTATGTTTCATTCAAAAACGGGACTAACCCGAATTTTGCAATTGTAAAAATTAAAAATTCAAATTCTACTCAATTTTTTAGAGAAGATATGCCATACACAAAAGACTCAGACTACTCTGGTTTTGCACGTTTTCTTAACGAACGCTTTAGTGAAGGCAAGGTGAATGTGTACGATTTTGCCTGCTCGGATGGTTCTGAGGCATACTCAATTGCTATAAGCTTAATTGAAGAAATGGGAGAAGAAGAAGCGCAAAGGTTTTTTCCAATCCAAGCAATAGACAAAGATAAACAAATAATTAAAAAGGCAGCAAGTGGAACAATAGAGTGCGATACAGTTGATATTGAAAATATAACAAAAAATACTCATGGCAAATTTGATAAATATTTTGAAATAATTGAACAAAATGGCGAAAATTATGTTTTAAAGGTGAAAGAGCCGCTTAAAAACGCGGTTAACTTTAAAATGGGAAAAATTGAAGATAGGCTCGATGATGTTGAAGGCTCAAACAAAGTTGTTTTATGCAGAAATATGTGGCCATATTTATCAAAAGAATCTATGTTTAAGGCAGTGTTAAAATTATCCAACCTTGATAATGATTCTTTAGTAGTAATAGGCAATTTTGACAGGGATCATGAGATGCCATCGCTTTTACCACGTGCTTTTCAGCTTATAGGATTAAAAGAACTTGATAATAATATGCTCATTAAAGATGAAAGTTTTGAAAGACGATTTTCAAACAGAAACGACTATATTATGACCCCTTTTAACTCTTGCAACTACACAAGTAACTAGCAGATATTGTCCTTGTAGGCTAATTTTGTAAATTTATTAGGCTCTTTTTTATTTTTTTGTTAAAATTTACATGTAAATTCTTATAAGGACACTAAGAGATGAAAAATAAAATCATTCTTTTTTGGGCAATTGTAATAATAGTAATTGCTTGCTTGGGTGTAATAATTAAAAAACCAACCTCTTTAGGGCTTGATTTAGTCGGCGGTTCAAGATTAACTCTTGAAGCACAAACCTCTGCTACTATTAAAAAAATCACCCCCGAGATTATGGATTCCCTGCAATACGCTATTGAAAACAGGGTAAATGCACTGGGCGTTGGCGAAACAACAGTCCAAAAAATCGGCGAAAAAAGATTGATGATTGAAATACCAAATATTTCAGACACCTCAAAAGCAAAAGAGTTCTTGGGTGAAACAGCAGAACTTGAATTTAAAAAACCAAACGGTGTAAATGAAAACGGTGAAGTTATTTGGGAGAGCACCGGTTTAACAGGTAAAGACCTTAAAAAAGCCCTTGTAGGCTCATCTCCCGGAAACGGTGAATGGATTGTATCAATTGAATTTAACCAAGAAGGCGCAAAGAAATTTGCAAATTTGACAAGACAACTTGTAGGTCAGCAAATGGCGATATTCTTTAACGGCGAATTAAAATCAGCCCCAAGAGTTAATGAAGAAATAACAGGTGGTCACGCGCAAATAACAGGTGGTGACGGCGGTTTTGAATATCAAGAAGTTAAAAATATGGTAGATTTACTAAACGCTGGCGCATTACCAGTTGGTGCTGAAATCATTGAAGAAAATTCTGTTGGACCTACTTTAGGAGCTGACAGTATCCAAAAAAGTAAAGTTGCAGGCGCTATTGGTCTTGCACTTGTTATGATATTTATGATTTTCTACTACAGAGCCCCAGGGGTTATTTCTTGCATTGCCCTTATAATATATAGCATAATTGTTTTTGCAATATTTAAAATAATTCCTGTAACGCTAACGTTAGCAGGTATTGCAGGCTTTATTCTATCAATAGGGATGGCGGTTGATGCCAATATTCTTATATTTGAAAGAACAAAAGAAGAATTGAGGGCGGGGCGCTCACTATTTACTGCAATTAACTCAGGCTTTGAGCGAGCTTTCACAAGTATTTTAGATTCAAATGTAGCAACAATAATTACTTGTGCCATTTTGTACGCTCTTGGCACAGGTGTTGTAAAAGGCTTTGCACTAACACTTGCAATTGGTGTTTTGGTTAGTATGTTTAGTGCAGTTACAGTAACAAGAAACTTTATGCACCTTGCTTTTGGAACCGGCGAGCTAAAACATCCGGCCTTGTTTGGTTTAAAACCTGAAGAAATTCAAGACGCATACTCTGCGGTTGAAACAAAAAAAGAAAAAGCTAAATTTGGCGTACTTGACTAATTTTTAAAGGAGATAAAAATGGCTAATCCTAATTTGATAAAAAGCAGCTACTTAATTGATGTTATAAAACACAGATGGCATTATCTTGCAATAAGTATTGTAATACTCATCCCCTGTGTGCTAGCAATGTTTTATCTTATGTTCACTCAACCAAACCACTCGCCTGTTAAATTAGGTATAGACTTTACGGGTGGGACAATATTACAATATGGCGTTGAAAACTCTGTTACTCCAGAAAAGATTAGTGTTATAAGATCTGAACTTGAAAAAAAAGGAGTTGCAAATCCTGTTATTCAAAATATAAGCAATAAAGGCTCTGAAGGTGAGATAAAAAATATAATTTCAATAAAAACCGGTTTTATAGGCGAAAAAAACAATAATCAAGTTAATAAAATTACTGCGGTGTTGTCCCAAAATACAACAGCTCCACAACTTATCTCAACAACATCAGTCGGACCTACTTTAGGTAAAGAACTTCTTAAAAACTCTCTTGCTGCCTTGCTTTTAGCGTTTTTAGGAATTGTTATTTATATATCATTCAGATTTCAGGCAGACTATGCAATTATTGCACTTTTAGCACTGCTTCATGATGCCGTTTTTGTGGTTGGCGTGTTTTCAATCCTTGGAATACTTTACGGAGTTCAGGTAGACAGCTTATTTATCACTGCAATCCTTACGGTTGTTGGCTTTTCGGTACACGACACTATTGTTGTATTTGATAGAATAAGGGAAAATAACAGATTTTTATCCAAAAAATACTCAAGCGGAGAAATAATTAATGCAAGCGTAAATCAAACTCTGGCAAGAAGCGTAAACACTTCTCTTACAACGCTTTTAACCTTACTTGCACTTTATTTCTTCGGTGGCGCAACAACAAAAGACTTTGTACTTGCTATGATTTTAGGTATTATTGCAGGTACTTATTCAAGTATATTCTTTGCATCGGTACTTTTAGCGTGGGATAAAGAAATTAAAGCGAAAAAAGCAAATGCACAAAATAACTAAAAAATATGATTCACTTGCGCAATTTGTTTCTTGTGAGCGTGAAAAACTAGGGTTTTCGCAATCAGGACTTGCAAAAAAGTGTAATTTAACGCTTGAGCAAATTAGCTCAATAGAATCAGGCATTGAAACATTTTTATCCACAACTGTAAGACAAAAACTCGCAAAGGGCTTAAAAACATCGCTTGACGAGATTAAAATTTATGAAAAAGGTGAGGACTTCACCCTTGGCAGTGCAAGTGATATTGAGGATTTAAAAGAACAGATTTTAATAAACGGGGAAAATTCCAAAGTTGCGCTCTACTGCCCTGTTTGCGGCTCGAAACTCATTGTCAGAATTGCAAAAATGTACGACCTTGAGGATAATTTAATTTTGCATCCAAAGGCAAGATGCTCTAAATGTCCTTTTCAAGTTCATTAAAAAACGCTCTTTAAAGAGCGTTTTTTAATCTTTGAACAACTTTATCTTTACCTAAAATCCAAATTGTTTCTGCCATATCAGCCCCGCGTGTTCTACCTGTAAGGGCTGCACGAACTGCCCACATTGTTTCTTTTGGTTTATATCCTTTGTTTTCTTTAAAGTATGTTCTTAAATCTGCAAGTTTATTGTGAATGTCTTCTTCATCGTCAAAATTCCAACAATCAGCGTTATCTATAACATATTGGATAACTTCTTTTGATAAATCTTTATCTAAAACCTCTCTTACTTCATCATAAGACAAATTATCTTCAAAGAAATAACTTGCATCGTGTTCAATTTCAGATAACACTGTCAAGGGTTCACGGGTAATTTGAACAATTTTTTCCAATTTTTCTCTTGAATATTTTGTAACATCATATTTAGATAAAAACGGAATAATCATATCGGTTAGTTTTGGTATTTCCATTTTTTTAATGTACTGACCGTTCATCCAGTTGAGTTTGTCATATTCAAAAACAGAATTTGAACTTGAAACCTCATGAATTCTAAAGTCTTTAGCAATTTCATCAACTGATTTAATCTCAACACCATCCGATGGCGCCCAGCCCAAGAGTGCAACAAAGTTAATAAGTGCGTCTGTTAAATATCCTTGTTTAACAAAATCACTTACTGCAGTTGCGCCGTGGCGTTTGGATAATTTTGTCCTGTCAGGAGCTAAAATCATTCCCAAGTGTCCAAAATTTGGAACTTTAGCACCCAATGCTTCATAAATTAAAATTTGCTTCGGTGTGTTTGAAATATGATCCTCACCTCTTATGACATCAGTTATTTTCATCAACATATCATCGATTACAACCGCAAAATTGTATGTCGGTGTTCCGTTAGATTTCATTATTACAAAATCACCAATTAAACTTGTATCAAACTTTAATTCACCTTTTACAAGGTCATTAAACACAAGCTCCTTGTGTTCTACCTTAAAGCGAATAGAGGGTTTTATGCCTTTTGCCCTTAATTGGTTTTTTTCTTCTTCAGTTAAGTTTAAACATTTCCTTGAATAAACATAAGCGCTGTGATTTTTAATTGCTTCTTCTTTTTCTGCTTCAAGTTCTTCGTTTGTACAAAAACACTCGTAAGCATAGCCCTTATCAATAAGCATTTGAGCATATTTTGGGTAAATATCAAACCTTTGAGATTGATAATAAGGGCCATAAGGGCCGCCAACATCGGGACCTTCATCCCAATTTAGACCCAAAGCTTTTAAACTGTCAAAAATATTTTGTGTATAAGCCTCAGAACTTCTGTCTAAATCTGTGTCTTCAATCCTTAAAACAAATTCGCCGCCGACTTTTTTTGCATACAAAAAGTTGAATAAAGCCGTTCTTGCTGTCCCTATGTGCAAATTGCCACTTGGAGAAGGTGCAATTCTAACTCTTATTTTATCTGACATAATAACCTCGTAAAATCTACTTTACATAAAAATCATACCTCTAAAATAAAATTTTTGCATTTTAAAATTTATTTAGTATTATTTTTTTATGGAAAATAAATTGAAAATCGGATTAATAGGGCTTGGCACAGTTGGCAGCGGAGTTGTTAAAACTCTTAAAGCTTTCCCTCAAATCGAAATTAAAACAGCTGCTGTTAGAAATTTAAACAAAAAAAGAGATGTTGAGGTTAAAGAATTAACAGACGATCCTTTTAAAATTGTAAATGATCCAGAAATTGACGTTGTTGTAGAGGTTGCAGGCGGAGTTCATCCTGCATTTGAACTTTTAACAAGCGCAATTAAAAACAGAAAACACATTGTAACAGCAAATAAGGAATTGCTTGCAAAACATGGTGCTGAGCTTTTTGACCTTGCAAACGAGTACAATGTTGCAATACTTTATGAAGCAGCTATTGCAGGCGGTATTCCAATTATCATGCCAATTAAAACAGCACTTAAAGGCAATAGATTTAAAAAAGTTGCCGGCATTTTAAACGGGACAACAAACTACATCCTAACCCAAATGGAAGAAAAAGGGATTTCTTATCAAGAATGCCTAAAGGCAGCTCAAGAATTGGGTTATGCTGAAGCAGACCCCACTGGAGATGTTGAAGGCTATGACACAATGTATAAAATTGCAACATTAGCAAATATAACCTTTAACAAAAGAATAGATGTAACAAAAATTTATCGCGAAGGCATTACAAATATCGATGCAGATGACATAAAATTTGCTGATGAATTAGGCTATAAAATTAAACTCATCGCACTTGCCCAAGAAGATGACGGACAAATTGACGTAAGGGTTCATCCTATGCTCGTTAGCAAAACTAGTGTCATTTCAGGAATTAATAATGCACTTAACGCGGTTATGCTCGAGGGTTTTCCTGTTGGTCAAGTTATGTTCACAGGCCCCGGGGCAGGCGAATTCCCCACTGCAAGCTCTGTTGTAGGGGATATTTTAGCTATTGCTGCTGAATTTAGCAAATGCGAGACAATTTTGCCTATGACGCGCTGCCACCATAAAGATATGGCTGTTCAGACAAATATTTTAGACACTAAAAATAGCTACTATATTTCAATTACAGCTCCTAACGCAATTGGCGTAATAGGGGTTATTGGTACAGCTTGTGGCAAAAACAAAATAAACATCTCAAGCGTTCTTCAAAAAGGTACTCAAAAGGATGGCACAGCGCATATTATTGTAATAACTGAAACTTGCTCTGAACGCGACATTCAAAATGCTATTGAAGAACTCAAAAAACAATCAATTAAAATAAATAATTTAATAAGGGTTATGTAAAATGAGATACAACGGATTAATTGATAAATACAGAGAATACCTACCTGTTAGCGAAACAACAGAAATCATTACACTTTGCGAAGGTAACACTCCACTTATAAAAGCAGATAACCTTGCAAAACACTTGGGTCTTGATTGCGAAATTTATTTAAAATATGAAGGTTCAAACCCAACGGGAAGTTTCAAAGACCGCGGCATGACAATGGCGGTTACAAAAGCAAAAGAAGAAGGTTCGCACGCTATAATTTGCGCTTCAACAGGTAACACTTCAGCTGCTGCCGCTGCTTACGGCGCTAAGGCAGGACTTAAAACTTATGTTTTAATACCAGATGGCTACATTGCTCTTGGCAAATTGTCGCAGGCTATGATGTACGGCGCAAAAGTTATTGCAATTAACGGCAATTTTGATAATGCTCTTGATGCCGTTCGTGAGATTTCAAAAAATTACCCTATAACCCTTGTAAACTCTGTAAATCCGTACAGAATTGAAGGGCAAAAAACAGGTGCTTTTGAAATCATTGAAGCTCTTGAAGATGCTCCTGATTATCACTTTATCCCTGTTGGTAATGCAGGCAACATAACGGCTTATTGGAAGGGTTACAAAGAATTTTACAACCTTAAAAAATCGACCAAATTACCAAAAATGATGGGTATTCAAGCAGAAGGTTCAGCTGCAATTGTTAAAGGTTGCAAGATTGACTGCCCACAAACAATTGCAACAGCGATAAGAATAGGTAATCCCGCAAGCTGGAAACAAGCAGAAGCAGCACGTGATGAGTCAAAAGGCACTATTGATATGGTATCTGATGAAAAAATTATTGAAGCATACAACTTGCTTGCATCCACTGAAGGTGTACTGGCTGAACCTGCAAGCTGTGCTCCTGTTGCAGGATTAATTAAATTAAAAGATACAATCAAACCAAAATCAAAAATTGTTTGTATTTTAACAGGCAATGGTCTAAAAGACCCAGATTGCGCTATTAAATATGCGAAATCCCCTGTTGAAAAAACAACAAGTGATATTAAAGATATAGTAAAATTAATGGGACTATAAAAATTTAACCAATAAAAAATCCCGCCTAAACAGCGGGATTTTTTATAAATTTAACTTTACGCGATTTCATCTAAAACTATTGCAAGTGATAAGCTATCAGGTGCATCAATTATCATGCCTTCTTTATCATAGCTTATACCAACAGTTTGCTCTTGAGTTTTCTTGCCTACAATTACATTCTTAAGCACTGCAAGAGTCATAGAAGCAGCACCAGCAAGAGCTGCGAAATAAAAAACAGGTCTTTGTTTTTTAGCTTGTTTTATAACTTCGGTATCAAAGCTTTTTTGAGCATTTTTGCCAAACTCGCCGATTTTATTTGCAACAGAGATAAAAATATTTTTAGAACCATCATCAAGATTTTTTGCAGTTTGTTCTAATTGGTCTTGCACGCCATCAATTATATTATCTCTGTTTTTAGTAAAAACATCTGTCAAATGCCCATATTTTTCATTCTTAGAAACTTCTTTTAAGACGCTTTGGAATTCTTCTTCTTTAAGCGCACGAACCTGTTTTGCAATGTCACCTGCTACAGCTTTAAAAGCTTCGTCATGTTCAGCTTTTGTTAGTGGCAAATATCTTGTTGCAAGCGCAGCAACAGAAGCACCGCCAACACCTGCAGCAATGATGTTTGTGTTATTTTTCTCAGCACTATTTATCGGTTGTGTTCTCATATATCCTTACCTCGATTTCACACAAACAGACCACGCCGACCCCCCAAAAGGAACGATGTGACCCACTAGTAACCTATGGTTTTAATAAGCTAACCGCTTTTTTCAAATTTTTAATATTTTATCATAAGAAAAAAACTTTGTCAATAGTTAATCTTTTTCAGGCAAAATATATTCCAACTCAACCAAATTAAAATTATTCTTGTACTTTTTATTGTCAATCACTCTAAATTCAGCCTCAGGCGGCAACATACACTGCTCAATACCATCTGTACGAGACATAGTAAACAACTTTGAACCAATAGGAAGCTTTATTTTAAACAAAACAGCGTCATAAGCACCACAACCGCCGTAGTTTTTCATTACTTTACTTGCAGATGTGCTAACATAAATGGGAACAGAATCCAGCTTAACTTTTTCACCAGCAGGCAGGGAAGTTATTTTTTCAAAATATTCATGGGAATTAGGCATATATCCCTTATTTATTACCCTATAAACGTCATGCTTACTAGTGGTTGGTGAAATGCCAGCAATAGCGCGTTTTGCATCTTGTTTGAGTAAATTCATCTCATCAACAAAATTCTGTTTTGCATTTTCCAAATATTCACGAGTCTGGTTATCATCAAATCCATTATATTTGCACTCATCAATGATTTGCGCAACCTTATAAGGCATAAGCTCGCCCGTTTTATCGTAATGTCTTATTTGCTCTGCAATATATGAACTTGAAAGATTAAAAAGACTGCTGATATCAAAACCTCCCTCGGGCAACATAGCCTCATCGTCTGAAAACTCTTGGGCAATACTTACATCAGGAAGATTTAAAAGATCAAACTCTTCTAATTCATGAGAGTTTATTGCTGTGCGATTATACGCTGCAAGCGCATCTAACGAGTTACTTAAAGCTTTTGGATCTATTTTGTCTGCTACCACATTTAATGCTTTATTTTTAACATCATAACTAGATTTAAAATTTGTATTAAATTTATTTATTGCATTGAGCTTCATAATGAATCCTTTTGACCTTCACTATTTCAATAAAACCAAAATACAAAATAAATTGCCCAAAAGCAACTTCGTTGCACGGCGGCGCAGTACGGTTACTTTTTGACCCGCAAAACTCTCGTTTCACGGGTCAAAAATTCACACACTATCGGGTCATTCATAATTTTTTACGCAGCACAAGCTGCGTACAAAAATTACATCATTCCCATTCCACCGCCCATGCCGGACATATCTGGCATAGCCGGAGCTTTTTCTTCAGGAATTTCAACAACTGCTGCTTCTGTTGTAAGTAGCATTGAAGCAACTGAAGCTGCATTTTCTAAAGCAGATCTTGTTACTTTTGCAGGGTCAACAATACCTGATTTAAACATATCGCCATAAGTATTTGCCATAGCATCATAACCGTAAGCGCCTGATTCTTTTTTAACAGCGTCAACTACAACATCGCCCTTAGCACCTGCATTATTGGCAATTGTTGTCAAAGGAATATCTAGAGCTGAAGTTAAGATTTTGAAACCGATTTTTTCATCATCAGATTCAAATGTCTTGTTGTTCAAGATATTTTCAAGAACTTGTTGAACACGAACAAGAGCAACACCACCACCGGGGACAATACCTTCTTCTTGAGCCGCACGAGTAGCATTCAGCGCATCTTCAATTCTTAATTTTGACTCTTTAAGTTCAACTTCGCTTGCTGCGCCAACTTCAATAACGGCAACGCCACCAGATAGTTTTGCAACTCTTTCTTGAAGTTTTTCTTTGTCATATTCGCTGTCTGATTGTTCAATTTGTTTTTTCAAAAGTGCAACTCTTTCATCAACTGCACGTTTTGTTTCAGAACCTACAACAATTGTAGTTTCATCTTTTGTAACAGTTACTCTGCGAGCACGACCAAGTTGTTGAACTGTAACATTTTCAAGTTTAATACCAAGTTCTTCAGTGAACATTTGACCGCCTGTTAAAATAGCGATATCTTCAAGCATTGCTTTTCTTCTGTCGCCAAAACCAGGGGCTTTAACCGCAACTGCTCTTAGAACTTTTCTCATTGTGTTTACAACAAGAGTTGCCAGTGCTTCACCTTCAACATCTTCAGCAATAATTAAAAGTGATTTACCATCACGTGCAACTTGTTCCAAGATTGGCACTAAATCTGCAATTAAGTTGATTTTTTTGTTTACACAAAGTACATAAGCATCTTCTAAAACTGCTTCCATGCGTTCAGCGTCAGTAATGAAGTAAGGTGAGATATAACCTTTATCAAATTGCATACCTTCAACAACTTTTTTGTCAGTTCCGAAAGTTTTTGATTCTTCAACAGTTATAACACCGTCAGTTCCTACTGCTTCCATACAATCAGCAATTAAGTTACCGATGAATTTATCGTTACCGGCTGAAATTGAAGCAACTTGAGCTCTCATTTCTTTAGAGTCAACTGATTTTGACATAGCTTTAATTTCTTTAACTGCTTCTTCAACAGCTTTTGTAATACCACGTTTAATGCCCATAGGATTAGCACCTGCTGCAAGGTTTCTTAAGCCTGCACGATAAATTGCTTGAGCAAGAACTGATGCTGTTGTTGTACCATCACCTGCAACATCATTTGTTTTTGATGATACATCTTTTAAAAGTTGCGCACCTGCGTTTTCAAGACCATCTTTTAATTCAATTTCTTTTGCAATTGTTACACCATCGTTAACAATTTGAGGTCCGCCGAATTTCTTTTCAAGAATTACGTTTCTGCCTTTTGGTCCAAGTGTTACTTTAACGGCATCAGCAACGGCATCTACACCTCTTAATAGGGCTTCGCGCGCTTGAGCGTCAAATACTATTTTTTTAGCCATTTTTATATCTCCTTATTCAATAATTGCCAATACATCTTTTACAGAAAGGATTTTGTACTCAACTTCATCGATTTTTACATCAGTACCTGAATATTTTGCAAATAATACTTTATCTGCAACTTTTACATCCATTTCCTCTCTTGTGCCGTTATCGGTGAATTTTCCAGGACCTACTGCAATTACTTCACCTTTTTGAGGTTTTTCTTTTGCACTGTCAGGAATAAAAATACCGCCTGATGTTTTTTCAACATCATCTATAACCTTAATAACGATTTTGTCTGCTAAAGGTTTAATTGTAGTCATTGTATTATCCTCCTTTTTTAACTTTATGAGTAAATAATATAATTATTTTTAGAACATGGAGGAATTATTAACAAAAAATTAATTATTTAATTTGTGTATTCACTTTAAGATGCTGCCCGCATAGGGACATTTTCTATGACTCAGCTTCGCTTCGTCAAGAAAAGCAGTCAAACAAGTTCAACATGACGGTTATTTTGTTCAACATGACAAAGATGCTGAAACAAGTTCAGCATGACGGTTATTTTTTGTTCGGCATGACGGTTATTTTTTGTTCGGCATGGCAAGGGTTTTGTTCAGCATGGCAAAGATTGTCACCCTGAACTTGTTTCAGGGTCTTTCCTCTTTTACGCGTTAATATTATAAAGTGTTCATTTGTAAGATGCTGCCCGCATAGGGACATTTTCTATGACTCAGCTTCGCTTCGTCAAGAAAAGCAGTCAAACAAGTTCAGCATGACGGTTATTTTTATTTGGCATGACGGTTATTTTATTCGGCATGGCAAGGGTTTTATTCGGCATGGCAAGTTTTACTTTAAACAAAAAATCTTGCAAAAACACTGTAGTAAATAAGTATTGCAGAAAGTACCAAAAGAGCACCCATTACCTTTAGAAATGTTTCTGAAACATTAGAAAACATCCTTGCTTTTTTAACAAAAGATGTAAACACCCCTGCAAGAATTATAATTACACCCTGCCCCAAAGAGAACATAAAAAGCATTAACGCAGCGTAAACTAAATTTGCGCTCAATGAGGCAAAACTCATAATACCTACAAGAATAGGAGTAGAACAAGGTGTTGAGGCAAGCGCAAATAATGCACCCAATATAAAAGGATAAATAAATAAACTGTGCGCATCACCTTTAGGAATTTGTTTTACTATAACAGGAAAGTTAAACTCTAAAACTCCAAGCAAGTTTAAGCCAAAAAGCAAAATAACCGATGCGACAATAATTACCCAATAAGCACCGCCTATTGAAACAAAGGCTCTCCCTCCAAGTGCGCATATAATCCCAATTACGGTAAGAATTACGGATAAGCCCAACACAAAAGATACAAGTTGAAGAAATGTTTTAAAACCCGATTCTTCACTATATCCGCCTACATAACCGACAACTATGGGTAAAACCGAAAGCGAACAGGGCGACAAAGACGCAAGTACCCCGCCTATAAACGAAATAAGCAAAAAGATATATGAGAATTCTTGCGTTTTTAAATATGTTGTTAAGCTTGCAACTAAAGATTCCATTGAAAAATTCCTATTTCTTAATGTTTACAATATTACTTTCTATTTCGTCATCCTCAATGAATCCTTCGACTTTTTTAACAATTTTACCGTCTTTAGATTCAAAAATTAAAGTCGGCACAAGTGTTATTTTATATTTTTTAATTAAAGCCTTGTTTTTATCAGTTTGCTCTGAAACATTAATTTCTTCAAAAGTAACAGCATCTTTAAAGTCTTCTACAACACCGACCATTTCTTTTGAAACCTTTTGACAATCGGAACACATTGGCGAGTAAAACTTGATAACTCGAGGTTTTTGAGTTTTATTTGCAGTCATTTCTTCTTTTGCAGCAGTTGCTTGAGTATTTGATTCAAAATAAGCATAAAGCCCCAAAGGAATCGCAAAAACCAAAAGTACTATAATCCAATTTTTCATAAATTACCTCTCTAAAATTACTGTCAAATTATAAACTGCAATTTCAAAATTTTCAATTTAGCTACAAGGGCTATTTTAAACTCCTGATAAGCCTCTAAATTGCAAAGCCTGTGCAATATCTTGTGTTTGTATATCTTTTTGCCCATTGAGGTCTGCAATAGTTCTTGAAAGTTTTAAAATTCTCTCGTACGAACGCGCCGAAAGATTGAATTTTGAAATTGCAAACTTAAGCATATTTTTTGATTCTTCGTCAATTTTACAATATTTTTTGACAAGTTTTGCACTTAATTCTGAATTTGTTAAAATACCATCGTTTTTATATCTTTCAAGCTGAATTTTCCTTGCAGCCACAACTCTTTTTCTGATTGTTTTTGAATCTTCACCATCTTCTTGTATATTAAGTAACTCATCTTCGCTTAATCTTGGTACTTCAATTTGCAAATCAATTCTATCTAAAAGCGGGCCCGAAAGACGAGAACGGTATCTTTTTATTTGATAATCAGAACATGTACACTGTTTTTTAGGATCACCCAAAAACCCGCAAGGGCAAGGATTCATAGCACCTATTAGTATAAAATTTGCAGGAAACTTAACACTCTTGCTTGCACGTGAAATTGTAACAACTCCGTCTTCTAACGGTTGACGCAAAACTTCAAGAACATGACGAGGAAACTCAACCATTTCATCTAAAAACAAAACGCCCCTGTGTGCAAGGGTAATTTCGCCTGCATTTACTTTTGAACCGCCGCCTATAATGCCCACAGCAGAGGCACTGTGATGAGGAGAGCGAAACGGACGCCTTGAAATTAAAGGCTTGTCATAATCCAAAAGTCCTGAGGCCGAGTATATTTTTGTAAGCTCTATTGCTTCACTTTTTTCTAAAGGCGGTAAAATTGAAACAAAAGCCTTAGATAGCATAGTTTTACCCGAACCCGGTGTGCCGCACATCAAAATATTGTGCGCACCGGCTGCAGCAATTTCAAGAGCGTACTTTGCGCTTTTTTGTCCCTTAACATGTTTAAAATCAATTTCAAAATCATCTTCTAAATTTAAAAAGTCGTCGATGTTTTGTTTTAAAGTATGCAAATCTCCTTGGTTGTTCAGAAATTGCACTAATTCGCACAAATTTTTTGCACCCAAAGACTCAATATTTTCAACAAAACTTGCCTCTTTTAAATTTTCAAAAGGCAAAATAACCTTTTTTATGCCTAAATCACTTAATGCGCAAACAATAGGCAAAACCCCGCTAATAGGACGAATTGAACCATCAAGCGATAACTCTCCTAAAAAAGCAGTATCTTTTGGAATATTTTTTATAATATTTTCTTTTGCTAAAATCCCTACAGCCATTGCAAGGTCATAACTTGTGCCTTCTTTTTTAATATCGGCAGGGGCAAGATTTATAACAACTTTAGTTTGAGGGAAACTGTAAGATGAATTTTTAATTGCAAGCCTTAGACGCTCTTTTGCTTCCGTAATTGCAGTGTCGCCAAGACCTATTATTGCAACTTGAGGAAGCGAATTTGTAACATCGACCTCGACATCTATTTTATAAGCATCCAAGCCGCAAAGTGTTGCTGTTGTTATTTTTACTACCATAGGTTTATTATATCACAAGAATTTGAGTTAATTTTTTGTTACAAAAAAGAAATATTTAGCAATTATAGCTATTTTTTATCTTAAATATTTTGAAGGAGCTAAAATGATTAACAGAATAAATTTTTTAGGTCAAATACAAACAATACAAAGCAAAAAAAATGAACACTTTCAAACAAAACCAATGGAATGTGACTGTTTTGTAAAAAGCGCCAATCTAAAAGAAAGTGCAATAAAAAAAGCAAAAGAAATTATATCGGAAGAGCTTGCAGAAAAAAATCTGGAAACAGGTGTCATAATTTCACCTGATGGAGAAATTTGCCAAATAAGCACAGGTAATGAACACAGTTGTAGTTTTGACACAAGAAAAATAGTACCAAACGCACTATTAATACATGGACATCCTGTTGAACTACCACTATCAAGTGGCGATATCGCAGTACTCCTTGCAACACCTGCCGGTACACAGGAAGCTATAATGAAAGATGGAAAATTTTCACGCATAAGCAAAAAAACACAAGACAATGGCGTAGGAGAATATAGACAACTATATTACGAACTTGAAAAACAACTTAATTTAATGGCTTTAGATAAACTTGGTATTGATTATAAAACTAACTATGACGATGTAGCAGCAATGGGAAAAGATTACATAGAATATGCAACAGGGCAAAGTCAAGAAGATTTAAGCCAAGAAGAAATCTTTGAAAAACTTGAAAAGTATGGCGTGGATACAAACAAGACGCCTAAAGATATAGCAGAAAAATTAAAAGAATTAATGTTTTATCAATTGCTTCTAAATCCTCATAAATATGACAAAGAACATAATTGCATATTGGATAACATTGATACAATTAAAGAATTTTTGGAAACAGAAGAAGGGCTTCAAATAAGACATAATCTTGTACAAAAAGCAGCACAAGATTATGATTTAATTTATGAAACTAATTTATTTTAAAATAGTTAACATAATAATACTATGTATCAATATTTGTTGCATAAACTGCGTTTTGTTCGATAAAATCACGCCTTGGTCCAACGTTATCACCCATTAGAACGTCAAAAAGCTCATCGCACAACATTGCATCTTCTATGTTAACTTTTAGAAGCGTTCTGTTCGCAGGGTCCATTGTTGTTTCCCAAAGTTGTTGCGGCATCATTTCTCCAAGACCTTTGAAACGCTGTATCTGTAAACCTTTTTGCCCACGTTCCTCTACAAGTCTTTGCAATTGTGCAAATGAAGTTATCTCAACTTCACCCTCGGGAGTTTGCAAAATAAGTATTTTTTCTTCTTCAATTAAAAATTGTCTTATTTTAGGGTATGCATTTTTAATGCGTGCAAACTCATTACTCTTAATCATATTAGGTGTTATTGTAACAGGGTCATGATCTATTCCTAAATCAACCTTAAAGTAAAATTTATTATTTTCAGGATTTGCACCCAAGGACACCTTATAGTCTTTAGCTTCGGTTATACCGTAATTTAGCGCGTGATCTTCTATATAATGTGCTAAATAGCGATAAACTTCTTTAATTTTTTCCTCGTTTTCAAAGTCTTGCGGCTCAACATTTGAGCGAATTAAACCGCGCACAATAACTGATGGCATTTGATTAATAATAGGATTGTGGAATGAGCGATAGTATGTAGACATTGAATAGATAAGATTTTCAAGCTCATCATCACACACACTTTTTGTTTTTGTTTTGTCATACAAACAAAGTGATTTTGTTCCACGCTCACGCACCATTCTATCAAGCGCTCTATCATCATAAAGATATTCTGATATCTTACCCGTTGTAACTTTGTACAAAGGCGGTTGCGCAATGTATAAATAGCCGTTTTCAATTAACGGGCGAGCGTAGCGGAAGAAAAACGTCATAAGCAGCGTTCTGATGTGCGCACCGTCAACATCGGCATCTGTCATCATAACAATTTTATGATATCTTAACTTATCGACATCAACCTCATCAGGGTTTTTTGAAATATTTATACCGAGTGCCTGAATCATTATTTTAATTTCATTAGAATTATAAATTTTATCCAATCTTGCGCGCTCAACGTTTAAAATCTTACCCCTCAGCGGCAAAATTGCCTGAAACATCCTGTTTCTGCCTTGTTTTGCACTGCCGCCTGCACTATCGCCCTCAACAATATACAATTCGCACTTTTCAGGCTCACGAGAAGAACAATCGGCAAGTTTACCGGGGAGTGAAGAACTCTCGAGCGCAGTTTTTCTTCTTGTTAATTCTCTTGCCTTTCTTGCAGCCTCACGAGCTCTTTGCGCTTGCAGAGTTTTTTCTATAATAAATTTTGCAAGCTTAGGGTTAAATTCAAGCCACTCTTGAAATTTATCCCTAATTACATCGTTAACCGCAGGTGTTACTTCAGCATTACCGAGTTTTTCTTTTGTTTGCCCTTCAAACTCAGGATTTGAAATTTTAACCGAAACAATAGCTGTTAAACCTTCACGAACATCTTCACCCGCAAGGTTTTGTTCGTTATCTTTTAAAATATTGTTTTTTCTTGCATAGTCGTTAATTACACGCGTGATACCGTTTCTAAAACCTGTTAAGTGAGTACCGCCACTGTGTGTATTGATATTGTTTGCAAAGCTCAAAACATTTTCAGTATAAGAGTCTGTATATTGCATTGCAATTTCAACATATGTACCATCCACCATTTTTTCCATATAGATTGGTTTTTCAAAAAGCGGGGTTTTATTCTTATTTAAATGCTCAACATAACTTGCTATACCGCCTTCATAATGATATGTATACTCTTTATCGGCCTTTTTATCAGTAAATACAATTTTTAAACCTTTGTTTAAAAATGCCATCTCGCGGAAACGATTTGCAATAACATCACAGTCAATTTCAGTTGTTTCCGTAAATATTTCAGGGTCGGGCCAAAATCTTGTTTTTGTTCCTGTTGCATCTGTTTCTCTTATTTTTTCAACGTGCGTTGAGGGTTCGCCTCTTAAATACTCCTGTCTCCAAACCCAACCGTCACGAGAAACCTCGACAACATATTTTTCAGACAAAGCGTTTACAACAGAAGCACCAACACCATGCAAACCGCCTGATACTTTATAACCGCCATCACCAAATTTGCCGCCTGCATGCAGTACGGTGTGAACAATTTCAAGGGCAGATTTACCACTGTCAGGTTTAATATCAACAGGAATTCCACGCCCATTGTCTTGAACGGTTACAGAATTATCTTGGTGTACTGTTACATGAATCGTATCGCAATATCCTGCAAGACTTTCATCAATTGAATTATCTACAATTTCATAAATACAGTGGTGCAAACCTCTTTGAGAAGTCGAACCAATATACATGCCAGGGCGAACCCTGACCGCCTCAAGACCTTCTAAAACTCTTATGTTACTGGCATCATAGTGTTGCGTAGTTTGTTCCGACATGTAAAATCCCCTAAAATACTGGTAATAATAATATATTACTACAAAAAAGGCATGGTGCAAATTTTTAACCACTTGAAAATAAAAATGTTTATCTAATAATAATATTTATGAAAATAATTATTTACGGCGCGAACGAAATGGGCTCAATTATAGCAGCTGAATTCTTCGAAGACCACGACATTATAGTTATAGACCCCGACTCAAAAAGTTTAGAAAAATTCAACAATTTGGATTTGACTACGATATGCGCCGATGCTTCAAATATAAATATTTTAAGAGAAGCAGACATTAAAAACTGCGATGTCTTTATTGCCTGCACAGGTATAGATGAAGGCAACATTGTCGCTTGCCTTATTGCAAAACAATTATCGAGCGCTGAAACCGTTTGTTTTGTATCAAAAAAAGATTGCAGAGATTCTCTGCGCATTATAAAAGAAGAACACAACAGAAACCACGCACTATACATTGATTACATCATTTGGCCTGAAAGACTGTTAACACAAGAAATTTTAAGAATAATAACAGTGCCTGACGCTGTTGATGTAGAGTATTTTTCAAATGGTCGAGCAAAATTACTTGAATACAGAATTAAAGAAAATTCTGTTTTAAAAAACAAAAAACTGAAAGATTGCGCTTTTAATGATGAAACACTGGTTGTAGGAATTGCAAGGGATGAAGAACTGTTTATCCCAAATGGTGAAAGCGAATTTGCGCTTAATGATAAAGCAATATTTATGGGAACACCTGAAGCACTAAACGACACAGCAGGACAGTTTTTTATTGAAGATAACGATATTAGAAATATTTCAATAATTGGCGGAGGTTCTGTTGGTTACGAACTTGCAAAAAGTCTAGAAAAATCTAAATTAAAAATAAAAATTATTGAAAACGACTACAAAAGATGCGAATTTTTATCACAAAATCTCAAAAAAACACTTGTGCTAAATGCCGATGGAACAAACCTTGAATTATTGGAACAAGAAGGCATTGGTTCATCTGATGTTGCAATTTGCGTTACAGACAACGATGAAAAAAATCTTTTATGTTCGCTTTTAACTAAACAGTTGGGAGCAAAAAGGACAATCACAAGGGTAGCTCAGGCAGCAACGGCAAGTTTATTTGAAAAAGTAGGTGTTGATGTTGCAATTTCACCAAAAGAAGCTGCTGTAAATGAAATTAAAAACAGGATAATAGAATCTCACGCAGGGATTTTAGCAACAGTCGAAAGAGGACTCGCTGAAATTCTTGAACTTAAAGTAAGAGAAGACTTCGAAGATACTATGCTTATGAAGTTGAATCTGCCGGCAAGAGCGGTCATTGCAATAATTGAACGCAGGGAAAAAATAATAATTCCAAAAGGTCAAACGTTAATTAAGGCAAATGACAGGCTTTTAATATTTACAAAATCGCAAAATGTCGCAAATATTAAGGATTTCTTTAAATAATGAGATATAACATTGTATCAAATATAATAGGTTCAAATCTAAGATATATAGGCGTTGTACTTTTATTACCCATCCTTTTTGCACTGGCTTATAAAGAATTGGACCATGTTTTACCTTTTGTATGTGCGTCCTTTATTTCAATATTATTAGGTTTTTTATTCACATTAGCACATGTGTCAGAAAAAGATATAGACAGTGTAAAAAAGCCTGAAGCATTATCCGGAGTGTTTTTTTCCTGGGTTTTCTTTTCGCTTGTGTGCGCAATTCCTTATCTTTTTTATGATTTTAACATTACAAACGCCATATTTGAATCGGTTTCAGGAATTACAACAACCGGAGCAACCGTTATAAACGATTATACAATTTACCCTAAAACACTGTTTTTCTACCGCGCTATGACTCAATGGTTCGGCGGGATGGGGATTGTTGTTTTATTTATCGCGGTTTTGCCAAAGTTCTCTGTTGCAGGCAGACAGATGTTCTCCGCGGAATCCCCGGGGCCTGTGGAGGAAAAAGTAACTCCGCGCATCCGCCACACGGCAAGCTGGCTGTGGGGGATATACTTAGGACTTACGATTGTTCAACTTATTTTGCTGAAGCTTTGCGGTATGGATTTTTATAATTCGCTCTGCACAACGCTCTCAACTGTTTCAACAGGCGGGCTTTCGCCGAATGCGCAAAGTCTTATGGGGTATAATAATCAAGCTGCCGTTATTATTACGGGAATTTTTATGTTTTTATCCGGTGCAAACTTTATTTTACTCTACAAAGTTTTTATACAGAGAAAATGGGGCTCGTTTTTAAAAAGTGAAGAATTTTTAACTTATCTTGGTATAACAGTATTTTTCAGTTTATCAATTGCTTTTTTTCTGTGGAGCGCACACAAAGGCAGTTTTTTAAAAAGCCTTATTGACAGCTCTTTTCAGGTTATAAGCCTTATAACATCAACAGGATTTGCCTCCGTTGATTTTATAAAATGGGGCGCCGATGCCAAAATTATGCTTTTTGCGGCAATGTTTGCAAGTGCCTGTGCGGCTTCTACCGCAGGAGGCTTAAAAATTGCAAGATGGATTTACCTTTTCAAATACATAAAAAGAGAAGTTGCAAAAATCATTCACCCGAATGCAGTTTATCCTATAAGGCTTGAAGGCAAGCCTATTTCTGACGATACAGGATCGCAAATAATGGCTTTTTGTATATTTTACTTTTTTATTTTCGCACTCAGCGCATTTGTCACAGCGCTTCTTGAAAAAAGTCCGGCAACTGCATTATCAGGCGCAATTACAACTTTGGGTAACATCGGCCCGGGGCTGAGTGCAAAAATTGGCCCTATGGCAAGTTTTGATTGCTTAACATTGTCAACAAAATGGATATTTATTTTTAATATGCTAATTGGAAGGCTTGAATTAATACCATTTTTAGCCCTTTTGCACAAAGACTTATGGACAAAAAATTAAACTACTTTTCAAGAGCTTTTTTAAGAGCTTCTTCAAGAGTTTGAATTTTATTTTCAAGAGTTCTTATTTTCAAGTCTGAATCATCTGCGCCAACTGATGTTTTTTCATACTGTCTTTTTAATTTTTTATAATTATCAGAAACATCAAAAAAGCCCCTTAACATTAGCAATGCACCTGTTGAAATGCCAAATATAAAAGCAAAAAGAGCATAAATAAATAAATCAACATTATAATGATAATCACCAAAACTAACAGGTATTACAGGGTTGTTGTACCCAAAAACGTAAACAAAGCCTGCGGTTAATATAAAAGCTAAAAATAAACCTAGATTTTTCATTTTTGTCCCCTCATTATTTTTAAAACTTTGACTAAATCAGCATCCCAATCCTTTGGTTCAAGCTCAAAAGTCATTATCTCATTATTTACAGGATGTGTAAAGCGAAGGTAATAAGACTCTAGAACTTGTTCGTTTGTTTTAATTCCTCTATATTTTTCAATAGTACAACCCTTAGCGCCATATAGACTATCACCAAAAACAGGATGATTAATAGATGACAGATGCGCTCGAATTTGATGAGTTCTGCCTGTTTTAAGCTCCAACTCAACAAGAGCTGCACCCTGAAATTTTTCTAAAACTTTATAATAAGTTATTGCCTCTTTTGCGCCATCAGTATCACTTACCTGCATTTTAACAGTATCAGACATATAATGCTTTAGCGGTTTATCAATAACACCACTGTCTTGTTCAAAATCCCCAAGGGCAATTGCCAAATATTTCCTTATAGCACTTTTTGTTCTTATTTGTTCTTGCAAAGACCTTGCAGCCTCATCAGTTTTTGCCGCAAGCATAAGTCCAGCTGTATTTTTATCTAGCCTGTGCACAATACCACGTCTAAAGGGCTCGTTTTTATTTGAAAGATTATCTCCACAATGGTATAAAAGCGCATTAACTAAAGTATTTTTGGTTTCATATGCACTTGGATGAGTTAGCATATTTTTTGGCTTATTTAAAACAATTAAATAATCGTCTTCATATTTAATATCAAGTTTTATATCCTGAGGCTCAATTGCAACTTCTTTTTCTTTAAACATTTCAGGGTCATATTCAATAATCTCATCGCCTTTTATTTTGTATGACGATTTTTTTTGCACTCCATTTACAAAAATAAGCCCGTTTTCGATTGCTTGTGCAACAACTTTTCTGCTTAAATTTAAAAAAGCAGACAAAAAAACATCGAGTCTTTGATTTTTATTTTCAAAATTAAGATTTATTTTTTCCATTTTTATTGCAAATTAAAATTATATCTTCATACAAAACCATAAGAATAAAAATAAAAACAGAGGCGCAAATCATAACATCAAAGACATTAAAAACCGCAAAATTTACAAAGTTAAGCTTTACATAATCGACAACATAGCCAAGCGTTATTCTCTCGTAAAGATTTCCCAAAATCCCTGCACTAAACAAAACAAGCGCCAAAATTTTAAATTTGTCATTAAAAATAACTCTTTTATAAACATAAGCAACAAGCGCGCCTAATACAAGAACGGCAAAAAGCGCCAACAAATAAGGATGTCCCTCAAACAATGAAAAAGCACCGCCTGTATTTTTAGCATAAACAAATGACAAAATTGCACTGCCCTGAGTACTAATTTGCGCAAATGTATCAACACACAAATCGCGGATTGTAGCACCTAATTGCCAAAGCATAAAAGTTGCAATTATATAAAAGAAAAAAGCTCTTTTATCCTTTATTTTCAGACTCTTCTTTTTTATTTTTATCATCTTCCCTTGTTGGATTTAACTTTGTATATACATTTACTCTTTGCATTAAAAATGCAAGACCTGTCATTTTAATTTCAAATAAGCTTAAATCAGGCGCTGCGCTAATTTTTGTAATACCGACAGACGCCATTGCATACTCATTATAACCATTTTTATTTGCACGCACAATACGCTCTAAAATACCATCTTTAGGCAATTTTCTAAAAATATCTTCAGGCTCTACACTAGGGTATAAAATTTCTTCCTTGCCCAGTGCTGCAACAACTTTTACACCTTTTTCAACAGGCATTTTTAAAGTTAAACAGTACTCCTCGTCTTTTGGAGTAGAAAGTGGTGCCAAAAACTCCATTGGATAATCTTTTGCACTTCCATATTTAACAGATGTTACTTCAGATATTACATTGTCACCAATGATTTTCCACTCGTTATTAATTTTTTGAAGATAAATTGAATAATTGCACTCACCTTCAAGTAAGCCTGAGTTTAGCTCAGGGTCAGACATTTCTTTAAATTTTTCTTGTGCTTTTTTACTCACAAGGGTTGCTTTTGTCCTGTCTATAAGATTGGCAACCGCTTTATCTCCATACAAGTTAATACTTTCGATATCACTTTTGTAGCTTATGTCATCATATGCTTTGAATGTTTCTTGCAGCATTTTTTTAAAAGTATCATATTCAAAACCATCAAAACTTCTGTAGCTTTTATCATACAGGCTGATTATTTTTTCTACGTCATGCTCATTTGAATATTTTGTTAAATTTCTCAAAATATCTCTTATTTGAGCCTCATCACTTTTATTTTTGCTAAGCTTCTCTATAATATTACTTTTATTTTGGGTTTTTTCCTTTTTAAAAAGTGAAAACGCCCATGCATTTGAATTCAGCATAGTTAAAATCATTAAAGTTGCAAATAATTTTTTCATCTTTTTTCCTCTATCTTAAGGGGTTTGTTTTATTATCTCATAAAAATCATATAATATTTACTTTCACCATAATAAAGTATTACTTGCCAGTAATCTGTACCTAATTCATTTACATCAATATACGATTTTGGCGCAGGTTTTCTTTGTGTTTGCTTTGAAAAAAGCCTACCCATGGTATTTGTTGTTTTTTGGCAAATACTCTGCCACAGGGTAAGCTTGCGCTCTGGTACATACCTTTTATAGAATGCAGGCTCTACAAGGTCTTTTTCATAAACAGGGACAATATATTGCACTTTTCCGTTAGTCTTAAAAAGCACATACCATTTGCCGTCTTTTTCCCTTGGAGTTAAAAGGTAATAGCCCGGTTCTATTACAGTGCTTTTAAACACAAACCTTATTGCCGTTCTAAATAAAGGATAAGGCGCATACATATACTTGCGGTATTCTTCTGTTTGATACGGGTCAAGATTAAATATGTAACTAAAGTCAGGCTCGGGCAATTCTTCATAAATTTTTGCATATTTTTCATTTTCGTTCTGTTGTGTTGTTTCTTGGGCTAAAGATGAATTTAGGGGAGTAAAAAACACTACAGAACAAAAAAGAACTGCAAACAAAAATATTTTTTTAAATCCGATGAAGTTTGCCATAAATACCTTCTTAATGTTAACATAACAATTATGGAAAATAAAGTATTAAACGCAAATCTTAATGCCATAAAAAGATATGACAAAAATCTTGCTGATGAAATTTTAAGAATAAATGACATAAAATCAACATTTGAATTAGTGCAAAATAAAAATCAAGAGTATAACCTTTTATTTAACTCAATACCCTTACACAGCATTGAAAGCGCAAAAGCTGAAGCGCAAAAAATTGTTGATAAAATTGAAGAACTTGATAATAAAAACACAATAAGAGTCATTTATGGCTTGGGGCTTGGATATTTAGCAGATGAATTCATCACAAGAGCAAGTGGCACAATTATAATTTATGAACCAAACATCGAGCTTTTAAGAATAGTTTTTGAGATTTTAGAGTTTAGCGAAAATTTAAGCAAAAACAATGTATTTATAACAAATGGCAGGGAAAAACTTTTAAAGATTATTGATATTATTGCTGATAGAGAAACAAAAATTACAATTTCGTTCTTAAGCTCTTACTTTAATATTTACAAAAATGACATATATACTTTTGCAGGTTTTATCGAGAGAAAAAGAGGCGAAAAGCAGGCTAATACAAACACAATAAATAAAATTGCACCGTTTGCAACGTTTAATACCCTTCAAAACCTTGAAAAAATTACAAAAACACCGCTTGTTTCTTCACTTAAAGACTTATATAAAGACTCTTGCGCGCTAATTGCATCTGCAGGTCCATCTTTAAAAGACAATATTGAAACAATAAAAAAATACCGCGATAATTTTATTTTATTTGCAGTAGGGCCCGCCCTAAAACTTTTAGAAAAAAATGGCATAATACCTGATTTTTTGTGCATTGTTGAGGCTCTTGATACAAGCACGCAAATTAATGACATTGATTTAAGTGAAACAAATCTAATTTTTGAGCCTTATTCAAGCTCATACTTGTGGGATTTAAAAGTTAAAAACAGATTTTTATTTTTCTCAAAAGAAAACTTTTTAAACGACTATCTGGCAAATACGCTAAATATTGACATTTCAAACAATAAAGCAATAGGAACAGTTTCATACTGCGCACTTTCAAGTGCAGAAATTATGGGGTTCAAAAAAATCATCCTCTGTGGACAAGATTTAGCCTTTAAGGATGGGCAATGTTACGCAAGAGGTAGTGTTTATGAAGATTTAGAGTGTATTTTTAATCCAGAATTAAATAAATATGAAATTAGAGCAAAAGACTACGAACAGTATAAAAAGAAACTGCTCGCTAAAAAATATTTAGATGGCAAATATGCTGATTATTTTGCAAAAAATTACATTAACAGGCTAAATTCAACAATTTATTCAGTAATTGGTCAAGACGGGAAAATGCTCCCAACACAAGCATGTTACGCTATTTTTATAAAATACTTTGAAGAATTTGCAAAAAATAACCAAAACTTAGATTTAATAAATTCTTCAACAGGCGGTGCGCAGATTAACGGATTTAAAAACTTAGCATTAGAGCAAGTTATGCTTAAAACAGATAAAGTACAAAAGGTGCAAATCCCTTGTCAAATTCCGCAATATGACCAATCTAAAATAATTAAAATAAAACAAGAAATGATAAAAGTATATACTGAACTGCAAGAAAAAACAGCCTCACTTGAAAACTTGCAAAACGAGATTATAAAAGAATTTTCAAGGAGAAAAGTTCAAAATAAAACAATTGAAAAAAATCAGCAAAAAATTATTTTAGTATTAAATGAAATTGTTGAAAAATATTATAATTTATCCTATGTAATGTTTTTATGCGCCTCAAATACAAACAGGTATTTTGAAAATCTTAAACAAACCAAGGCAAATAGTGACTTGCAAACATATGCAAAATTGCAAAACACAAATTTATACATTATAAAAGAACTTATTCAAAAAATTAAAAATGTAAAAACACTTTTACTTAATGAATAATTTATCATTATTAAGCATCTCGGGAACGTTGATTATAAGGTAAATTTCGCCATCTTTTACATATTGCATAAGCTCGTTTTTATTTTCCTGCTTTTTAAGAGATACAATCTCGTCGGGTTTTATTTGAATATTATCCCCAATTGCATCTGCTAAAATTCCAATTTTAAATTCGTCTGAATTTAAAACAATAATAGTGCCTGAGCCACTGTAGGGTAATTTTTGAGAGTGAAAATAATTTTTAATATCAATTACACAAATAAAATCCCCTTTTATATTAACAAGCCCAAGTATAAAATCAGGAGTACATGGTACTTTTGTCATTTTTATTTCTTGAAGCTTATAAAAACCCTTTATATCGTTCATCTTAATGCAATATTTATTTTCTCCAACAAAAAACGAGACAAATTCATCCTTATCACTCATTATTGAATATGGATTTTTGCTTGTTTTCTCAATATATTCAAGTCTTCTTTCATGTAAAATTTCAAGGGATTTTGCATCTGTTGGAATAAGCTCAAATCCTTTGTCAGTATCACTATCATCAGGATGTGTCTTAATCCAATTATTAATTGATGCAATATTTAAAATATTACATTGGGAATCCTTATAATCATATATGTGCTCAATGAAATTATGCTTTGTAGAATATGGTATTTCTTGCATATCATTTCTGTCAACTCGCTTTACATCCAAGACCTTATTTACCATAACGGCAAAAATGTCCTCATCTGCTTTTATAATAACTATCATTGAATTAATATCATAAGGACTTGGCTCGATATTTAAAATTGATTTTATATCGACAACATTTATAATTTTTCCATCATATTCAAAAAGCCCAGCAATATGTGATGGCAATCTTTCAGGTCTTGACAATTCTACAAATTTTAATATCTCAAGCACACATTTTGCATCAATAGCATATATATCATTTGCAATACTTACTATAGTATATATCTTTTCAGGACGCTCGGGCACAAGTCCTTGAATCTGCTCCACAGCTATTAACTCATTTTCCATAAATTCAAACCCTACTTTACTAAAATATCATTCTTTGAATGGCGCACCATATCTAAAACATCATACAATGCATCAACATATTCATAGTGATTTTTATATTTTTGACTCAAAATTAACCCTGCAGCCTTTAGGGCTATTTCTTCTTCACCCTCTATAAAGGCACGCTGAGGGTCTTTTATTTTTAATAACAAAAACTCAAGTTTTTCATTTGCAGTACCTATATCAGAATTTGTCATAAGTATTGCAAAAATATTGTCATCGTTTCTATAAATAAAATCACCATCAGAAAGACAGCCGCTTAGGAAGTTGGAAATTCTTGCGAGCAATAAATCTCCGTAATATTTTCCATATTTATTTTCAATATTTTCTAAAGACTCAATTTCAATAAAAGCAAGGCACAGCGGTGCATTATTTCTTTTGTGCCAGCCACATTCATAACTTAAAATTCTATCAAAATCAAGCTGGGTATATAATTTTCTTGGATTTGCACCTTTAGAATTGTCATCCTTATTGCAAATCTTAAAATATCTAAGACGCATTATATGTTCAACAAGGTCTTTTATTGTACTTGCCATTTTAAGTTCAAGAGAATTAAGGTTTTCTTTTGCATAAAGGTATAAACATCCTATAGGTTTTGAGTCAACATTTATCTCATACTCGTACTTTACACAAAAGTCTTCCAATCTTGATATTTCCGATAAACTTTCTTTTTGCAAAATAACCTTAATTTCAGGATTTGCAACAGTTGTTTTTTTTCTTACCTCATCAAATACTTCGTTTTTAAGAGAAATATTACCTGCATCACAATAAATAATACTCTTTTCATCATCTGCAAAACTCAACATAGCACAGTCATATTTAAAATAACGTTTGATTTTACCAAATATTTCAACCGATAAAATATCTGCATCAGCCTCAATTTCTTTAATTGAATTAAAATCTTTTATTAAATCTTCTTTTGACAAAACCTTTAAATCATCTTCCAAATGCCCTCCCTGCTTGGCATTTAAAAGCTTACTTTTTATCTGCAAGCTAACAGGATTCTTTTCCATAGTATCAAGACAAATATTTAACAACTCCTGCGACATTTCACCCTTATTTACAAAAGCATTTGCACCGGAACGAAATGCCCAAAATTTATCAATGTTTTTATCAAGTTTTGAATAGATAACAACAGGAATATCCTTTGCGCATTCATCAGATTTTATCATTCTGCACAACTCATATCCACCCAACTCAGGCATCAAAATATCTAAAACCACTAAATCAGGAACTTCTTTATAAATTAAACCTATGGTAGAAAATGGATCTTGTGAATGCATAATATTTATTTGAGCCTTTGCAAACACATTTAAGATAGAATTTATATCTTCTACACTATCATCTATTATGAGTACTTTTTTTGCCATAGAGTTAAATATCTTATATAATTGGACGTATAAAAAAATTATACATTATTTTTTAAAAAAAGGGGATTTATGTCTAAACAAATCAAACAAAAGAACGGTATAAATGATTACCTTGGTAAAAAACAAACCGCAGATTTAATAACTATACTATTTGTTTTTATCTTCCTTTTTGGGGTATTTGAATATACTGATTTATCAAGAGCTGTAAGCGCAGGTGTCCTTGTGCTTTTATTTTGCTTAACCGTTGTAATTTTTGAAGCTACAAAAAAACAATACAAGAACAACACCACAAACACAATAAACCAACTGCTTGAAAATGCGCTTGATAATACTAAAAAAATTGAAGGTGCAACATCAATTCAAAAAGAAAACATAAATCTCACTTTTGCAAAACTTTCAAATATTAAACTCCTTATTGAAAATCTTAAAAATCAAAGTTCAGATTTGAATGAGATAATCACAAATACTAAAAAAAAGGCTATAGACTCCCTTAACTATACAAATACCGAATACGATGCAGTTAAAGCAAACATTGAAAAAATGTTTACAATCAGACACAAAATCCAAACTATTGCAGAACTTATTCTTGAGTTATCTGACTTTATCCAATCAATCTCATCAACCATAGGACTTGTAGAAGATATAGCAGAACAAACAAACCTACTTGCACTAAATGCAGCAGTTGAAGCAGCTCGTGCAGGTGAACATGGTAAAGGCTTTGCAATTGTTGCAGGTGAAATTAGAAAACTTGCAGATGAATCAAAACAAGCAACAACAAAAATAACTTCACTTATTGCAAATATACAGCAAACAGCAAACTCAACAGTACTTGCAACTGAAGAAGGAACAAAAGAGGTAGAATCAGGTATTGAACTTGCTCATAACATAGGTTCAAACATTGAACAGCTAATCCTTTTAATGAATGAAATATCACAAGGCATAAATGATATGACAGGCTCGTCAAAAAAAATATCAAACGATACAACGACAACAGAAAATGCAGTTGGCGATATAAATTCAATGCTTGAAAACAACTATAAAGCAACAGAAGAGAATTTTCAAAATGTTGAAAGCCTGCAAAATCTTTCAAAAACTTTCAAATCAAACATAGGCGAACAATAGCGAATTTATCAAAATGGATTTTTTAGACGATGAACTAGATGAGATTTTGAATATTTTCCAACAGGAAGGCGGAGAAATTCTGCAATCCATGGATAAAAGTCTTTTCGCACTTGAAAAAGACCCTAAAAATCCTGATATAATTATCCAGCTTGCAAGAGATGCTCACAGTTTAAAAGGCTCTGCCAGAATGCTTGGCTTTGGGGGTATACAAAGTGTAGCCCACAAGGTAGAAGATGTCTTAGGGCTTATAAGAGATGGTAAACTAGACTCTAATTCTGAAATTATAGATGCAATTTCAGAATCATTGGGACATATTCAGCTTTTAATAAATAAAACAGTCGAGCAAAAAAAAGAATATGAAACAAGTCAAACCAATGATTTTATTGAAAAGTTGGATAAAATTTCATCAAATAACGCACAGGAAGGTTCAAAAAAACAAGTATGCAACTATAGTGAAGATGTAAAAAAAATTCTTTCTAAACTGAACAAAATTGAAGAACTTATTGTCCAGATAATCTACATATTTTCATCTGCAAGACAAGAAAATAATTTTTCTGAAATTCAAATTATAAAAACCCCACTTGCAGAACTAAACATAATAATAAGAGAGCTAAACATTAAACCACTTGAAGAACTCATTGCAAACACTGGCAGATTTATATCTTTAGTTAATCCTCAAACAATAAATGAAAACCAAATCCTTGAACTAAATTCAAAAATAGACTCAATTGAAGAATTTTTTACTGACTATTGCAAACAAAAGGGCATAAGTACTCAAAATTATTTTAATATTGCAAATGAACTTTTGCTAAACAGTGATGAAGGTAAAATTAAAGAAAACAAAAAGGAAGATAAAAAAATAATTGCAGACTTAATTGATAGAATTTATGAAAAATTAAGCCTACTTGAAATTAATCTTGAGTTTTTGCCTGACATAAAAGGACTTTTAGCACAAGTTCTGACCATGGTTAAAAATTTAGAAATTAAAAAAATATTTGAAACCATTTTAAATACTTTAAATTTATACGAAACAAATTCAAAAAACCTTGAAAACGATACACTTGAAGCAATAAAAGAAATTTGCGAAAACACAAGAAAAATTTTTGAACCCGAAGCAATTAAACCCGAGGAGAGAAAATTTGAAATAGAACTTTTGCTGCAAAAAATTACAATTGTTGAGCAAATGTCAAAAATCAATATCGCAAAACCAAAAACTCAAAAAAATCTGCCGAAAACAGAAAAAAACACTCAAGACTGGATTAGCACAATTGACACAAGTGACATTAAAACACTTAGAATTGACTCATACAAACTTGATAAATTGGTTAATCAAATCGGTGATTTGATAATTACAAGAATTAAAACAAATGAACACTTAAGTGTTGCAAAAAATATACAAAATGAACTTTTAGAGTGGCAAAAAAGCTTTAATAAAATGGGCTACTACATTAAATATTTCGACAGAAAATATTTAGCAAGCTCAAATATAGGCATATCTCCTGACCCAAGGGCAATTTCGGCTTTTAGCAGACAACTTATGGTTCTACAAAATTACCATGCTGAAAAAATGGTGCATTTGATAAAAAAAACATCTGACCTTTTTAAGCAAATGCAAGAAAATGACACTAAGCTAAACTCTGCTACAACAGAAATTGAAGGCATGGTTAAAAATATGCGCATATTGCCATTATCTACAATTTTCCACCTTTTTCCGCGCATGGTACATAACATTGCAAAAGACAAAGGCAAGCAAATAGAATTTATTACAGAAGGTGCAGATGTTGCAGCAGATAAAAAAATTATTGAAGAAATAAAAATCCCCCTCATTCATATTTTGAGAAATTCAATCGACCATGGAATAGAGTCGCCGCAAGAAAGAAAAGAAGACGGGAAAAATCCTGTTGGAAAAATAACAATAAGTGCAAAACACCATGAAAATAAAATCATAATCAACGTAACAGATGATGGCAGGGGCTTAGATGTTGAAAAAATTAAACAAAAAGCGCTTGAAAAGGGACTTTTAACGCAAGAAGAAATAGACAACATCGATGAGGAACGCCTTGTAAATCTTATTTTCTATCCAGGGTTCACAACCGGTGATTCAGTAACCGAACTTTCAGGCAGAGGCTTGGGGCTTGATATTGTTCACACTAAAATATCTCAACTAAACGGCAGAGTGGACATTTTTAGCGAATTTAAAAAAGGCACTATGGTAACAATAGAGCTACCTGCAAGTATGGCAACCATTAAAACCTTTATAGTGTCAGAACAAGACCAATTATATGCAATACCTACATCCTCAATAAAAACAGTTCTTAGAATTGACACAACAGATATTTTTGAACGCGACGGCAAAAACTACTATGTGCACAATGATGATGTAATACCTGTTTATACACTATCTCAAATTCTTGAATTAGAAAATAAACCTCGCCATGCAAACAAATACACTCTAATGATTGTAAAATCAGATAATTTACTGGTTGGAATAATTGTTGAAAAATTAGTTTACGATCAAGAAGTACTGCACAAAAAACTGGAAGCACCATTATTTAAAGTAAAAAATATCTCAGGAATCACAACCCTTGCAAACGGTGAAATATGCCTCATTTTAAATGTAGGCGACATTTTCAGCGCAACATTGCCAAAGAAAATAAATACAAGAATTATTGCCTCAAATAAAGCAATTAAAATGAAAGAAAATTATTCACATAAAATTCTTGTAGTGGACGATTCCCTAACAACAAGAACTCTGCAAAAAAACATACTGCAAAGTTACGGCTATAGAGTTCAAATTGCAACAAATGCGCCTGATGCTCTTATCAAGATGCACAAAGAAAAATTCGACCTAGTAATTACAGACAATGAAATGCCACAAATGAGTGGTCTTGAATTTGTAAAAGAAATAAGAAAAGAAGACGCTTGGGTAAATATTCCAATTATTGTCCTTACATCCATGCCTGAATCCAAATGGGGGAAACTATTTAAAGAAGCAGGTGCACAATTATACATTCAAAAAGACCAATTTGAACAGGAAAGCTTTGTAAGAAGTGTAGACAATTTTTTAAAAAGGTCTAAAAAATGAAACTAGAGGAATTTTTAAAAAATTACCTAACCTCAAAAAATGACTTAGAACATGCAACACATACAAAAGATACGAGTCTTGAAATTTATTCAAACTTAAAAAAAATATTTCCCAATAATCATATACTTGATTTTGAAAATGCCGAAAAATTAATTTCATATAGCGCACTTTTGCATGACATAGGCACAAATTTAAGCATATCACTTTTAAAACCCCACAACAAAATTGGTGCAAAATTAATTTTAGAAAATAAAATAGATGATTTAACAATCGAACAAACAAAAATTGTTGCCCTATCTGTAAGGTACCACAGAGGCTCTAAACCAAAAGAAAAACACAGACTCTTTGGGTCATTAAACCAAAAAGATAAAAATGCCGTAAAAGTCGTTTCCTCAATTTTAAGACTTGCAGATTCTCTTGACTGCAATCACTTGCAAAGCGCTCAAAATATAGTACTAATGTATGATTTTAACAAAGCTGTTTTGACTTTAAATCCACAGGTAAATATAATATTTAACAAGGGGATTAAAAGAGTTTTTGACAAGAAAAAGGCTCTTTTTGAGGAAGTATTTAAAACAAAAATTTATCTTGAAAATGACTGATTTATACAAAAAAAATCATTTGTTTGTGTTTTTAGCGTTAATCATTGCATTTTGCACTATTAACCCCTCTTTTTGTGTTGAAAAAATTAACGCTGGTGTAGTTTATGAATTTTACCTTGATGTTAATAATCAAATAACAGATAGCACAAATATAACTCCTAAAAATTTGCCAACCATTAGCAATGAAGAAGTAAATATAGCTTATTTTAAAGACTTTCGTCCAATAAATATGCTAAGCGAAAAAAATCTCTTTACTATTCAAAAACCAGCGCAAAAAGTTCTTAATTATGAAAAAATCCCAAAAGAATACAATCTCTCGCTTGACCCTAAAAATATTCAAGCAGCAGCAAAAATTACGCCAAGTTACAATGAACTTTTTGCACGCGCAGTCAATCTAAAAAACAAAGAAAAATATAAAGACGCGCTTGAGGCAATTAATCTTGCATTAAAAGAAAATCCGCTAAATACTGAGGGGCATTTCCTAAAGGCAGATATTTTAAGGCTAAATGGTAATTATAGCGAAAGTGTTTTTGAATATGCAGTTGCAATAAACATTGACCCTATGTGTACAGATGCTTATTTTAATATCGCAAAAATTCTTGAAAATGCCAATAAAAAAGAACTTGCTCTTGAATATTACAGATACGCATATTCAACAAAACCAAATGATTATGAAATAAGAAATATAATTTTGGCATATGAAAAACAAGGCATAAATTAGCCCATTAAGTTATTTTTCATCTCTTTAAGCATAGTTTTAAAATCTTCTATATCACTTTTGGTAGATATTATTTTACATAGTGTCCCATATCTTACAAGTCTTTTATAGAGTTGTTTTTTATCTTCAAAATTATTTGAAATTACAATAGAATCATCCTTAACCTTTATAACTCTTTCACCCTCATAAAGAGTATAGGTTTTTGCCAGCCTTCCATAAAGCTCAAAAACAGTATAAGGCGCAAAAGTACTCTGTAATGGTATTTCAGGAGTTGGATAGATGTCCTTAATTTCTTCCAACAAATAAAGCTCATAATTTTTAGAAACTTCGTTAAACGCATGTACGTACACGCAATTATCATAATATTTAAAAGAAATATGTGATATTGAAACTTTTTCACCATTGTACAAAATTTTTATTTTTGAGTTGTCATAACCATATGCCAACAGTCTTGATATCTTATCTTTAAAAGCATTAGATTCCTTTGCGCTGGTCTTTTTCGCACTAAAACTAAGCATATATTTTTCGTATGCACTTATATCTGCAAGTGATGAAAATTTTTTCATCACATTTTTTAAATCTTGCTGCATACCCTCACCATACAAATCTACGCCCAAATTTACAAAAAGCACAAGGTTTTCATAATCAGTCTCAGACAAATTAAGCGTAAATGGTATACTCTCTATTGAAAATTTACCCTGTTTTTTCCTTAAAATACAACCGCTTTGCCTTATTGTTTTAAAATATTTTATTATTGTTTCTTTGTTTATGATTATATTTTCTCTATAAAATTCATCAATAATTTCATTTATAGAGTATGGTTTTTCATAAAGCATTTTGAAAATTTTTATTATACGATAAGATGCGTCAATTTTTCTCAAATGTACATCTCCTCAATACCTTGAATAATATTTATTAATTCACCTTTAATTTTTTCATCTTCAACTTCAATAAGCTCGTTACCATAGGACAACAGCTTTTGCTTGAGATGAAAATCACTTGTATAATCTTCCCTGATTTTTATACAATCAGGGGTTATTTTAATAATTTTTTCTTTTTTACTGTCAAAAGAAACATTTCGTCTCTTGGTGATACTATAGACACATTTCTTTGTTTCTGGTTTAAAATTAACATTCGACCTTAAAATTTTAATTATTTTTTTTATATGGTCACACCTTAAATAAACACTTCCATATTCTTCACACTCGCCCCAAAGGTATAATTTGTCATTTTTCCTTGAATATTCAAGCTTTGTACAGACAAGCTTTATTTCACGACTTTTGCCTGATGGAGAATTATAAAAAACAACAATTTCATTATTATGTCTAGCATGCACATCAAGCTCGCGCAATATTTCAAAATTAGTTTTTAAAATATTGCCAAAATTTAACAACGATTCCGCATTTTCCTTAGATTCAATGTGCACAGAGAGCTTTTTAAAAGTCTGATAAACAGAAATTATGTACTTAAAATCCATAAAATGGAACATTGCTTTTTTTGTTATCAAAAGAGATTTTATTTCTTTTTTTGTAAGTTTAACTTTTATAGGGTTGATTTTTAACTCATAACAATAATTATTACCCTTATTGCCCGTCAAAATATCAAAACCTACTGACTTTAAGGTGTTAATATCAAGAGTTATTGTATCTGGTGCCACATTTTTCAAAAGCAAACTTTTTGAAATTTCGCTTAAAATTTGACTTTTTGAAATAGGCCCCTTCATTAATAACTGCAATATAAATAAGACCCTAAGCCCCGTTTGAGCAATATTATTATCTATCTTTAACATAAATATCCAAAAACTTTTTATTAATAATTACTCTATATCTATAGTAACAAAAAAAGAATGTATACCATAAATTTTAAGTTTTATCTCATCCTTACGGTCTATTTATTAAGAAATATTAACTAAAAAATATGTACTAAGTTAAAAAATTTGTTATAATCATAAAGGATGATAATACAAGGAGACTTTTTGAGTATGTGCCCATTAAACCAGATTAGCGACAAGGAGTATGAGGAACTTCTTCAAAAATACGAGTATAACTTTCAAAAAGGTGATTTAGTAAAAGGAACAATTTGTGCCTATGATAGCGAGGGTGCAATTGTAGATATAGGAGCAAAAACAAACGCCATATGTCCAGAAAAAGAAGCTAAATTAAATAAAGAGGACAATATTGAACAAATTCTTGAAAAGGGAAAAGAATACGAGTTTTTAATTATCAAAGAAGAAGATGAAGATGGCAGGTTTACCGTTTCTTATAGAAAAGTTGCCATGGCATACAACTGGAAAGTGCTTGAAGAAGCAAAAGCGCAAGATAAAGTTGTAGAAGGCACTGTTGTACAATCAGTTAAAGGTGGCATTTTGGTTGACGTTATGGGTGTTAGAGGCTTCGTACCCTCAAGTCATCTACGTTCAAAAGATGCTGAGAGCATTGTAAATCAAACTATTGAACTGAAAATTTTAACAATGGATATGTCACAAAATAACTTTATTTTATCTAACAGAAAAGTTTATACAGACAACCTTGAAGAAATCAAAAAAGATGTATTTGGTCAACTGGAAGTAGGCGCAGTTGTAAAAGGTGAAGTTGTAAGAATAGCTGACTTTGGCGCATTTATTGATATAGGCGGAGTAGACGGACTTTTGCCACTATCGCAAATCTCTTGGAAATGGGTAGATCACCCTTGTGACATTTTAAAAGTTGGCGAAAAAATAGATGTTGAAATTATAGGTATCGACCTTGATAAACAAAGGGTATCCCTAAGCCTTAAAAATCTTGAGCCAGACCCATGGGTTGAGGCTAAGGGCAAAATAACAGAAGGCGCAAAGGTTAAAGGTAAAATCACAAGAATTAAACACTTTGGCGCATTTGTTGAAGTATATCCTTGCGTTGAAGCACTTTTACCACAAGCAGAATTAGTTCAATATCAAAATGAACATGGTACAATTCTTGATGTTGGCGATGAAATTGATACAACAATTTTAAAATTCAATCCTGACGATAAAAGAATATCGTTAAGTGTCACTCACAACGAATAAATAAAATAGGCGCAGTTTTTATAGCTGCGCCAATTTTATAAGCTCATCAACATTTGTGTCATAATTAGTTTTTTCATCAGTTGACTGTATCAAGTACCCTTTAATTTTATCCATTAAAGTTATCGCTTTATCAGTCATAGGGTCAGCCCCTCTTTGATACGCGCCAATATTTATTAAATCCTCATTTTTTGCATAACTTGCAAGCAAGGCGCGAATTTTTCCTGCAGCGCTTTTATGCTCAGCCGAAACAACATTATTCATTACACGCGAAATACTTTGCAGAACATCTATTGCAGGATAGTGATTTTTATGGGCAAGATCTCTTGAGAGCATTATGTGACCATCTAAAATGCTTCTTGCAGTGTCTGAAACAGGCTCGTTAAAATCATCACCTTCAACAAGTACAGTATACAGCCCTGTTATAGTACCAAATTCATTGCAACCTGCACGCTCAAGAAACTTAGGCATAAGTGCAAAAACAGAAGGAGTATAGCCCCTTGTTGCAGGTGGCTCACCAACTGCAAGACCAACTTCTCTTTGTGCAAGGGCGATACGGGTAACACTATCCAGCATAAAAAGAACATCCTTGCCCTTATCTCTAAAATATTCAGCAATTGCACAAGCTACAAAAGCTGCTTTTATCTTAACAAGAGAAGGCTGCTCAGACGTTGCAACAACAACAATAGAGCGCTTCATACCCTCGACACCCAATGTATGCTCAATAAACTCTCTTACCTCCCTGCCACGCTCACCAATTAAAGCTATAACATTTATATCTGCCGATGTATTTTTTGCCATCATAGCAAGAGTGGTACTTTTGCCAACACCTGAGCCTGCGAAAATACCCATCCTTTGACCTTTGCCAATCGTTATAAGACCATCAACTGCCCTTATTCCAAGGCTCAAAGGCTCATCAATAGGTTTTCTTGCAAGCGGATTAATTAATTTGCCATTTGTAGAATAGTACTTATCCGCGCTAATTTCACCAAGTCCATCAATAGGATTTCCCAAACCATCTAAAACCCTGCCCAGCAAAGAATCAGACACCTTGACTTTCATATCTTCACCAGTGTTCACAACCTTTGCCCCAGCCTTTAGACCATCAATTGATCCTAACGGCATAAGCAAAATTCTATCTTCACGAAACCCGACAACTTCTGCCCAAATAGGCGGCATATCATCAGATAATATGTGACACAAATCACCAATTGAAGATTCAGGCCCGTCAGCTTCTATTATAAGCCCAATTATTTCTACAACTTTGCCAATTTTTGCAATCGGATTAATGTCTTCGACAATTTTTTTATAAGGAGAAAAGTCAAACTTGTTCAAATTCTTCCTCATCTTCCTTATCAAAAGACAGGTTCAGCTCTTTTAAAAACTCTTTTGATATTTCATCAAGTTGCGATTCAAAACCTAAGTCTAAACGCTCTTTTGGAGTTTGAACAATTAAAGTATCATCAGCAAATTTTGAATTATAAGTAAGTTTTATACTGCGCAATTTATCTATATCTATTTCTAAATCAGGTTTTTGCTCTAATAAATCGTTGTTTAATACTTGATTTAAGAGTTTAGCATACTTTTCACTCAATATAAGTTCAATATTTTCCTTGTCATTTAAAAGCGAGATTGATTTGTCCACAATGCGCGCAACACTTGTCTCATCAATAGAGTTAAGTGCCACCTTACGTGCAATCATAAGAATAAGTTCTACCATTTCCCTTTTAGAAGAAAAGAAAATCTTTTTCTTCATTTCAAAAGCATTTTTAATAACTTCGTCCATTGCAAAAATTTTATGCACAAGTTCTTCTTTTATATTTTTAAGCCCGTCATCGTATCCTGCCTGATACCCTTCTTTTGCCCCAGTTTGCGAAGCAGTGTCTTTTATTTGTTCAACTTCACCTTTAGCACCTTCAAGCATAGTTTCGACTTCCGCTTTTGTTTTTTCTAAAAGCTCACTTGCCTCGTTTTTAAGTTTTTGGGTGTCATCTTGAGCTCTTAATTTTAACTCATCAGCCTCAAGCCTTGCCTTATCAAGAATCTCTTGGGCTTGCTGATTTGCTTCTTCAATTATTTTTTGTGCCTTATCCTGCGCTTCCAACTGCAACAGGTTTAAACGAGTTATCTCCTCCTCAGGAATAACTTCTTCTTCTACTGCTTGTTCTTCAATTTGCTGCTGTTGTTCTTCTTCCTCATGAGAAAAAAAATCAACAACTATTGAATCAGCCAAACTAATTTTATCAGATGTAATTCTACTCAATTAACTCATCTCCTGCTCCATCGCGAACAACCACGATTTCGCCGTTTTGTTCAAGCATTCTTATAATACCAACAATTCTAGATTGTACTTCTTGAACTTCACGCGCTCTAACAGGTCCCATATACTCCATATCTTCAAGCAATATCGCCTGTGCACGTTCTGACATATTTCTAAGAATTTTATCTTTAACATCATCCCTTGAACCTTTAAGAGAAAGTGCGAGGTCTTTTGTATCAACTTCACGCAATATTCTTTGAATTGCTCTATCATCAAGGTTAACAATGTCTTCAAATACAAACATAAGACTTCTAACGTCTTCAGCCAACTGTGGAGTTTCCTCCTCGAGCATTTCAATAACGTTTTTCTCGGTTGCCCTATCAGTTCTGTTCAAAATACTTGCAAGAGTTTCTGTACCACCTGCTTTTGAGAAATCCTGTATAACAACATTTGAAAACTTGCTTTCTACAATTTTTTCAACTTCAGAAATAATTTCAGGGTTTGTTGTAGCCATTTGAGCTATTTTTAAAGAAACCTTGTGCTGAACACTTGGCGGCAAGCAGTTTAAAACTTTTGCAGATTGCTCAGGTTTTAAATAAGCCAAAATAAGCGCGATAAGCTGAGGGTTTTCATTTTGAAAAGAAGTTGCAAGCTGAATAGGATCAGCATCGTTGAAAAATTGGAAAGGATTGGAGTTTAGAATAGTTACTAATCTGTCCAAAATTTTATTTGCCTGATCTGTACCATAGGCTTTTTCTAAGAGTTGCCTTGCATAATTCATACCGCCTGACGCAAGCATTGAATTAGCTTGGAAGATTGTGTGAAACTCATCTACAATAGCCTCAAGCGTTTCAATGGGCAACTTATTCATAGCAGCAATATCTAATGTTATTTGCTCCAAAATGTCATCATCTGTAATATTTTTCATAATTTCAGAAGCAGTAGCAGGCCCCAACACTATCATAAGTGCTGCAACCTTTTGTGAATGTGTCATGGCTTCTATTTGTATTGGGAGCATTTCTCTTTAGTTCTTCTCTCTATTCTCTCTAGTATTATTTATTCCTTTATATAAGATGTAAGCAATCTTGCCGCATCTTGAGGATCACCCATTATTATGTCTGTAATTTCAGCCCGTTTTTTATCAACAATTGAAGTAAATACAGGCTCATTATTTTCTGGTTGATCCATATAACTTGCATCCATATTATCATTATTACTTAACATTAAATAAGGATCAAAAGCATTATTATACTGGTTTTCTTCCTGATACACAGGCTTTGGAGGCTCAGGTTTTTTAAATATAGAAGAAAACGTTGTAAGTCCTAATATTCCAAGGACTAAAACTACAATTAGTGGCGCAACATTTGAAAATATAAATTCTAACATTTCCATGATTTTTGCATATCTTTCTTGGTTTAGTGTCTGCAACTGTTCTGCTTTATCTATTCCCATAAATTTTAGACTTGAAACATTGACAACATCACCACGGCTTATATCCATACCTGCGGCAGCTATTACAAGGTTTTTAATATCTTCTTTTTCTTCATCAGTTAAAATTTTATTTACTGCAACCGCAACAGATAAGCGAGTTACAGCCCCGGGAGCATAAACAACCTGTTTAACTTCTTTTGTAACGGCATAATTAACGGCATTTTTTTCTTTTTCATAACTCAACTCACGACCGCGAACTTTATCTGTAACGTTTCTTGCATTTTCATCCGCTTCGCTAATTCCACTTTGTTCTTCAACAACTGTCATAACATTTTGAGTTTGAGGATTTTGAGCATTTTCGCCTTGAACAGCACCTTGTGCGCCTTGTTGTTGATTTTGCGCATTAGGATTATCAGGGTCAAGTGCAACTTCATCCTTCTTTAAAACAATAGGCTGCGGTTTTTTGTATGTTTCTTTTTCGCTTTGTTGTCCTAAAATTACACCTGCTTGAGAGTCACCAGCAGGCACATAACTCTCAATTGTCGAGCGAGTTGAATTAAAATCCATAACAGCGCTAACCTGCACTGACACGTTATCTTTGCCCATTATTGTTTCAAGAGTATCTTGAATTTTCTTTGCAGCTTCTTTTTCAAAAGATGTTCTATAAGTTTGCATATCTGTATTATTCTTTGAAACATCTTCACTTAGCGCATTTCCGTTTTGGTCAGTTAAAAAGACCCTGTCATTTGTAAGACGCGGTACAGAATAGGCAACAAGATTTTTGATAGCAAGAATTTGAGAGGGTTTTAGCCTGTAACCGGGTTCAAGAATTAATATAACACTTGCACTAGGTTCTTCATCATCGTCAGAAAACACAGAGCGCTCAGGTTCTGCAAGCTGGACACGAGCTTTTTGGATACCGCTTATTTTTTCAATTGAACGTGTCAATTCACCTTGAAAAATTCTTTGTTTTGTAAGTTTATTTTTAAAATCAGTTGAGCCCATTTGTAAATCATCTAAAAGTTCAAACCCTGGGGATGAATCCTTTATAAGATCATTTTCTGCAACGAAAATTCTAAGATTTTCTTTATCTTGCTCACGAACTAAAATTGCAGACTTATCCTCAGATAATTTAAAAGCATAGCCGCTTTTTTTAAGGCTTTCAGTAATTGCAGCCACATCATCTCTTGATAATTCTGAATATAAAACAGTCCAATCAGGTTCAGTTGCTTTAAAGATAAAATACAGACAAACAACCATTGCAACAACTAAAAGCGCAGCTATAATAAACTTTTGATTCAGGTCAAATTTGTCCCAAATCTTTTTTATGTCTAGTGCCATGGCTTTTAAATGTTCGTTCACTTTATTAAATATCCCTGATTATTTTTGACTGTGTTACTACAATATTTTAGACTTTTTTATGAATTAATTCAATTTGTTAAGCTTTTTAAACTCTTAGGTTTTTAAATTCACTGTACGCATTTATCATCTGATTTCTCAATTGAATTGCCATTTGCATTGCAAGAGATGACTTTTGAGAAGCTATCATTACTTCATGCACACTTATATCACCGCCTGCGGCAAATGTTTCCATAGCATCTTCCGCATCTTTTTGAGTTGAACTTAAATTACCTATTCCTTTTGAAAAGCCCTCCCCTATATCACGTGCCATTCTTGCAGTATCTGAAAGGTTTTCAATCTTTTGCGCATTAATAGCATCAGCCCCTAAAAACATTTCAACTGAACCCTTTAGCTTTTGTGGTTCTTTTGTATTTTTAGGCTCATTTGATGTAAGTGCATTAAAAACTTCGTTAAAATCAGACGCATTATCAATTTGCTCGTTAAAATTTTTAATACTGTTGTTAAAACTTTTGTTAAAATTATCTATTGAACCAATATTTGTATTAATTTGAAAACTCATATTTTAAACCTTATATTTGAAGCGCACTTTGTATCATGGTTTTTGTGGTTTGAGCAATTGTAACATTTGCTTCATAAGCTTTTGAAGCATTTACCATATTAACCATTTCTTCTACAACATTTACATTTGGAAGTTTCACCATGCCTTTTTCATCAGCATCAGGATGGGTTGGGTCGTATACCATTCTATATGGGTTTTCAGATTCTCTTATCTCATCCACCATAACACCTTGCGCCATGCCATCTTCCTGAAAAACTACTCTACCTCTTAAATAAGGGCCATTTTCCATATCCATTTGAACTTCATGGTGCCCTGTTGGCATAGCGGGACGAAGCGCGTTTTTATAAACTGCTTTAAATGTAACTTCTTTTTTTGTATAAACTTCCCTTTCACCCTTTGCATTTCTTGTAGTATTAGCATTTGCAATGTTTGATGAAACAGTATCCATCATAACCCTTTGCGCGTGCATTCCTGAACCTGCTATATCAAAAATATCAAAACTCATTTACTACCTCCTTTATTGACCCTTAATTACGCTTTGTAAGCTCTGAAAAGACCTTGACATAAGGGTTGAAAGTATTGTGTATTGTGTACCTGTTTTGGCTTCATCCATCATCTCTGCTTCAAGATTAACGTTATTTCCATCGGCACTTATAGGATCTGAATAATCTCCAATAATTTCAGGCGAAAATCCATTGTTTACAGAGCTTCTCAGAAATGCAATTTGAGCCGGATCTTGTTTTTTCAGTGCTTCGACAGGATTTTCTACAATTTTTTGGGAATTGTGGACTTTAATTTTTTCTTTTAAGTCCTCTCTTTCAATCATATCTTGAATTTGATCCTCAAAACAAACATCTTTTCTTTGATACCCAGGAGTTGTAGCATTTACGGTATTAGCCGAAATTGCTCTTGAGCGTTGGTATAAACCATCAAGCGCAAGTGCAGCTATTTCTCTTGTTCTGTTATTAATTAAATCCATAAACGCCTCCTAGCTTACCGCTTTTTGTGACAATGGAATTGTAACCAAAAATTCTGTTTCATCATCATCACTTTTTACAAGCGAAATTGAACCCAATTGAGCTGCAAGGTATTTCTTGCAAATGTTTAAACCTAAGCCCCAACCATTTTTCTTTGTAGAAAAGCCTTCGGTAAATAATTTATTTTTTATTTCTTCCTCAATCTTTTCCCCATGGTTTTTTATAAATATTTTTGCAAATTTTTCATCAGCTTCAATTCTTATTTCAATTTCATCATTTTCAGTTGATTCATCTGCATTTTTTACAATGTTATTTAAAACCGCAAAAAATCTTTCCTCGTCAATAAATACAACTGCTCTACCTTTGATGTTATCTACAAATTTTATTTTATTATTTCGCTCTGGCAAGATTTTCTCAAAAACTTTAATTGAGGCTTTAATGACTTTTTTTAAATCTTTTTCCACAAAATTCAAATTGTCATTAGCCCTTAAATCATCCAGTTGCAAGCGTATAAGAGAAATTGATTTACGAATTAGCCCCAGATTGTTATCTTCGCCAAATTTTTTCTCAAGAATTTTGGCATAAATATCAAGCACACTTAGCTGGTTTTTAATCTCATGGCAACAGTAGCGAATATTTGCATTAATTTCATCTAAAGAGTTTTGTGTTTGCAATTTATTTGCAATAAATTCCTGTTCTTTTAGATTAAAATCGTTTTCTTTAATATTTTCATTAAGCATTTTTAAAACGTTATAAATTGCATCATTTAAAAGCGCATTTTCACGACGTTCTGGACGGTATGAATAAAATTTTTCATCAAGGTTAACTTTTAGCCTGCTTTTTACAACCTCGTAAACTTCATTTACGTCCTTTGAGTTTACTCTAATACATAGCCTTGTTTCGTTTTTATCTTTTGAATCTGAATAATCCCAGATTAAAATTGCATTGTACCTGTGAGATGTAATTATTACAAACTCAGTTTCCACAAGGTCGTCTTTAGACACAACATCGAAATCTAAAAAGCTGAACATCTCGACATTAGAACAGTATTCAAGCCTTTTTATAATTCCTTCGATGCCATTTGTATTTTTAAATCTTGTAAAAATCAAAGACTTTGCATTATTTGCAGCAATTGGCTCAAGCAAACTTCTTAAAAGACCGTTTACCGTTCTTTTTGAAAAAAGTTCCTCGTTATTTTCATATTCAGAATTTAAAAAACCTTTTAGGGTTTTCTTATTGTGTCTATACATCTAAACTCACCATTTTTAACTTTTGCCAAAAGCCATTATGCAATTTTTGCTTTTTTCTTTGCACTAAAACCTTTGTTAATTGCATACAATACAGCTTGCGTTCTGTCGTTTACCTGTAATTTTTGGAAAATATTATTTACGTGTGTTTTAACAGTTGTTTCAGAAATAAAGAGCTGTTGAGCAACACCCTTATAGGTAATGCCTTCAGTTAAAAGACCAAGCACTTCTTCTTCGCGGTTTGTAAGGTAATTAAGGAGGTTTTCCTCGTCTTCTGCTGCATTATATGCTTTTTCGTTGCGTTCAGCTGCTTGGAAATATTCAAAGAATTTAGAACAAAGTACTGAAGGAAGATAAATTTTACCCATTGAAACTTCATCTAGTGCGCGAATAAGCTGAGCAGACGCCATAGTTTTTAGAATATAGCCTTTTGCACCAATTTTCATAGCGCGATAAATTAAATCAGCCTCGTCATAACCAGTTAGGGCAATAATTCTTGTTTTAAGTCCTAATTTTTCAATTTCTGAAATTGCAGTAATGCCATCTGTTTCAGGCATATTAATATCCATTAAAACAATGTCGGGCTGATATTTTTTAATAAGAGAAATTGCAACATTTACATTGCCGGCATTAGCTATAACTTCATAATCCTGTTCAAGATTAATCAATTCGCGTATGCCCGATGCATGATCATAATTATCATCCACTACAATTACTCTTGTCTTTCTTTTAAAATCAGCTCTCCTCATATTCTCCTCCACTTTATCCCTAATTATTTTTTTACACTTAACGGGTTATTTTTTGCCCCCTACAATTTTATATATACCCCCTTAAGATGATTTATTCATCAATTGAAAGATTTAATTTTAGGGCATTTGGGGCGGATACTAAGTACTAGATCTAAAGATTTAGAAAACGGTATTTTTATAAATTTCACAATGCTTTTTATGCTTGTCAATCCTACTAATTTTTAAAGAGGGGAGTTTTTTTTAATTTTTCCTCCAAACAGACCAGAACAAATATGCCCTTTAAGTGTATTATTGAACAGTAGACAAATACAGGAATATAGTATGGCAGAGCATTTAACAGCTCAAATCTTGGGTATGAACGTTAATTTAGACACATTAATAACAATGTGGTTTACTATGGCATTGCTTATAATTGTATCGTTCATAGCAACAAGAAAGTTAACTTTAATTCCAAACAAACTGCAAGTAGTTTTTGAAGGAATAATTGGTTATTTTTCAGACATAGCAAGTTCAAATATGGGTAAAAATGAAGCCAAAAAACACTTACCTCTTTTGTTAACACTTTTTATGTTTATATTAACAGCCAACCTTATAGGACAACTGCCCTGGAGGCTTATACACCTTCATCAAGGCGAACTTGCCTCCCCTAATAACGACATAAATATGACTGCTGCAATGGCAATTGTAGTGTCAATTTATTATATATTCTACGGAATTAAAGCAAAAGGCTTTAAATTTTTCATACATAACTTTAAAATCGACGGCATAATGATTGCGCTTGTTGATTTACTGGAATTATTTGTAAGACCTTTTTCACTTGCACTACGACTTTTTGCGAACATCTTAGCGGGTGAAATTCTGGTTTTCACTTTTGCAAGTATGTGTGCATATTTTGTGCCACTACCATTTATGGCATTTGAAATTTTTGTAGCGTTAATTCAAGCACTGGTATTCACGCTGCTTTCAACAACTTACATAGCTTTAGCGGTAAATAAAGAAGAATAAAATAAAGGAGAAAATTATGGCAGTAGAACAATTAGCAACTGAAGTTGCAGCATTCAGCAAATTAGGCGCAGGTATTGCAATCGGCTTTGGTGCAATAGGCGGCGGTATTGGTATCGGTATTGCAACAAAAGGTATGCTTGAGTCTATGGCAAGACAACCTGAAATTGCAGGTAAAGCATTTATTAACTTCATTATCGGTCTTGGTCTTGCTGAAGCAACAGCAATTTATGCTTTGTTTATAGCACTTCAACTTTTGGGTTAATTAGAAAGGCAAGTCTTCAAAAATGGAATTCAACGGCACTTTTATAGTTGCATTCATAAGCTTTATAATTTTTACGTTTATAATGAATATCATTTTGTATAAACCAATTAATGATATTGTTCAAAAGCGTAAAAAATATATTGATGACAACTATGATGAGGCAAAAGACAACGCCCAAAAGACAAAAACTATTTTAGAAGACAGAAAAAATAAACTTTCAAAAGCAAGGTTTGAAGCCAAAGAAAAAGTTGACGCACAAGTTAATGCAGCTAAAAACAAAAAAGACGAAATAACAAAAAATGCAAAACATCAGGCAAAAGAAAGTATTGAGGCGCAAAGATTGCAGACACTAAATGAAAGCAATGAGGCAAAAGCTGCCCTCAAGGGTGAAATTAAAAATTTAGCACAAATGATTAGTGATAAATTTTTAAACAGTGACGAAAAAATAGCTGATGTTGATAATAATCTTGTAGAAAAAATAATGCAGGAATAATTCTATGGAAATTTGGACACTAATTGTAAAATCAAACACTTTTAACTTTTTAATTCTTTTAGGATTAATAATTTTTGCAATTAAATTTTTTAAGGTTGGAAGCCTTATAGAAAAAGCCTGCACTAAAGTTAAAGAAACTGTTGAAAATTCTGATTTAGAAAAAGAAAATTCTAAAGTTGAGCTGCAAAAGGCAAACGAAACAATAAAAAACATCGCAAATGAAGTAAAAGAAATTTTTGACAACGCACAAAAAAGTGCCGAACTTATGGGCGAAAAGATACTTAAAGATGCAGATTTGCAAGCAAAAAGTATAGAGCAAAACGCAAAAAAGGTAATGGAATTTGAAAGCAAAAAAGTCGCCCTAAACCTAACGCAAAAAACTGCTCTTGCGTCTTTAGAGGTCGCAAAAAATCACATCAAAAATACACTAAAAGAAAAACCTCAGTATCACAATGATTTTATACAAAAAAGTATAGACGAACTCGATAGGTTAAAAACCAATGAATAAAAGCGAAAATCAATCAATAGCAACAAGATATGCAAAGTCTTTAATTGGGCTGAATAATGAAAACAAGCTCGAAAATAGTGTTATATATCAAAATCTTGAAAATATTAAGACCATTTTAAACTCATCAGATGAGCTTTATCAAGCACTTATTAACCCAATAATTTCAGCTAACGACAAAGAAGCAGTCATTGATGCTATTTTTGTAAATGATACTAATGAGATAATTAGAAATTTTCTAAAATTACTCATCAGAAAAAATCGCTTTAATTTAATTTTTGAAATTATAAAAATCTACAATAATTTGCTCGATAAAATCAATAACATATCAAAAGTTGAAATTATATCTGCAATTGAGCTTGATGATAATTACAAAGAACAAATAAAAAATAAATTATCACAAATTTTAAACAAAGAAATAATAGTTAACTACGATGTAAAAGATGAAATTATAGCAGGTCTTGTCTATAAGATGGGCGATGATGTCTTTGATACATCGGTTAGCGGGAAAATAAACAAATTTAAAAATGCAATAACAAAATAAGAGGAAATAATATGGTAGCAATTAAACCGGATGAAATAAGTTCTATCATTCGAGAAAAAATCCAAAACTTTGAATCCGTAACTGAAGTTTCAAATGTTGGAACAGTACTTGAAATATCAGACGGTATCTCACGTATTTACGGACTTAAAAACGTAATGGCATCAGAACTTGTTGAATTTCAAGACGGAGAAGGAACACTTGGAATTACTTTAAACCTTGAAGAAGATAACGTTGGTGTCGTAATTTTAGGTGAATATACAAAAATTAAAGAAGGTATGCAAGTTAAATCAACAGGAAGAATTGCTTCAATTCCTGTTGGCGACGAGCTTATAGGAAGAATTATAGACCCGACAGGTAAGCCAATCGATGGCAAAGGCGATATCGAAACAACAAAAACAAGGCCAATCGAGCGTGTTGCCCCTGGGATTATTACAAGAAAATCAGTTCACCAGCCTCTGCAAACAGGCTTAACCGCAATTGACGCGCTAACACCAATAGGCAGAGGTCAAAGGGAATTAATTATTGGTGATAGACAAACAGGTAAAACAGCTATCGCAATAGATACAATACTAAACCAAAAAGGGCAAAATGTAATTTGTATTTACGTTGCAATAGGTCAAAAAACTTCAACTGTAGCGCAGTTAGCAAAAACTCTTGAAGAACACGGCGCTATGGAATATACAATAATTGTTTCAGCTGCAGCAAATGAAAGTGCACCATTACAGTATATTGCACCTTTTGCAGGTTGCGCTGTCGGCGAAGAATTTTTAGAACAAGGCAAAGACGTACTTATTGTATATGACGATTTAACAAAACACGCACAAGCATACCGCGCGATGAGCTTGCTTTTAAGAAGACCACCGGGACGTGAAGCATACCCCGGGGATGTTTTCTATCTTCACTCAAGATTGTTAGAAAGAGCTTGCAAACTATCAGATGAACTTGGCGGCGGCTCAATCACAGCTTTGCCAATCATCGAAACACAAGCAGGGGACGTATCAGCATACATTCCGACAAATGTAATTTCAATTACTGACGGTCAAATATTCCTTGAGTCAAACCTCTTTAACGCAGGTCAAAGACCGGCAATTAACGCTGGTATCTCGGTTTCTCGTGTTGGCGGTGCTGCTCAAACAAAAGGTATTAAGCAAGTTGCAGGGCAATTACGTCTTGACCTTGCTCAGTATCGCGAACTTGCAGCATTTGCACAGTTTGCCTCAGACTTAGACCCAACAACGCGTGCACAATTGTTAAAAGGTGAAAAACTTACGCAAATTCTTATTCAACCTCAATACAACCCTCTAAGCGTTGCAAAACAAGTAACAATACTTTTTGCAGGCAATGAAGGTTTCCTTGATGACGTTGAAAACAAAGATATTCAAGACTTTAAAAATCAATGGTTTGAATATTTTGTTTCAAACTTAAAAGAGCTTGAGGAAAAACTCAACAACGGTGCAGCTTTAGATGACAATGACAAAGAAAATCTAAAAAATCATCTAAAGAAATTTAAAGAAAATATCTTTAAAAAGGATTAAAAGTGTCAAATTTAAGAAACATAAAAGACAGAATAACAAGCGTACAAAACACTCAAAAAATAACACGTGCAATGAAAATGGTTGCAGCAGCAAAAGTTAAAAAGGCTGAAAATGCTGTAAAAATGTCACGTCCTTTTACTTTTGAACTATTTAAAATGTTCACAAGAGTGTTTAAAGCAACATCAGGCGGCAATTTTGAACCAATAAAAACCGAACGCGCAATTGACAATTACCCAAAATTGCTCGAAAAAAGGGAAATTAAGACAGTAGGTTTTGTTGTAATGTCGTCAAACAAAGGTCTTGCAGGAGCATACAGCGCAAATATAGTAAGATTTACTCTAAATGAAATAAAAAAAGCTCTTGAAGAAGGCAAAAAAGTAAAACTCTATCTTGCAGGGCAAAAAGCTCATGCTGCGCTTAAAAACGCCACAAGAAACCTTGATTTTGAAATTAAAAATGTATATACAAGCATTATGGATAACCCTGATTCAACAAGTTCGCTTGTTTTAGCCGAAGACTTAGCAGCAGAATATGTCAATGGCGAAATTGATTCAATTGAATTAATTACAACAAGATACCAAAATATGATGACCTACAAGGTTGAAAAGTGGACGCTTTTACCTGTAACCGTTAAAGAATTCCACAAAAAAGAATTTGACGAAGAACATAAAGTAACTCATAGGGAAAGTGTACATAAAATTGACCCGCTAACTGAATTTATTCCTGATTTGTGCTCAATTTTGCAAAAAGTAGTTCCCATGTACATTGCAAACATTATATTTCAAGCATTTTTAGAAGCACAAGCCTCAGAGCTTGCCTCCAGAATGACTGCTATGAGTGCTGCAACAAATAACGCTCAGGAAATGATACGAGTTTTGACAATTGATTACAACAAAGCCCGTCAAGCCCAAATTACACAGGAGTTAAACGAAGTTGTTTCAGGCGCAGATGCCCTAAAATAGTTTTTGCAAAAAATTTTTTTCAGGTGTTTTATACAAACACCTGATTTTTTATTTTGGAGGCAATATGAAAATTTCACCAGTTAATATATACAGCTACAGACAATCTTTTACTTCGACACAAAAACCAAAAAATACCAAAGCGGCCAATTCTCTAACAGACATCGAAATACAGCAAAAAGCACAAGAGGCTCTTGTAGAAATTAATGAATTAAAACAAGAGGCACAAAAAAATTATCAAGATGCAAAAGATTATTTAGAAAAATCTAAAATGTATTTTCAAGAAATCAAAAGCATCAAAGATGACCCCACGGGTTTAGAATATGCTCCAGAGAATACAATTTTTGTACCAAAAGATATTAATGGTACAAAAACAATCTCTCACTATGATATTGCAGGAGGATTAATCTCTCAAAGGCTTTTTACGCCAAATAATGAAATTGTAATGGTAGCACCATCAATTTATGGTTCAGACTACTTTGACAGAGTATATTTAAACAAAAATGAAAACTATTCACTAGTTAACCTTGGAAGAATAGAAGGTATTGATTTTGAAGAAAATAAAGAAGTTTATGAATTTCAAGGCAATCAATTAAAAAGATGTGCTATTGATAGCAGTGCAAATGGAATTATAGACTCAAGCGAAGCTAAAAACTACAGATACTATAATGGCAAACCAATAAGCATCTCACTTGACGTACAAAAAAATACAAAATTCATAAAAGCTGAATCATCCTTTGTCTTTAAAGACGGAGAACTTGTAATTAGCCGCAAAAATTATATAAAAAATGGCACTTTAGACAAAGATGACGCAAGCTACTATAAAAACGAACTTGGCGAAGAAATATACGAAAAAGACAACTATATCATAACTTTTAAAAACGGCGAAATGATAAATTTTGTAGAAAAATAAATGTCTTAATTAACAACATCTTAAAATCTTGGAGAAAATATGAAAATTTCACCCTTTAGCGCATACAGCTACAGACAATCTTTTACTTCAACACAGAAAGCAAACAACGACGATAACAACAATTCTCTTGATGCAATTAGGCGCAAAGAAGCTATTCAACAGGCGCAAAAAGCCCTAATTATAATTAATGAAATGGAAAAAGAAGGAGAAAAATGCTACAAAGAAGCAAGGCATTATTTAGAAAAGTCTAAAAAATATTATCAAAAAATTGAAGATATACTAGCTAAACCCACAGGTTTAGATTTTGAAAATCAGGACACTTTTTTTAAAATAGGTGTTTTCAATGACGACATCACAATGACATCTCAATATGACAAAAATAGCGGTTCTTTATTATTCAAAAGATATTTTCGCAACCCAGACGAAATTATAACAATGACTCCAACTGAGTCTGAATATGGCGATTTTGACAGAATATACATAAGATATGGAACAAAATCCATATGAAACTAAATTTAAAAAACTTTTTGCATTTGAAAACGGAAAAGTTGTATCTTGCAAAAGAAACTATACAGAAAAAAACTATAGAGGCGAATATGAGGATGGATTTTACAGAAGCATTAATGGAGAAATAACATATGAAAAAGGCGACTGTTGGATAGTTTTTAAAGATGGTAAAATGATTAAATACATAAAAAACAAAGATTTTGGTTCAACAGGAAAAACGGTTGATTATATACTAAATTTTGATTAAAAAAGCCCTCTTATGAGGGCTTTTTACTACATATAATGTTTAAGTTCCCAATCGGTAACTCTTATCCTGTAATTATCCCATTCTTTTTCTTTTGATGAAACAAATTCATTAAATATGTGTTCCCCAAGAGCCTTTTTAACAAGTTGGGATTCTTTCATCATATAAAGCGCCTCATTTAAGCTACCAGGCAAAGATAAAATGCCTTTTTCTTTCTTTTGAGAGTCGCTCATTTCATATATATTTTCTTCTCTTTGTTTCGGAGGCTCAATTTTATTTTTAATACCCTCTAATGCTGCAGTTAAAAGTACTGCAAAAACAAGATAAGGGTTACAAGTAGGATCAGGAGAGCGAAGCTCTATACGAGTAGCATTTCCACGTTTTGCAGGAACTCTTATAAGAGCAGAACGGTTAGCTAACGACCATGCTAAATATACAGGGGCTTCATACCCTGGAACAAGCCTTTTGTAACTATTCACAAGAGGATTGCAAACTGCTGTAAATTCTTGAACGTGTTTTAAATAAGAACCAATTGTATAAATAGCTTCATTAGACAATTGATAAGGCGCATTTTCATCATAAAAAGCATTTTTGCCATCTTTAAACAATGAAACATTGCAGTGCATGCCTGAACCATTTATCCCAAAAATAGGTTTTGGCATAAATGTAGCGTGCAAATTATGCTTATCAGCAATTGCTTTAACAACATATTTAAAGGTAACAACATTGTCAGCAGTTGTAATAGCGTCTGCATATTTAAAGTCAATTTCATGTTGACCTTGTGCTACTTCATGGTGGCTTGCTTCTATTTCAAAACCCATCTTTTGAAGCGCATCAACCATTTGTGCCCTTATCGCCTCACCCTTGTCATTTGGAGCTACATCGTAATAACATCCCTCGTCATGTGTTTCAAGGGTAGGTTTTCCATGTTCATCTTTTTTAAACAAGAAAAACTCCGCCTCTGGGCCTGCGTTTAACGTATAGCCCATATCAAGAGCTTCTTTTACAACTCTTTTCAAGTTGCATCTGGGGCAACCTTCAAAAGGTGTGCCATCGGCATTGTGTATATCACAGATAATTCTTGCCACATTGCTATTTCCGGCATCTTTCCAGGGTAAAACCGCAAAAGTTGCAAGGTCAGGGTAAAAATACATATCAGAAGTTTCAATGCTTCTAAAACCTTTAATTGATGAGCCATCGAGCATGCATTCGTTATTTAAAACTTTATCTATTTGAGATGATGGAACACAAAGATTTTTAACATTTCCGTTAATATCTACAAACTGTAGCCTGATTAAATGGATGTCATTTTCGCAGATAATCTTTTTAATTTCTTCCTTACTGAGGGTTTTTCCATGCTCCGGTATGTAACACATTGCCTTCACTCCTTTTTAATGTACGCAACAAATAATGAGCTTATTATGCAATGTTTTAACTAAATAGTCAAAGGGTTTTATAAAATCTTAATCTGGATATCTCTCTAAAAAATCTTGATAAGCAATTTTTAAACCTTTTTCAAGCTCAACTTGAGCACTCCAGCCTAGAGCGTTAATTCTTGACACATCCATTAATTTCCTTGGCGTACCATCAGGTTTTGTTTTATCCCAAATAACTTCACCCTCAAACCCAACGGTCTTTTTAACCAGCTCAACAATTTCTTTTATGGTTTTTTCCTTGCCCGAGCCAATGTTTATAAACTCTCCTATTTCATTGGCATTTTTATTTTCCATTAAATAAACACAAGCACGAGCTAAATCATCAGAAAATAAAAATTCCCTAAGCGGAGTACCCGTACCCCAAGCAGTCACTGTTTTATCGCCACGCATTTTTGCTTCGTGGAATCTTCTTATAAGCATAGGTACGACATGGGCATTTTCACTGTGATAATTGTCCCCAATTCCATACAAATTGCAGGGCATAACAGAAATATAGTTTGTGCCAAATTGCCTGTTGTAGGCATTTGCAAGCTTTATACCGCAAATTTTTGCAAGAGCGTAAGGTTCATTTGTCGGTTCAAGTTTTGATGAGAGCAAATACTCCTCTTTAATAGGCTGCGGAGCGTTTTTAGGGTAAATACAAGACGAACCTAAAAACATAAATTTTTTAACTTTATGCTTAAATGAACTTTCAAAAATATTATTTTGAATTTTTAAATTTTTAAGCAAAAAATCAACAGGATAGGTATTATTAGCGTATATTCCGCCGACCTTTGCCGCCGCTAAAAATACCCAGTCAGGTTTTTCTTGCGCAAAAAAATCCTCAACAGCGTTTGCATCTTCTAAATCAAGCTCACTATGGGTCTTTAGGGCAAAATTTTTATACCCTTTATTCTTGAGCTCTCTTAAAATTGCTCCGCCAACAAGTCCCCTATGTCCCGCTACAAAAATTTTTTCTTCCATAATTTTAGAATATACAATAAAAAATTTTGGCAATTAATATTTATTGCAAAATATTAAGCAAAATTAAGAAAAAAATTTGTACACCTTAAAAAGGGAAAAAATTAAATTCTGTAAAGTTTAATTGAATTTATGTTAACATTGGTGGATAATTTCATCAGGAACGCTTTACATATAAACGCTTTTAAAATATAGTTAAATTAAATAATAAAAAAAATGGGGGCCATTTAAGTGGAAAAGTTCAAATTAGATAATTACGACAGACAAGCATCTGATTACAGCAGATACGCTTCACAAGCAAATATAAAAGTAATAGGTGTAGGCGGTGGCGGCGGAAATGCTGTTAACCGAATGATTAAAGCAGGATTATCAGGCGTTGAGTTTTGGGCAATGAACACAGACGCTCAAGTACTTGAAATGTCCTCTGCTTCTAAAAAAATTCAACTAGGCGCTAAATTAACCTCAGGACTTGGCGCAGGTGGCAACCCTTCAATTGGTGAAAAGGCTGCTGAAGAATCAAGAGAAGACTTACTTGTTGCACTTGATGGTTCTGACATGGTCTTTGTTACAGCAGGTATGGGCGGCGGAACAGGTACAGGTGCTGCTCCTGTTGTTGCTAAAATTGCTAAAGAACTTGGCGCACTTACAATTGGTGTTGTTACAAAACCTTTCCAATTTGAAGGCAAACGTCGTATGACACAAGCACTTCAAGGTTTAGAAAAATTAAAAGAAAATGTTGATGCTCTAATTGTTATACCTAACGACAAATTAATCGAAGTAGTTGAAAGAAGAACAACAATGCGCGATGCATTCAGCGTAGTTGATGAAGTTCTTCTTTGCGGTGTTCAAGGTATTTCAGACATTATCACAGTCCCCGGCTTAATTAACGTTGACTTTGCCGATGTTAAAACCATTATGCAATCATCAGGTTCTGCACTTATGGGTATTGGTAAATCATCGGGCGAAGGCAGAGCTATGGAAGCTGCTAAACTTGCTATCAATTCTAAACTTCTTGAAACATCAATCAACGGCGCAACAGGTATCATTATGAATGTTACAGGTGGCCCTGATATGACACTTCATGAAGTTAACGAAGCTGCAAGCGTAATTCATGACGCTGTTTCAGACGATGCCGAAGTTATATTTGGTTCTGTAATCGACGATAGAATTCAAGGTGAGATTATGATTACAATAATCGCTACCGGTTTTGAACTTAAAAATGGCGACACTGTTACAGCTAAAGATGATTTAAAATTATCTGCAGCAAGCTTCTTTGGCGGAACAAGCACAAGCGGCTTATCTTTTGGAACAATGGGCTCTACAACTTCTACAACAAGTACAAGCTCACAAGAAACTCAAAACCACGAAGCTGCAGCAAACAGCCTGCTTGATATTCCGGAGTTCTTAAACCCAAAAAACAGACTGTAAAAATAAAATGGTATATAAAATAAAGCCTCCAATAAACTAAGGAGGCTTTATTTTTATTAAAATGCTAAAATGATTTTATGGATTTAGCATTAGTTTCAGATTATCTCAACTACTTAGAAATAGAAAAAGCGCTTTCAAAAAACACTATTGAAGCCTATAAAAATGATATTTTTTCTTTTCTTGAATACATTTCAAATACAAATAATATCGAAGATATAAGTCAAATTAGACGCACACACATAAGCGCTTTTAACAGGTATCTTGCCTCAATTGGCATAAATCCGACAAGCATTGTAAGAAAAATTGCCTCCATTAAAGGATTTTTCAGATATCTTTGTATAAATTCAATAATAGAGAAAAACCCAGCACTTGCGTTATCACCCCCTAAAATATCTAAAAAGCTTCCAAAGGTTATAAGCGTAAAAGAGATGGAAAAACTTTTATCAACTCATCTTGATTGCACTCACAAAGCGCTTTTTGAGCTTTTTTACGCAACGGGACTCAGGGTATCAGAACTGGTAAATCTTGAATTTAAAAATACCGATTTAAAAACAGGGATTATTAAAACAATGGGCAAAGGCTCAAAAGAGCGCATTATTCCAATAGGTTCAAAAGCCAAAAATGCACTAAAAACTTATTTTAAAGAAAGAGAAATAATAGTTCTAACAAGTGACTTTGGCAAAAAAAATCAAAAATATGTTTTTCTAAAACCTGATGGCAAAAAAATTACTCGCCAATATATATATACCTTTATCCACAATTTAGGAAAAAAAATTCAAAAAGATATTTCCCCTCACACGATTAGGCACTCTTTTGCAACACATTTACTTGAAAATGGCGCAGATTTAAGAGTTGTGCAAGAACTTTTAGGACACTCAAGCATTGTGACAACTCAGCTTTACACCCACATTAGCAAAAAACGCTTAAGGGAAGTTTACTTTTCCATAAATTCAGACTGATGATTTTCTTCAAATGGTACATGTAAAATTGGCGACTCACCATTTTTATCAAATAAATCCATACTTGTTGGTTGTCCTGACTCATAATTATATCTTCTACGTGGCAAATCATTTGAAGGCATAATTGTTACATCGTCAATAGAGCCATCTTCCTTATATAAAAACTTCTTGAGCCATTTTTGACCACTCTCATCCGGCAAACAAATAGTTTTGACATCTAAAGTGTCACTGTTTATATCAAAAGCTTTTATTAATTTACCCTCTTTATTCCTTGCAAGATAATATTGAGGATTATTATTTTCATCAAAAGCAATCATGCTTGCTTTTTTGCTGTTGCCTGCGTATACCAAATATTGCGCAAGATAAGGTTTGTTTGTACCTTTTGCAAGCTTATACCTTGCCTTTTGGCAAATTTGACCATCTTTATAAGTTTCTATACTTGTAGGTCTGCCAATTGCATTGTAATAAACAACACCAATTTTTTCGCCGTTTTTATCAAATTCTTCAAGCTTAACACTACCATTATCAGCACGTTTTACTAATTCTTTTATAGCATCTGTGTCATCCCAATTAACACTATAGCTTCCTTCATTGAGCATTTTGTATTTTTTAAGTGCAGAATTATATTTGCCCCTCATTTTCTTAACTGACAATTCAGTTACATCAATTGCATCCAGTATATTTTGTTTGTAATTTTCCAAATACTCTTGGGATTCTTGATTAATAAGCGGAATTTCAACCTCTTTAATATAAGATTCTTGTTCTAATAGTTGTTTTTTAAGTTCAGCAACTTGAGCAGTGTCACTATTTTTAATACTTCTAAAAGCTTTTGCAATTAATCCAACACCAAAAGCCAATGCCACAAAAGCAATGTCTTTTGTTTTATCGTTAGTTTTTTTATCAGGCTCAGTTATATTCTCTATTGGTTTACTTACTACTTTTTGCTCAGAAATTTCCTCGGTAATTTGCTCTACAACTTCTTCAACAGGTTTTTGTTTTAATCTTGGCACAGCATCATGTTTTGCAACATGACGATTTATTTCTTTGGTTGCTTCTTCTTTAATTTTGCCACCAGCATTTGATAAAGCGTCTTTGCCGCTTTCTACAGCGTCACTGACACCATTTATTATATTATCTTGAACTTTTTCGCCAGCATCTTGCGCCCTGCCTCTAAATGAGGAAAATTTACCAGTTTTTATAGCATAAATAAGCCCTGCCCCTGCTGCAAGAGCTACGCCAATTGCAACACCGGTTACTATTTTTTTCTTTTTATTAGAGTCCTGAGTTACAGTTGTTTGTGTATTTAAATTATTACTTTGAACTACATTATTTTGCACAGGAGTAATAACTTGTTGCTGTGTTTGAGGCTGTGGTAATGCAGCAGTCTTTGTTAGTGACTGATTACTAGCAGCACTTTTGGTGTTGAACATATAGAACGGATTATTATTAACAGGGTTTATTTGAACCATATTTTACCTAACCTAGTAACTGCATATACAAAAACATTAAATCAAAAAAGTTGCGGTTATTTCAAAAAATAACCGCAAATATTAAGAAATATTAACTAAGACCTTGGGCGCATAGTTGGAAATGCAATTACATCGCGAATTGAAGGTGAATCAGTTAATAACATAACTAATCTATCAATACCTATTCCCATACCACCTGCAGGGGGCATACCATGCTCAAGCGCACAAATAAAATCTTCATCAATTCCGCAAGCTTCCTCATCCCCCATTGCTTTTTCTCTTGCCTGAGCCTCAAAACGGTTGCGCTGGTCAATCGGATCGGTAAGTTCAGAAAATGCATTTGAAATTTCCCAACCGTTAACACGAGTTTCAAAACGTTCAGTTAAGCGTGGGTTATCCCTGTGAACTTTTGCAAGTGGTGAAATATCTCGCGGATAATCAATAATATGAGTAGGCTGAACTAAATTTGGCTCAACTTTTTCTTCAAAAACTTTATCCAAAATTTTGCCCCAGCTATCAGTATCATCAATATGGATACCAATGCTCTCAGCCTGTTTTCTTGCCTCGTCAATTGTCAAATATTCATTAAAATCGATATTTGTAAATTCTTTAATTGCACCAATCATGGTTTTTCTATCCCAAGGCGGGGTAAGATCAATTTTTTTACCTTGATATTCAATTACCATCGTGCCTAAAACTTCTTGAGCAACGGTTGAGACCATATTTTCAAGTAATACCATCATATCATTATAGTCAACATAAGCTTGATATAACTCTATCATAGTAAACTCAGGATTGTGACGAGTGTCTATACCTTCGTTTCTAAAATTTCTATTCATCTCAAAAAGTTTTTCGCTAACACCACCAACGAGCAACCTTTTTAAGTGCAGCTCAGGCGCAATTCTTAATACCATATGCATATCAAGGGCGTTATGGTATGTTTCAAAAGGTCTAGCCGAAGCACCGCCAGCTTGAGCATGTAACATTGGTGTTTCAACTTCTAAAAATCCTTGAGCGCATAGATATTCTCTGATTTTTTGAATTATCAAAGAACGTTTTCTAAAAGTATCACGCACTTCAGGATTCATAATCATATCTACATATCTTTGACGATAGCGAATTTCAACATCTGTTAGGCCATGGAATTTTTCAGGCAATGGCAAAAGTGATTTTGACAATAATTTCACGTCTTTTGCTTTTATGCTCAACTCACCCCTTGGAGTTCTTCTGACATCTCCTGAAAAACCAACAATATCACCAACATCAAGCATTTTTACAATTGCCATTTTATCTGGGTCTAAATTTTCTTTATGAGAGAAAATTTGTATCTTACCTGAATCATCCATAAGGTCAATAAACATACCAGTATTGCGAATTGCCATTATACGACCTGCAACGTTATAGCTGTCAGTTGTTTCTTCACCTGCTGCTAAATTTGCATATTTCTTTTGCAAATCATCAGCTGAAATATTTTTATCAAATGAATAAGGATATGGGTTTATCCCTTTGTCTGTCAAATCGTTAAGCTTTTGTATTCTGTTCTCTCGAATACTGGAAATTGTAGAGTTATTAGTAGCTTCCATCTTTTTCTCCAAATTATTACTTTATATAAAAATTTTATCATAAACAAAAATAGCGAACAGAGTTTTTGCCCTGTCCGCTATTTTATAAAATATTTACACTATTTTATGTTAGAGAATGTCCAAGCATCAAGATTTGGGTTTTCTGCAATTTTAGCTTCTGAGCCTTCTTCATCTTGACCAGCTTGTGAACCGCCGTGAGCAATTGGTTTATAAACACGGTTGTAATATTCAATAACCATACGGTCAGAGTTAAAGTATGCTTCAGCAGTTCTTTTTGCTTGACGCATTAATCTTGCCCATTCATCAGGGTTGTTGTAGTAAGTTGGAATGATTTCATTTTCCAATGTGTTCATTACACATTGGTGATCTTTCCAGTGTCTTTCTTCCCAAGGAATATCATCATCTAGACCTGGATATTCAACAGTATAACCGTTGATTCCTGGGAAAGTACCTTCAACTGTCCAACCGTCATAAGTTGAGAAGTGCAAAGCACCGTTTAGGTTAGCAGACATACCTGATGTACCTGAAGCTTCAAAAGGTCTTAGAGGTGTATTTAACCAAATATCAGAACCTTTTTTAAGTTTTGCTGACAATGCTAACTCATATCCAGGAAGAACTACAACGTTTTTCATATTGTAAGATTCTTTTAGAATTTTGTTAAACATTTCTTTACCCATAGTATCATCTGGGTGGAATTTACCGGCAAAGATTAATTGAACTTTGTTTTCGTTCAAAAGTTTTTCGATACGTGGTTTATCCATTAAGATTAACCAAGCGCGTTTGTAATCTGCAAATCTTCTTGCCCAAGTGATTGTTAGAACATTGGGGTCAAATCTCTTACCTTGAGTATCTGAAATATATTGGAATAAATCCTTTTTCATTTCTTTTTTAGCATCTAGCAACTCTTGGAAAGACTCAGCAGAAGCAATTCTTGGATCTTGCCAGTAGTGTTGATTTACAGCGTTTGTAATTGCGCGAATCGGGCATCTGCCTTGAACCCAATCCCACATTTTGTTTGCAACTAAACCATGGAGCTGAGAAACTGCATTTGCAACTCTTGACATTCTAAGAGCAGCAACGGTTAGTGAAAAGTTTTCTCCGCCTAACTCAATTGCTTTTTCACGTGGGCAACCAGCAAAGAAGCCGCCTTCCATAAGAGTATCAACCCAGTGAACTTCATTACCTGCAGCGACAGGGGTGTGAGTTGTAAATACTGTTTTCTTTTTAACAGCATTCAAGTCGCCGTTATATTGTCTTAAAAGTTCAAAAGCGGCAGGAAGCGCATGACCTTCGTTCATGTGAACTACATCGAAAGGATAGCCAACTTCTTGAAGAATTCTAACACCACCTATACCAAGAATTGTTTCTTGAGCAATACGGATTTTTTCGTCTCCGTCATACAATTTGTGCGAAATTCTTCTTGCCCACTCTGAGTTTCCGTCAATGTCAGTTGTTAAAAGGTATACAGGGCATGATCCGAATAAATCGCCTTCAACTCTGTAAGCCTTAACTTTTACATCTTCGCCAAAGACTCTTACTGTTGTATAAACATTTAAATCTGTTAAGAAGTCGTAGTGCTTTCTGATGTAAGCAACTTCAACTTCGCCATTTTGATTAATACGTTGGTCGTAATAGCCGTATGACCACAACATTGTAACACCAACCATAGGCATTTGAAGGTAACCTGCAGATTGCATGTGTGCACCAGCTAAGAAACCAAGACCGCCTGAATAAGTTGCTAATGATTGGTCTAATGCTATTTCCATTGAGAAATATGCGACATTTGGTAAAGCCATTTTCAAATTCCTTTAATACTTACTACCATACATGCAAAATCTTAGCACAAAGACATTTTCAAATCATTTCAGATTAAAAAATAATCCAAAAGTACTATTTAATTTTGCCCTACCATTATATTCAAAAAGTAATTTTGTAACACCATGTATAAAATTTTTGAAACAAAACTTAATATACGAGAGTCGAGCGAACTTAGCGCAACTGCGCTTAGTGAGCGAAGAGCGGATTTTGCGGGGCGTGGCAGCGAAGCGAACGCCCATTGCGAGCAAGCCCGTTGAGGGTTGCGAGCCCGCAATAATTCAAGACAGCGCATAGGTACTCAAGCCCGTGACGGCAAAGCGTTGAGCTTTGACGGACAGGGCGCAGACCGTACCAAAGGCAGTCGGTGCGATAATTGACAATGCGTTGAGCATTGGCAATTAAGCACTACGGAATACGGCAGTCGGTGCTCCCAATGACGGCGGCGTTGAGCCGGCGGAATGGAGCACTACGGAATACGAGAGTCGAGCGAACTTAGCGCGACTGCGCTTAGTGAGCGAAGACGAGCGCATAGGTGTGCGAAGCCCGTGACGGCAAAGCGTTGAGCTTTGACGGACAGGGCGCAGACCGTACCAAAGGCAGTCGGTGCTCCCAATGACGGCGGCGTTGAGCAGACCCTACCCGGTAGGGACATTTTGCACAAAATCAAAGATTTTGGCAAAAGCAGTCAAACAAGTTCAGGGTGACAAGAGTGAACAGACCCTGAAACAAGTTCAGGGTGACGGGTTTTGCGTTCAGGGTTACGGGTTGGATTGTTCAAGGTGACGGGTTTTGTGTTTATGGTGACGGGTTTTGCGTTCAAGGTGCCACTCTGTCGTGCTGAATTTATTTCAGCATCTTAGTAATGGGTAATTAAAAACACAAGTAGTGCAGGTTGAACAGACCCTGCCCGGTAGGGACATTTTGCACAAAATCAAAGATTTTGGCAAAAGCAGTCAAACAAGTTCAGGGTGACGTTATAGGTCGTTCAGGGTGACGGGTTTTGCGTTCAGGGTGAAAGAGGTGCAAGACCCTGAAACAAGTTCAGGGTGACGTTATAGGTCGTTCAGGGTGAGGGGTTTTGTGTT
>CALUWD010000008.1 GCA_944324385.1 Candidatus Gastranaerophilales bacterium | reverse complement strand
AGCATCTGAAAAATTAACGCGCAAAAGGATTAGACCCTGAAACGAGTTCAGGGTGACGGTTGGTCGTTCAGGGTGACAGTTGGTCGTACAGGGTGACGGTTGGTCGTTCAGGGTGACAAAACAAATGTCATGCTGAACTTGTTTCAGCATCTGAAAAATTAACGCGCAAAAGGATTAGACCCTGAAACGAGTTCAGGGTGACGGTTGGTCGTTCAGGGTGACGGTTGGTCGTACAGGGGTGACAGTTGGTCGTTCAGGGTGACAAAACAAATGTCATGCTGAACTCACCCCCCTTGTCATGCTGAACTCAACCCCCTTGTCATGCTGAACTTGTTTGACTGCTTTTCTTGACGAAGCGAAGCTTAGTCATAGAAAATGTCCCTATTCGGGCAGCATCTGAAAAATTAACGCGCAAAAGGATTAGACCCTGCCCAGTAGGGACATTTTGCACAAAATCAAAGATTTTGGCAAAAGCAGTCAAACGAGTTCAGGGTGACGGTTGGTCGTTCAGGGTGACGGGTTTTAGAGTTCAGGGTGACGGTTGGTCGTACAGGGGTGACAGTTGGTCGTTCAGGATGACAGTTGGTCGCAAAATAACAAATTACGCAAAGGTTAACAATATTGTAAAATATATTTACATATCGATACAATATATAAACATATTTTATATATTAAAACCTAAGCTACACAAGGTTTTTCAAATATTTATTCAAATTATAAAGCAAATAATAATGCTTGAAAGAATTGCTACGCTTATGTATAATTGACTTTGTATATAACTACGGATAGACAAATTGGCACAATATCACCATTTAAATGTATATAAGAAATCTTTTGATTTTTTGGCTGAAATAACAAGACAGACAATCCACTTTCAGCGCGATTTTCGCTACACTTTGGGCGAAAAACTCAACAATGGCGGAATCGATTTTATCGTATGGATTTACAAGGCAAATTCAGCCCAAAACCTTAAAGACAGAGTGCAAATCATCAAGGAATTGCTTGAAAAATTGCAATATTTAAATGTAATTTTAAGACTCTCATATGAACTAAAGAATATTTCAAAAGACAAATATATTGGGCTTACATTAATGACTCAAGATATAGAAAAACAGCTCAACGGTTGGCTTTCGCACAGTTCTAAAAGCATTTGCGGCTCTGATGATGGACTTGAAAAAACAAAATAATAAAATAAGCGCAATAAAAGCCGAAGAATTTTCAATTTCAAAACTCTTTGAGGCTTACTACGACTGCAGAAAACACAAACGAAACACCATGCAGGCAATAGATTTTGAATTTGAACTTGAAAAAAATATCTTTGAACTTTATGAAGAAATAGCAAACAATACATATGAAATTGGCAAAAGTATTTGCTTTATTGTAACAGAACCAAAACCGCGTGAGGTCTGGGCAGGAGCCTTTAGAGACAGAATTGTTCATCACCTTATTTACAACGCAATAAAAGAACGTTTTACAAAGAGATTTATCCTAGACACATACAGCTGCATACCAAAAAGAGGAACTCTAAAAGGCGCAATTCAAGCAAAAAAATATGCAAAAAAAATTACAAGAAACTACAGTCAAAAGGCGTATTTTCTAAAAGCTGACATAGGAAATTTCTTTAACAGCATAGACAAAAATATTTTATACAAAGAAATTTGCAAATATGTTTTTGAGCCTTGGCTTTTGAATTTAATTAAAAAAGTACTTTTTCATGACCCTAAAAATAATGTTTACATGAAATCCCCCCTGTGGCTTTACGATTTATTGCCCAAGTACAAAAGCCTTTTTAACACTGATCCGCAAAAAGGCTTACCTATAGGAAATCTTACAAGTCAGTTTTTCTCAAATGTTTACTTAAATCCTCTTGATCAATTTGTTAAACACAAGCTAAAGTGCAAATACTACTGTAGATACGTTGATGACATGCTGCTTATGGACAAAGACGCAGGTTATCTTAACTATGCTTACGCCGAGATAAATAAATTTTTGCAAAATAACTTAGCGCTCTCACTTAACCATAAAAAGAAAAATATGAACACGCTATGCAAGGGTTTTGACTTTGTAGGCCATGTAATAAAGCCAAACAGTCTGCATTTAAGAACAAGAATTATAAAAAAATCCTTTAATACTGTTAAAAAATGGGAAAAAGATAAAAACAGATTTGACCCTAAAGTACTAAATAAATTTAGAAACCAAATAAACAGCTACCTTGGAATGTACAAGCATGTTAACGGTTACAACTTAAGAAAAAAATTGTGCTTAAAATCTACAACACTTTTTACTCATCCTGATGAAAACTTTTCAAAGATAATTTTAACAAATTACGAAACAGAATAAAAAAAGGGGGGTGTATTTTTGTCTACCTGGAGTACACCCCAATTTAGAATTAAGATACGAAAACTTTAATCATAATCCGTCCAATAAATATAAACATATCCATTTTGCCCATTACCACCGTATCCTGGGTTATCTGTTGGATAAATCGTAGTGTTATACGCATATCCTCCACCGCCTCCACCAGCTCCTGCACTTCCAAACTCAGCAGCATCAAATATATTAGATGGAGATACAAACATAGTACTTAAGCCATATGTAGTTGTAGCTGAACAATTTACACCATTACTAAATAATGCCCCACAACCTCCTTCGCTTTCTATTCCACTTTTACCTCCACTACCCCCAATGGAGCCAATATTACTTATTGTTCCATCACTTCCATTACTTCCAGCTACAGACACCCCAACACTAGATTTTGCAGCCCCTAAGCCACCTACACCATGTACAGCTGCAACTCCTGCTGTTCCACTTGTTCCTACCTTGCCTCCTTTACCTCCGCTTAAAACATATGTACCACCGGCGAAAGTAACCTTACTTTCACCACCGTCAGTACCGTTATTCATAATAGCTCCGCCATTACCTCCGCCACCAACACGAACAGTGTACACAGTAGATGGAGTTACTGTAATATTTTCAACCTTTAACATGGCACCACCGCCACCACCTCCGCCACCTGCGGATTCATATGTTAAATCATATGTTATCTCAACCACTCCATTTGCCCCATAACCGCCTTTACCTGCAGCTGCTGTTGTAGTGCCGCTTGAAGTTATAAATCTTGTGGTAGCACCTCCACCTCCTGCACCATAATATGCGCCATTTCCACCATTTTCTGATGAATTAGAACCACCGACGCCTCCGCCCGAAAGAGCAGTGGAGCTATACATTGAGCCCCCTCCTGCTCCTCCGTTTGCAGCGGCCGTAGAATCCGTTGAAGTACTACCATCAGCCCCTTTTGCGCCTGCTGATGTACAATTTGTATTTGTCCACGTATTATTTTGAAATATTTTACAGCTCGACAATCCTGCCTCAGCACCACCATTGCCAGCATTGGTACTTGTTGCACCCCTGCCACCGTTGCCACCAGAAGCCTCCAGCCCCCATATTAACTTATTTGTCTTATCGTACAGCGCAATATATGAAGCAGTACCACTGTAACCATTACTTGCATTAGAGTTAGAGGAACTTGCCCCATTACCACCTTTAGCCCCCGGGGCTGCGTAAAATACAATCCTTCCTCCGATGTTATTTACTATTAAATCATCGGGAATTTGGTAGTTTTTAAAGAAAGAAGCGCCGCCGCCTCCGCCGCCGGCGAAAGAGTTAAAGGTCTGAGCTCCGCCCTCCAGGACACAGCGACCGAACCGGCGTAGCGAGGATTGTTGTAACTCTGGCGGAACGTACCGCTATTCAGGTGATATTCGTAGTAATTGCTACCACTGGCAGTAGCTGACCAGACGTCGTACGGGTAACAGCCACCACTGGTAGCCCCGTCGCAAACGCCGTAATAGTTGCAGCGCGCTGCGCCGTAACCGCTGTAGTAGTCACAAAGCCTCAAGCCGTTATCACCTTTGTTTTTGTTAATAGTGTTAATGTTGCTTGCCCATTTAGATAATTCATTTTTAGTTGGTAATCGCCAATCACCAGCTTTTGTACCATTGTATGCTAATGCTTGGCATGATGCGTTACCGGCGTACCATGTGCATACTGTTCTGTTGCAACCGCTGTAACTAGTTCCAGAGCTATTGCATGGGTCAGCTGTTTTTCCTTGCCAACAGCAGGAATTTGCAGAACAAGTCCTGTTGGTTTGAACAGTTTTAACAGATGTTGCTATGCCACCGTTTGTGGCTGATGGAATATCACCAATGTTATATTTTGTAACACAGACAGGTGTTCCGCCATTTTGAGCAGCAGTTAAAAATTTAGCGTCATATCTGTCACAATCCGCCTGAGAAGTTGGCGCGCCGCCTTGTTCTTCAACCCATGCGCCACCGCCTCCGCCACCACCGGAGCCTGCTAAATATGTAACAGTAAAATTTTTCATGCCTTTTGTAATTGTGAACTCTTGAGTTTTGGCACTACCAATGGTAGCATTTGTTACTGTTATTTTTTTCCCGTAATCATAATTAGGAGTGGTCGCTCCAGCACCTCCTCCACCACCTGATACCATTACAACATTTACACTTTTAACACCAGATCCTGTTGTAAAGTTGCAATCAAGTGCATTTTGCCCAGAAACTGGGTTACAGTCCGGATCAGTTGGATTATACAAAAAAAGTTTACTTTCTTTTTTTGTGCTTCCTCCTCCTGAAACATTAATATTACTTGTCACCCTTTTTGTGATGACAGGGGCTAAAACTACCATAATAATTGAAATAATAAGCACTGAAACTAAAAGTTCCGCGAGTGTAAAAGCTTGTTTAACGTCGCCATTACAACGACACAACAAATTTGCCATAATCCTGACCTTTTGTTTAAGCTATTCAAAAAACTCTACGGATATTTTTAATATATCATATTTGTACATAATTTCAAGATTATATTCAAATAATAAAAATTATTGTAACAAATATGACAATTATATTGTAATGTGGTATTTTATTTAAAACACGTCTCCCCAGAGTGCAAATTATTTACGGATATTTGCAGAGTGGGAACTAAACTCGTTTGAGATAGCTTTAATAATTAAGCTTATTTTTTGTACTTTTACAAATACCATATGTCGGGGTTTATAACGATATATCATATTAAACTCTCAAGAAAGCTTTGTGACAACAACAGCGGTTACGGCGCAGCGCAATGCAACAATTACAACGTTTGCGACGGGGCTAACAATGGTAACTGTTACCCGAACAACGTCTGGTCAGCTACTGCCAGTGGTAGCAATTACTACGAATACAACCTGAATAGCGGTACGTTCAACCAGAATTACAACAATCCTCGAAACGCCGATTCGGTTCGCTGTGTCCTGGTGTTTAGTATAGGCGTGTTTTTATATATAAAATATATTTTCATCTTGAATTTTGATTAAAAAAAATTTACAATACGAGAAATATCCTCAGAGTATGTACTGTTTAAGGATAGGCATAGAGTAGGATATTAAACTCGTGTGAGGTAGCCTCAATAATTAGGCTCATAATCTGTGGTTTATCAAAACAGGATTTTGCATTAAATTTGCAAAAACAACCCTCACTGTAGGTGTGGCGCCGGTTCGGTCGCTGTGTCCTGGAGTTTAAAAGTAATAGGCCCCTGAAAATTTCGGGGGTTTTTATTTAAATTAATGCAAATTTAAAGGGCTCCTTACTTTGGAGCCCTTTAAATAGCGGAAGACGAGGCTCGAACTCGCAACAACCTGCTTGGAAGGCAGGGACTCTACCAATTGAGTTACTTCCGCATATAATATTTACTTGTCAATTTTGTTATTGTAACTCAATTGGTCATTGTGGACAAGCCACATTTGCTTCGCAAAGGAGTTACTTCCGCATATAATATTTACTTGTCAATTTTGTTATTGTAACTCAATTTATACAACAAAATTAACTTTATTTCAAGTAAAATATGAAGATTTGCAGAATGAATTCAAGTAAAATAATGTTATAAGACCCTGCGCGATAGGTTTGTAAGACCCTGCCCAGTAGGTTTATAAGACCCTGAAACAAGTTCAGGGTGACAAGGCGGAGCGTTCAGGGTAACGGTTGGGCGCAAGGGGTGACGGGTTTGGGTGTTCAGGGTGACAGTTAGGTAGCAAGTGTGACGGGGGTTTTGTGTTCAAGGGTGACGGGGGTTTTGTGTTCATGGGTGACAAAACAAATGTCATGCTGAACTTGTTTCAGCATCTGAAAAATGAGCAACAAAAAATGTCCCTATTCGGGCAGCATCTGAAAAATGAACGCGCAAAAGGATTAGGCTCTGCCCAGTAGGGACATTTTGCACAAAATCAAAGATTTTGGCAAAAGCAGTCAAACAAGTTCAGGGTGACAAGGGAATTAGACCCTGAAACAAGTTCAGGGTGACAAGGCGGAGCGTTCAGGGTGACGGGTTTGGGTGTTCAGGGTGACGGTTGGGTAGCAAGGGTGACACAGCAAAACAACACAACGAAAGAATATACAAGGCGCAAGCTTTACATTCTTTAATATTTTAACAATTTTTATTTTCAGCAAACTTATATAAATTGCTATGAAAATTAATTTCTCACCAAACATCACAAACTACGCAAACGCCGTAAATAAATACTCAAGCTCACCTTTTGCAATTAAAAGGGATACTTTTTCTTTTAGCGGCAATATGGATTCATATGAAAAAAACGTAGAACAATATCTGGAAAAACAAAAAACAAGCCCCAAAATGGCTTTTTTGTATAAACCTGATTTAACTAAGGCCGAAAAAGCTCGAATGGCTGAGCAAGACCCCACAATAAATGACGCTGATAATCTTGCTAAAAAACTGGGGTTGAAAACCTCTTATCCGATTTTAAAATGGGCAAAAGACGATAAGCTTGAATATTACTCAGTTTCAAATGCGCGCTTTTTTTGGCCATATTTTGATATGGAATCACAAAAAAATATTGATTTTATAGATAAAATAAGCGAACAACTTAAAAATTGCAAAGATATATTTGAATTATCTTATGAATACAATATTCCAGACAAAAAAATAAGACATTATTTGCAAAATGGCGAGTTACCTGGGGTTTATGAAAAAGTTCAAACTCCAGCTGGCACAAAAATAAGAGCTCTTGTAAATATAAGACCATTTGTTGATTCAGAAGAAAAACTGCTTGATTTAAGAAGAAAAAATGACGATATTTTAACAACAAGCGACTTTGCCAAAAAAATGCAAATCAAAAAAATGGATGTCGATGAAGCTATTTTAAATGGCGAGTTGGAGATAATTAAAGAATACATTTTTAGCGATGATCATGATAAAGTTTTTCTGAATTTAAAAGATGAAAAAACAAAAAATTTCATTGATAAAATTCTTTTTCAAAAAAAATTTTTAGAAGAACTAAAAGCCCAAAGAATTCAAGAAGCAAAAGAAAAAAGGAAACAGGGCAACCCCTATAATTCCTTAAGAATGGAAATTGTTTGGCATTTTAGCCCAAAAACTCGTGATATAGCCTCAGCTGAAGCTGCAAAAGACAGGCTTGCAAGTTCATTACTTGTAAAAGAGGCGCAAGGCGAAGAACTGACTTCAAAAGAAGAATATGCTCTAAATTCATACAGAAAGCGTTTTTGGAACATTATAGGCAGCGAAGAATTCAGTAACGCACAACAAAAAGCAAATGAGTATATTAAAATATACAAAACACAAGGCATTGAAGCAATTGATGACCCTTATGTGCGCTCTATTATTAAAAATTTTGAACAAAATCATAACTAAATTCTCTCCTCTTTTTGTATGAAAAGATTTTTTAAATGCAAGCTATAATATATTTATGCTACAAGAAGCTCAAAAAGTTATAGCAAGCGCTTTTAACACAAGTTTTATAAAAAAACTTGCACAGTATTTGCACGACTGCGTAAGAGAAGAAGTCAAAAGTTCAACTTTTCGCAACCTGAAAGAGGACAAAGAAAATAAATGGGTCTTTTTGGACGGAGAGGAAAAGCTTTTTACAAATTTTGATCAGGAACTATTGCTTGAGGGTTCAAACAGCTATTTAACCGAGCTTATGATTCAAAGCGACATGAACGCAAAAGAAAAGTATTTAATTTACGGTTATCTTTTTCTTGTGGGCAAAAATTCAAAAGTAAGAAAAAACAATCAATTTTTAACCCCGCTTTTGTACGTTCCCTGTAAGCTTGAAAGACGCGGGGTAAATATTGTCCTGACCGCACAAGAGGATATTTTATCGCTTAATACAGGTGCTTTAGCTCAGCTTATGAAACGTGATGACGAACAAGAGGCGGACGCTATGCTCTCAGGGCTTTTGGATGTAGTGCCCGAGTTGCCTTTAACACAAGAAAATCTTGAAATATTTTTAACCACTCTAAAATCGCTAATTCCTGAAATAGAGATTGAAACAGCTCCAATTGAGGATATAAAACAAGATTTTGAGGACTTTTATTCAAGAGAAAATCTTGAAAAAGCACTTGAAGAAGGTGATTTTGACTTTGATGCGATTGATGAAATTGCAAAACGCCCCCGTGTAAAAGTGGAAAAACTCACTCTGCAAAGGAAAAACGCTGTAATTTTAACAAAACGACCAAGTATCACTGCAGGAGTTTTGCATGAATTAACTCAAATTGCCGAAAAGCCGCAAGGAGTCTATCGTGAGACGGTGCTTGAAGTCATAAACCACGAATATTTACTGCAAAAGGGTAAAGTTGCAAACGAAAAGCTTGAACAAAAGGAAATAAAAGACTTTTTTCCTATAACTCCGCTATCATTGAGCGATTCACAAGAGGATGTCATTAAAAAAATCGAAGAAAATAATTTCTTGGCAGTATACGGTCCACCGGGGACAGGAAAGTCGCAAACCATTGTAAACCTTGTATCTCACTTGATTGCAAATGGTAAAAGCGTTCTTGTTGCCTCTCGTATGGACAAAGCCGTTGATGTTGTTGCTCAGCGTTTAAACTCGCTAAATGCACCATACCTTGCGCTTAGAGCTGGCAGAGCGAACTATCAAAAAATGCTAAACTTTAAACTTGAAGACTTGCTTTCAAATAAAGTTGATTTAGACAGCGGCTATCAAGACGCCGTTATGGCAGAGCCTGAGGATATGAAAAATTTGTGCGATGAAATAGCAAGGCTTGAAGAAGGCGCACAAAAGATTTTTTCACTTGAAAAACAATATAACGAAGTAAATGAGGAACAAAAGGAAACAAAAGAGGCAATCGGCGAGTGCGAAATAATTCAAAATGCACTTAGTCTTGAAGAAGTTAATCAAACCAAAAAGCTGCTCAAAGAGCTTGAAAAGTATGAAAACAAGCGCAAGAAAAATATTTTTGACAAAATTTTTGAAAGCATAAAATTAAATAAAATTAAAAAGATTTTAAATCTTAAAGGAAAAATAAGCGCAGCTGAACTTTCGCAAAGACTCGCGCTGGAGCTTGATTTAGAACTTTTAAATGCAAAATTGCGAAAAATTGAAAATAACATATATAAAATCGGCAATTTGCACCAAATTTTAAAGAAAATTAAAAGCTTAAGAAAAAAACAGCAAAAACTTGCGGTAGACATCCTGAAAAATAAACGTAGAACCGCATTAAAAAATATTTTATGCGACCAGCAAAAGCGTCAAAGGCTTATGATACACTCAAAGTCACTTGTTTCAAGAAAATTAAACCAACAAAACAGATTACTTGAAAAAGAGGACTTTAAGCCGCTTTTAGCCGCTTTTCCCTGCTGGTGCGTAACAACTTATGCAATTTCTAATTCTCTGCCCCTAAAACCCGCGTTGTTTGACGTTGTAATAATAGATGAAGCATCGCAATGCGACATAGCAAGCTGTTTTCCCATACTTTTCAGAGCTAAAAAGGCTGTAATTGTGGGCGATGACAAACAACTGCCTCACCTGTCTTTTTTAGAGAAGGCAAAAGAACAATCATTTTTAAACCAATACAACATAGAGGACCGCTACCAGCTACTTTGGCGCTTTAGAACAAATTCAATGTTTGACGTTGCAAACTATTATTCAACAACGCCAACCCTTTTAGACGAGCATTTCCGCTCGCCAAAGCCTATTATTGAATTTTCAAACAGAGAATTTTACGGCGGCAGAATAAAAGTCATGAAGCCTTATTTTGACGATGTTTCACCCGTTGAACTTGTTGAAGTCAAAGAAGCAAAAGTAGACACTGACATCACAAGGAACCAAGCCGAGTGTGAGGCTATTATTAAAAAAGTTCAGGATATAATTTATGAAAATGAGAAAAATCCTGATTTAGAGCCTATTTCAATAGGTATAATTTCACCATTTAGAGGTCAGGTAGAGTTGATCAAAAAAGCTGTTTTAAAAGTTTTTTCTCAGGAAACAATACAGCAACACCAAATTGAAATAGGCACAGCGCATACATTCCAAGGTGATGAAAGAGATGTAATGCTTATGTCATGGGCAATTGCAGCAAACTCACATTCGCAAAGCCTTATGTTTCTGCAAAAACCCAATCTTTTCAATGTTGCGATTACTCGTGCAAGAAAAAAACTTATAAACTTTATCTCTAAACCTGTAAACGAGCTGCCCGAAGGGCTTTTAAGGGATTATCTTGAGTTTGTACAATCTCAGGATAAAGTTATTGCCTCAAGAAAAAATGTATTTAAAAATACGTTTGAAAAAGAAGTTTTTGAAGCTATAAACGACGAGTTTACAACACATCAACTGCGTGCAGGAGTAGATTTTGCAGGCATTAACGCCGATATTATGATTGATGACAAATTAATTGTTGAAATTGACGGTGTAGAAGATGAATTACAAACAAATATAAATGAAACCAAAAAACAAGCCATAATGGAGCGTTTAGGCTATGAAGTCGTGCATGTAACAAAACGCGAATGGGGCTTGAGTAAAGACGCTGCTCTTGATAGAATAAGGTCATCACTGGTACAAAGTTAGAAAAATGGCCGACACACAAGCGGATTTAATTAAAAAACATGCCCAATCACTCGAATTTGACAAGGTTTTAGAAATTCTTGCCAATTTTGCGGTGTCTGATTTAGGTAAGCAAAAGTGCCTGAATGCTCCTATTTACAACCAAAAAGCACAAATTGAATACCATCTTGAACTCACAAGCGAAGCAAAGAAAATTTATGACACTGCAGGCAATTTTTCTTGTTTTCCTTTGGAATTTCTTTGCGACGGGGCTAAAATCCTTGAAACGCAAAGGCTTGGTGCAAGCGATATTATTGATTTAACAAAAAATTTAAGAACATCAAGGTTAATTAAAAATTTTCTTTCAAAAGAAGAAAATTGCCCGAATTTAAAGGCAATTGCACAAAATCTCTACACAAATAAAGAATTTGAAGATAAAATTTTTTCAACTTTTGACAGCGAATTAAACATTTTAGACAGCGCAAGTCCTGAATTAAAAAGACTCAGGAACGCTTATAAAAGCACAAAAGATAACTTAAAAGCCTCAATTGGCAAGCTTTTGGGAGATGCCGATTTTATATCACATCTGCAAGACATTGTCTGGACAACGCGCGAGGGCAGAACGGTTTTCCAAGTAAAGGCAACAGACAAAAACAAAGTATCAGGAATTGTGCATGATGTAAGCGCAAGCAGCCAGACTTATTTTATCGAGCCTTCGGCTCTTGTGCCTATAAACAACAAAATACGCCAGATTGAAGTTGAAATAAACGCCGAAATTGAGCGAATTTTGTGGGAATTAACAAAAGAATTTTTAAACATAAAAAAAGAATTGACTGATGTGCAAAATATTGTAAGCGAGCTTGATTTCATCTTTGCAAGAGCGAAATATTCCATCCGCACAAAGTCAACCCCCGCACAAATTTGTGAGCAAAAAATCCTTGAAATACAAGCCATGCGACACCCGCTTTTAATCGGAAACGTTGAAAATATTGTCGAAAACGACTTTGAACTGGGTAAAACATATAATTCTCTTTTAATTACAGGCTCTAACACAGGCGGAAAAACTGTAGCACTGAAAACTGCAGGTCTTTTAACGCTTATGACAAAGGCAGGACTGCACATTTGCGCACTTGGCGCTAAAATTTACCCGTTTGACAAGGTTTTAGCCGACATATCGGAAGAACAAAGTATTTCTCAAAGCCTTTCCACCTTTAGCGCACACATTAAAAACATTTCAACGATTATTGAAAACGCAACCGAAAATTCCCTTGTGCTTTTTGATGAATTAGGCGCAGGAACAGACCCGGAGGAAGGTTCAGCCCTTGCTCGTGCCATACTTGAATATTTATCCAAAAAAGATATTTTATGCGTCTGCACAACGCATTTGGGGGAATTAAAAATTTTAAAATATGAAAACTCTAAATTTGAAAACGCAAGTGTAGAGTTTGATGTTGAAACGCTAAAGCCCACCTATAAGCTAATTTTAGGACTTGCAGGCAGCTCAAATGCGCTGTGTATAGCTCATAACCTAAATTTAAACGATGAAATTATTAACAATGCAAAAAATATTCTAAACAAGGCAAAAAGCCCTGAGGGCGAAGTTTTTGCCAAAATTCAACAAACGCATAGCGAACTTTCTCAAAAAGAGCGTGAAGCAGAACAAATACGGCAAAGAACAGCTCAAATTGAGGCTGAATATCAAGAAAAATTAAAAGAATTAAAAGCCCAAAAGAAAAAATCTCTTGAAAGTTTTAAGAAAAAATATCAGGCTCAAATTGAAAATGCACGTGCCGAAATTAAAGACACTCTCGACATTATGAGAAAAGAAAAGTCAGAAAAGATTGCCATGCGCTCATATTCCAGACTGGCAAAGCTTGAAAGCGCTGCAAGAGAAGAATTTATGTCCGATGAAGAAAAATTGCAAAACAAATACGAAGCTCTTGATATTCAAAATTTAAAAATCGGTCAAAATGTACTTATAAAAGGGCTTGAACAGGTTGCCCGCCTTGAAAGTCTGCCCGATAAAAAAGGCAAAGTCCTTGTGTCTATTGGGCTTATGAAAACAAAAGTGGATATTAAAAAACTTGCAAAAACTGATAAAAAAATCAGCAAAGCATTAAAAAAAGTTAGTGTAAGTTTTGATGATATTACACAAAGCCTCTCCAACAGGCTTGATATTCGCGGCATGAGGGCAGAAGATGCTATTGAATTTCTTGATAAACAATTTGATATGGCATCATTAAGAAATTTAAGAGAAATTACAGTAATTCACGGACATGGCACAGGCGCGCTAAAAAACGCCGTTAGAAACTACCTTGCAAACTCGCCTTATGTTGCAAAATTCCGCGCAGGCGAAGAAGGTGAAGGCGGCGATGGGGTAAGCATTGTAGATATTAATTAAAGCCCCAGGCGCATTTGTTGAATTTCTCTTGCTGCCTTATCTCTTTCTGCTTTATCTTTGTATAGTTTTTCAAAATTTTGTTGAACATATTGATAATTTTGAACTGTTGCGGTAATTGACTTATCCGCAAGCCAAAAAAGCGCAGGAACAGCTATTAAAAGAGTAAAAACAGAAACAATAATGTGCCTTAAGACCCTGACAAAAGCATGCCATTTCCTGTCTTTACCTTCCATTTGCAATTTTAGGTGAATAGATTCATTCACAAAGGCACTTCTGGCGTCTTTATCCATGTGGTCAACAAAAGGTACAAAGTCTTTTGCAATATAAATTACATATTTTTTAACCGCGTCATTTTCATTAGTCCCAAAAGGGTCATGCCACTCGCTTTCTTGTGCACTTGGTAATTCCTCCTGCATGGTTGCTTCAGGCTGACTATCACTTTGCGCCTCTTGTGAAACTTGCTCAGGGTTTTTAAGCTCTTGCGCGCTTGTTTCTTCCTCTGCTTCACCATAACCCTCGAGCGAAGGCTCTAAATTTGGAATATCTGCCAAAACATCCTCAGGAACATCGGAAATATTTGAAACCTCAGACTCTTGCTCCATTTGACTTTTAATTTTATTAATGTGTTTATCTATATCAAAATTTTCTTCCACTATTTAACCCCACAAATTATAATCAATATTTTAGCATAAAATTTACTTTTAGTCTTGATTTGATTTTTGTGGTAGAATATTAGTTGCAAACATATGGAAAAGCAGGAATTACTAAAAAAGTTAGACAAGTTAAAAGAACCGAGAATCCTTATTGTCGGCGATTTTGGCATAGATGAAATGGTCTTTGGAAATACCCAGAGAATTTCTCGTGAAGCACCTGTTTTAATTTTAGAACACTCTAAAACAAAAATTATTTTAGGTACAGCCTCAAACGCTGCAAATAATATTGCTTCCTTAAATAACGGAAAAGCAGCAGCAATAGGCGTTTATGGTGATGATTACTATGCAAAAGTTCTTCTTGCTGCGCTAAATGAAAAAAATATAAATGTAGAGTACATGATAGAAGATAAAATGCGTAAAACTACTACTAAAACACGCATTTCAGGCTCATGCTCTCAAAGCATAACTCAACAAATCGTGCGCATTGACAGGCAAACAACAGATCCACTGAGCGCACAAAGTGAAGAAAAAGTTATTAAAAATCTTGAAAAGGCAATACCATTGTACGATGGAATTATTTTATCAGACTATCATTTAGGCTTTTTGACCGAAAATGTTGTAAAAAAAGCAATTGAACTTGCAAAAAAATATAATAAAATCATTGTCGCAGATGCCCAAAAAGATTTAGACAAATACAAAGGTGCAACTGCAATAACGCCCAATCAGCCAGATTGTGAAAAATTTGTCGGCTACTTTTTAAAAGATGAAGATGCGCTTAAAAAAGCAGGCGAAGATTTAATTAAAAATTTAGAACTTGAAAATGTGCTAATCACACGTGGTGAGCGCGGAATGGCACTTTTTGAAAATGTTTGCGGAAAAATTAAACACCATGAAGTAGAAGCCTTTAACAGAAAAGAGGTTTTTGACGTAACAGGTGCAGGCGACACTGTTGTTGCAGCATTTACCCTTGCACTTTGCGCAGGGTTTAGCGCGTACGAGGCAATGTACATAGGAAACCTTGCAGCAAGCATTGTTATCAGGTATTTTGGCTGTCACAGTGTAACTGTTGAAGGTTTAAAATCCGAACTTAAAAATTTAAAAGGAGAAGAAATATATGAAATTTCTTAAAAAACTTAGAACTTTTGATTTAATAATTATAGGTGTAATTATCGTTGCGCTTTTAGTTGGAATACTAACATTTTTTGGCAAAAGAGCAACCTCGTCAAATCAAATTGAAACTACTGCAGATGTTGAAATTGAAGTATTCTTGAGAAGCGTCACCATAAGTGCTTCAAATAACATTTTTGAAGAAGGTGACGAAACTTTTATTACAATTAGAAACGTACCTTACACAAAATTAAAAATTAAAGATGTTAAATTCGACAGAAAAAAAGCCATGATTCCTACATTTAACGCAAAAAAACCCTTTGATGTAGTGGATGATGTTACAGCACCTTACCAATATGATTTTCTTGTAACTGTTCTTGATAAAGCTAAAATTACAAAAGACCGCGACGGCGCAGTTGTTGGCGGAAACAAAATTAAAATAGGTTTACCAATTACCCTTGAGGGTTCGGATTATAAACTAAACGGCATTGTGTCTAACATAACAGTTGTTGCAAAACCGGATGAAAAAAATAATGATGATTTAGAAAAACAGGTAAATCAAAATCAGGATGTTCAATAGAAAATTTGGAACAAAAAGTATTTTTATAAGCCTTAAAAACGGTGTTTTGAGAAATATTCAAAACACTCAGGCTGCGGCATGCGTTAGAGAAAGCTTATTTTTTGAAAATATTGACTCGTTTTTATACATTTTCCTAATGCTGACGCTTGTTTCCTGTATTTTTTGTGAATCAAGCTATATTGGCATTTTTGCACTTTGTTTTAGTGTTCTGCAAAGTTTTAAATTGTGTGTAAAAAAAGGCGCAAGGACTAAAATATCACTCTACGACAAGGCAATATTAATATTTTTTGCCTTTGTTGTTTTAAGTCTTTTTGGCTCGACACTTTTTGCGCTCAGTTTAAAAGGCTTTATGAAAACTGCAATTTATACTTATTTTTACTTTAGCGCACTTTCATATTTTCTTGATAACAAAAACAAAATTTTGCCTACAATCCTTGTTGTGTCTGGACTTATAAGTTTTGAAAGCATTATCGCAATTATTCAAAATAACTCTGGAATTTTAGCGATTGCAGGCTGGCAAGACACCTCAAATCTTGACCCAACGCAAGTAATATCAAGAGCTTACGGCACTTTAAAACCTTATAACCCGAATTTGCTTGCAGGATACTTGGTAACAGGTATTTCAAGCCTTTGGTGCCTTTCTATGATTAACCTTTTAAACAAGCACTACAAAAGGTTTTTAGGGTTTTTAATTTTAATGTTGCTTGCAACAATTGCAATAATATACACAGGCTCTCGCGGCGGATACCTTGGAATAGCAGGGTTTTATGGCATTTTTGCACTTGGTGTAATTTACTACATTGAAAAATATTTAGGCGGGTTTAAATCAATTAGAAAAAGATACAAAAACCTTGCGCTGACTGTAATTTGCGCAGGTTTAGTTTTCATCATGTCAAATCCTGCAATTACAAATAGAATTTTGTCAATTTTTGAATTCAGAGAAGACAGCTCAATTGCCTTTAGAATGAACGTTTACGCCTCCTCTTTTAAAATGTTTCTGGACAATCCTTTCTTAGGTATTGGTGTTGGCAATAAAAACTTTAGAGAAATTTATGGCTTATACATGAAAACAGGCTTTGATGCGCTTGGCTCATACTGCGTGCCTCTTGAAATAGCTGTCGAAAGTGGCATTTTTGCGCTAATTAGTTTTATTACTTTCCTTGTTCTATGGTGCAGAGATTGTCTAAAAGCCATAAAAAATGCTCCAAAAAGAACAAAAATTGTTATATTTTCGCTAATTTTAAGCATTTTCCCGACAATGATTCATGGACTATTCGACACAGTCTGGTTTAGACCGCAGTTACAAATTCTTTTCTGGCTAAATGTTGCATTTTTAGGCGCTCTAAAAGACAACTAAATATCTCATATAGTCCTCAACCCCGAGGGCAAAAGCTTTTGCAAAATCTTTTTGAAATTTTTTATTCGTTAATTTTTGCATTTCGTTTTTGTCAATTAAATATCCGCACTCAACAAGCACGCTTACCGGATTTGTAGGGCGAGTTAGCGCAAATGAGGCAAAGTTAATACCATCATCTCTAAAACCTGTTTGCTTTAGCAAATGCTCTTGCAGATGACTTGCTAGCGCGTAGGCCTGCTTATTATAGTAATACGTACCTACCCCATGCCTGTTTACAACATCTTTTGGATTGGGCAGGGAATTTTGGTGAATACTAAGTAAAATATCTGCCTCTTTATCTTGCGCAAAAGTTAATCTATCGTACAGTGGCACATATTTATCCCTCGTCCTTGTCATATAAACCTTTGCGCCACGCTTTTTTAGAGCTTTTCTTATTTGTTTTGAAATTTTTAAATTTACATCTTTTTCCTCAACTCCAAAGGCGCAAACCCCTTTTTCCTCACCGCCATGCCCGGCATCAAGCACCACTTTTATACCCTTTAGGGGTTTTTTGCGGTTAATTTTAGGAATTTTTCTTACCTCAAGCACAAGCCCTTTTTTATGTGGCACTACATCATAACCAAAAAGTGCAGGGGATGTGTATTTCAAAGTCAAAACAGATTTTTTTGTTGGGACAACATTAAAATTTCCACGTTTATTTTTTATCTCAAGATTTTCATAATCAACATCATAAAGGCTAAACTCAAGCCCGTCAGGAGTTTCCTTGAAAGAATAGGCATTTTGTATGTAAGCTGGTATAAAAATTTTATACTTTTCCTTATCCTCGTCAAATTCTATTTTATCTATTTTTTGGATTCTCTTTTCATCAATAACAGCCTGAACATCAGCATATTTTTTCTCTAACCAAAAAGGCTTATCCAGACCTAAATCAACTCTGTAAAAATCCTTATTTTGCTTGTCAGCATAAAGTACAAAACCCTTTCTGACATGCAAAAAGCGCTCTGCATTTTCATTTGGCAAAACTCGAACAGGGGTGTAATCTCTTTTTGCCTCAATTACAGCATATTTTGCAATGCCTACATCTTCAAGCTCCTCAAGAGCAAAAGCGTTTGAAAATGTTAATAAAAATAAACCCGCAATAAAAAATATTTTTTTCATACAAAAATTGTAGCACAATTTTTATTTACGCGTTTTAATATTAATACCTATGAAAATTTATCCGAACTTAACAACAACATTTAGGGGTGCAACCCTTAATATAAATGCATTTTCAGACACCCATGGGTGCCTTAAAAATATTGGCGCATTTTATGACACCATAGAAGACAACAAAGAAGATTTATTTGTAAAAGAAGAAAAAGGCGCAAAAAACATAACTGCAATTGCAGGCGATTGGTATATGGCAGGAAATGTAAAAGGTTATTTATCAAAACCCCAATACAATTCCCAAAGATTTCAACTTTTATTTTTTAACAAATTAATAAATGAACTAAAAAAATTGTGTCCGGATAACGAAGCTGTTTTTTCACTAGGCAACCACGAACTTGACGCAGGTTTTGATGAATTTGAACAGTGCATTCGAAAAATGAACGCTAAAATTGTTTCAACTAACCTTGATTTTGAAAACTCAAAAGAATCCCTGAAGGATGAAATTTTAAAATCTTATACTATTGAAATTCCAGACGATAAAATTCCAAATTTATCGCACAAAGCATTGTTTTTAGGTATAGCACCTGCAAATATGCCTTATTATCAGAAAAAATTAACTCAAATAAAATTTTTGGACAGCGCTGCTAAACCACAGAGCGAACTTGAATATGAAGACTTTAAAGACACAATAAAATCTGTAGAAGAAGAAATTAAAAAATTCAAAGACGAAAACAAAAAAGGTGCGGTTATTTTACTTGATCACTTTGGTGGAAATTTCCAAAGAGAACTTTTAGATAAAGAATTGCCCATAGACCTTATTTTAAACGCACATGAGCACAATGATTTTAATAAACTTGTAGGTAATACATATATAATTTCGCTTTATCAAAACTTTGAAAAACTTGAAAATGTCAAAATAAAATTCGATGACTTTGGAGAAATAAGCTCAATCCAATCTCGCGCATTATATCCTCAAAAATCTCAAAATGCAGGTGTAATGCAGAAATTTTATAATAGAATTTTTAGAAAAGACATAGAAAAAAGCTTTGAAATTCCAACCTCTGACGATATTAGCGAACTTCAATTAAAAGGAGTGAGATACCAAAACAGCTACCTTGCAAACTACATTACAGATGTAATTTTAAACAGAATTAAAAAACAATACCCTGATACAGACTTTTTCAGCCTAAATGCAAGTTCTATAAGGGGAGGACTGTCAACCAAAAATGGCGGATGTGTAAACAATTTAGATTTTCTTTTAACCCTAAACGGTGCAAAAAATGAAGACTCAACAATTTTTATAAGCAAAATAAGCGGAAAAAATTTGCTTAATATTGTCATGGACAATCTCATTGTAAACGAAAAAGACAAAAATAAAAACCCACTTAACCACTATAGTGGACTAAAAATAGAAAAAACGTTACTTTTAGATGGAATAAAACACAATTTACCAAAAGAAATTTTAATTCAATTTTTAAGAAGAACAGATACAGGCGAACCTCTTGAACTTGATAAGGAATATAAACTTGCAAACATTGAAAAGGCCTTTTTAAAAACCAAAAACCCAATAGAAAAAGAACTATACACAAGCAAAGATACAATTAAAACAGACTTAAATGCAAAATCAGAGTTCTTAAGACATTTTTATGAAAATCTTGATGAAGTTCAAGCAAAAGAAGAAATAAGAATAAACTAGTCTTTAGCCTTTGCTGAAGCTGATTCATAACCATTATAAGCGTAAATTAAGGGTAAAATTTTATCAGCATGGATTTTATTTACAAAAGGAATTTTTGAAATTACCATAATAGATAAAATATCGTCAATATGTACAATGTAGTCTTTTAGCTGCAACTTAGCTTGTGGCTTGTAATTTGGATTATTTTTATTTAAAACTTTTTTATCAAACAAATTTGCAAAATGTTGAGCAAGAGGCATGCCAATTCCAACACCTAAAATCGGCGCAAAAACTTTATCTAAAATCCCTTTATAATTAGTTTTTTTCGCCATTGCTAAAATTCCTGTTGCAATGGCTGCAGGAATTGCCACAGTTAAAATGTGGAAAAACGATTCTTTATATTTTGCCTTCTTGTCTTCTTTTGAATTTTCCTGTGTCATAGCGCCTGCAAGACCGCCTAAAACACCGCCTGTACCGACTGTAACAATTGTTGCTAAGTCTTTGGCAAGATTTCCACTTTCAAAAACGTCAAAACTAAGTTTGTTTTTTCTAGCTAAACTAATTATTGCGACAGGAGCAATAGAACCTAAAAGCGAACCTATCAAGGGAGCTTGCTTTGCTATTTTATCTTTAATCCCCTCTTTTTTCTCTATATTATTATTTATTAGGTATTTTTGTTGGATATTTTCTACTGACATAACTTTTACCACCATAATTATAAAACGTGAAAAAAAATTTATTGCTATTTTTTTACATGACTTTATAATTAATTGTAATTATTACAAATTTACGCTATTGTTGATATTGAGAAGTTTAGCAGGGATATACCATGAATAATGATTTATTTGTTATAGATTTAAGTGGTTGCAATAACACAGGTGAAATAATAACCAGCGTAAGCGCCGCTTTTGAAGTGCCAGAAGCAAAAGAGCGAAAAATTGGCTTGAAATTAAACGATATTACACTTAATCAAGCGCAAATGATTTCCATACAATCACTTATTGCAAGTTATGCTTCAGAATTAAGCTACATTGAAACACCAAACGAAGCAACTAAAAATATATGCGAAAATATGGGCATAAACGCTCAACTGTGCGAAAAACCCCAAACAAGCGCACAAGCAGAAATTGCTTTTGAAATTCCAAAAACATTCCAAGGTAATGGCGAGGCTGAGAGTGACAATGCGCAGGACTTTGCTGGGAATAATACTTTAGAATTTCAAGGTAATGGCTTAAATGTTGGCATGGGCGCAAATGGTGAAATGCCAAACAGTGGCTTTGAAGAATTCAAACCTAATGAATTTAATGAAGATGGCAAACAAACCATGGAAACATACAAAAAAGCTTATGACGAGAATGAAGAAGAAAAACAAACTTGGGAAGAAGTTGACTACTACGCACCTCCAACTGATGAGCCTGTTATTGTAGATTCAAAACAAACAATTTACGTAACGCAAACGCTACGCTCGGGTCAAGTTTTAGAATTTGACGGAAACATAGTAATTATAGGCGATTGTCACCCTGGGTCTGAAATAAAAGCAACAGGTGACATTACTGTTTGGGGTGTGTTAGGTTCTATAGCACATGCTGGTGCTAAAGGTAATAGGGATGCTAAAATTCGCGCACTTAAAATGAACGCGGTACAGTTAAGAATAGCAGACTGCTATTCAAGACGTCCAGATGGCACAAACATCCCATATATTATAAAATCATCGACATTTATACCTGAAGAAGCAAGAATTGTTGATGATTCAATTGTATTATTTAAAATTAACTAAAAAGGAGCAAAAATAAATGACAGGTTCTGTAATAGTAATTACCTCAGGCAAAGGCGGTGTAGGAAAAACTACAACATCTGCCAATATTGGTACCGCGCTTGCCAAAGATGGCAATAAAGTTGTTCTAATAGACACTGATATTGGTCTTAGAAACCTTGATTTGCTCTTAGGTCTTGAAAACCGCATTGTTTACACAATAGTTGACGTTGTTGAAGAACGCTGCAAACTAAAACAAGCACTTGTAAAAGATAAAAAAAATCCAAATCTTTGTCTTTTAGCAGCAGCCCAAACACGCGATAAATCAGCAGTTACAGCTGAGCAATTAAAAGAAATTTGCGACACTCTAAAAGAAGACTTTGACTATATTTTAGTTGATTGTCCGGCAGGTATCGAGCAAGGTTTCCAAAACGCTGTTGCAGGCGCAAACGAAGCTATTGTCGTAACAACTCCTGAAATGAGCGCAATTCGCGATGCTGACAGAATTATAGGACTTTTAGAAGCAAAAGAAGAAGTTGAAAAATATCGTCTTTTAGTTAACCGTGTTCGTCCAAACCTCATTAAAACAAATGATATGATGAGTGTTGAAGATGTTGTTGAAATTCTCTCTTGCGACCTAATCGGTGTAATCCCTGAAGATACAGGGGTTATAACCTCAACTAACAAGGGCGAACCTATTGTTAATGATGAAAATTCTCTTGCAGGTCAAGCTTACATGAACGTTGCAAAAAGAATTCAAGGTGAAGAAGTGCCTTTCCTTGACATTGACCAACCCAGAACTTTTATTGAAAAAGTTAAAAAATTCTTTTCAAAGAAAGTGAAGGCATAGCATGAGAGATATTTTTTCAGATTTATACAACAAAGTTTTAAGTTTCTTTGTAAATCAAACTCCGCATGATGAGACAAAAGCCCTTGCTATGAACAGGCTTAAAACTGTGCTTATGCAAGATAGAGTCGGTTTTTCAGAGCGTGCAATGCAAATGCTTAAAGAAGAACTTGTTGCTACAATTTCAAAATACATGGAAATTGATGAAGAAAAATTTGACCTTGAAATAAATGCGCAGGATAATTGCACTATTTTAAACCTTGCAATTCCTGTAACTCGTGCAAAAACTGACGAAGAAATTGATGAGGCAATTAAGGAACAGGCAATTAAAACTCAGGCAAAAGCTCAAGAAATAGTTGAAGAATTAGAAGAACTAATTAAAGAGCGTGCTGCAGTCCTTGCAGGAGTTAGCGAAGAAACTCAGGAAGAAGCTGCTCAAGATGAAGAAGAATCAGAAGACCTTCCTCAAGAAGATGAGCAGGAAGAAAACAAAGAAGAAAAATCAAAAAAAACTAAAGTTAAGGAAAATTAAAGTCAACACTTGTGTTTTTAGCATGTTTTAATTAAAATTTGTACTAAACACAAGTCAAAAAAGGAGAAAACCATGCAGGTTATATTAAAAAAAGATGTTCAAAACCTCGGCGAAGCAGGGGATTTAGTTAATGTAAAAGACGGCTATGCAAGAAATTTCTTGCTTCCAAATAATGTGGCTGAAATTGCAACAGAAGGTTCACTTGCTGCAAGAGAAAGAAATATTGCAAGAATTAAAGCAAAATCTGAAAAACTTCACCAAGAAGCTCTTGAAAAAGCTGAAAAAATCGAAGCTGTTGAACTTATTTCACTTAGCGCAAAAGCAGGTGAATCAGGCAAACTATTCGGTACAATCACAACTAAAAAACTTGCTGAAGAATTACTTAACAAAACAGGTATCGAAGTTGACAGAAAATCAATTATTCTTGACAACCCGATTAACCACGTTGGCAGCTTTGTTATGACAGTTAAATTGTCATCTAAAGTAAAAGCTAAATTAAACGTTGAAGTAAGCGCTTCTGAAACTATTAAAGAAACTCTTGAAGTTGAAGAAGAACAAGCTTAGAATAAATCAAATATAAATATAACCCCTCTTAACTAAGAGGGGTTATATTTTACTCATATTTTGCAAACTCTTTAGATTCTTCTTCCCACTCATCACGCTCAAGTTTAAAGGCATGATTCCAAAATTTTTCAAGTGCATAGGTTTCCCTTTGTTCAAAATGCATAATATGAACCACCACATCACCGTAATCAAGCAAATTCCAGCGATTTTTAACATCATTTTCATCCCCTGCAGGAATTCTACCAAAGTATTCCTTAATTTTTTCCCGAACTGTTGATGTTAAACCCTTTACCTGAGTTGAACTTTGCGCTGAAGCTATTACAAAATAATCAGATAGCACACAAACATTTGCCACATTTAAAATTACAATGTCATCTGCCTTAGAATCATCTAAAATTCGTGCAATTACGCTTGATAGCTTTTTTGAAGAAATTTCTTTTGTTTCAATCATTATATGTTACCTGTTGAACTGTTTTTATCGTTATCTAAAGATTTTAAATCCAGCACTTCGCCATCCTCATGGTAATTTAGGGCATTTTGTGCAGTATCAATTTCAATGTTGACTTCCTGATCCAACATTTCAATATCGTCTTTTGAATACTCTTTAATTTTGCCATCTTCCAGCTTTACTGAAACAGATTTTTTCAAGAAATTAAGCGAGAATACTTTTGCAACCCCGTCTGGAGTCATAACACCAGAACCTATTGGAGGTAAGGTTTTAGCTGCTTCAAGATAATTTGGATATTCATAATTTAAACAGCACAAAAGTCTACCGCATGCACCTGTGATTTTCCCAGGAGTCATTGGTATTCCTTGATCTCTAGCGAGCTTAGTATTAACTGATTCAAATTTCTTTAAAAATCTGCAACAACAGTAGTCTTGACCGCAAACACCCTGACCGCCTAAAATTGAGGTTTCATCTCTAACGCCGATGTGTCTTAAATCTATTCTTACCCTTTTAAATTCTTGAGTTAAATCCTTTAAAAGTTCACGAAAATCAACCCTCTCAGGTGCTGTGTAATAAAAAGTAATTTTTTTTCTGTCAAAAGTATAGCGGGTTTGGACTAAATTCATTACAAGCCCACGCTTTTCAACTAAAGCCTTACATTTAAAAAACGCCTGCGCCTCAAGTTGCTTTTGTTCCTCTAAAATGGGTTTATCATTTTCGTTAATTGTCCTAATTAAAGGCAGGGGCTCTGGTTTAAACTTTTGCCACTCTTTTAAAACTTGTGAATTTACAATAAAAACGCTAAAAACCTCCTCGCCCTTATCTGTCCTTACAAGAACCTTTTGCCCATGGTGCAAATTAGCCCCATCAGGCACATTTAAAGGATGAAAAGTATTTTTAATAATCCTTACTGCAAATTTCATAAAAATAATTATACAACAAATTTTTTTTATATTAAAATAAATAAAATGATAGTTACGGACAATCTTACTTTTAAGAAAAATGACGTTGAAAAACTTCTTTTGAATTTGGATCAAAACCCGTATTCTCAAAAGAATAAAGACTTTCGCTACACGCTTTCTTTGGTGTACGAATTAATTGAAGAAGAATTTTGCGACACTTTTGATACAAAAAATCAAATTTTGCGTGCAACTGACATTATTTTTGAAACAAAAGACAATCTGGCTGAGATTTTTATTACTCCGCCTTACAATTTTGAATACTATCTAAAGTCAAAAGGCTCACTATATAAGCTTAAAGCTAAATACAAAGGTGATAAATACGGCTATGACATCACTTTAGATATGCTTTTTGAATACTTTACAGGGGTTGATGAAAACCATGAATTTCCTCAAGATGTCAGTGAAAATTATCGTTTTTATTTTAATTTATTCCAATTTGTTAAAAAAACTGTTGAAAAGTTAAATTTCATACCTGCCGTTAAGTTTAAAAAGGAAACTTTTTCAATAGTTTGGGAACCTTATTTTAAAAATAAAGACTATTTAAAAGCCTACCAAAGTGTTTTAGAAAATGAGTTTTTAGACCCTGATACAACAAAAAAACTAATCGACAGGTATTTAAACTATCTTATTTTTACATTCTTAGGTGTTAAACACTACAAATTTAAAGACTTAAAAGCAGCAATTTATTTTACCAAAAACACCTCTCACAAAAGAATTTTAAAAGGCAATGATTTAGGGCTTGATATCCAAAGCTGGCTTGATGAAATGTCGCTTGGCACTTACGATATAATCCCTGTCTTTAACATTGAAAAATTAGATGATGAAAAATTCTTAATGAGGATTTTAGCTAAAGACAAGCTGAAAAATGAAATCATCGACCTTGAAAATCTTGATGAAATGCAAAAAACGCTCATCGAAAAGCAAATCAATTGGGCAACAAAATACATTGAAGACTTAGAAGACGTTACTCTAGAGCTTGATTTATCAGGGGTCTACAAGTTAATCACGCAAATTACTTACTACTTGGCGCAAGCAGGCATGGAAGTTAATTTGCCTGAAGGCATGGATAACGTTATTATCCCTCGTGCCTCAATTAATGCAAAAATCAAACAAAAAAGACTTGATGATGTTAAAGAGCTTTTGCAAAACGGTTCAAGCTCAACTATTTCACTTGATGAGATTATGGACTTTTCAATTGAAGTTGCACTTGGCGAAAATGAAAAAATCAGTGCAGAGGAATTTCAAAAACTTGCAAAAGATACAAATGGGCTTATTAAATACAAAGATAAATATATTTTAATTGACAGGGATGAAACACAAAAACTCCTTGAAAGACTAAAGAAAAAGCCTGATTTTGTAGTAAACAAAATGCAGCTTTTGCACCATGCTCTATCGGGCAAAATTGACGAGTATGACTTTGACTATGATGAGGCTTTTGCACGCATTATATCTGATTTTACACGTGTAGAAGAAATTAGTCTGCCTAAAAACTTAACAGGCACACTGCGCCCTTATCAAGAAATTGGGTTCAGATGGCTATATACCAATGTTACCAAAGGTTTTGGCTGTGCAATAGCAGATGATATGGGTCTTGGTAAAACAATTCAGGTAATAAGTTTAATTTTAAAATTAAAAGAAGAAAACAAACTTAAAAAACCTGTCCTTGTCGTATGCCCCACAACCCTTATGGGCAACTGGGAGCGCGAACTTGAAACATTTGCACCGTCTTTAAAAACATTTATTTACCATGGTTTTGATAGAGTCTTTAACATAGACTGCGACGTAATTTTAACCACTTATGCAATACTTAGAATTGACCTTGAAGAATTTAAAAAACACAATTGGGATTTATTTGTAATTGATGAAGCTCAAAATATCAAAAACCCATCTACAAGCCAAACTCAGGCAGTAAAAACACTAAAAGCGCAAATGAAAATTGCAATGACGGGTACACCTGTAGAAAACCGCTTGAGCGAGCTATGGAGCATATTTGACTTTATAAACAAAGGTTATTTAGGCTCAATTAGCGACTTTAGCAAAAATTATTCCGTACCAATTGAGAGATTTAAAGAAACAACACGTGCGCAAAAGCTCAAAAAGGCAATTTCGCCATTTATGTTAAGACGCTTAAAAACAGATAAGTCAATTATTTCAGACCTACCTGACAAAGTTGTTTTGGATGAATTTTGCTATCTGACAAAAGCTCAGGCTGCACTTTATGAAAGAGTTTTAAACCAGTCTATGGCTGATATTGCAAATTCTGGTGGCGGAATAAACAGACGAGGAGCTATTTTTAAACTCATAACATCGCTAAAACAAGTGTGTAATCACCCTTATCACTATTTAAAACATGGTGATATGAGCCAGGGTGCATCAGGAAAAACTCAAAAACTTATTTCCATTTTGCACAATATTATTTCAAATGACGAAAAAGCACTTGTATTCACGCAATACAAGGAAATGGGCTCAATTCTTGAAAAAATTCTAGCAGATGAATTTAACTGTGATCCTTTGTTTTTTCATGGTTCGCTAAATGTAAAACAAAGAGAGCAGATGATTAAAGAATTTAGCGACGATTTAAATAAAAAAATAATGATACTGTCGCTAAAAGCAGGCGGTTTGGGGCTTAACTTAACATCAGCGTCAAACGTTATTCACTACGACTTGTGGTGGAATCCTGCGGTTGAAGACCAAGCTACAGACAGGACTTACCGTATCGGGCAAGACAAAAACGTTATGGTGCACAGGTTTATAACACTTTCAACTTTTGAAGAAAAAATTGATAAAATTATAAAAGACAAGCGCGAACTGGCTGACGCTGCAGTATTTGCAGGCGAAAAAATGATTACAGAATTAAGCGACGATGAAATTTATGAAATATTTTCACTTGCCTAAAAACTCTCATCAACAAGCACCATACGCGCTGCCACAACACGCTCAATACCTGCTAAATCTTTTATAACATCACTTACCTGAAAACCATTGCGCTCAAGCAAAATGCAAATTTCTCTTGCCTGTCCCATACCGCACTCAAAGGCAATGTAGCCGCCATAATTAACGTATTTTGCAGCTTGTTTAATTATTTTTTTGTAAAACTCTAAACCATTGTCTTTAGCTAAAAGCGCGCTTTTTGGCTCAAAATCTTTTACGACTTTATCCAAATTATTATAATCATCTTCGCTGATGTAAGGAGGGTTAGACACAACTACATCAAACTTTTCACCCTCTCTTAATGCGCTAAACAAGTCAGACTTGCGAAAAACAACTTTTTTAATTAAGTCTAATTTTTGAGCATTTTCAAGCGCAACTTGCAGCGCATCAGATGACAGATCAACCCCCAAAACCTCAGCCTGCGGCGCATTTTTAGCTATCATGCAGGCAATGCAACCGCTGCCTGTGCCAATATCAAGCACTTGCAAGGTATCTTTTTTAATTTTATTAATTTTCTCTATTGCGCAATTTACAAGAAATTCCGTTTCCTCACGAGGAACAAGGGTATTTTCACTCACAATAAATTTTTCGCCCATAAAATACCAATAGCCCAAAAGGTGCTGCAGGGGAGCTTTAGTTTGCGCCATTTTCCTTGCAAAATCAAGGACTTTTTGCTCATCTTTAACATCCCTATCTAAAAGCATGTCCTCAACGCTCATATTGGCAACTTCTCTTAGGATAATTCTTGCCTTAACGCTTGCCTCATCTATATTTGCGGCTTGTAAAATTTTAATAATTTCACTAAGAGTCTTTTTCATTTTCCTCCACAGGCTCAATTATTTCCATAATCCAATTTCTTAAATCAAGCCTCGTTGCGCCATCAAGCGATTTTTGAGGCACATTGTGCGCTTTGCATACTTTTTCATAATACCACAGTTGTTTTTTTGTAGGCTTTAATTTTGACATTTTAAAATCATTTGCGCGTTTTCTTGCCTCTTTTTGAATAGCCTTTTGACGCTCAATAAGAGGCTTTTGAGCCTCTTTTTGCTCAAGCTCCCAAAAAATATAAGAAAAAAATTTTTTAATATCACTCAAAAATTCATCATTTGAAAAATTTTCAAGTGCAAATTCAAAATGGGGCGAACCAACCTCGCTGTAGTAGTTTTCCTCCTCAATAAATTTATCTAAAAGCTCGTTTTCATTTAATTTTTGATGTTTTTTTGCAAAAGACCTTAAAAAACTCACCAACTGTGAACGCTGGCGGGGCGTAAGGTACAAAAACACGCTATTTTTAATGTATTGCATACTAAATTAAATCATCAGGCTTAATTTGTTTTTTGTCAAGACAAAACTTAGCAAAACGAGCTTTAATAGGGTTACTTGCAGTATTTGAGGGCACAAAAGAGTCTTTTTTTTCAAGCTCTTTTTCAAGTTTTTTTTCTTCAATAAATGTAAGTTTGTCTTTTTCCATGATAATATATACCTTTTATATATTATTAAAGTATTTTTACATAAAAAAATTGCGCCATTTTAAAATTACTTAACATCAAGACCCAAGGTTTTAATAAAATTATTGTCTTTTTGCCAGTTTTTGACAACTTTTACAAAAAGTTCAAGAAAAACTTTTTTATCAACAATTTTCTCCAACTCTAACCTTGCATTTGTCCCTATTTTTTTGAGCATAGAGCCACTCTTGCCTATTAAAATCTTTTTTTGACTTTCATTTGAAACAATAATCTGCGCGCTGATTTTATCAATATTTTCTTCTTCTTTATAATTTTCAATCACAACAGCCACACTGTGCGGAATTTCATCTTTTGTTGCAAAAATTATTTTCTCCCTTATAATTTCTGAGGCGATTTCTCGCATATTTTGATCAGTTACTTCATCCTCATCGTACAATTTTTGCCCCAAAGGTAAATAATTTTTTATTTTTTCAATCAAATCATCAACATTTCTGCCTGTTTTTGCGCTTACTTTTACAGTATCTAAAGACTTTTCAAACAATGACTTGTAAGTGTAGGTGTTTAGTTCACGTTTTGCAAGGTCTTTTATTAAATCGACTTTGTTTAAAACAAGCAAAATTGGCGTTTTTGTGTCTTTTAAATAATTCTCGACAATCCACTTGTCGCCCCTGCCTGCCTCATCTTGAGCATCAACAAGAAACAAAATCAAATCAACATCATCCAAAACACTTTTTGACTGCTCTGAAAGTGCCTCGCCAAGCTTATTTAGAGGCTTGTGAATCCCAGGGGTATCGATAAAAATTATCTGCGAATCATTGTCAGAATAAATTCCTTTTATATTTTTTCTTGTAGTTTGGGCAACAGGGGTTGTTATTGCAATTTTTTGCCCTACAAGTCTGTTTAAAAGGGTTGATTTACCAACGTTAGGGCGCGCAATAATTGCTACAAAACCTGTTTTAATTTCGCTCATTTTACACCTTTCTTTGCCACAAAAAATTATTCATAGTATAATTGCAACAGTTAATATTATAATATAAAATTAAATTTTAAATCCTAAAAGGCAATAAAGGGTCAAATTGAATGAAAAAATTTCTTTTAATATTGGGGATAATAGCTTTTAATTTATGCGCATTTGCAATAGAAAGTGATTTTAAAAACAGCCTTTTAAAAGTTGATTACGTAAGAACAGGTGCTGATAGCTACACCATAAGGCTTTTCACCCAAAAACCCTACAGTGAGCCAATTAAGGTAATTAAAAAAACAAATACAAATTATTACATTCTTTTACCTGAAACATTTCACTCAATAGGCTCTGTTGCACCAACAGGCGACATAAAAAGTACTGAAGTTAAGCTTTTCCCTTACGCAGGACAAGACTTAAACAACGGTTATACAAAAATAAGCATTTTTACATCAAAACCACTCAATATAAGCGCACAGCTTAATTCTTCAACAGGAGCGGTTGCACCATCAATTGACCCTAAAAAATTATCACAATTAGACAGTGCTTTTAACACAAAACAAGCTCAGACAAATGAGGCGCAACGTCAAGCACAGTACGCTGCTCAACAAAAACAGCTTGCTGCCCAAAGAGCTCAACAAGAGGCTCAAGCAAGAGTTAAAGCGCAACAAGAAGCACAAAGACAAGCGCAAATAAAAGCACAACAAGAGGCACAAGCAAGAGCTAAAGCTCAAAGAGAGGCTCAGGCAAGAGCTACTGTACAAAAGGAAGCGCAGTTGCGCGCGCAGCAAGAAGCACAAAAACAAGCGCAAATAAAAGCACAACAAGAGGCACAAGCAAGAGCTAAAGCTCAAAGAGAGGCTCAGGCAAGAGCGCAACAAGAAGCGCAAAGACAAGCACAACAAGCAACCCAAAAACAAATCCAGCCTGCAGCACAAACTAAAAATACCAATAATTTACAATTGCCTGATAACATAGAAAACAAATATGAACAGGGAACAAACGAAAAAAAGTTCGATACGGAGTCTTTGAATAAGGCTCCGAGTGAAGACCTGTCTAATGAAGAACAAAATATTGTAACTCAGGAAATTCCAAATACCAAAGAAATTGAAAAAACCTTAACACAAATTCCTGAAAACCCAGAAAAATTAGGTAAAAAGGCATATATTAAAAAAGTTTTAAAAAATAAACTAAGACCTTTTGCTGTTCATCTAAAACCTTATTATTATATTATAAAAGACAACTTTATACTTTTTAGTGCGCTATTAATAGCATTTGTAGGAATTTTAATATTAGCAGCAATAGGCAAAAGCAAAAAAAGAGGAGCCGCTCAAAATATGGAAAAAGAAGAAACTCAAATTGAATCCACACCTGAAGAAACAACGCAAACACCTTTAGAGCAAACAGAAGATGCTAAAGATGATGTAAATAATGATGAAATACAATCTTTCAAAGATGAATTTAAAGATTTAGCATATGACACACAAGTTGAACAGCAAGAACCTGAAGAAGAATATGAAGAACCACAGGTTCTATCTTCCACAGAAATTGCACCAAATAGGGGCTTTATGGTTATTGAACAACAAGGCACAAAGGCACTTTTTGGCTATATCTTTGATGATGTATTTTTACTATATCAATTTAAAGATTTTATTTCCGATTATCAAATAAAATTCAGAATAAGCGAAAAACAAGACTCTAAGACTTTCTTTATAGTAAAAGTTGATAAATATAAACTACTTGTAAAAGTAACTGATTCATCAATGAAACTTGAACTTGAAATGTAATGGAAAAAAAGAAAAAAATTAAAAAAATAAGATTAAATACCAAAAATTGGGGAATTAATTATAATAAAAACGAATTTTATGAAATCGTAGAGTCAAACTCCGCGCGTCCTAACAACAGTTTTAAAAAAAATTTTGGTAAAGATGTGTGAACTTTTGACCAAAAACACAAAATAATATATACTAATTAAGGTCTATAAATTTTTCGGGTGAAGATTATGAATTTTAAAAAATGTGCTTTTACACTTGCAGAAGTATTAGTTACACTTACCATAATTGGCGTTGTAGCCGCTATGACAATTCCTGTTGTAAGCGCAAAAGTAAAACAACACGAGTACAAAACAGCAGCAAAAAAAGCATTTTCAATAATCAGTAACGCAGTCCAAACAGTAAGCGCTCAAGATGGTATGACACCAGAGCAATACAGTAACGGCTCAGATGCAGAAAAACAAAATTACTACGAAAAATTACAAAGCAAGCTTTTAGTATTAAAAACCGAAACAGATGCGCAAGGCAATTTGGTAATATTTACAAATGACGGCTTTGCATACCACATTGCAAATACTAATGAAATTTATGTTGATGTAAACGGGGATAATAACCCTACAAAGATAAATACGCCCATTGCCGAGTGGAAACAAGCAAGATATGACGAACAAGACGACTTATTTGACTCTGCTGGCTGGGAAAACGTAGTTCTTTCTGATGTATTTTACATAGGCTATAATGATGATGGAAAAAGTATAGTAATGCCATACATACAAAATGTATCAACAGTAGCTTTTTCCAACCAAACTCCCTAACGTTTAATATTTTTTGAAATATCTCTTTGGATGTCTTTTTGCTTTAGGGACTCTCTTTTGTCATAAAGTTTTTTACCCTTTGCAAGAGCTATTTCAAGCTTTGCCCAGCGCCCTGAAAAATACATCTCAAGCGGCACTATGGTATAATTTTCCTGCTTTACCTTGCCTAACATTTTTAAAATTTCTTTTTTATGCAATAGCAATTTTCTTGTGCGCTTTTCCTCATGGTTAAATCTGTTCCCTTGTTCATATGCGCTAATATGAGCGTTGTATAAAAACGCTTCCATATTTTCAATTTTAACAAAGCTGTCTTTTAAATTTATTGCACCTTTTCGAATTGATTTTATTTCAGTACCAGTTAAAACAAGTCCTGCCTCGAACTTGTCAAAAATCAAAAAATCATGATACGCTTTTTTATTTGTTGAAATAATTTTTTTCTGCATAAAAGGATTATAACACAAGATTGTTATGCTATAATATTGTCTGAAATGAACAAAGTTAAATTTGATTTAACAGCGCAAAATAAATTAATCATTACGGGGTTACTTGTTTCGACAATTTTAATTGTCGCAGTAGCTGTTTTTGCAATAAGTAATATCCAGCAAAAACTTTATGACTCCTATGGCAGTTTCGGACAACTTTTAACCAAAACCCTTGCCATACAAAGTTACGAACTTACAAAAGACACCCCTCAAGAGTACAAATACAATCTTTTAAGAACTCATGCCAATTCAATCCTTACAAGCAATAAAGATATTTCTTTTATAACTTTTAAAGACTCAAAAGGCAAAATAATCTACACAACAGCAGACGCCTACAACCGCCGCGCGCAAGATACAAGAATAAATATAAGCTCGCCTATGACAGATTCTTTTGGCAGAATTGTAGGTGTTGTTGAAATTGGTCTAAGTGCTGATATGGCAAGCATTGTAGCTAGAACTACAAAAAATTCCATGCTTGTTGTATTTACTCTTGTGTGGATAATTTTTACAATAGTAATCTTAGTTAATACTTTCCTTATAACAAGGGAATTAACCCTTTTGCACCATGGTGTAAAAGAAATTTCTAGTGGTAAATTTGGAACAGTGCTGGATTACAAACAAGCCTCAGGCGAGATAAAAGAATTATTTAACGCATTTAACGATATGTCAAAAAGACTCCATGCTTATGAAGAACAAAATGTCGACCAGCTAACACTTGAGCGCAATAAGCTTGAGGCTGTTCTTATGAGCATTGCAAACGGCGTTGTTGTGTGTGATAACTATGACAAAGTTTCTATGATTAACCCCGCAGCGCAAAAGATTTTATCCGTCACAGTACAAGATATTGTAGGTACATCTGTTCAAAATTATTGCGATACTGATGGAGTACTATGTTTTAGGGAAAAAATAAGCATTTTTAAAGACACACCGCTTGATGTAATGGAGAAAAAACCGCTTGAATTCAACATCGAAGTGGATAAAAGAATAATTAAAACTCTAATTTCACCAATGTATTCAAAAGTCCATGATTACATGGGCTACATTATAATCCTTATTGACATAACTAAAGAAGCAGAAGTTGATAAGCTTAAAAATGACTTTATTTCAAATGTATCACATGAATTAAGAACGCCTGTAACAATTCTTACAAGTTATGCTGAAACGCTTTATCATTATGGAAAAGACTTTAATTACGACGAGCAAAAAGAGTTCATAGGCACAATTAATCAGGAAGTTATCCGTTTAAATAAAATGGTTAATGATATTTTAGATTTTTCAAAATTACAAAACAATGTTGAACTTGAAAAAACAAAACAAAGCATCATGCCTGTAATCGAGCGCTCTATTGAAGACCATAAAATCCTTGCGCAAGAAAAAAATATAACTTTTTCAGTTATAAAAGAACCAAACTTGCCTGAGCTTGAGTTCAATGAGCAAAGTATAGAGCGGGTTTTATCTAACCTTATTACAAATGCTATAAAATATTCCCCTGATAATTCGCGCGTTAAAGTTCGTGCTGAAATTGCAAAAGACCCGAAATATCTTGAAGTAACAGTTGAAGATATGGGCATGGGCATAGCACCGGAGTATCAGGAAAAAATATTTGACAGATTCTTTAGAATTGAAAATGCAACCCATACAATAAAAGGCACAGGACTTGGTTTGCACCTTGTAAAAATTGCTATTGAAAAACACCATGGCGGAAAGGTTTTTGTACACTCTAAAGTTGGCGAAGGCTCGACTTTTGGTTTTTGGCTGCCGCTTAGCGTAGAGCAAGAGGAAAATGAGCCTCAAAAAGAGCCTGTTGCAGCTATGAATATTGAAATGCAAAAAGAAACCCAACAAGGACAAGATGAAAAAGTATATAAACAACCTGAAGTTGCAACTATAAATGATTTTGAAGCAAAAGCGCAAAAAGATGCTGAATTTGTTGATGTTAAACCTAAAAAAGCTCCTGTTGACCCTGATGACGGTTGGGAAATAACTTTTGAAGTACGAGATAAAAACGCGTGAGCCAGAGTGGAGCGAAGCTTGAAAGCTAGTGCAACTGCACAGCTTGAAAGCAAGCGACCGATAGGATGTGAGAGCGTGACGGCTGCGATGAGCAGGCGGACAGCTCGACACTGGACTGAAAAGAAGCGAAGCTTGAAAGCTAGCGTACCCCAAGGGCATTTCCAAACTCTAAGTTCGCATTAGCTCACTAAGAGTTTGTGGGCACGACTGCGCTTAACGAGCGAAGGCGAGCGCTTTGGTGTGCGAAGTGCGATAGCGGCAAGCGAGGAGCTTGGCGCAGAGCACGTAGTCCGTACCTAATGCGTGAGCCAGAGTGAGTTTGAGAGCCGCGTTGAGCGGGTCGAAAACGCAACTGTTGATAGGCGATGCCTAGTAGGGTTATGAGACCCTGAAACGAGTTCAGGGTGACGGTTTGGGTCGTTCAGGGTGACAATTAATCGTCATGCTGAACTTGTTTCAGCATCTGAAAAGTAAACGCGCAAAAGGATTAGACCCTGCCCAGTAGGGTTATAAGACCCTGAAACGAGTTCAGGGTGACGGTTTGGGTCGTTCAGGGTGACAACTAATTGTCATGCTGAATTTATTTCAGCATTTGAAAAGTTAACGCGCAAAGGGATCAGACCCTGCCCAGTAGGGTTATAAGACCCTGAAACAAGTTCAGGGTGACGGGGTTTTTTGTTCAGGGTGACAACTAATTGTCATGCTGAATTTATTTCAGCATCTGAAAAGTTAGCAATAGAAAATGTCCCTATTCGGGCTGCATCTGAAAAATGAACACTTTGCAAAACGGTAAGACCCTGCCCAGTAAGTTAATAAGACCCTGCCCAGTAGGGACATTTTGCACAAAATCAAAGATTTTGGCAAAAGCAGTCAAACGAGTTCAGGGTGACAGGTTGGGTCGTCAGGGTAACGGGTTTGGCGTTCAGGGTGACGGGGTTATTTTTGCGACTACGTGGCAGACCCTACGCAGGCAACTAAACCCCCTCAACCACTTCATCAAAGTATTTAACACTTTCAAAAAGCGCATCTTTATCAAAAATTTCAAAAGTAATTTGAGGATTTAGCTGCATTTCATTTAGTGTTTTTATAATAGGTTTAATATCAAGAGAACCTTTTAACAGCGAGCTATGGGAATCTTCATCTTTAAAATTGTTATGAAAATGCATATGATGGAGCATTATTCCATAATTTTCTATCCACTTAGATACAGGATAATCAGAGTGCAAATTACAATGCCCAACATCAATTGTAGCTTTTAAGTTAGGCGAATTAATAGTTGCGACAATACTTCTTATAAGCTCCCAATCAGACTCATGAACGTTTTCAATAGTTGCAATTATCCCTTCTTTTTCAAAATATGGAATAAACTCATGGAAAAATTCAATATTCCTTCTAAAATAAAGCTGCCTATATTCTTGATGTTTCAATAAATTATTAAAACAAGTGTGGAAAACAACAGTTTTAGCATTAAATTCACAGGCAAGCTCTAAGCTTTGATAATACCTTTTTTCAGACACCTCACGAATTAGAGGGTCTTTTGCAGCAACATTTAAGTTTGAGAAAAACCCATGCAAAGTAACTTCGCCCTCAAAATCTTTTAGCGCTGCCTTATACTCTTTTTTTGTTATGTCAAATAAATCTTCAATGTCTTTTAATTTACCAAAACGACTAATTTCAATACCACAATTAAGCTCATTTGCAATTTCAAGCGCACCTTTAAAATTGTGATAGTCTACAGTTGAAGATATAAATTTTTTAAATTGATTTTTCATATAATAAAATTATAATTAAAAAATAGGATTATGTATATAATTGAACTTGTTGCAAAGTTAAGCACAAAAATTAAAAATCGGGATTTTAATTTCTTAAAAAAAGAAAAGCCCAAAGAAAAAGAAGAAGAACAAAAATGCGAACATATTTTTGTTCCCATTGACTCGACTAAAAAAGTCCTTGCCTGCACAAAATGCGGTTTTATGGTAAAAGTCGACCCAACTAAAATGAAAAAACAAAATCCTTTTAAAGAATAACAAAATTTAACAAATTGCCCCATTTTATACTAGAATATATAATAATTACGGATAAGTATAGTTGAATAAGGTAAAAATTGAGCGCACAAGGGGGTTTAGAAAACATCTTTGACGAAAAAAAATGCGGTCAAATTTCAAGCGTCACGATGGAATTTGACAGCGAATTTTTGCCTAAAATTATTGACGCTACACAAAATTTTTGGGAAGAAAAATACGATTTTCGCCTTTTTGATATAAATAACCTTGAAAAAGTTAAAGAAGATAAATATTTAAAAGATGATTCTTTTTTCATAAGCCAAGTGCCATCAGAGATTGCACCACCTGTCACAATAAGACTCAGCGAAGAATTTGCAAGGTTATTTTTGCACAACGCTTTTGGCTCAAATTTGCCTCTTTTTGAACTAAATGACTTATCCGAATTGGAAGTAAAAATCCTAAATGCGTATTGCGATTTTTTGTATAAATCTTTTTCAAATGCACTTATCCCTCAGGAAAACCTGAGCAAAATTGAACTTAAAAACAAAGAAATTTACAATTTTGTAATTATCATTAAAGATAAAGATGAAAAAAACTCAAAAATCATAATAACGCTACCGTCTTCAAGGATAAAAAGAAAAGAAATTAAAAAAGAAGAAAACTTTGGCGAAGACGAGTTTAAAAACATAAACGCTTACGTTGACATTGAAGCAGGAAGTTCAAAATTAACCCTTAACGATTTGAAAAACATCTCAGATGGCGACATAATACTTCTTGAGGACAGTTTTGTAAACAAAATGAAAATGATAACGGGTGAAAACATAAGAGAATTTAAAATCAATCCCGATCCTGCTCTTATGATTGAACTTGACGAAGATGAACATGATATTGACGGAGAGGAGAACACAACAAAAAATATGTGGGATGATATACAAATAGAAGTTAACGCCCGTTTTAAAAAAGTTAAAATGACTCTGGGCGAATTGAAACACATTTCAAAAGGGCTTGTAATAGACCTAGGTTCAGTTTTTAACAATGAAATTTCACTGCTTGTTGAAGATAAAACAGTTGCAAAAGGCGAACTTGTAATAATAAATGACAAATACGCCGTTAAAATTAATGAAATTATAAGTGACACACCAAAACCACAGCCACAAGCTGCAAAAGCTCAGCCTCAGGCTGCAGCAAAACCACAAGCGCAAAGCGCACAAAGACCTACACCTAAAGCTCAAAGTGCGCAAAGACCTGCTGCTCAACCTCAGGCTGCAGCAAAACCTCAAAGCGCACCAAAACCTGCGCCTAAACCTGCGCCAAAACAGGATGATGTAGAAGAAGATTTTGATTATTCGGATTTTGAAGAAGAAAAATAGGAAAAAACAATGACAACACATATAATAGCTTTTATTTTTTATACACTTGCAATGCTTGGAGTAATGTTTGTAGCCTTTGCAGTATATAAAAACGTGGTTTTAGGTCAAAACTCCCACATCTCAAAATTAAAAATTGAAGATATGCTAAGACTTAACCAAAGAAAATCTTTATATGTGATAAATTACGAAGGCGAAAAATTTTTAATAGCCTCTGACATTGATTCAACTACACTTATCTCAAAATTAAACTCAAAAGAAACACCTGAAAAACCATCTGCTAAAATTGTAGAAAAAATAGAAAAACCAACAGACTCGCTTGAGGAAAAATTAATTGAACTAAAGAAAAATACAAACTCAAAAAACGTGATGAGAAATATTTTAAAAGAAATAAATTCAAACAAGGAAAGATATTAAAATGGACGTACTTTTAAAAGATATGAATCCTGTTATACAACTGCTTGTGGTAATGACTCTTTTTTCATTACTGCCCTTTGTTTTTACTTGTATGACATCTTTTTTAAGATTTACGATTGTTTTTTCAATGTTAAAAACAGCACTTGGTACTCAAAGCGTGCCTCCTGCTATTGTCCTTATTGGTCTTTCGATGATTTTAACTTTTTACACCATGTCCCCTGTTTTTGATCAAATGATAAAAGCAGGACAAGTTTCCTATAAAAATGGCAATATGGTAGAGTGCATTGCGCAAGGTTCAAAACCATTGAAAGAATTCATGCTAAAACAAACCCGTCAGGGTGATTTAGCGTTTTTTGTAGAAAAAACAAGAAAACAAGCGCCAAATAACCCTGATGAGCTTACTATGTGGGAGGTTGCACCTGCTTACATTATAAGTGAGCTAAAAACAGCTTTTGAAATAGGTTTTATAATTTTTATACCTTTCATTGTGCTTGACCTTGTTGTTGCAAATATTTTGCTTGCGCTTGGTATGTTTATGTTGTCACCGACAATTATTTCTCTGCCGTTTAAGCTTTTGATATTTATTGCAGTAGATGGCTGGAGCTTAATTGTAAAAGGACTTGTGGAGAGTTTTAACTGATGGAAATACTTGTAGAATACTTGGCAAAAGGCTTTATGGTAATGTTAATGATATCATTACCTTGCGTTTTGGTTGCGGCAGCAATAGGTCTTGTGGTAGGTATTTTGCAAGCCGTAACGCAGGTTCAAGAACAAACAATAGCAGCCGCACCAAAAATTATTGCGGTGTTTTTAACTATTATAATTCTTGGAATGTGGTATGTTAGGATTCTAACAGAATACATTATCGAAGGGACAGCAGTTGCTTTTAACGTTGTCCCGCATAATCAAGAATATGTACTTGATTCAAACTATTACAAATACACTCGTCCTTTTACAAATGAAATGTATGACAAAATTGACGGCTCACAAAAGGATTTAAAAGAAATCATGAAAAATCCGGGGAAACTCCCATGGGTTGATAAAGCCGATAAAAACCTTTATGGCCCAACGCGAAAGGGAGCAAACCCAACACCTAACTTTATTGAAAGAAACAAAATGATGGGGAGGTAAAAAATGAAAAAACTATTAGCAATTTTAGGACTATTATTTTCAATAGGTACAGTATGCGCTTATGAAATCGATGCAAACAGCATTTTTAGACAAGGGGACAGTGTTGGTTTAAGACCTTATTCAAGATATACAATTTCTTGCCCCTCTATAATTGAACAGGTAGAACTTGGTGACAGAGCAAATTTAAGATTTTTCTTTATGGACAATGAACCTTTTGAACAGGGCAATAGAGCTGCAAGCACACTTGTTATAAGGACTTTTGACAAATCAAGCTCAAGCTTTGAAATAACAACTCAAGATGGAAAAAATCAATCAATTAACTACAACATTGACTCAAAATACAAAAAAATGGGCGCAATTGTTGGCAATTGCAGAATTGAACCTTAAAAAATAACCTATGGACTTATTTTTAGCACAATTTGCAAAACTTTTTCCTGAGCTCAATTTAGCATTGGGCGCAGGAATTATGGTGTTCAGCCGCATGCTTGGGCTTATGCAATACGCGCCGCCATTTAACAGAAAAGAAATCCCCTCAATGGTAAGGATTTCAATTGCGCTTATTGTAACAGTTATTGTGACTATGCTAATTAAGCCACAGCCAATTCCACCTAACACCTCAATTATGCTTGGCATTCTTTTAAATTTTGCCTTTGGCGCAATTTTAGGCTTTATTGCAAATTGTGTTTTAGCTGCCATAAGCGCAGGCGGTGATATGATAAACACCCAAATGGGCTTGTCTTCTGCCATGGTTTTAGACCCCACAACGCGCGCTCAGACCTCTATTTTAGGAAACTATTTTACAGTTTTAGGATTAATAATTTTTATAAGCGCAGGCGGAGCATATTGGCTAATAAACGCTTTTATCAGGAGTTTTGACGTTTTTGGAATGTATCAAACAATAATTCCTTTAGCAAAAGTCATAAATACAAACTATCTTGTTGTCATAACTTCAAATGTTTTATATTTTGGCATGCAGCTTGCAGCGCCTGTTTTACTTGCAACTTTAGGGCAGGATATAATTTTAGGTATAATTTCAAAAACCGCACCGCAAGTAAACGTTTTCCAATTGAGCTTTCTTTTTAAACCTGTCTTAGGCGCATTAATTTTAGTTTGGATTTTACCAATGTTAATTAACGTTATAACAGATTATATGACATCTTACGCAAGTATATTTTAAATTGTTTTTGTAAGTTCAAAAAGTTTTTTCAAATTTGAAAATAGTTCATAAGCATCATCCAGCGCAATCATATTATCCCCGTCGCACTTAGCACAATTTGGGCATGGATGAACTTCAAAAAATAAAGCCCTTGCGCCTGCTGCAATTGCACTTTTTGCAAGCAAAGGAACAAATTTACGCTCACCGCCTGAGCTTTCTCCGCGTCCTCCTGGTATTTGAACACTGTGAGTAGCATCAAACACAACAGGATAGCCCATTTCCTGAACAATTTGTATTGCGCGCATATCAACAACTAAATTGTTATAGCCAAAACTTGTACCGCGCTCTGTTATTAAAATTTTATCATTATTTGTGTCTATAACTTTTTTTGCAAGTGAATCCATCTGATAAGGGGATAAAAACTGCCCTTTTTTAATGTTCACAATTTTCCCTGTTTTTGCTGCTGCAACAAGCATATCCGTCTGACGACACAAAAAAGCAGGTATCTGCAAAACATCAGCCACTTGCGCGACCATTTGTGCTTGATATGGCTCATGAAAATCAGTCACAACAGGCACATTGAACTTTTGTTTTACCTCATTTAGCATATTTAATCCGATTTCAAGCCCTGGGCCTCTGTAAGAATCAATTGACGAGCGATTTGCCTTATCAAAACTTGCTTTAAAAATGTAGTTAATATCAAGCTTATCACATATTTCTTTTAGTTTTTGTGCGCATAAAAAAAGCATGTCAGAATTTTCTATTACACAAGGCCCTGCAAAAATAGTAAGCTTATCGCCGCCGATTTCAAAATTGTTAAGTTGTACTGTTTTCATAACTTTTATTATATAATATTCATAAAGATTAGGGAATAGAGGATTTTTAAATGGCTGAAACTAAAGAAAAAGAACTCGATGAGATAAAAGCAGGCAAAGACAAGGCTTTAAAACTTGCACTAGATAAAATTGAAAAAGACTTTGGCAAAGGTTCAATCATGCGCCTTGGCGATAAGTCTACTCTTAATGTGGAATACATCCCAACAGGCGCTTTAGCGCTTGATATAGCACTTGGCATTGGCGGTGTTCCAAAAGGCAGAGTTATAGAAATTTACGGGCCTGAATCAAGCGGTAAAACAACTTTAGCTCAGCACATTGTTGCAGAATCTCAAAAAAAAGGAGGTATTGCGGCATTCATCGACGCAGAACACGCACTTGATCCAGAGTATGCAAGGAATTTAGGCGTAAATGTGGATGAGCTTTTAATTTCTCAGCCTGATACAGGTGAGCAGGCGCTTGAAATTACAGAGGAGCTTGTACGCTCAGGTGCTATTGATGTTATTGTTATTGACTCAGTTGCAGCACTTGTACCTAAGGCTGAAATTGAAAAAGCAATGGATGAACAGCAAATGGGTCTGCAAGCACGCTTAATGTCAAAAGCTTTAAGAAAATTAACAGGTATTGTGGGCAAAACCAACACAACAGTTATTTTTATTAACCAATTAAGGCAAAAAATCGGCATTATGTTTGGTAATCCGGAAACAACAACAGGCGGAAATGCCCTTAAATACTATGCTTCAGTAAGACTTGACATAAGAAGAATTGACTCTGTAAAAAACAAAGACGGCGAGGACATCGGTAACAGAGTAAAAGTAAAAGTGGTTAAAAACAAGGTTGCTCCGCCATTTAGAGTTGCTGAATTTGACATAATTTACGGCAAAGGCATTTGCGCTATAGGCAATATTCTGGATGTTGCGGTTAATATGGATATAGTTAAAAAAGCAGGTGCCTGGTTTAGCTACAACGATGAAAAACTCGGTCAGGGCAGAGATAAATCAAAAGAATTTTTGGAAGCTAACCCTGATATTTTAGCTGAAATTGAAACAAAAGTAAGAGAAAAACTTGCAGCAGCTAAAAAAGCAAATCAAAAAACAGAAGAAGAAAATAAGGAAGAATAATGAAAGGCATAATCCTTGCAGGCGGCGCAGGTTCAAGACTTTATCCGGCGTCATTACCAATATCAAAAATTTTACTTCCGGTTTATGATAAACCGATGATTTACTATCCTATAACCACACTGCTTTTAGCGGGAATCAGGGATATTTTAATCATCACAAATGCCTCTGATATTCAAAATTTTGAAAAAGTTTTGGGCTCAGGTGAGCAAATCGGTGTTAAATTTTCGTATATGGTGCAAGATGTGCCACGAGGTATTGCAGACAGCTTTTTAATTGCTGAAAAATTTATAAACAATGAACCTTGTGCGCTTATTTTGGGCGATAATATTTTCCATGGGTTTGGATTTTCTTCCATGTTAAAAAGAGTCGGTCAAAAAACAACAGGGGCAACCGTTTTCGGCTATGCTGTAAACGACCCTCATCGCTTTGGTGTAGTTGAGTTTGATGAAAATAACAGAGCAATTTCAATTGAAGAAAAACCTAAAAACCCACGCTCTAACTATGCTGTAACGGGCTTATATTTTTATGATAAAAACGTTGTTGAATATGCAAAAACCCTAAAACCCTCTCAAAGAGGTGAGTTAGAAATCACAGACCTTAACAATATTTATCTTAAAAACAAACAGCTTGATGTTGAAATACTGGGCAGGGGCTTTGCCTGGCTTGATACGGGTACTTTTGAAAGCCTTTTGCAAGCAGGAAACTTTATTAAATCAATGGAAGTTAATACAGGCATGAAAATTGCCTGTATTGAAGAAGTAGCCTGGAGAATGGGCTATATTTCAACAAATGAATTATCTAACCTTGCAAAAAAATATAATAACGGCTATGGCGAGTACATAGAAAAAATTATTCAAGCAAATACAAATAAGCTAAATCGCAATGCAGTTGTTTAAATAATTTATTGTCTGCACTTTTATTTCATACAGGTATCTTACAAAATTCAAAAAACATACGTTTTTTGAGGATAATGTAAGGCTTATTTCAAAACCGTCAGAGCAAAAAGGTTCGTAGTCATAAACTACATAGTTATTGTATTTTGAGCGCCACTCTTTTTTCTCGACTCGACAACGGTATTCAAGCGCCAAGTCCTCCAGCCACTCGATGTATTCTTTGTTAACATCTCTAAATTCCATAAATACACATTCTTCATTTTGTAAACATCTTTTATCAACTAGCATTGAACACTCCCTTGTTTAAATGTCCTTTCTTTGTTATTAGTCTAGCCTTTTTAAGACTTAAAAAAAATAACCGAAGTGGCAATTTAAGGATTAGACTTTTTGCTTAATAAAATTTAAAATAACACTTGTATAATTTATATTATTTGTTAAAATCCAAAAACAAGCATTAATTACAACTAGACAAAAAGGGAATGGGAAATGAGAATTCAAGCACTATCTTCGCATACTTTAAAAAGTGCGCCAAACATTAATTTCAAGCAAAAACAAGCAAATGTAAGCTATCCTGAAAATGACATTAACAGTATTTACACTAGAAAAGCTGCTGCTCTTTGCGGTCAATATGATGTAAACTTGTCAGGTTTTGCTTCAATTAAACAAACGGGTAAATTAAACTACACCGAAGGACAAAAAGCGTTCTTGAATGCAGTAAACGCAATTGACAGTGTATCTTACTTAATAAGTGCAGGCAAACAACAGTTATTTGAAAATATTTCTGCACTAGGGTTAAAAGTAGATTTTGATTACAATGAAGATACAAAAAATACCACCCTCAACGCATACGATGGTGAGGAATTATTTCTTAGCGCAGAATTTAATTCAAAAGGAATTGAAAATATAGTTAAAAAAGAAGAAGAAGGCTATAGCAAAATATTTTTAGATAAAGGTAAAATTGAAAAAATTAAACACAACGAAACAAAAGATGGCAAGCAAGTTTCTTGTGAAAAATTATATGAATACAATAACGGACAGTTAAAATCTGTTATGATTAAGCATATGGAAGAACCCTATGACAACCAGTATGCTGAAGAAAAATTTGTCTACATGCCATATCAAAATGGCAGATGGGATTACTTTAAAAATTACGAAAATATACATCTTAACGAATTTGAAGAAAGCTACAAAAAGGCAGATTTGCTTTTGAGTTTTGATAAAAACGGTCTTAGAGCACAAGCTCAAAACCACACAAACGGATATATTAACTCAGATTTCACAACAAATGCAGAGGTTTTTGTTGATTTTACAAAAAATCCGCAAGGTGAAAGATACGAAAATGTAGCTCTTGATAGAAACGATTGGACAAAGTTAAGACAAACTATATAAAATTTTTCAAATTCAAAACAAAACCTTTTATAAGCGAATATGAAAAAAGTTTTTGCAAAAATTTTATTTTGCTCAAGCCTTTGTAAGTCCTGAATGTTCTAAACAAAAAGAAAAGATTAATAACATCGGCACTTATTAGTATAATTTTTTTTATATTAAAACTTTTAACTTTAACAATAAAAGAAGCAACTTTATTAAATTTCTTGATTAATTTCCTAAAAGTCTTTATGCCAATTTCAATTTCATCTTTAAGCAAAATGACTTCCCGATTAATTGCCACAATTTTTTTATCAAGCTTTATAATTGCATTTGCAACTTGTACAAAAACAATAATTTCAAGGATAATTGTAAAAATATATATGTATTGTTCCATTTGTGTATTATAATTTATGTATTGAGATTATTCCATACGCAGTGCGGGCGATTTTTATGAACTTTAAACAGGCGATAAACTACACAACAAAATTTCATAACCTCCTAAAAAAAATAAATACCGAAGGCACATCTTTACCTGGGAAGTATTTAAGAAAATTTTACCCTGATTTTTTAAGTGAATCGCAAAACTATGTGACATCTTATAAATTTGCAATAACAGGTACTAACGGCAAAACTACAACCGCGGGGATTTTAGCGCAAATTTTAAGAGAAGCACAAAAAAGTGTTATTCACAATGAATTAGGTGCAAATATGCCAAATGGTATAGCTACCTCTATTGCGCTTGGATTGTATGAAAACTTTAAAGAAAACGGGCAAGATACAACTGTAGACAACTTTGTAATTGAGTCTGATGAAGCGTATTTAAAAGAAATTTTCGAAAATATAGTATTTGACTATTTACTTGTTACAAATCTTTTTCGCGATCAACTGGATAGATACGGCGAACTGGACACCACAAAAAGAAAAATACAAGAGGGCATCAGGCTTAATCCTGATTTAAAAATTGTTTTAAACGCAGATGACCCAACGCTTTACGACATTGACAAAGACATAGCAAACGACACAATTGCAAGCAAGAAAAAAAGGAAACTCACATATTTTGGTTTTGAAAATGTTGAGTTTTGCGACTTTGATGCAAAGTCAAACAGCCCATCTGAGGTTATTTACTGCCCTGTTTGCAAAAAACCGCTTAAATATTCAAAAAGATTTTACTCTCAACTTGGTTTATGGAGCTGCATTTGCCACATAAGACGCCCAAAACCTGATATTAGCGCAGATGTTAAAGTTTTTAAAAACTATTCAATGCTAAATGTAAAATACGAAGGCAAGAGCATTATGTATAAGCTCAATTTATCAGGACTATATAATGCCTACAATGCCCTTGGCGCAATAGCTTGCGCTTATTTAGCAGGAATTGACAGAAAAATTATTGCGCGCGCACTTGATAACTACAGGCCTGTTTTTGGTAGAGCACAAAAAGTTAACATCGATAACAAAGACGTTAATTTATACTTAATTAAAAACCCGACAGGCGCATGTGAAGTTTTAAGAGGGCTAAAAAACGCAAAAAATACAAAATTAATGATAGCAATTAACGATAAATATGCTGATGGCAGAGATGTTTCTTGGCTTTGGGATGCAGATTTTGAAGTTCTTGAAAAGTTTAACAATAAAATATTTATAAGTGGTACTCGTGCCGATGATATGGCGCTAAGGCTCAAATACGCAGGGGTTGACCCATCAGTTATGGTTATTGAAAACAGCATTAAAAAAACTTTTGATTATGCCCTTAAATCAATGTATATGGGTGAAAAATTAGTTATTTTGCCAACCTACACTGCACTTTTAAAGTTAAATAAAATAATTAAAGGAAAAATTTAAACACAAGTGCTCCAAATTTCCCTTAAAAGGGCTAAAAAACTTTTATCTGCAAAAGGAATAATTTTTATTTTTGTATTTTTAAAAAATTTATTTTTAAAATTGTACAGCACAGGTAAAAAATGAAAAACTGAGATTAAAATGCACTCAGGATTTTGCTCTTTTATATTTGAAAAATGGACAATTTTATATCCATGGCAAAGTCTGTTTTCATCATAAATATCATATTTTAAATCACTTACACCTATAATATTTAATTTTGAAATGTCATAATTTTCAACAATTGTTGAGAAAAGTAAACCTGTGCCATAAATTAATATCCTTTTATTTTTATACTTTCTCTCAATATTATTAAGCTGTTTTTGAAAATTTATACTCTCTAAATATTTTTTTAAATACTCACTCATAAAATTAAAAATCCCACTGTTCTGAACTGCAAGAATTCCAGTTTATATTTTCTTTTTTAACTACTACAGGCATGCCTGCTAAAAGACAATTTGTTTTATCAAATTTTTTATTTACAAGGGAATGCGCCGCAACAACACAATCATCAGGTATTTTTGCGCCCTTATAAATATTGGCATGTGCTGCAACCCAGACATGATTACCTACAATAACATCATCACAAGGATTTAAAATCTTTTTAGTATTCATATCATAAATAGTATGAGCATCTGATGTTCTAAGAACAAGACCATAGCTAAATAAGCAATCTGAGCCAATTTCTACCTTTTTACCCATAGAATTTGTTACCTGTATTGTCATGCCACCTACATAAAAGTTTTTTCCTATACTCACTTTTGTTTCATTTCCAAACGCAACTGTCATCCTTACTATTTTTGCCCCATAGTCCAAAATGAAAGTATTTGAATTGCCCTCTACTGTAATATTCAGATTACCTACACTATAAGGTTCTCGAATTTCTATATAATTATTTGAAGCATTGCCTAAAAACTCAATTTTAATGTTTTTAATTTTTTTATTATAAATTTTTGTTCCGTCTTTTTTTACATAAACAACAGTATTTGTTTTATTTCTTTCTTTGCTTAAAATAAACAACGCAAGCGGGCGCAATATTTTTTTTAAAAATTTACTCCCGTATATTTTTAAAGCTATATAGTGTTTTAATGTCATTTTATACTTGCCCTAGAATCTTGAGTTCAAACTCATTTGCGACTTCTTCAAGACAAATAACAGGAATGTCTGTATAAATTTGCGAAATTAAAACAAATAAAAGCTGGCGCAAATGCTGTGGAGCAACAAGAACTGCTTTTTGTTCAAGCACTTGTTTTAATTCTTTTTTAAATTTAGAAAACTTAGTGCCATCGATTTTTACAACTCCATTTTGCTCGTCTTCAGATTGACTTTCAAGCATTGAAATAAGCTCATTTGAAACCTCATAACCGAAGATTTGATTGTCTTCATTAGCAAGCGAATAGCAAATTTGCCTTGAGAGCGCAACACGCAACTTATCAAGCAAGTCTGCTTTTGTTGATTCATCTGAAAAGTCATTTATTTTTTCAAAAATAAAGTCAACGTCTTTTACACTTACTCTTTCTCTTATTAAATTGCAGAAAATGTATTTAAGCTCACCTACTGAAATAAAATCTCCTAAAATTGAATCTATAAGAAAAGAGTTGTGCTCAGAAACAAGCTCTATATAGCGATTTATGTCACTATAGCTAAATATTTCGCTAACATTTGTTATTGCAAAATGTTTTAAGTACTCAACCACATACTCGCAAGGCGTAATACCTTTTACCCAAAAGTCCTTGCAGGCATTTTCCTCTATCCAAACAACTTTTCTGCCACTAAGCTCGTCTTTTGCTTTAATTGTATTTTTAGGAAATTTATCAATGTTTAATTCATCCTCAAAATACATTAAATGATTTGGATATGCTTTTGCCTCTATTACAGGTACAGCGTGGATTGAAATGGTAAAAGCATACTCATCAAGCTCAGGATTTTCTACAAATTGCACCTTAGGTATTATATAACCTAAGTCAAAAGTTAAATCTTGGCGCGCTTTTATTGTCTGCTCAAGCAAATTATGCACATTTTGTGCATCGTTCAAACAGTACAATTCTTCGCTTAAATTAATTGAAAGCTTTTCAACACCAAGGTTTTGAGCCATTTTTGAGGGAGATAAAAGACTTTTTAATTGTTTTTTTAAATTGTTTAATTTATCAATTTCCCTTGAAATTTCTTCGTTTAAAAACTCACGCTCGTCGTCTTTTGCATTTTCAAGGAATTTTTTTATTTCCTCTATTTTTTGCCTTTTTTCGCGAATTTTCTTTTGAATATTCAAACACAATTCCCAAGGTTGCTCTTTTGAATAAAGCATTTTTTCCATTTGAGATTTAAAGCCTAAAATGTCTTCAAACTCAGCTTCATCGTAAATATTTTCAACTTCACGCACAAAAAGGCAATTATACACTATTTTTGAACCGTTATCAGATTCATAAATAGAATATAAATCCCAACCTTCTTTTGACATGGAGTTAAGCGTATTTTCAAGGAGTGAAATTTCATCACTCGGGCAAACTTTTATGGAAAATTCCTGACGCGTTGGTTTAAACATACATTTATTTTATCATAAATTTATGCTTTTTTCTCGTCTGCTTTCTTTTTTGAAATTCTATTTACAACAAAATCAACTGCGCCACCTGCCAAAAAACCGCAAACTGCCATAATCGCAGCAGTTGTGCCTATAAGAGCTGCTTTTCTTGCGCCCTTGAAATAGCTTTTTTTATTCTCTGCAGCAGTTTTTGCAGCTTGTTCAAGCTCTTTTATAAATTCATCAGAATTCATAAATTTTTTCGCCTGATACACGCCATAGGTTGTAAATGCTGTAGTGCCGATAATCCTTCCAAGTCTTGTATTATTATATTTGTTTCCATTTGGGGTAGTTGCTTGTGTGCTAATAACTCTCATGGTCTTCCTTTATTCTCTATAAGTATTATAACCTTTAATTTTCTAAAAAAACGGCATGTATATTTTTCGTATATAAATATTGTAATAATATTTAATAATGGAAAAAATACACTTATTTGTGTTATTATTTTATAGCCACGCTTCACGGGGTGTTGCAAGCCCTTGACCGAAAGCTTATGTCGGGTGCAAAGCCTGCTATGAGGCGCATTAAGTGTAAATTGAAAGTTGTAATATTGTTGATAACTTAATCTGTTGCGGCGATTATGCAGCGAACCGTGTCAGGATGGAAACATAGCAGCACTAAGTTGATGTTAACGGGTGTGACATTTTAGGGAGTAGATATTATAATCGTAGCTTTATTTTTGATGTGACGATAGGCAGGGCGTGGCTTTTATTTATTATCAACCCCATCACATTCTCTTGAAAATACGCAAGCCCTTAAAACATCAGCATATTTTTTATCCAAATGCGCCCAATCAAAAAGCACAACCCCCTCCAGCCTTTGATTTCTTATTATATGAATTTGTTTCAATAAATCTTCGCTCTCACCTTCCATAAAACCAACAAAAAGCCCTGGGTAAATTTTTGTTTTAGATGAACTTTTGCGCTTTAGCTCATCAATCATACTATCTGCAAGGTTATAATCTGCTGTTAAAATTAAAGGTGTAAGTGCATCAACATAATTATAGGAACTCCACCTTTGCCAATTTTGCTGTTTTGTTTCAAGACTTGTTTTGTAATCAGGAAAAACAACCGCAGAAAGCACTACGCCCCTATCCTTTAGTGTTTCTCTAATATTTGCAACGTATTTTGTAATTCTATCTTGCCTGTAGTTGTCCCATTTATTCCACATAGCAGTGTTTGCGCTTATGTTTATTGGGTCAACACCATAAATCTTTTTAAATTCTTCTCTTGCATAAGGGGTGTAGCCCCAGTTACTTGCCTCGTAGTTTGATGAAGAGGCTTTTGCGCTTAGCGGGTATCTCACATAGTCAAGGTTTACACCGTCAATGTTATATTTAGCACAAATTTCAAGGATTAATTTTGTCAAAAAGTCAACGACTTCAGGATTTGCAGGGTCGATAAAATAACCTCTATGCTCGCTAATATGGGCTACAGGCTCATTTGATTCACTATTTGCCTTATTTCGATTGCCCCAAGCAGGTCTTATTGCAAGAATGTTATAAGCATCTTCCTGTGGGAGTTTATTGCCAATGTAGAAAGATTCAAACCAGACATGCAAAGTCATATTGCGCTTATGCGCACCGCGAACCCAAACAGAAAGCGGGTCATAGCCTCTAAAGTTTCTGTTTTGTCCCTCAAAACCGTAGCTTTTCATTACTTCTGATGGAAAAATTGTTTTGCCATGGAAATATGTTTCTAAAAATATTGTATTTATTCCCAATTGCGCCATTTCATCAAGTGTGCGCTCAACTTCAGCTTCGCTTTTTTCCTTAGGCCTTACCCAAACACCTTTTAATTCATCTTTTAAATAAGGCAGGGTATAGCTAAGTGCAGTTTGAGAAGATGCAATTGATTCTTTTGCACACTGCAGCGCGGTATTTGAATTTGAAGAATAAGAGCGTTTTAGTTGTTTTTTTGCAAGTTTTAAATACTCTTTTACTTTTCTTTCATCCCTGTTTTTGTACTGTTTTTTAGTAGTTTCAAGAATTTGTTCAACTTCTTTTATTTTAACTTTTGCACAATAGCGATAACTATCTATTGTTGTAAAAGAGTGCAAAACATTATTTTTAGCGTCAATTCTAACTTTTGTGCCGACTTTTAAATTGTCACTAATCCACTTTTTAGCACTGCCATGACCGCTTATAACAAAGCCATCATGGGGGATGATTGAATCCGCACCGGTTAAGCGTACAACTGTATCGCCCACTACAACAGCTTCTTTACCAAATTCATTTGTTAGTGTTCTTCTGCCATATTCTCTTTTATAAATTACAAGCTGATTTGGCCCACGATTTCCAGGGAAAGATATTCCAAGCTTATTTGAGCGACTGCCGGGGTAAATAGCATCAATTTTCCTTGAAGATTTTGCAATAATTCTATCTCTTTTTGAAAGTTTTCCGTATTCAACCCCTGATTCGCTTGAAGAATCATACTTTTGAACAGAGGTATCAGAAACCTGCAAAAGCGCGTCTTTAGCAGCATACACAGGTATGTTTGAAAGTAATACTAAAAATAAAGCTATCGCAAAAAACTTTTTCATTACCCCTTAATTTTACACAAAAATTTTACATAGTGCAAAAAATAATATATAATATTTTACATAAAAGGAGTTAAAAATGGTAAACGACAACACCCAAACAATGCCCATAGAGGTTTGCATATTGACAAAAGATCATGACATAAAAGGAACAGTGCATGTTTCAAAACTTACAAAGGCAAATCGTGAATTAACAGAACTTTTAAACGACAAAGAAAGACGTTTTTTGGCGGTTACAAATGCTGAGATAATGGGCAAAAACTCCTCCAGCGCACCAAGAAGATATGACTTTCTTGAAGTTCACATGGACTCGATTGTTATAATTCACCCTGCAACACAGGTTTTATTTAAAGAAACCTCAAAAGCACAAGAAGACATTGCAAGGTTTAGGGAATTAAGAAATAAACTTTCGCAAACAAAACCGTTTTAGTTTAAAAACCGCCTAAACAGGCGGTTTTAACTTACAACTTTATTCAGCCCATGGGGTTTATCTACATTGCGCTTGAGCCCAAGTGCGATTTTTAGCGCAAGCATTTGTATTACAAAAACAACACTCAACACCCTTACAAGCATATCTTCGCAATATGGAATAATAACAGAAATTCCTGCCCCAAAATCTTCCTCACTATCAGTAATTACAACACTTTTAGGCTTATAATCATTTGTAATTTTATTTAGTGTTTTAATTTCAAACTCGCAAAAATCACTTGTAATAATTTCAATAAGGGTATTAATTTTATTTAAAATTGCCACATGCCCATGGACAAATTCGCCCATAGAATAAGCATTTACATCAATGTAGGAGGTTTCTTTTATCTTTAGCGCACACTCTCGCGCAAGAGCATAATTCACCCCTTGCCCCACTGTTGGGAATGCGCTGTATTTCGATAAAAATTTTGCAGCTTTATCAATGTTAAGTGTCAAATCAAGCACATTTTCAATTTTATTTCGCGTATCTAAAATATTTTTTAAATAAGGTGTAACATCTTTTGAGTTATTTTGTGCAATTTTTACCGCACACAAATAAAGCGCGCAAAGTGAGGCACTAAAGGACTTTGTAGCTGCAATTGAATTTTCTTTGCCTGCGTTAATGTTAATTTTATAGTCGCACAAATTCCACAGGGTCGAGTTTTCATTGTTCACAATTGCAAGGGTCATTGCGCCAGATTCTTTAACTTTTTTTGCCGCAAGCGTTGTGTCATAAGTTTCGCCTGATTGACTTATAAAAATATACAGCGCGTCTTTTTCAGGTTGTTTATTTTTGCAGACAAATTCGCCTGAAAACTCAATTTTAGTATCAATTTGCGCTATATCTTCAAAAAACCTTTTACCTAAAAGCCCACAATTGTAAGATGAACCGCTTGCAACTATTTTTATGCTTTGAATTTTTGATGGCATATCAATTTTAAGCACATAATTTTCAACAAGCCCTTCAATAAAAGCGCCTATAACAGCAGGCTGCTCAAGTATTTCAAGTTCCATTTGCGTTTGTTTTTTAAAGAACATAATAAATCACCTTAACTATATTATAATATTATTATGCCCAAAAGTGTCTATATTCACATACCCTTTTGTATAAAAAAATGCGCGTACTGCTCATTTTTATCAGGTATAAATCCGCGCTATAAAAGCGTTTACATTGATAAATTAATCTTAGAAATTAAAAATTTTTACAAGGGCGAAATTTTAGAAACTCTTTACTTTGGTGGAGGCACGCCCTCGATTTTAGAGCCTTTTGAAATTAAAAAAATTCTTGATTGTTTTAATTTTCAAAATTGCGAAATTACGCTTGAAATGAACCCAAAAACCGCTGATTTAGATAAATTAAAAGCATTTTTTGACATTGGCATAAATAGAATAAGCCTCGGGGTGCAGTCTTTTAACGATGACATTTTAAAAATTGCAGGCAGAATTCACAACTCTTATGATGCTGTCAAAAGCATTGAAAACATTGAACTTGCAGGGTTTAAAAACTTTAGTATTGATTTAATGTATGGTCTGCCAACTCAAACCTTAGAAATTTGGCAAGATACTTTAAACAAGGCTAAAAAGCTCACCCCGCCGCACATTTCGCTATACGGTTTAAAAATTGAACAGGGATGTGATTTTTATTCCAACCCGCCAAAAGACTTGCCTGATGAAGATATGCAGGCTGATATGTACGAACTTGCGCTTGATAGCTTTAAAAACTATTATCACTATGAATTTTCAAATTTTGCAAAAGAAAAAAGTTTTTGCTCAAGACATAACTTAACATACTGGAATATCAAGCCATACTGGGGTTTTGGCATAGGTGCCGCAGGCTTTTTAAACGACCAGCGATATGAAAATGAAATTGATATTGAAAAATACTTGAAAAACCCGACAGCGCAAAAAAAATTTTATAAAACAAATGTACTGGATGAACATATTTTCTTAGGTTTTAGAAAACTTGAGGGCATAAATGTCGAAGAAATCAACAGAATTTTTTCTATTGATTTTAATAAAAAATATGCACCACAGCTAAAAAAATTCATCTCAAGCGGACATATTCAAAAAACTTTACATGGCTACAGGCTCACAAAATCCGGCGTAATGCTTTCAAATTCAGTGCTTTGCGAATTTTTGGACGACTAGAGTTACTCTTTTGAAAGTTGCCAAAGAACAAAAATAAGTCTAAGATTAAATTATGGCAAATTACTATAAAAAACGTTGGTATGACAGCGAACCTTGGACAGGAGAGGTTCTTGACGTTCTGCAAACACTCACCATTCGCTCGCATTATGAAATTGCGCGCGAAGTAATTAAAGTAATTGATGTCATAAGGGCAAATAACAGAGAACGCGACGAAGTACCCCTGAGCCTTGGGCTGGATAGGGTTTTAGGGCTTTATAAAGAACAAAATAAAAGAAGATGGTATGATAATTCTATGCCCCTGTCAAGAATTTTTAAAACCGCATCTTGCTTGCCTGACGAGGATTTTCAAAACATTATGCAGGGAATTTCCCTGAGTTTAAGGAATGAAGTAAAATGACGGAAAAAGAAGAAATTGTTGCAAATATGCAACAAGTTGTAGAGCAAATGTTTAAAGATGATGTTGAGGAAAATCCTGACTCATTAAATGAGTATTTTGACTGCAGCGCTTGCGGAAAAAACGCACCATTAGCAGGTTCTATTCAATATGGCAAATACAGACTTTGTAATTCTTGTGTTTTGCTTGCTGAAACCGGTTTTGCACTTAAAAAATTTGATAATATTCAAACACTGATTGACGCTATGGAAGATAAGCGCCTTGAAGAACTTTGCGATTTTATTAAAAAAGATGAGGCAAAGGGGAATAATTAAAGTTTGTTTTAAACCCTTTTTTTAATATAATGGCATTATGAAAAAGATTACTTTGTTAGGTTCAACAGGTTCAATAGGCACTCAAACTCTTGAAGTGCTGGATTACCTTAATGAATATGAAGTTTTAGCGCTGGCTGCAGGTAAAAATGTGCAACTTTTGGCGCAGCAAATTGAAAAATACCACCCCAAGCGCGTAAGCGTGCAAAAAGAGGAAGATGTTAAGTTTATAAAGTCAAAATTCCCCAATCTTGAGGTATTCTGGGGGTTAGACGGTTTAATGGAGATTTGTTCTGATACAAAAAATGACATTATTCTCGTAGCCACATCAGGCAAAATTGGCTTAAAGCCCACGCTTAGAGCGATTGAAAACAAAATTGACATCGCACTTGCAAACAAAGAAACCCTTGTTATGGCAGGGGAAATTGTAATGAAAAAAGCGCGCGAAAACGGGGTTAAAATTTTGCCTGTGGATTCTGAGCATTCGGCAATTTTGCAGTGCTTAGGTGATAAAAATAACGACGCTTACAGGCTTATAATAACAGCCTCCGGCGGGCCTTTTTTAAACAAAACGCGCGAGGAAATGGAAAAATCAAATGCGCTTGAAGCGCTGAAACACCCACGTTGGCACATGGGAAGGAAAATTACAATAGACAGTGCAACCCTTATGAACAAAGGCTTAGAGGTCATCGAAGCACATCACTTGTTTAATATGGATTATGACGACATTAAAGTTGTAATTCATCCGCAAAGCCTTGTACACTCGTTTGTAGAGTTCATAGACGGCTCAATGCTTGCGCAAGTAGGCTTTCCCTCTATGCACATCCCAATTCAGTATGCGCTTACTTACCCTAAACGCCAAAAAGGTATTAAAACAAACGGTTTTAGCTTGTTTGGTCAATCTATGACATTTGAAAAACCTGATTTTAAAAAATTCCCCTGTTTGCAAATGGCATATGACGCAGGCAAAAAAGGTGGAAGCGCGCCTATCGTCTTAAATGCAGCAAATGAAGTTGCCGTTAATGACTTTTTGATGGGTAAAATAAGCTTTTTAGATATTGAAAAAACAGTTGAAAAGGCACTTTGCGAGCATAATATAGTTTATAATCTTTCACTTGATGACATTTTTGAAATTGATAATGAAATAAGAAAGAAATACAGTGCCTAGCGGGTTTTGGGGATTTTTGTTAAGTTATGTAACATAAAATATACAAAATATATCTTTTTTAGTCAATTTTTCAAGAAATATATTTTTTATATAAGTACGAGAGCACAAAAAGTAAATCCCCATAAAAGAGAATTAGAGAAAAAATATTTTAAAGGAGAAAAAACAATGGCAAGAGTACTTATTTCAATGCCCGAAAAATTTTTAGACGAAATCGACCAAGTAGCAGACACAGAAAACCGCTCACGCAGCGAACTTATTCGTGAGGCATTGAGAACTTACATCCAACGCACAAAAATTAGAGAAAATTCATTTGCATCTAAAAATGCAGCAATCCTTGAAGCTTTACTTGATTAAAAAGGCTACGGATTTATGGAGGAGATTTAAAAAGCGGACAAAATTAGTCCGCTTTTTTAATGAAAAAATTTTGTCCATGCCAAAAAAGCATGGTCATTTTTTTAAAAAAGTCAAATATTTACACTTCTTAATATTACTTTTTACACTTAAAAACCATGAAATCATGCACCGCGCATGAGTTTTACATGGGTGCAATCATGGAAAGCATGACTCAACGCGCCATAGAGGTGGTTAAGACTCGCTAAAGGCGCGCCATGTAAGCCATTGCAACTTTGTAATAAAGCGTAATATTTACACCAAATTCGCTTGATTAAACGCTCTTAGGCGTTATAATAATATTAAATTCAATACAGGCAAGCCTTTTGAGGTTGTAAGGTTTGTGCGGACAGAGATTATTTGGGGGATTTAACGTGCTGAAAAGTAGAGATTTTGGGCGTGCAGTTGCTGTGAGAAGATGGACTACAACGGCAATGGAATGCTATAAGAGAGGCTGTAATTGCGAAGGCTGTTTTTATACAGATTTTTTCAATAATTCTTCGCAAAAATGCCAGATGAAGGCTGCTGTGCTTGAATTAGTGAGAGTGTTGGGAAAACCCGATATAGAAATGCAACAAATTATTGAAGAATAAGATGGAAAATAGGCGCAAATTAACTTTGCGCCTTTTATTTTATCGTGTTTGCGGTTTTAAAAAATTCCAAAAAGTTTCTTTTTGCGGTAATTAGTAATTGTATCTACATCAAGATTTACTTTTTTATCAAATGTGCGATAAGCTCTTAGATAGGCTCTTGCCGTATCAATTGATGTAAAGCAAGGTACACCATACATTTCAGCTATCGTCCTTATTTGAAAACCGCTTGTTTGAGAGTTTTTACCCAGAGTCGGAGTGTTTATAATAAAGCTCAAACGTCCGTTTTTCATACGTTTTTGGAGTTTATCAATCATAAATTTCTCAATCATTTTTGAGGGCACACCGTTTTGCTCAAGGAATTTGTGCGTCCCCCAAGTTGCCATAATGAAAAAGCCTTGTGAAAACAGCCTTTTTACAATCTTTAGAGCAGGCTTTTTGTAATGGTCGTTAAGCGATACAAGCACTCTTTGTTTTTTACCGCCAAACTTGTAACCTGCCGCTATAAAAGACTTTAAAAGCGCGCGTTTAAAGTTTGTGTCAACCCCTAAAACTTCGCCTGTAGACTTCATTTCAGGCGCAAGCGCAGGGTCAATTCTGTTTAATTTTTGGAAAGAGAACACAGGCATTTTAACGCATACAAGATTTGTTTTCCTATAAAGCCCTGTACCAAAGCCAAAAGAGCGAATTGATTTGCCAAGAGCCGCATTAATTGCCATTTTTACCATGGGAATACCTGTAACTTTAGACATGATAGGCACAGTCCTTGAGGCTCTCGGGTTAACTTCAATTACATAAACAACATCGTCTTTTATAATAAATTGAATATTCATTAAGCCTTTAATATTAAGCTTTTTAGCTATTGCACGTGCATAATTTACAAGTTTTCGCTCGTTTTTGCGGCTTATATTTCTTGACGGGTAAATGCTCATAGAATCACCACTGTGAACACCGGCTCGCTCAATGTGTTCGCAAATCCCGGGGACTAAGATGTCTTTACCGTCAGACACCGCGTCCAGCTCGACTTCTAAGCCCTCAATGTACTGGTCAATTAAAACAGGGTGTTCGCTTGAGAATTGCAATGCCTGATTAATGTAGGTTAAAAGCTCATCATCGTTATATACAACCTGCATGCCACGTCCGCCTATAACGTAAGATGGGCGCACCAAAACAGGATATCCAAGCTCACGAGTTGTCTCAAGCGCTTCTTGTGCACTTCTTACCCCTCTGCCTTTTGGCTGAGGTATTTTCAAGTCTTTTAAAAGTTTTTCAAAAACTTTCCTATCTTCAACCGCGTCAATACTTTCTAAGGACGTTCCAAGGATTTTTACACCATATTTTGCAAGCTTTGGCGCAAGGTTAATTGCTGTTTGCCCGCCAAATTGCACCATAACGCCCTTTGGATTTTCCTTTTTAATTATATTCATTACATTTTCAACATTCATTGGCTCAAAATAAAGCCTTGTTGCAACATCAAAATCTGTCGAAAGCGTTTCAGGGTTTGAATTTACCATAACAGATTCATATCCGTTTTCATTCAGCGCCCAGCTTGCATGCACTGAACAATAGTCAAATTCAATCCCTTGCCCTATTCTGATTGGGCCTGAGCCAAGGACTATGACGTTTTCTTTTTTAACTGCATTACCTTTTTTGTCAGTTGTTTCTTTTTTGTATTCCTCAAGCTCACATTCTTCGCAATATGTCGAGTAAAAATAAGGAGTTGAGGCACGAAACTCGCCTGCGCAAGTATCAACAATCCTAAAGGACGCCTCAAGATTAAAATTATCAAGGGTTTGCTGTTCAACATTTGCATAAGCGCAAATTTCAGAATCTAAAAACCCAAACTCTTTTGCTTTTTTGTACAGTTCAAAATCAAGCGGTTTAACTTCAAGCTCACGCTCAACGTTTGTAATGTCTTTGATTTTATTAATAAACCATTTGTCAATTTTTGTAATTTTATTCAGCTCATCAACTTCAACACCGCGAGAGAGAGCTTCCGCCAGCCTGAAAATCCTTCTGTCGTCTTGAATATGGAGTTCTTCTAAAAGTTGTTCAAGCGACATATTTTCAAATTTATAGTGCAAAAGCCCTGTTTTTTTGCCTTCAAGAGAAGTTATCGCCTTTTTAAAGCCCGAGCAAAAAGTTCTGCCAATTGCCATAACCTCGCCTGTAGCTTTCATTTTAGTTCCTAAAATTCTATCCCCTGTTGCAAATTTATCAAAGGGCCATTTTGGAATTTTAACAACAACATAATCAAGCGCAGGCTCAAACGCTGCAACGGTTTTACCTGTAACTGAGTTTTTAATTTCGTGTAAATTGTAACCTATTGCAATTTTTGTTGTAATTTTTGCAATCGGGTAGCCCGTAGCTTTTGAAGCAAGGGCAGAAGACCTTGATACACGAGGGTTTACCTCAATAACATAGTACTGATTTGACTTTGTATCAAGTGCAAATTGGACATTGCAACCGCCTTCAATTTTTAGCGCACGGATTATTTTTATTGCAGACGACCTTAGCATTTGATATTCGTTATTTGTAAGTGTTTGAGAGGGCGCAACAACAAAGCTGTCACCTGTGTGAATACCAATCGGGTCAATGTTTTCCATATTACAGATGATAATACAGGTGTCGTTAGAATCCCTCATAACCTCGTATTCGACTTCTTTAAAGCCTGCAATTGATTTTTCGACAAGCACTTGATTTATGGGAGATTGAGTTAAGCCGGAGTGGACTATTTCCTCGTATTCCTTTTCGTCGTGCGCAATACCACCGCCTGCACCGCCCAAGGTAAATGCAGGACGGATGATTATAGGAAAACCGATTTTATTTGCAAATTCTAAAGCCTCCTCGTAACTTGAAACAATTTCACTGTCAGGAATAGGCTCGCCAATTTCATTCATCAAATTTTTAAATAATTCCCTGTCCTCTGCCTTTTTAATGGAGTCAATATTTGTACCTAAAACTTTTACGTTATATTTTTCAAGCACACCATTGTCATTTAATTCGCAAGCCAGATTTAGCCCCGTTTGACCGCCCAAAGACGCCATAAGACCTTGCGGACGCTCTTTTTCAATAATTTTTGTCAGCATATCTAATGTCAAAGGCTCTATATAAACCTTATCTGCAATATGTTCATCGGTCATAATCGTTGCAGGGTTTGAATTTACAAGTACAACTTCAATCCCTTCTTCCTTTAGCGCACGACATGCCTGCACTCCAGCGTAGTCAAACTCAGCCGCTTGCCCGATTACAATAGGTCCTGAGCCTATTACAAGAACTTTTTTTATTGAATTATCTTTCATTACACCCTCACTTTTTTATATTCTTTCATTAATTCAACCCACTCATCAAAAATAACTGAGGCGTCATTTGGCCCGGGGGCTGCTTCAGGGTGAAACTGCACCGCGTGGATTTTTAAAGAGTCAATTTTAAAACCTTCTAAAGTGTCGTCATTAAGATTTTTGTACGTTGGTGTCATAATGTCGCTTAAAGTGTTTATATCCACCGCATAACCATGGTTTTGCGATGACATCATAACTTTATTTGTTAAAAGATTTATAACAGGGTGGTTTCCCCCTCTGTGCCCGTATTTAAGTTTATAAGTTTTTGCACCTGATGCAATTGCTAAAAGCTGATAACCAAGGCAAATGCCAAAAATTGGCAATTTGCCAACAAGATTTTTAATTGTTTCAAGCTCAACTTTACAATCTTGTGGATCTCCAGGGCCATTTGATAAAAACACCGCATCAAAATCTCCGCTTAAAATTGACTCGGCATTTACATTTGCAGGGTAAACCTTAACCTCACATCCTCGATTAAATAAGCTTTTTACAATGCCATATTTTGCACCATAGTCAATAAAAGCAAGTTTTATCGGATTACCTTCGCCACGAGTGTAGACCATACGGGTTGTAACATCATATACAACATCTGGGTTTGGTTTATAGTTTTTTGTTTCTTCGATTTTTTGTTTTATTTCGTATTCAGATAAATCGCGCGGGCTGATAAAACAGTTCATAGTCCCTGCTTCGCGGATTTTTTTAGTTAAAGACCTTGTGTCTGCACACTCAATACCTGCAACATTTCTCTCTTTTAAATAATCACCTAAAGATTTTTCACTTTTATAATGAGATTCATTTTTACAGTATTCTTTTACAATTAGTGCCTTAAGGGCAGGATTTAGTGATTCAAAATCGTCTTTATTAATCCCGTAGTTGCCTATTTCAGGATAAGTCATTACTATTATTTGATTGGCATAGCTGGGATCAGTTATAATTTCCTGATAACCCGCCATAGAGGTGTTAAAAACAATTTCGCCAAAGACTTCGCGCGCAGCCCCAAAGGACTTCACGCTCATTACTGTTCCATCTTCCAGTATTAATGTTGCCATTATAGAATTTCTCCTATTTCTTCATAAATTTTTTCCATAGCTTCAACTCTGTTTTGTGCTGCTGTCACTGCTCTACCTATTACAAGGTAATCTGCACCGCCCTCGATTGCAATTTTTGGTGTTGCAATTCGTTTTTGATCATCTTTTAGACTCCAAGAGGGTCTTATTCCGGGGCATAAAACTTTAAAATCCGCACCGCAAGCTTCTTTTATGGCTTTTAGTTCATGAACTGAGGCTACAACTCCATCAAGCCCTGCTTTTTTTGCCAATTTTGCAAGTGTAATTGCAAGGGTCTTAACTTCTTTATTTATTTCAATTTCATCGTTTAAAACTTCCTGAGAAATACTTGTCAAGACAGTTACAGCAAGGATTATAGGCGGTTTTTTACCTGTTTTTTGCGCAGCTTTAAGTGCGCCTTCTTTTGATTGTTTCATCATCTCAAGCCCGCCCAAAGCGTGGACATTATAGAAATTTGCACCACGGGCAACAATATTTTCACTTGCCTTTTTAACAGTATTTGGAATATCCATTAATTTAACATCCAAAAAGAAATTTGAATTTTTATTTTTAATATAGTCGATAATTTCATTGCCAAAACCTGTGTATAGTTGCAATCCGACTTTAAAAGTGCCAACATAAGGAGATAGTTCATCTACTAAAGTTTTTGCTTCAACAAAGGTTTCAACATCAAGCGCTAAAACAATTTTTTCTTTTATTTTTTCATTAATCATCAATTTTAACTCCTTTTAAAATCATATTTTCATAAGGTGTAACCTTGCATTTAGAGGCAAATTCCGCCCCATGCACAGTGTAAGTTTTATCTAAATCAAACTTATTTTTCTGTTTTATTTCAATTCCTAAAATTTTTGCAGGATTATTTGACATTAAATCAAGCGTTTTTTGCAAGCCAAATTGCGCATAAGTCAGCGAAAAAGAGGTTTCAAGCCCTGTTATGCCGTTTGGTGATTTATCATAAGGCAAAGTTTTTTCATCGTTTCCATGCGGAGCGTGATCTGTTGAGATAACATCAATCGTGCCCTCATTTATAGCTTCAATAACTGCCAGCCTGTCATATTCTTCACCCAGTGGCGGATTCATCTTAAAAACGCCGGTGTCTGTAACATTTTGCTTTGTAAAAGTAAAATAATGCGGTGCGCTCTCGCAAGTTATTTTTAAACCTCTTGTTTTCGCCGCTTTTATAGCTTCAAGGGTAGATTTTTTTGAAATATGACAAAAATGCAGACGTGGTGAAAAGCCTTCACGCACAAGTTCTTCAAATATTTGAATTTGCCAAATAGCTTCTCTTGTTTCATCTTCAAGGTGCGAGAGGATTAATTTTTCGCTTTTTAGTGCATTATAAAAAACACTGTGATTTAAAATCGGCAAACCATCGTTAGAAAAAGCAACGGCACCTGCGTTTGCAAGTGCCTCAAAATCAACTAATTCATTTGTATTTAAGTTTTTTGTAACCGCACAAACTGGATACAACTTGCATTTATGCCCTTTTGATTTTTCAAGAATATAATTTAGCGTTTCAATGTTATCGCAAACCGGATTTGTATTAGGCATAGCGCAAACTGCACAAAATCCGCCTTTTAGTGCGGCATTTAGACCCGTTTCAATGGTTTCTTTGTACTCATACCCCGGTTCTCTAAAGTGGACGTGCATATCAATAAAAGCTGGCAGTTCAACTATATTCATCTTTGAACCCCCTCAAAAATTAAATCCAACACCGCCATGCGCACAAAGACACCATTTCTTGGCTGCTCGATTATTATTTCACCTTTTGTATCAAGCAAAGTGCTTGAGATTTCAACATCTCTGTTAACAGGTCCCGGGTGCATTAAAATGGCACTATCGGGCATATTTTTTTCATTTATTTGATAATCTGCAATATATTGTGCGTAGGGGACATTATTTTCAATTCTTTCCTTTTGAATTCTAAGCCCCATAACGGCATCGGCGTCTTTTAGCGCAATATTTATGTTTGGTTCGTATTTAATGTGCTCAAGAGTCCAGTCTTCAAAATAATCAGGCGAACAGCAGACAACTTGCGCCCCAAAGCGTGAAAGCAGTTCTATGTTTGATTTTGCAACGCGAGAATGTACTATATCCCCAACAATTACTATTTTTTTACCTTCGAGCGTTCCTAAGTGTTTATTAAGAGTATAAAAATCTAAAAGTGCCTGCGTCGGGTGAGCAGACTTGCCTTCGCCTGCGTTAATAAGCGAAAGCCCGTAAGAATAATTCTTTTGGGCAAGTTCTTCTATAAAACCTTCTCTAGAGTGCCTGATAACTGCAATATCACAGCCTATGGCATTTAGGTTGTTTAATGTGTCAAAAAAGCCCTCCCCTTTTAAAATAGAGGACTTTTGTGCTTCAAAATTAAAAACATCAAACCCTAATTTTCTTGATGCCATTTCAAAAGAAAACCTTGTGCGGGTTGAGTTTTCAAAAAACAAAAGTGCAACCGAGCCTTTTTGTTTCTTTTTTTGAGTGCCTAAAGGTACGTTTTTTTCGTAATACTTTGCAAGTTCTATTATTTCAAGTATTTCATCATTTTTTAGACTTTTTATGTCAATTAAGTGCTTCATTTTACTTGCCAGTCCTGCTTCCCGGTTTTGTAATTTCAATTCCAAGCTTGCACAGCGGACATTCTTCAGGAGTGTAAGTTACGGGATCAACCTGCAAAAGTGAGGTTATATTAAGTTTGTCTTTTAATTTTCCTGCAGAGCGATCAACAATGCACGCAACTCCTGCGACCTCTATTTCAAAGGGTTTAAGCGCCTCTATTGTTTCAAAAATTGTTCTTGCAGTTGTAATAACATCTTCTACAATTAAAACTCTCTCACCTTTTTTAAGCAAATAACCGCGCCTTAACTGCATTTCGCCGTCTTTTCTCTCTACAAAAAGATTTCTTTTATCAGTCGCTGCTGCAACTTCGTAACCAAAAATTATACCACCGATTGCAGGTGAAACAACAGTGTCAAACTCAAGCCCTTTAAGCTTTTTAGCAAGCTCTCCAGCTATAGTTTTAACAACAGGGGGGTACTGATACAACTTTGCACATTGAAAATAAGTATCAGAGTGCAGACCTGACGTTAAGCAAAAGTGCCCGTTTAATAACCCGTCAAAGTCAATCAATAACTGTTTTACATCCACTTGTGGCATTAGTTTATCTCCTTAATTTTTTCTTTTAAATCTTCAAAATCCTTAAAACCGTTTGTTTTTATAAAGTTTTCAAGCTCATCGGCAAGATTATTGCAAACATCACACTGAGTAAAATTTTGCGTACCCACTTCAAAAGCGTCTGCGCCTGCGCTTATAAATTCAAATAAGTCATCTAAGCAAGAAATGCCGCCCATGCCTATTATTGGCAACTTTGTAACAGCAGCAATGCGCTTAACCATGCTAAGTGCAACAGGTTTTATGCATTTACCTGAAAGTCCGCCCTGCACTTCTTTTTTATAAAATTTACCGTTTATAAAATCAATTTTTATTCCCAAACCTTTTAAGGTGTTAATGGCGCTTATTGCGTCTGCTCCGGCATTTTGGGCAGCTAACGCTAAATTTTCAATGCTTGTAACATTAGGAGTTAATTTAACAATTAAACATCCGCCGTAATTTTTTCTAACATTCAAAACAAGCTCATAGAGTGAATTTGAATCTACTCCAAACTCTAAACAGCCTGATTTTACATTTGGACATGAAACATTAAGTTCAACTGCCTCAATTCCGTTTTTATGCGCAATTTGAGCTAATTTTGAATAATCATCAATTGTGCTTCCTGCCGCATTTAAAATGTATGTTATATTTTTCTTTTTTAAGATTGGAATTTTTTCATCAATAAAACGCTCAATGCCAATATTTTCAAGCCCAATGCGGTTAATCATGCCTGAATTTGTTTCAAAAATTCTATCTCCCTCATTGCCCCCTCTGGGCTCAAGAGTAATGCCTTTTGTAGCAATTGCGCCGATTTTAGACACATCGCAAAAATCTTCATACTCATCAGCGTAACCAAAAGTGCCTGAGGCTGCAATTATTGGGTTTTTCATTTCAAAATTTGCAATTTTTATTCCCATACTACCGCCTTTGCATCAAATACAGGTCCATCGTGGCAAATAGTAGCATTTTGAACCTTGCCGTCTTTTAAAATTTTTATTACACAGCCCCTGCAGACACCGACCTGACAGGCAAAAACTTTCTCCATGGCAATTTGCGCCTCAAGATTGTAGTCTTGCGCTACTTTGCTAACTAATTTTAAAACAATTTCAGGCCCGCAAGAATAAATTACCTCGGGTTTAAATTTTTCGATAATCTCTGGTAAAAAATCAATCACACTGCCGCCAATTACTGTTTTATCCGAGCCTTCAATTGCCTCATCCTGAGCCTTAAAACCTGTTATTAAAAAGTTTTCCACTCCTTTTTTATTTAATTCGTCTTTTAAAAATAACATCGGCGCAATACCAATCCCTGCGCCCACAAGGAGGGATTTTTTATTTTGAATTTTAAACCCTTGTCCTAAAGGTCCCATAAAATCAACACTATCGCCAATTTTAAGAGATTTTATGTAATTTGTGCCTTCGCCTTTGAGTTTAAAAAATACCTCAATCACACCGTCTTTAAAGCCTTTTATGCTAAAGGGGCGTCTCAGGGTCTTTGGCGGACATAAAATTGAAATAAATTGCCCTGAGTGTGCCTCTAATACACTTGAGCTTATTTCAAGCGCAAAAGTATCAAGTGCGATTTTTTCTATATTTTTAATAATTCCTTTTTGAATTTTTTTCATTTTCACCCATAAAAAAAGAAAGGCAAAAACCTTTCTTTTATTTGCTATATTTAAGTTTTGACATTTTTATGTTCATTTAAGCCAAATTCCTTTTTCTAAATTATAACCCAAAGAAAATTAAAATAAAGAACTTTTGTAAATATATGTAACAAAAATAAATTAAAATCCTAAATATTTTTGAAATTGCGCCGATTAACATTACATAAGGAACAATGGAGTAGAAAGAAACAAAATGAGTGTTTCAGGACTTGGATTAAATCAAAATTTATTTGCAGGAATCGACAGTGTAAATGCTGCAAAAGTATCAGGTGAAATTTTCTCCCGCGCAGCAGAAAAAACAATCGACCTTTCAAAAACTGATTTATCTCAATTTAAACGTCCTACTTTAGGTGTTGATCTTTACAATTCAAAAACAAGCCTTGAATTACAAAGACAAATTGCAATCACACAATCAGGAATTAACACTCAAAACATCAACACATCTTATCTAAACTCTCAAGCTGCAAGCGCACTTTACGGTGGCAACAATGTAGCAAAAGCAGTTGAAGGCAAGCTTTTTGTACCAACTAACTCTGAAGCTGAAGCAATCAACATCGTTGAACCACAAGCGCAAAGAGTTGATTTGTATCAAATTGCAAACCTTAACAAAGATGCAAAAGGCTCTAACCCATTTGCATACAAACCTCAAGAAGAAAGCAAAAAGGAAGATAATGAACCCCTAAACATTTTTGCTTAAAAAGAAGCATTACTCTGTTATTCTCCTCCTCTATTGTTCAAATATACGCAGCCTTTTAGGCTGCTTTTTATTTTCGAATATTTCGAATATTGCGTTTATTTCGTTTGTATGATATAATAAAATTAAGACGAGGTGTAATTATGGGAACAAATAAACAAGCTTTTATTTTACAACCACCAAATACAGAAAATGAAAAAAAGGAACTTGAAAATTTATTTAACAATTTGCCTGACATAAGCAATATTTCAATCTATTCCAACGGAAAAGAAATGCAAATCCCTTATTCAATTTCTGTAGTGCTTTGCGAAGTAATAAAAACTTTGAACTATGGCAATTCAATTACACTAATTCCAATGGACAAAGAATTAACAACACAACAAGCGGCAGATTTATTAAATGTTTCAAGACCTTATTTAATAAAATTACTGGAAAACAATGAAATAAACTATAGAAAAACTGGAAGTCACAGAAAAATTTTGATGCAAGATTTAATGGAATATAGGGAAAAAAGAAACGATAATAGAAAAACAAAAATAGAAAAATTGTCACAACTAAGTCAGGAATTTAATTTATATGATTAGATTAGGCAATTTTAATGTTGTTCTAGATGCTTGTATCTTATATGATTCTCATATTAGAGATTTGCTTTTGAGACTCGCAGAAAAAGAGTTGTACCAGCCAATATGGAGCAATTCTATATGTGAGGAAGTTCACAGAAACTTAAAAAATAGAATAGGAGATGAAAAGTCCTCAAAAATCATAAAAATAATAAATGAAGCCTTTCCTGAAGCATTGATTGACAACTATTGCAAAGCAATAAATATTTTAGATGATAGAATAAATGAGAAAGACAGACATGTTTTAGCTACAGCAATATGCGCAAATGCTCAAGTTATTGTAACCACAAATTTAAAAGATTTTCCAAATTCAATTTTAAAAGAATATACGATTGAAGCGCAATCCCCCGATACTTTTCTTACTAATTTATTTTATCTTTCATTTGATAAAGTTTTTAATTCATATATTGAAATGGAAAAATCATTTAAAAACCCCATAATTACAAGAGAAGAACTTTTTAATAGATTTAGCGCAAGAACACCAAATTTTTGCAATCTTTTAAAACCTTATTTATCAAAAAATATTATAAAAATATATTAATTTTTTATAAACCAAAGCGAGAATAAATTACATCAATATTTTTTAAATATTTTTTCTCATCAAAGCACTCAAGAATTTCATCCTCACTCAAGTGTGCGCGCATATTTTCTTTAAAATTACCCTCATCACCTTGAGAAAATGCACCAAGTGCTTCTTTTTGGACAATTTCATAAGCCTGCTCACGAGTTAAGCCTTTTTTGGTTAATTTTAACATGCAAGCTTGCGAATAAATTATCCCGCCATATTTTTGGACATTTTTAATCATATTTTTTTCTTTAACAACAAGGTTATTTACCACATTGTTAAAGCGATTTAGCATATAATCAATTAAAATTGTAGAATCAGGGAAAATTACACGCTCAACACTGCTGTGCGAAATATCTCTTTCATGCCAGAGGGCAATATCTTCAAGTGCTGCAATGGAATTTGACCTTACAACACGTGCAAGCCCTGATAAATTTTCGCTTGCAATAGGATTTTTCTTATGCGGCATAGCAGATGAGCCTTTTTGCCCCTGTTTAAAGCCTTCCTCAACTTCGCAAACTTCCCACCTTTGCAAGTGTCTAATCTCAATTGCAAAGTTTTCAATGGCAGCTCCAATATGCGCCAGTGCGCTAATGTAAGCACTGTGCCTATCTCGAGCTATTACTTGGGTTGAAATTTTAGCAGGCTTTAAACCCAAAAGCTCGCAAGTTAATTTTTCAACATCAACATCAACATTTGAATAAGTACCCACAGGGCCTGAAATTTGCCCTACCAAAATGTCATTTAGGGCATAGTTAAAGCGTTCTTTTGCTCGCTCTAGCATATCATACCAGTTTAAAAGCTTAAAACCAAAGGTTATAACCTCAGCACCAATACCATGAGAGCGACCTAAACATACTGTATTTTTGTGCTTTTTAGCTAAATTTAAAATAGAATTTAAAAGAATATTTAAATCCTCATTTATTATCTCTGATGCGTCTTTTATTTGCAGCGCAAAGGCTGTATCTATAACATCAGAGCTTGTTAAACCCATGTGAATATATGGGGAAAATTCCTCTCCAACATTTTCATTAACATTTGTTAAAAACGCAATGACATCATGACGCACCTGCTTTTCAATTTCATCAATTCGATTAACATCAAAAGAGGCTGTTTTTTCAATGTGTTTTAGTGCATTATCTGGAATTTTGCCAAGCTTGTTATAAGCCTTACACACAGCAAGTTCCACTTTTAAATAGTATGAAAATTTTTGTTCTAATTCCCAAATAGAGGAAATTTTTTCTCTTGAATACCTTTTAATCACAAATTTTATTATACTATAAAAAAATATTTTTTAGAGGTTTTATAAGCTTACAGGATATTATGAAAATTACACCGTTAATTTTTAAATCGCCTTATTTTAAAACTGCTCCTGATGGTGCATCAGGCGCAACTCCTGTTTATGCAACAGTTGAAAAACCTGACAGACTGCAGATTTCAACTATTAAAAAAGCCTTAGATGAGCTTGAGGATGTTCAATACCTGCCCAATGACTTATTGTATATGCAATCTCTGGGTGCAAATCCTCCCTTTAAAAACGGCAAAGAAGCCCTTGAGTGGATTAAGCAAAGTAAAGCACAAATTTTATACGCTGATTTTTCAAACCCAAACGTGCACGCCTGCCTAGATTACAGTGAAAAAGACGGCATTAAAATACTTATAAATTCAAACTACAAAGATGACTGTTCGCACCCTGATGTACTTGCAATTTCAGAAGCAATATTTCACGAGTGCGGTCATGGCAAAGATTATGACAATGAAAATTCTATTCAAGAGGAGCTTAACTGCCTTAGTTTAAATGTCTTAGCACACAGATTTTACGAAAAAAAATACAATGGAGTTTTCAAAAACAGCAATTCTTTTTTATACTCGCAAGGAGTTAGCCTTTATCCTAAATTATTTTTTGATTTTTACAAAACAGCACTTAAAAAAAGGGTCGCAGACAAGTACGGATACCTGCAAAGCGGTGATGACAAGCATCCTGCTACAAACTTAGCAGAGGATATAAAAAGAATATACGAAAATGCAATATCTGTTTAACAAAAATTTACAAAAAAAATTCAAAAATAGCCTAAAGATTAGCCACATGGGTAATAAAAAGGGCTTACAAATTTGAAAATTTATGATATAATACTTTTAAGGTTGTTAGATTACGTGTGTGCTTTAAAAAATGGGAGGCAAAAATTATGTCAACTCTTGTAGAAAAATTAAAAGTTAAACCCACAATCAAGTCCAAATTCAACGATGAATTTCAACATTACCTCAAAAAGCAATGCCTAAAAACCACATTTAACGGTCTTGAACTTGAAACGTTCAGCTGGTACAAAAAAATGTTAGGTTTAATGTAGTTTTAAAATAGTTAGGTGTTGAATCAAAATTTAATCTTTAGCGAGTCTGTATTTTGCAGACTCGCCTAAGATCTCTGTCTGTCTTTTCTCATTTTCAAGTGTGCTGGTAAAAAATTTTAATCCACTGATATGGGTTAATACCCCAATGCGCACACAAAAGTTCGGAGTTAAAGCCCCCTTTGTCAAAAAAGGGGGCTTTTTATATACAAAAGGGCAGTATAAAAAGTTAATTTTAATGTATAATTATTCTATGAAAAAATTCTTTTTGATTTTAACTTTATTTGCAACATTTGCAAATGCTGCACTATGTGAGCCAAATTACAGTTACAATGTCTACACAATGAACCCCAATAAGAAAAATCAAATTGACCCTGAGTATTTAAAATCCTCGTCAATGATACTTTTCATTGTCGATTTTTCAAACAGTATGAACGAAAAAATGGGCGATAGAACCAAACTACGCGTAGCACTTGATACTCTAACTTCAATATTGCCACAAATCCCATCAAATGTTCAAACAGGGCTTAGAATTTACGGTCATCGCGGCGGATTTACATATATGGACGGCTGCATGGCATCAAAACTTGTAGTACCTCTAAAACCAAATAACTCAGGCGCAATTTTAAACTCACTTTATCAAACCTCGGCAGTTGGCTGGACACCAATTACATATTCTCTAAAACAAGCCGTAAACTCAGATTTTGCAGGGGTGGGCGGTAAAAAACACATAATTCTTTTAACAGATGGCGGCGAAAATTGCGACGAAAGCCCCTGCACCTATGCTATTGAACTTATGAAAACAAGAAACGATATTTCAATTGACGTTATAGCCTTTGATATATATGATCAAGAGGCGAGAAATCAACTAAGATGTACTGCCCTTACCACATCAGGCAAATTCTACAGTGCAAATTCGCCTGATGAGCTTAAAAACAGTCTTTTTGAAAGTTTAAATATAGACAAAGATGTTCGCGGAACAATTAAAATAAACCCATAAAAAAGCTTGACTAAAAAAGCTCAAAAGCCTATTATTATGGAATGAAAGATATTTTTATAGTATCTCCTGTGAAAACTCCCGATAACATTAGGGAATTCTGCAAAAAAACAAAATGCAGGGAATTTTACGTTTATCATCATCGTTTTATAAACGATAATTTTGAATACATTGAAGAATACATAAAAGCGGCACATGAGTGTAATGCGCGCATTTTTGTAAACTTTAAACACTCAATTGATGAGGAAGAAGTTTCAAAAACCAAAAAATTTATAGAATTTTTGCACAGCACTAAAATCGACGGAATTTTTGTAAATTCATACGGCATTTTAGAAATAATTAAAACCATGGATTTACCTTTTAAAGTCATAATCGATTCTTATTTTGACATACACAATCTTTGTGGCATTGAATTTATGGAAATGTTCCATAAAATCGACAGGCTTATAATAACCGAAGAACTTTACATCAAAAACATTGAAAAAATCAAAAAATACGCAAAAATTCCCCTTGCAATAGATACAGATAATCTCCCTTATTTTGCCGATGACATAATAAAATCAGGTGCAATCTCGGCAGTTGTAATAAAAGGCAAGTTTAATAATTCAGATGAAATTTTAAATGCTATTAAGTTAATAGAGAAAATTTTAGCAAAACCAAAAATGTTTAAAGAACAAAAACTGCCCTTTAGACACGTTAGGAAAAGTTTTTACCGCACAAACCATTTTTGTGGCGAAATTCAAAGCGCGCAGGGTGGAGATTTTAAATTTGCAAATAATATTCACAAATACAACTGGAAAGTAAAAGGGTCGACAATAAAGAAAAACTGCGACTATAAGGCACTTAAACTGCCAAAAATAAACCTTAGAATTGCAAGTTTAGAACAGCTAAAAGAACTTGAAAAATTCATTGAAAAAATAGGCTTTAACCCGATAAATTCAATTGAATACGGCGAAGTTGCCTCTACTGTTGATTTATACACAAAAAGTTTTAATGAACTTGTAAATGTCGTAAAAGATTTTTGCAAAAAACATAAAATTAAACTCAACCTTTCTACACCAAGAATACTTATAGAAAGGGATTTTGACAGAGTTTACGAGCTTATTGCCTCTCTTGCGCTTGAAACACCAAAGCCCTCAAGCATTGTTGTAAATAATATAGGCATGTGGTGGGCAATTATCAACGATTTAAAATTAAATGACATAAATATTGAAATAGGCGGCGGAATTAACCTTTTAAACAGCTATTCAATAAAATGCCTTTCAAATTTGCACCCAATACGCGCAATTGATTTTTCAACACTGGGCGATGAAGAAAATATTATCTCGTGCATTAAAAAAACAAAACGTTTAATTCCAAACAAAAAAATGTTCATCGGCGGCGCAAAAAGGGTCGAGAGCATGGGACTTTGCCCGCTAAACTGTGACAGCGCAGTAATTTCTAGGCTTTCTTGTTCTGCACCTTGTCACATTGGGCACTGGTGTGTTACAGACCCCCTAATTGACAAAACTTTTCCTATAATGGTTGACGGTTTTTGCAAAATGCACATGTTTGAAGAAACCATTGTGCAAAATTTTGAAAAAATCCCATATTATTCAAAACTAGGAATAAATGAATTTGTCATTGATTTTTCATCTATCCACTCGCCTTTAGTACCAAAAATTTTATCTAACTACCTAAACACAATGCAAAAAATGTGCGTGTTATCTTAAATATGCCAAGTATTGATATAGGGGGTAAATTTTATCCTTATCCTCAAGTGCTTTAATTACCTCATTTTTCATTGCCTCTAAGTCTTTTTGGCTGTCGTCAAAATAAAGTTGCCAAGGTGCAACATTAAGTGCTCGTGCAATTGCAACAAGGTTTTCGCACTGTGGATAATTATGCCCTGATTCAATCCTAGACAAACTTTTCATCTCAATATTTACAATTTCAGCTAATTGGGTTTGTGATAAACCCTGTTTTTTTCTAAAATATTTTATCCTCTCGCCAAGGTTCTTTTTTAACCTTGCAGCCTCGTTATCCTGCATACTGATTTTCCTTATGTTTTTTCTAATTCTAGTTTTAAAAAGGGGTAATAAAAACTTATTTTAAATTAGATTTTTTTTAATTATTCTAATTTTTAATTGCATTTTATAGAATTATAATGTAAAATTTTTCTAAAAATTATTATTCAAATGGGTAATTTAGAAGGATAAGATATGAAAAAGTATGCAAATTGGCATGCGTTTACGCTTGCAGAGTTGTTGGTATCAACTCTTATTATTTCTATTATTATGGTAGTTTTAGCCCCTGTAATTACAAAAAGGGTGACAAGTAATATTAATGTTTCAGGAGGAGGAAGTACAAAAAAAGAAAGTAAACTTTTTTTGTATAATCCAACCGATCCAAACTGCTCTGCAGTTTCTGGGCAAAATGCTCTTGATTGCAACTTTACAACAGGAACTGGTGTAAAGAGTGTAAATGTTGTAATGGTATCAGGTGGTGGAGGTGGAGCAGGTGGAACGCCTCCAACAACTGAATATGGTAAAAAACTTACAGTGACAAACTCTACAATTGGTAGTGCTAAGACTCAAGAAATAACTATAACAAAAAATATGAAAAATGTTGTTGTAAGTTACCTCTCTGGCTCAGGTGGTGGAGGTGGAGGCGGAGCATGGTCTGAAAGCACAGGTGGTGCACCAACCTCTCAAGCAGATTGTGATAAGTATGATGCGAAATTTTTAACTACTGAGCAAAATGGAAAACCGGTTTGTGTTACAAAATGGAATATTGGAGATATCCCTAATGCACCAAATGGCGGGATAGCAGCAAGTGTTACAACTGTATCAACTGGTTCATATTGTAATGGATACAGTACAAATGGTTGTTGTTGGCAAGGAAAAACAGCTGACCTATGTAATAGCTCTGGAACTGGTTACAGCGGTTGCAGAAGAACAGTATGCACTTGGTATGCAGGTAACGCTTCATGTCAAGCATTAGCTTACAACGGTACAAAAGCTGGTGATTGGAGATTACCAACTAAAAATGAATTATCTAAATGGGCAAGCAACATTAACACTATTAACAAAAACAAAGGTGATAACGGCTTGAGGCTCTGTGACTTCTACAACGGTTACGGCGCAGCGGAATGCCACTACGACAGCGTTTGCGATGGGTCAAATGGTCAATGCGGCCCGAGCGACGTCTGGTCGTCTACACCCGGTGGTTACAATTACGGCGATTACTACGTATACCACCTGGATAGCGGTTCGTTCTACCCGAATTACAATCTTCCTCGCTTCGCCAATTCGGTTCGCTGTGTCCTGGAGGGCGGAGCTCAGACCTTTAACTCATACGGGGGCGGCGGAGGTAGTGGAGCATCTTTTTTTAAAAACTACCAAATTCCCGATGATTTAATAGTAAATAACATCGGAGGAAGAATTGTATTTTATGCAGCCCCGGGGGCAAAGGGTGGTAATGGGGCAAGCTCCTCTGGAACTAATGCAAGTAATGGTTACAGTGGTACTGCTTCATATATTGCTCTGTACGATAAGACAAA
>CALUWD010000007.1 GCA_944324385.1 Candidatus Gastranaerophilales bacterium | reverse complement strand
TATAGGTCGTTCAGGGTGAGGGGTTTTGTGTTTAGGGTGAAAGAGGTGCAAGACCCTGAAACAAGTTCAGGGTGACGTTATAGGTCGTTCAGGGTGAGGGGTTTTGTGTTTAGGGTGAAAGAGGTGCAAGACCCTGAAACAAGTTCAGGGTGACGGGTTTTGCGTTCAGGGTTACGGGTTGGATTGTTCAAGGTGACGGGTTTTGTGTTCAGAGTGACAGAGTGGATGCTCAAAGCAACTGGTTGAGCACCCGCAGAAATTTATAACCATACAATGGCAACAACATTTTTACTGTTTATCAAACTCCTTGACGCCATCGCTTATATGTAGCAAAAACTCAGTGTATAAAAGCTTGCTCTTGAATAAAAATTCTCTAAGATCTTCATTAATAAAATCAAACTTTGCACACATCCCAATTCGATTTAGGATATAGTTCAACTTAGCTTTGCTTACAAAATAAAGCCTGCCGTGGTGCTTGACTTTTAGGGTGTTTTTAACATAAGATTGTTTTGATTTCGTTCTTAACATAACAAACCTCAGGTATTTGCTATTTTTATTTTATTACAATTTTTAAAAATAAAATTAATATATATTCCGAGGTTAAATATTTTCAATATTTTTTACAAAACTTAACAAAAATTATAAGTTTTCATCATAAACAACAACCCTGTTTCTACCGTTTTCTTTAGCACTATACAAGGCTTTATCGGCATTTTGATACAACTGCTGAGGTTCTTTCATTTTTTTATCATACTGGCTAACACCTATTGAAATAGTTACACTAAGCTGTTTTACGCCTTCAATATTGTATTCTTCTATATTTATTTTTTTCTTCTCTATTGCACTTCTTAGTCTTTGGGCAACAAGCTGCGCTTCTTCAAGTGTTGTGTAAGGCAAAAGTATTGCAAATTCTTCTCCGCCATAGCGAGAAGGTATATCATTTTCCCTTAATTCTTTTTTAATAGTGCGCGCGACATTCTTTAAAACGCAGTCACCTACAGCATGTCCGTATGTGTCATTCACCTTTTTAAAGAAATCAATATCGGTCATAATACAACACAGTGGCGTATTTTGCCTTTTTGCACTTGCAGTTTCTTCTCTTAACCTTAGTGCAAATTGATGACGGTTGTTTAACCCTGTCAGGGCGTCAAGCGTAGCGTCTTTTAAGATTTTCATATACTCGCTTGCACGCTCAATTGTAATTGACGCCTGTTTTGAAATCTCATCAAGATAATTTATTTCATTTTCATTTAATTTATCAAATGGATTATAGGCTACAACTGCACCCAAAAGTTTCTGCTCACTTAACAAAGGAAAAATTCCAACCTTGCCATCGCGCTCAATAACAACTCCTGACTTTGGCGTAAGTTCTTCTAAATACTCATAAATCTTAGAATCTTTAATATTTGCAGGCCAAACAAGCTTAAACTCTTTTTTGCTTTTATTTTTTATAAAAATATAAATCAAATGTTCGTAAATAAAACTATCTATCATCTCACCCAAAATAGGTAAAATATAGCTTAATTCATACTGAGTTTCAATAATTTTTGCAATGTTTCTGATTGTTTGATAAAACTTTGTATTTAGTTTCATCTTCTCGCCTGATTTAAAATTTAAAACAGCGTATGAGATTTGCTTTTGCACCAACTGAGAAATTTCAAAAAAGTCATTATCAGGCTTGATTTTTTTATCAAGGATTATTTTTAGTACGCCAATAATTTTAGTATTATCAAAAATTGGCATATAAATTATATTATCTTCAAGTTTTGTATAGTCTTTTGAACCTATAAAAGAATTTATAACTTCTTGTATTTTCGCATTCTGCGCTTGTTCAATTGAGCTTTCCCAGGGTTTTTCAAAATCTTTTAAAACGTAGGAAAACTCATCAAGTACATAAATTTTTATACTCTCAACCTGTAAAACCTTAGAAAATGCAGCCTCTAAAGAATCAAGAAAATCCTTTCTACAGCTTGATTTTTCAAAAGCATTAGTAAGTTTCAACATAAAATTATAAAAAGTTTTATAATCCATATTTTAATCCTCCTCTAACGCTTTAAAATGTACTTTTGCAGAACAGGTTCTAAAGTTTTTCAATACTGCGCGATCAAATTCTTCGCTAACTACAAGTTTACCACCAACATAAGTCAGCTCATCTTGATTGTAGCCATCTTTATGCCCTTTTTCATCTATATGCTCAACAAGATACTTATAATCGCCTTGCTGCACCATTTTTTGCGTAACATCAGATAAAACATCATAAATATAACGTGTTTTTACCCCATCGCCATCAGTATCCAATATAAGGCCTGCTTTTTTAAACTCCTCAAGAGAATCTCTGTATAGTTTCATATCCCTTAGTAAAATTGCAAGATTATAATGCGCTTCATACCTTAATGGCGCAAGCTCAATTGCCTTACAATAATTAACTCCTGCTTCTTCATTGTTTTTTAAAAGCTGATTTGCAAGAGCAAGATTATAATAAATTTCATAACTCTTAAGGGTTTTTAGTGCATTTTTATAGGATTCTATTGCACTATAGAGATATTGGCGCGCAGAAGATTTCTTTTCTCCTACAAGCAATGACTTCGCACGATAGGCAAGACCCATGTTATAGTATGCAATTCCAGTATTATATTTATATGTTTTTCTATTATTTATAAAAAATGGTATATAAATCCACTTTGGCTTTTTATCTATTGCCTTTTGATACTCCTCAATTGCTCTATCATGGTTAAAAGTCGCTTCAGATAACACAAGCGCATAGTCAATACGCGCAATCATAAAATCAGGCTTAATTTCAAGTGCGTCAGCATACTGGTTTAGCGCAGAATAGTAATCTTCATAAGTTACATAAATATTTGCAAGATTATACCTTGCCCTGTAGTGGTTTGGATAATAAACAAGAGCTTTTTTATAACAATCAATTGCTCTTTGAGTTTTATTTTTTTTATAGTATTTATCGCCCCTATACACCCAGTAAAAACTTACACCTTTTTTTACCTGCCTTACATAAGCATCAAAAAATAAAAATATGCTAAGCAAAAATAACACAAGCAATAGTGCGCTTATAACTCTAACTGTGGTGTTTTTAAAAAATTCTAAAATTTTTTTCATAAGGCAAATTACTATGCTTCAAAAAGCTTAAAGAGCATATCTTCAATCATTTGAGATTCAATTTCAGGGTTAATTTTATTTAAGTTTAGCGCAACTTGGTATTTTTTTGCAGCATCAATTTTTTGACCCAGCATTTCATATGCACGACCAATATTAAAATGCGCAAGAACATAATTAGGATTAATATCTACAGCATTTTCAAAATAAGCAAGTGCGCGTTTAGCATCCCCCAGACCATCAAGGAATATTACACCTAAATTATTATACGCAATGTCATATTCAGGGTCTAAGTCAATTGCTTTTGAATAATATACAATTGCTTTTTCTATGTAGTCTTTTTCCCAGTAAGCCATAGCTAAACGCGAGTAAGCTTTTGGATTGTTGCAATCACCATCAAGTGAGGCATTATAAAACTCAATAGCTTTGTCTAAATCTTCAATATCATAATAAATATCAGCAATTGCTTGATAAATTTGTGATTTATCTTTTGTTAAAAGCAGTGCATTTTGAAGCATTGAAATTGCTGCGTCAGAGTTACCTTTTATTTGATGATAAATTGCAGCAAGTGCCTGAGCAACGACTGCTGACCACTCGTTATCAGGGTTAATGCTTAGCGCCTTTTGATACAGTTCAATTGCGTTATCATACTGCTCCAATTGGACATAAGCAAAAGCAAGCGCATTTAAGTAAAATGGGTTTTCACTATCCTGCTTTAGAGCAAGTTTAAAAGCATTTACAGCATTAAATTTATCTTCTTTTTTAAGATAAAGCTGTCCAAGCTCATAGTAACACCTTGGAATATTTGGGTTTTGATTTGTCAAAATTGTGTACAAATCAATCAAATCATCAGTTTTTTCAGGGTAGTATTCTTCTATAAATTCAATTGCACTAACAACCCTCATTGGATTTGAATTAGAAAGTACTACAGAATTTTGGTAACATTCAAGCGCAACGTCATAGCGCTTTTTCTTTTTGGCAATTTGTGCCATTCTCTCGTAAAATACTGATTTATTTTTTGTTTTATCAAGAGCGTCAGCGTATAGATTATAGGCATTTTTATCTTGGTTAGTTTTTTCTAAAATCTCGCCAAAAGCCCTGTATTTAATAAAGCTTATGTCGTCTAAAATGTTTTTAAAGAACATTTTAACACTTGCTTTATCAAAAAAGAATAAAAATGAACCTGAGAAAATATAATAAAGCGCTGAGGAAAAATCAGCAAGGGTATTTTTATTTGCTCTACCTTTTTCAAGTAAAGTAAGTGCTAGAACAAGCCTTGTTCTGGAAGATTTTAGAGGGTTCAACTTAATAGCTGTTTTAAACTGCTCTTTAGCTTCTTCAAATTCACCTTTTAATGACAAAAAGTACCCTAAGTACATATGCGCATTTGGGTTTTTTGAATCTATTTCAACAGCTTTTCTACACTGTTCAATAGCTGATTCAATTCCTATTTGTCCATTGTCGTGCAATAAACTTGCTAGTCTGAAATAAGCACTTGGAGTGTCAGGGTTATTTTTAAGGGCTTCAATGTAATAGTTTATTGCTGTTGTTAAGTCTTCACTAGATGAGTGCAAAAGATACCTCTGGTGTGCAGCTTGTGCAAGTTGCATAGAGTTGTTTGGTTCGTTTTTTGAACCTTTGTAATGATTAGAAGTTTTTTGCTTGAACATCTTGTGTTCCCTTGGGTTCTTTAAAATAAAATACAATTACTTTTAATTTTAACGGGTTAAATTGATTTTGCTTTATTTATAAATGATATAAATCATCCAAACGGTTGAATTTTATTTTTAATTTTTTCAAAAAGGGCAAACTACAACATTACATGTATTGTCAGAGCAATAAAATAGTTGTAATATTAACTTAATGTCAAAAATAGCGGATAAGGATTAATAATAATGGGAATACATATGCAAATATTAATAGCAATTCTTTTAGGTATAAAAAGAAACTGGCATATATTCTTTGGACTTATTGCAGGTATTGTTGTAGGGATTTTATTCCCAAGTGAAAGCTACCCTACAATTCACAAAGTTTTAAGTTTTATAGGACAAGGCTTTATTAATATTATTCAAATGGTTGTTATTCCCCTTGTAATTAGTGCAATTATTATCGGCGTATCAAACATTGGTGATAACAAACAGCTGGCAAAATTCGGCAAAAAAATGATATTTTATTATTTCATCATTACCCTTGCAGCCGTTACAATTGGCGCTGTTTTAGCCTTAGTATTTAAACCAGGAATTGGCGCGCAAAACTTTATTAATCCTGATGTAGCTCAACAATTGCAAGGTTATGTAGCAGGAGAAATCGCCCAACAAAGAGCTAATATGGCAAGTATGATTTTAAATATGATACCGTCTAATCTGTTTAATTCATTGTCAAACGGGCAGATGATACCTATAATTATTTTTGTTTTAACTTTTGCCATAGCACTTGCAAAAGTCGGCGAAATAAATCGTCCGGTTGTTTCTTTCTTTGAAAGCATTTTTGCAGCAACAATGAAAGTAACTGATTGGATTATGTACCTTGCAGCACCTGGTGTTTTTGCACTGACTGCAAGCTCTGTTTCAAGCTTTGGTATGGAAATGTTCTCTGAAGTTTGGAAATACTTCCTTGTAATAACATTGGGACTTGCAATTCAATTCTTTATTGTTTATCCAATGTTAATGAAAATATTTTCAAAAGTCCCCGTCGGCAAACTCTATACTGCAATAACAGAGGCTATTATGGTGGCATTTGGCACAGCTTCAAGCTCTGCAACTTTGCCTTTAACTATTACATGTTGCGAAAAACGCGGTATTTCAAACAAAATTTGTTCTTTTGTTCTTCCATTGGGCGCAACACTTAATATGGACGGAACAGCACTTGTGCAAACAGTTGCAGTAATATTTCTAACTCAAGCTTATGGTATTGACCTTTCTTTGGGCATGGTAATTCAAATTGCACTGCTTGCAATAATAGCTTCATCAACTTCAGCAGGTATCCCTGGGGCTGGTTTAATTACCATAGCGCTTGTTTTAAATGGTATCGGCTTAACACCTGATCAGCTTGTTGTAGGTTTTTCATTCCTATTTGCGCTTGAAAGACTTGCTGATATGATGCGCTCAACAGTTAATGTAGCATCAGATGCTGTTGTTGCAGCAATAATCGCAGATAATGAAAATGAAATTAACTATGACCTTTTAAACAATCCTGACGGCTACAAAGAAATAGTTTAATGAATATAAAAATAATCCTTGAAGGCAAAATTAAAGAACCCTACTTTAAATTGGGAATTGATGAATTTAAAAAAAGACTCCTCAAAAAAGTAGAGGTTCTTGAAGTTTCCAATATTTTTGAATATATAAAAAACAAAACAGGGGCATACATTGTCACACTTGAAATTGAGGGTAAAATGTTGTCAAGCGAAGAATTCGCCCAAAAACTAAGAGAGATAGAAATCTCAGGGATAGCAAATGAAATACTTTTCTTAATAGGTGGCGCAGAAGGGCTCAGTAAGGAAGTAAGAGATTTGTCAGACTTTAAATTGTCAATGTCGAAAATGACTTTTTTACATCAAGAGGCGACTTTTATACTAATAGAACAAATTTATAGAGCACATAAAATTTTAAATAACGAACCTTATCACAAATAGGAGTAAAAATGAGAACTGTTGACTTAATACAAAAGAAAAAAGAAGGCAAAAAACATACAAAAGAAGAAATATATTTTTTAGTTAACGGATACACAAAAGGCGAAGTTGAAGATTATCAAATGTCTGCTTGGCTTATGGCAGTGTGTTTTTGCGGACTTGATAAAGAAGAAACCGCATGGATGACACAGGCTTTTGTAGATTCCGGCGAAGTATTGGATTTTTCCCATATAAGTAATTTTGTTGCTGATAAGCACTCTACAGGAGGTGTTGGCGACAAAGTAACTATTGTTCTTATACCACTTTTAGCAAGTCTTGGAGTAACTTGCGCTAAATTATCAGGCAGAGGGTTAGGTTATACAGGTGGAACAGTTGACAAGCTTGAATCTATACCTAATTTTAAATGCGAAATGTCAAAAGATGAGTTTATGAAACAAATTAAAGACATAAACGCAGCAATATCCTCTCAAAGTCCAAATTTAACCCCTGCTGACGGCAAAATATACGCACTTAGAGATGTGACCGCAACAGTTGACAATAAATCTTTAATTTGCGCATCTGTTGTGTCTAAAAAAATTGCAAGCGGCGCAAATTCAATAGTTCTGGATGTTAAATACGGCTCGGGCGCATTTATTAAAACAAAAGAAGAAGCAAGTGAACTTGCACAGCTTATGATAGAAACAGGCGCACTTTTGGGCAGAAAAATATCCGCCATAATAAGTTCTATGGAGCAGCCTTTGGGTACGCACATCGGTAACAGCCTTGAAATTATTGAAAGTATTGAATTTCTAAAAGGAAATTATCAAAAAGACCTGTATGATGTAACTCTTGAAATAGCTGCAAAAACACTTATTGCGGGCGATTTTTGCAAAACAAAAGAAGAAGCAAAAGAAAAAATTGACAATGCAATTAAATCAGGTCTTGCGCTTGAAACATTTAAAAAAATCATCACTTACCAAGGTGCAAACCCTGATATAGTAAATGATTACACCCTATTTAAACAGGCAGAAAATTCTTACAAATTAAAAGCGCAAAAAGACGGTTATATTGAAGAACTCGATGCGCTTAAAATAGCTCGTGCCTGCAAGCTCTTAGGTGCAGGCAGAGATAAAAAATCAGACAGCATAGACCCCGCCGCTGGTTGCATTTTAAATAAAAAAACAGGCGATGAAATTAAAAGCGGAGAAACTATCCTAACACTGTACTATAACGATGTAAAAGATGAAAAGCTAAACGAGGCAATAGCTTCAGCTAATCAAGCAATTAAAATAAGCTCATCTAAACCATACGCAAAAGAGCTTATTTACGCACTTTAATCTTCATTGTATAATTTTCATATAGACAACAGGAATAAAATTATGAATAAATTTATGGTAACAACTGCAATAGACTATGTTAACGGCGCTCCGCACATAGGTCATGCATTTGAGAAAATATTAACAGATGTACTTTTCAGACACTTTAAACAAAGAACTGACAGTGCATTTTTCCTGACAGGTACAGATGAACATGGTATTAAAATACAAAAAACTGCCGCAACTTTAGGCATTACACCAAAAGAATTGTGCGATGAAAATTCTCAAAAATTTAAAGATTCATGGGCGCTTTTAGATATAAATTACGACAAATTCATAAGAACAACCGATTTAGAACATACAAAAATCGTGCAGGAAATTTTTGAAAAACTCCTTGAAAAGGGTGATATTTATAAACACAAATACGAAGGTCTATACTGTAGCGGCTGCGAAAGCTTTTTAAGTCCAAAAGACCTTGATGAGAACGGCAATTGCCCGATTCACGGTAAAAAGCCCGAACTTGTGAGCGAAGAAAATTACTTTTTTAAATTAACAAAATACAAAGACGCAATAATCAAACATATCAAGGAAAATCCCGACTTTATCATGCCTGCATTCAGGGCAAATGAAGTTTTAAACCAGCTTGAAAATATTGAAGATATTTCCGTTTCTCGTGCTAAAACAAACGTAAACTGGGGTATTGAAGTAAAATCTGACCCAACACAGGTAATTTACGTATGGATTGATGCGCTGAGCAACTATATTACAGCTTTAGGCTACAATCCAAACGGTGAAAGCAGTGAAAAATTCAACACTTTCTGGCCGGCTGATTTTCAAATTATAGGTAAAGACATCCTAAAATTTCACTCAATTTATTGGATTGCAATACTTATGGCGCTTGAAGTTGAGTTACCTAAAACAATTTATGCGCATGGCTGGATAACAATTGACAAAAACAAAATGTCAAAATCAATCGGCAATGTTATCTCTCCAAAGACCGTTATGGACGCTTTTGAACTAAAAGAGCCCGATTCTTTCCGTTATTTTATGTGTGTCAGCGCACCCTCGGGCAAAGACGGAAATTATTCAGATGAAGACTTTAAAGAACGTGTAAATGCAGACTTAGCGAATAACATGGGCAATCTTTTAAACCGCTCTTTAAATATGTTATGCAAATATTTTGACGGTAATATTTTAGAAGAACACATTTGCGAAAACTCACTTACAAAAACCTCAATTGATACAATTGAAAAAGTTAAAGACCACTTTGACAGAGTAGAATTAGCAGAAGCTGCAGGGGAAATTATCTCTCTTGTAGATGAAGCAAATAAATTTGTAAACGACAATGCGCCTTGGACACTTGCAAAAGAAGGCAAAATACAAGAATGTGGTGAGGTTTTATATTCAATTTTTGATTTAATGACAAAAGTTGCAGTTTTAATTTATCCTTATTGCCCAAACATTGCAACAAATATGGCTAAACAGCTAAAAATTGATATTAATATGAAACTTGATGAATTAAAACCTAAAATGATTAAAACAGGCAAATTAATTGAAAAATCAGAAATTCAACCTGTATTTTTAAGGCTAGATTCAGAATTTGCAGTAAAAAAATAAGCGGAAAACTTAAATGGCACAAGAATTCTTAAATACTAATGATACAATAGACCCTGAAAATAGAGTTTCTCAGTGGCTTGAAGAATATAAGTCAACCGAAGATGAAGCCACAAAAAAACATCTTCGTGAGCTTATAGTTCTTGCCTATATGCCGCTTGTAAAAAAAGTTGCGCGTTCTCTTGCTCGTCGTGCTACCGACCCTATTGAAGACATTACTCAAGTTGGGGCTTTAGGGCTTATTAAAGCTATTGATCTTTTTAAGCCTGAAATTAGTTCAAATTTTAAAACTTATGCCACTTATCTTATAACAGGTGAAATACGCCACTATTTAAGAGATAAAAGCACAATTATCCGCGCACCACGTGAGATAAAAGAACTCTCCTACAGAGTGCACAAAATTACTCTTGAATTAACGGAAAAACTCGGTACAACCCCATCTGACAAAGAGCTTGCACAAGCCCTTCAGATGAGCGAGAAAAAAATAGAAGAAGTTTATGAACTTGACAGGCGCACAACTGCTATTTCAATTGACCAAATTTTAGGCAACGAAGAAAACGGCACATCAACCCTTGGCGATAGATTAGTTGACGAAAGCCAAAAAGATATTTTAACCAGTTTTGAAAATCGTCTTATTTTAAATGAAGCAATAAAAAAATTGGAATATGACGAACAACAGCTTATTATTTTAAATTACTTTGAAGGTTTAAACCAGAGGGAAATATCTCAAAAGCTTGATATGTCGCAAATGCAAGTTTCAAGAAAGCTAAAAAAAGCACTGGATAAGCTTTTTAACTTAATTACAAAAAAAGGCATGCACAAATATGAGCATTGAAATGCTTTATGGCTTTTTTGTAGTCCTTATAGGTCTTAGCATAGGCAGTTTTTTAAATGTTGTCGCACTTAGAGGCTTAAGCGGCGAAAGCATTGTCTTTCCACCTTCAAAATGCCCCAAATGCGGTAAAAAATTAAACTGGTATACAAACATACCTGTAATTTCTTATATTTTTCTTCTTGGTAAATGCCAATTTTGCAAACAACCGATTTCAGTCCAATATCCCATTGTTGAAAGCGCAAATGCAATTTTATACATTGCAATGTATTTAAATTTTGGTTTAACCCTTAAAACCTTAATTTTATGCGTTATTTCATCAATCTTTATTTTAATTTGCATAACAGACTTTAAAGAGCAAGTTGTAATTGACTTGCATACTTACATTTTAATTGGCTTAGGACTTTTATATAACATTTTAAATTTTGGCTCAATCTCAATTGTACAAAGTATTTTGGGCATTATAGCAGGTTATTTAATATTTGAAACTTTAGCGCACATTGGCACAATTACTGTAAAAACCAGAGCCTTTGGAGAAGGTGACACACTCATTGCAATGGGTTTAGGCGCACTTTTAGGCTGGAAATTACTTATTTTAAATATTTTCATAAGCATAGTTTTACAAGCATTTTTTGCCATGCCTGCCCTGTTTTTAAAATACGTCAAAAACAAAAATTACCCCTGCGCTGGCTCTATTATAGCTACAATATTAAGCATAATTTCAATAAAATTTATAAAACCAGAATGCTCTTATTATTTAACTTATCTTGCAATTTTAAGCATCATCTTAATTTCTTGCTTGTTTACTCTTTTAAAGAACATGAAAAGCAAGAAACAGGGTAACTTTTACTATATGCCATTTGGCCCTGCACTTGTGATTAGTGCACTGTTAATAATATTTTATTCAAAGCAAATATTAAACTTTTGGTTTAATTAAATCCGTCAGGCTTAGGTCTTGCAACTTCTGTTTTTTGGGCCACTTCATTATTATAAGAGCGCATTGTAGCACCTACTATTGCAACAGCCGCAAATAACCCGCCAAAGGCAAGCATTTTCTTATGTTTTTGAGCAAAGTTTAAAAATCTATCAAAAGCTGTTGCATCAAGAGGGTTCATCTCTTTTGATATTTTTACACCATCACTTAGCATTGCAGCTTGTTTTTTATTGTATTGTTCTAGTATTGGTGCATTTTTTGCTTTAATCTCTGCCTCTTTTTTAGCTTTTTCAAGGGCTACTTTCTTTATTTCAACACCTTGCAAGACAACATTTGAAGTATCTTTGTAAGCCGCTTGAAGCTCTTGAGCACTTAGTGCTGTCAAATCGTCAGCAGTTTTTGCACCTACAGAATAAAGTGCATTTCGATATTCGCATATTTTTTCGTACGCTTGAGGAGAGCTTTCGCTCAAACCAAGTGCTTTCATTGCTTTTGCAAGAGAATCAAAATAATTATCTCCAAAACCTTTTTGCAAAGATTCTTGATAAGCCTTTTCAAAATCAGCTACATTTGCCACTTTATCAGGAATAATGTCATTGTAATGTTTGTAAAAATTCTGAGACAAGGCAACATCAGCTCTTTTTGCCGCAGCATATCTTGCAGGGGTTAACAATTCATCTTCATGCAGCTTAAGCTCTGATTCTAAAAGTTTTTCAGCTTGTTTTATTTGATTCATATCTCTCATTTGTGCAGCAAGAGTAATGTTATCAGAAGAACTTGCAACACCATGGATAAAATCACCCTGCTTTAGCCCCATTCTGTCGGTATAAAAACTTGTAGAACCCCACAGGGCACCGTTATCATTTAAATAATTGCTTGAACCAATAATCACCCTACCGCTGTAAGGAGGCGTTAATCCATCAGGACCCCAATTATAAGCCTTGCCGCCATGATCATACATTAACAAGCTTGAATCGTATTTTTCACCTTTAACCTTCTTAAATACATTCTCTATTGTTTGCGCATTTTCCTTGGTGAAATTTTTATCTGTCACGATACGAAGCCCGTCAGCTTCTTTTGCAACGTCTTCTACAGCTTTTGAAAGTTCACTTTCTTTTGCAGGAAGAATAAATTTTACAATTCTTTTTAATCCATTATCTTCAAGCGCAGACCTAAGAGAGCTTTCAACCTCAGTATCGTCAATATCACCTACAACTTCAACTGAATTTATACCAAGCAAGTTTTTTACCGTTGCAAAAAACTTATTCAATATTTCTTTTGGATTTCCAGCTTGATTATCAGGAAGCTTTCCGGATGGCAAAACCAAAACACCGTTACCTTGCTCCATGCCCATTAATTTTCTGGCTTCTTTTGCAACATTATAAGCTTGTGTTGTTTCCTCTTTGGTTAAACTTCTCCCAAAATTCACCGATTTATATGCACTTCCTGTAGCACTAATTTTCATTATTTTCCCCTGCTAATATATACAACACTAAAAACATAAAACACAAAAATTATTTTTTTTGCTATTACCCAAGCTAACTAAGATTATTATTAAGAAATATTAACACGAAATTAATTTAAATAGCAATTTTTTAAAGAATATATTTTTTATATAAGTACGATATACCAAACGAGGAAAAAAGATGAGCACTACAATATTTGATGTACAAGAACAAGTTATAAAATTCCAAGACACTCAAGACTTAAAAGCAAAACTTGATTATATGGATGCAAGAAGCATTGTCCCATCTTTCAGAAGAACAAGAGATCCAATAGCATTAGCATTTGAACATATTGATAACAAACCACTAGACAAACTTGCAAAAGAATTTGTAAAAGAAACATTTATGGACGCAATTTGTTTTATCTCTAAAGTTTTTGAATAACAACCCCAAAAAAACCGGCATTTGCCGGTTTTTTAATTTTAAAATCAATCTAAAGATTTATTTTTTTAAAAAAATTCCATCATTTGATTGATGAGAACAAATGCTGCGTGAGGTTATATTTATATTGTAAGGCATTTTATGCCTGCAAAATGGTAAGAGGTAGGTTTATATAAAAATGAGTGAGGGCTTAATCACAGGTCTTGACTTAACCTTAAGGAGGTTAAGTTCTATAGAAAACAGCATTAACCGCGTTTTCGGCAATGAAAACGATGTCAGTGTTGAAAATAATGCTGCAGCAAAAGAATTTAAAAGCATTCTTGACGAGAAAATGGCTCAAGATAAACCTGAAAACTCTATTGAGAAAATTTCTTTTAAAAATTCAAGGGAAAATATAGAAAGTTTAATTGAAAAATACGCACAAAAAAATAATCTTGACCCTGATTTTATAAAAGCTGTTGTAAAACAAGAATCAGGCTTTAACCCTGATGCTAAATCAAAATGTGGCGCTATGGGATTAATGCAGCTTATGCCTCAAACAGCTAAAGGTCTTGGTGTTGTTGACGCATTTGACCCTGAACAAAATATTGAGGGCGGGGTTAAATATCTAAAAAGCATGCTAAATCGTTTTAACAACGACCCAAAACTTGCTCTTGCAGCTTATAACGCAGGCCCAGGGGCAGTTCAAAAGTACGGGGATATTCCACCCTATAAAGAAACACAAAACTATGTAAAAAATATTTTAGCCTCCTATGAAGCAATAAAAGGAGGTAAAATATGATTACAAGAGGTCTTGAAGCTGCAACAAAAGGTATGATGTCGCTTTTAAAACAGGAAGACGTTAACTCAAACAACCTTGCAAACGTTAACACCGTTGGTTTTAAAAAGACAAACATCACTTTTAAAGACTTAATGCAAGCCGATGTCGAAGTTAAAAAAGTTCCTTTTACAAATAACCCTAAAGATACAGATTTTATAAGGGTTGGCAGCCTAAGTTTAGGAAACGCAGCAGATAGAACATATATTGACTTTTCACAAGGAGGTTTAATACCTACAGGTAACAAATTAGATGTAGGTATTCAAGGGGATGGGTTCTTTAAAATAAGACATCAACAAGTGCCTGACAATGTACCCTACAACGAAGAAGATTATTACTACACAAGGGCAGGGAACTTTCAACTCACAGATGATTTTTATCTTGTAACAAAAGATGGTGATTGGGTTATGGACACTCAAAACAGAAGAATAAGAATAACCCTTGACCCTGAGGAAGAAGAATTTAACCCAAACAACAGAATTGATTCACTAAAAGATTTAAATATAGGCGAAAATGGTGTTATTCAGGTAACAAATCCTGACACACCAAGAACTCTACAGCAAATTCAAATAGTAGATTTTAGAAACAAAACTCTAGTATCAGCACAAGGTGAAGGAAAATTTGTTCAACCTGAAGGAGTTGATATTGGAATTTACCAAAATAATGGAGGCGCAAGACTACAACAGGGAATGCTAGAGAGTTCAAATACAAATACAATTTATGAAATGGTTAACACAATAACTGTCACACGAGCTTATGAGGCGATGGCAAAAATTGTTAAAACACAAGGTGACACAGTATCTCAAGCTATAAACTTGGGCGTCATAAAAGGCTAAGGAGTTAGAAAAACGCAATGTTAAGATCTTTACACACAGCAGCAACAGGTATGATAGCACAACAAACAAATCTTGATGTTATCTCCAACAACATGGCAAACGTAAATACCTACGGCTACAAAAAAGTTCGTGCAGAATTTCAAGATTTGATTTACCAAACAGAGCGTGCAGCAGGCGCACAAATGGGGCAAGGTACATATCAGCCAGTTGGTGTTGAAATAGGTCTTGGTGTTAAAACCGCAGCAACATCGAGAATTTTTACAACAGGTGTTATGCAATCAACAGGAAGAAACCTAGATGTTGCAATAGAAGGTGATGGTTTTTTCCAAATAACACTTGATGACGGCACAATAGCCTATACTCGTGACGGTTCTTTCAAAATGGATGCCAACGGTTCACTTACCACAACTGACGGTTATCAACTTATGCCTCCTGTTCAAATTCCTCAAAATACAAAAGAAATTACTATAACTCCACAGGGCATGGTATATGTTAAAGTCGGCTCTCAGCCTGAACAAACTCAAGTCGGACAATTGCAAATTGTAAAATTCCAAAACAACTCCGGTCTTGCTGCAGCAGGACACAACTTATACCTTGAAACACCGGCTTCCGGCGTTCCTGTCCCTGGTATTGCAGGTCAAGACGGCTACGGTACAATTCAACAATACTTTGTTGAAGGCTCAAATGTGCAAACAGTTGAGGAAATGATTGCTCTAATTAAAGCAGAACGCGCTTTTGAATCAAATTCAAAAATAATCACATCAGCTTCAAATATTCTACAGGTAACAAATAATCTTCAATAATTATGAAAAATAAAACAATAAAAAGTTTAATATCATTATTTATACTCGCCCTTAGCGTATCAAGTGTCAGCGCGTACACACTAAGCAGAGCTGATTTTGAAACAGAAGTTAAAAAACAAATAACAATTCAAGCACAAAAACAAATTGAAAAACTTGGTGGCGGAGAAATTGAAGTCAGAATTTTAAACATGCCACAAACCAACATTCAAACAAAAAATCAACCAATCATTAAAGTTGATTCAAACACAAACGGATTTTTAAGCAGAGATTTAAAAAGAGTAAGCATTTATGACGGAACTACTTTTATAAAATCCTTCCCAATAAGTGTTAACACTCTTGTTTATAGAGATGTCCTATGTGCAACTAATCCTATTGCAAGAGAGCAAAATATTACAATTTCAAACTCATCAATAAAAAAAAGTGAAATAGGACAGTATTTAGGGCAAACAATCGAGACGTTCCCGCAAAAACCACTTGTAGCAACAAGAAACATTCAAAAGGACGGTATAATTCTAAAAACTTACGTAAAATCAAAACCGGATGTACTAAAGGATTCCACAATAAACATTGTTTTTAAATCAAAAGATAATTTAAAAATAACAGTGGATGGAAAAGCACTAAAAGAGGGAAGTATAGGAGATAACATTTTAGTTAAAAGCCTTAAATATAACAAAGTATACAACGCAACAGTAAGCAATAAAAACGAAGCAACAGTTAGAATTTAAAGGATAAAAGGATGATAAAAAAGTTAGCAGTTACATTATGTTTTATAAGCTTTTTGACAACAGGCGCAAACGCTGAAAGTCTTTTTTCACTAAATGCTACACAATCAAGCTTTATTGAACCAAGACCACTATATAGCTCAGTTCGCGCAAGAAATGTTGGCGACCTTGTAACAATTGTAATCGACGAAGTTCCAACATTAACTGATTCTGGCGTTTATAAAACTGAAAAAAACTCGAGCATTCTTGAAAACTTATCAAATGCAATTAACACAATATTTAAAACAAATCTAAAAGGTGCACTAAACGGAACAAGTGGCACAATTTCAGTATCTGGTTCTACAAATACCCAACGAAGCTTGGGTATTCAAGACAAAGTTGCAGTCCAAGTTATACAACTTTTGCCAAATGGCAACTTACTTGTACAAGGCAAAAAAAGCCTTGTTAATGCAAACGAGCGCGTAGATCTTTTGGTTTCAGGAATTATCGACCCAAGATGGATTGACCAACAAGGGGAAATTAGCTCAAATCAAGTTGCCAATCTGCAATTTGCAATGAGTGGCTCAGGTACAGTTTCAAGAGGTCAAAACGAGGGCGTGCTTTATCGTTTCATGAGATACATATTCTAATAATTATAAAAAGGATGACACAAGTGTTTAAAAAACTTATTTCAATGGCAATTATATTTTCATTTTGCTTGCTAAATACAGGAGTAGCAAACGCAATAAGCGCACAAAGCGTTAGAATAAAAGACATTACCCACATAAAAGGTGTAAGAGAAAACCAGGTTGTGGGTTATGGCCTTGTAGTAGGTTTACAGAACACAGGTGACAACTCCCGTCACACACAAATGACAAACCAATTGCTATTGCAAAACTTAGGTATGGCAATTGACCAGTCAAACTACATCCAAAAAGGTGCGTCAGCTGCAGTAATTGTTACTGCAACAATTCCACCCTTTGCAAAAAACGGCGATAGGGTTGATGTTGTAGTATCTGCTATGGCAGATGCTAAAAGTCTTGAAGGTGGCGTGCTTGTTCAAACCCAATTAAGAGCTCCAAACGGTGAAATCGTAGCTGTTGCACAAGGCCCACTATCAGTTGGAGGTGCAAGTGCAAAATCAGGTGGTTCAAGCTCAAGAACTGCAATCACAACAACAGGTAGAGTCCCGGGAGGCGCCATAATTGAAAGAGATATAATAAGTGCAATTGGTGATGAAAATTCACTAACGCTTATTTTAGATCAAGCAGACTATACAATGGCAGCGCAAATTGCAAATATAATTTCAAGAAACGTATCAGACGCCATTGCAGTTGATGGCGGAAGTATAAAAGTTACAATTCCACAAAGATATCTAAGCGACAGAATTGCTTTTATTTCAATTCTTGAAAATATCAGGGTAAACGCACCAAGAGAACGTGCCAAAGTTATAATCAATGAAAGAACAGGAACAGTTGTAATTGGAGCAGATGCCAGACTTATGCCTGCAGCAGTGGCCCATGGCGGAATAACTGTTACAATTCAAGCTTATAACGATGTATCACAACCTGCACCTTTCTCCCAAGGTCAAACAGTTGGTGTTACAAACACTCAAATAGACATTGAAAAGAAAGAAGGTAGCTTGATTGAAATGAAAGCAAATTCGACTTTAGGCGAACTTGTAAACGCACTAAATTCAATAGGGGTAACACCAACGGATTTAATTGCAATATTGCAGGCACTCAGGATGTCAGGAAGCTTGCAAGCTGAATTACAAATAATTTAAGGTTAAAAATGAGCGATAATTTTTACACAACTCAAAATTACATACCACAAAGCTATTCTCAAGGCGGAGATTACGATTTTATCAATACTGTTAGATCATCAGGTACGCAAAGGCAACAGTTAAAGAAAATCGCAAAAGAGTTTGAAGCGATACTTGTTTCAAAAATGCTCACACAAATGGATAAAACAGTCGATAGAGAAAACTCAATGTTTGGGGAATCAAAATATATGGATAATTTTAAATCTATATTTTTTAATCAAATAGGTAGAGATGTTGCAAACTCACCTACATCAAACATTGGTTTTGCAAAACAACTATACGCACAAATGGAAAAATCAGTTCCGGCTGAAGCTGGTGATTTAGAAGATATTACGGGGTAAAAAATGAATATTTCAACAAATACAAATCAAATAGCAGATACTCAAGCGCTTAATCGTATTTTTTATAATTATGCGGTTAAATCTGCACAAAACTTTCAAAAACAAACCCCTGAAATTACAAATGATTCAAAAGAAGACGATATAAAGCTTATACAAAACGACGTTTTTAAAGGAATAGACGTTGATGACATTAAAAAGTCCGCACAATCAATAGGCGAAGAAATAACAGATGAGGATATTAAATACGGACTAACATATGGAAGAAGCGTACTTGCAGACTACAGTGCGTAAGGATAAAAAATGAACGAAATAACTTTTGAAAAAATAAAAGAAAGCTACATAACAATAAAAACACTTCTTGAACAAAAACAAGAAGCACTAATTAAAAAAGACCTTGAAGGTCTTGCAAATTGTGATGAAAAATTAATCTGCGCTTACAATGAAATAAAAGAAATATACGAACATAAAGAAAAATTCAGCCTCACACAAGAGGAAAAAAACGAACTCAACGAAATAACTGGACAAATAGGGCAATTACAAAAAAATAACGAAGTGTTAATAGTACACTCACTCAATGTTATAAATAAAATATTTGAGGGAATATTAAATATAACGTCTGCAAAAAATGCAGACTATAATCATTTAGGCAAGAAAAATCAAGAAAGCAGTCTTGATATTTCTTCAATCACGGAAGAAGCCTAAGTTTTAAAAGGAGTTAATTATGACAATCGGTCAAACAATGAATATTAGCAGAGAGTCCATGAACAACTATCAACATGCGCTTGCAGTTGTTTCGCAGAACATTGCAAACTTAAATGTAGATGGTTATATCAAACTGCGTGCTGATTTTGCCACCAATCCGACATACAGCTATGGTGACAATGTCTACACAAGCATCAGAGGATTAAACGGAGCTCATATATCAAAACTTACAAGTTATGCAAATAATGCAGCAGCAAATTCTGCTCGCGGAGCTAATTCTGAGGCACAATATTACTACACTCTTGACTCTATAATGAGCCAATTAGGTTCAATATCAAACGAATTAGGTGATGAAGGACTTCAAAAAACTTTTTCAGAATTTTTTACAGCTGCGCAAAATCTAAGCTCAAACCCAACAGACCCAACATCAAGAAGATTATACATTGAAAGCGCGCAAAACGTTGCAATGAAGTTTAATTCAATAGCAAAATCTCTGGATGGACTTCAAGAACAGCTGGTTGGCAACTGGCAACAACCTGCAACTATTGAAAACAGCGACATCTATATGAGTGTTCAAGATTTCAATCAAAAGCTTGAAAGGCTCACAGAGTTAAATAAACAAATTGTCGTTCAAGGCGTAGACAACTCTACAGGGCTAATTAACGAAAGAGAAAACCTGCTAAAAGATATGTCATCTTATGTAGACTTAAATGTTGAATATAACAAAAATGGCTCAGTTGACGTTAAAATGGGTGATGTAAAGCTTATTGCAGGTGCAGAACAACAACTAAAATTGAAAGTTGTAGCAGGAGACGCTACAACACCAGCTATTATGCAAATTGAAAAGCTTGATGGCACTTTAGTCCACTCAAATATAAATGATGAAGTCAGTGGTGGGCAATTTGGCGCAATACTTGATATAGTAAACCAATCCGATGACGGTTTTATTACAATAAGTGGTATGAGAGCAAAAATCGATGAAATGGCAAACACTTTTGCAACAGAAGTAAATGGCATACAAACTTTTGTCGATGGAACAGTCCAAGCAATGGCAATAGGTACAGACCCTGCAACAGGAGAAACGATACTTATACCTTCAACAGAGCCTATATTCAATATTACAAACCCTATTACAGCAGATAGCATAAGTGTAAACCAAAATATTATTGATAATCCAAATCTTATAGCAACTGCAAGGGTCGATACCGCGGTTGATGGCTGGGAACACAATATTGGCAACTCCGACAATATAGTTGACACAGCTCAGCTTAGGGATAAAAAAACAATGAGCACTTTTGGCGGAGCAAATAATGTTACATTTGAGGGCTTTTTAACTTACTATAGCGGCGAAGTAGGCTTACAACAAAGTGACATAAAGGGAAAATTTGACACCGCAAACGTTGTTAATCAATCAGAACAAACAAACCTGCAAAGCATAACAGGTGTTAATCTTGATGAAGAACTTGCTGATATGATTAAATTTCAAAGAGGATATGAGGCTTCAGCAAGGGTATTCAACACAGCAAATGAAATATACCAATTACTTGTTACGCTTGGAAAGTAGGTAAAATATGGCTATCAGAATAACATCACAAATGACTTCAAATCTTATGTTGACAAATATGAATAAAAATTTGTCAAATATTTATTCAACATATGAACAAATTACATCAGGCAAAAAAATTACATCTGTTGGGCAAAACCCTATAGATGGAACTAAAATAATGAAGTATAACAAACAGCTTGATCAGCTTGATGATTGGTCAAAAAACATTCAATCAGCAAAAGATGAGCTTAACCAGTCATATGATACCTTAGGACTTATTCAGGAAAATATGCAAAGAATTAATGAACTTGCAATTCAAGCTGCAAATTCATACAACTCCCAAGAAAGTATGCAAGCAATTCGTGACGAAGTAGAACAAAGAACTCTTACAATTCAACAGCTAGCAAACACAAAATATCAAGATAAATATATTTTCTCTGGCTCAAATACCGATACTATGCCCTATTCTCTTGATGAAGACTTAAATGTCACATACTCAGGAACATCGCAAGATGGCAATTGGGAGAGAAATATTGAAATATCAGAAGGCGTTACAATGCCCCTAAACGTTAACGGACAGGCAATTTTTGGCGATGAAAACGGCGGTATTTTTGCCACATTAAAAGAATTAAATGATGCTCTAGCAAATCCTGATATGGATATAAAAGCAATAAGCGACTGTATAACTCCAATTCAAAACGGCATCAAAGACATAACAAGTGCACAAGCGGTTATGACAAGTAGAGTACAAAGGCTAGATGCTACAAGCACAATTAATGACGAAGTTTCAATTGGCTTAACCGAAATGAAGTCAAACCTTGAGGACACAGACTTAGCAGAAGCTGCAACTCAGCTTATGATGTACCAAACAGCACTACAAGCTTCACTTCAAGCAGGTGCAAGCATTATGCAACAAACAACACTGCTTAACTACATTTAATTAAACATATAAACTTACCATTTTTAAGCCTTTTGCCAAACAAAAGGCTATTTTTTTATTTTGTAGCAGGAGCTAAAATTGTAACAACATTTCTACCTTCAAGCATTGGAGCTTTTTCCAAAACATAGCTGCCTTCTTCAAAATCAGATAAGAATTTATTTGCAAGATCAAGTGCAAGCTTATTATGCTGCATTTCGCGCCCTCTTAGCATAACAACAACTTTGACCTTATTACCTGAAGCAATAAATTTTTTAGCACTTTTTAGACGCACCTCATAGTCATGAGTGTCAATTTTATAGCGCATTTTTACTTCTTTAATATCAATTGTATGCTGTTTTTTACGCGCCTCTTTTGCTCGCTTTTCGGTTTCATACTTATATTTTCCCCAGTCCATTATTTTTGCAACCGGCGGGGATTGATTTGGAGAAACAACAACTAAATCTAAATCCTTTTCTCGTGCCATCTCAAGCGCCTTACTTGTGGCAACAAGCCCATGGTTTGTACCATTGTCGTCAATGAGTCTTACTTCCTTTGCTCTAATTCTTTCATTGACTAATTCTTTTTGAGCCTTTAGTTCTTTGTTAATTGTTTTATCTCCTTATTTTTATCCTAACTTTTAAATATTATCATAAATTTTTATTTTTGCAAAAAGCCAACCCCCTGTGTTACAGGATAGTTGGCTTTTTAAAATTGCTAATTCAAAACAATAGTCACTATTTAACCAATTCTTTGAATTTTTTACCTGCAGTGAAAGCAGGAACTGTTTTAGCAGCGATTTTAATTTCTTTACCAGTTTGTGGATTGCGGCCTGTTCTTGCTGCTCTTTTTCTAGCTTCAAAAGTACCAAAGCCAACTAAAGTAACTTTTTTACCTTTAGAAACAGTTTTTTGAACTGTTTCAAGAACAGCTGCTACAACTTCTGCAGTTTGTTTTTGAGAAAGTTTAGCTTTGTCTGCAACCGCTTTTACTAATTCTTCTTTGTTCATTTACGAACCCCTTTCCATATTTACCCCTCTATTATACCTATTTATAGGCATTTGGCAAGGGTTTTTTGAAAAAAAATTAATAAATTAGGCTATTTTAAAAAAAATAATCCTAAAAAACCTTACTACAGCTGGGTTTTCACAACTGAAAATTTTACATTTTTATAAAAATAATTTAAAATCTGATAAGCGTTATAACCTTTATTTGCAAGGTTATTAGCCCCGTGTTGACTCATGCCCACACCATGCCCGTTTTTTCTAATGCCTTCATCGTATGCAGGAACTGATTTTATATAAGGCAAATCTCTTGCCCAAACAGCGCCGGATGACACTGTTTTGCCACCAGAGGAGGCATGATAATATGCAGGAATTACCTTGCCGTTGTATGTCAAAACTATACCGCGAGTTTGCATAACAGCACGTGTTGTCTGCGGAGTTTCTGCACTTGCACCACCATAAGCCTGATCCAAAGGCGTATCTTTCAGGTCATAACCACTGTGTTTTCTTTTGCCTAAATTTGCAATAGCATAACTTCTTGCAGCAATTGCCTGTGCTTTATGTGCTTCTAAATTCCACTTAGAGGGCATTTCAGCAGGAACAACGCCCAAAAGATAATCCTCAATAGGAACATCGTTTATTACCACTAATTTCTTGTTTATGTTATATACAATAAACTCACCCCTGTACCATTTCCTTTTTGTTGCCAAGAAACATTTTTTCTCTTTGGGCTTTACTTTTATGTAATTTGTTCCAAAACTGTAGTATTTGCCATCAATTTTTATAACAATTACATTATTATAAGCCCTTATTGTATAAGGCACAAAAGCATTTATTGTAAAAAGATTTTTTCCTGTTTTGCCATCAATAACAACGCTTTGTTTTGATGAACCGATATAAGTTTGCCTAACCCCATCATCAAGACCTATTTTTATAGCATAAGAAGGGGTAGTACTTACAAATATAAGTACAAAAAACGCAAGAAAACTAAATATCACCCTTCTCATAAAACTATTCTATTTTACTCCTCAAAAAATAAAATCAAATAAATATATTATTATTGGAATTTATTTTTACACTGTCTAATATAATCTATTATTTCTAATGATAATTGTTTTTTTGTTTCAAAGTCAATTATCTTAAAATATTCCATTGCCTCAAACATTTTTTCATCTTTGTCTTGCCAGCGCTTCCAGACATAGTTAAAGGCACCTTTGTTCTCTAAATCTATTTTTGCACCCCTGTTTTTTGCTTCCTCAATAATATAGTTTGCAATATACATCTTAACATTTTCACTTGAATGTTCAAGCAAGTTAACTGCAAGACTAACAGTAGGGTCTAAATCATACCATCTTTTATTTTTAATCTCATTATCACTCATTTTTATCCGATTTCTTTATTGCCTTTGAAATTAGGTTTAATATAACCAATACCGCCACAAGAATTACAGCGTATATATAATACTTGCTAAAAGAACCTGCAATAAGAATTGAAATTATTGCACAGGCAAATGCAAAAGTTGAGAGAATAAGTACAACCTTATCTTGCGAACAACCATGGTGCAAAAGTTTATGGTGAATATGCTCACTATCCGCTATAAAAGGACTTGAGCCCTTCATAATTCTTCTGATACTTGAAAAAGCAACATCTAAAATAGGAACAGCTAAAATTATAAAAGGAAGATACATTACAGGACTGGTTGCATTGTTCATAATCCCTTTTATAGAAAGAGTTGAGAGCAAAAACCCTGCATACAATGCGCCCGAATCACCCATAAACACTTTTGCAGGGTTATAATTAAATGTTAAAAACGCAAGCATAGCACCCATTAAAATAAAAGCAACAAGCGCTGAAATAGGTGATGGTGGAGTTACAACAAAAGACACAATACCAATTGCAATACAGGCTATTGTTACAATTGAACCGGCTAGACCGTCCACACCATCTATAAAATTTGTTGCATTTGCAATACCAACAATCCATAGTAAACTTATAGGATATGCCCAAAAGCCAAGTGCAAGAGGGCTTGACATAAATGGAACATAAAGCTCATCAATTCTAATTCCCAAAAGTATTACCATTGTTGCAATGGCAATTTGTATAAATAATTTAAACTTTGCATTGAGGCAAAAAATGTCATCAATCAAGCCCAAAAGGAACATTAATGAGCCGCCTACAATAATGCCTGATAAGCCCACACCATTTGGGTAGTAGCTCAAAAGCACCAAAAACAAAAACGTGAGCATAACAGACACCCATATTGCAATTCCGCCAAGACGGGAAATCGCACCATGGTGGATTTTTCTTTCGTTTGGAACATCTACAAGCCCTGCCTTTTTTGAAAAATAAATAACAAGCGGAACTATAAAAATCCCTAACAAATAAGCTATTATTGCACCTATTATATGAGCTTGAGTAAGTTTAATCATTTTCTCTACTCTCCGCATCTCATATCAGGGTATAGTGGGTATTTTTTGCAAAGTTCAAGACTTCTTTGCCTTAAAATGCTTTCATCTTCACGCTCTAAAATGCCATCAGCAATTATTTTTGCAAGGATTTTCATATCTTCAACCCCAAAACCTCTTGTAGTAACTGCAGGAACACCGATTCTCACACCTGATGTTACAAAAGGACTTTGCGGATCGTTTGGAACAGTGTTTTTATTAGCTGTAATACCAATTCTTTCTAGCATGTTGGCAACATCTTTACCTGTTTTATTTAATTTTCTTAAATCAACAGTCATAAGATGGTTTTCGCTCTCGCCGCCTACAATATCAATTCCTTCTTGCATAAGAGCATTTGACAATGCTTTTGAATTTTCAATAATATTTTTACCGTATTGTTTAAACTCGTCACTTAACGCCTCTTTAAAGGCAACCGCTTTTGCAGCAATTACATGCTCCAGTGGCCCGCCTTGAATACCGGGGAAAACCGCTTTATCAATACCTAGAGCGTGTTCTTGCTTGCACATAACAATACCACCGCGAGGGCCTCTTAGGGTCTTATGCGTTGTTGTAGTAATAAAATCAGCATAAGGAGCAGGCGAAGGATGATAACCAGTTGCAACAAGAGCTGCAATATGAGCTATATCAACCATAAAATAAGCACCTACCATATCTGCTATTTCTCTAAACTTTTTAAAATCGATAATCTTAGAGTAGTTGCTTGCACCAGCAATTATTAACTTTGGTTTATGTTCTAGTGCTTTATTTTTAACATCGTCATAGTCAATTTCGCCGTTATCATTAACACCATAGCTTACAACATTAAAATAAAGTCCCGAAAAATTAACCGGTGAACCATGGGTTAAGTGTCCCCCGTTTGATAAATCCATACCCATAATTGTATCACCAGGCTTAAGAGCATATAAAAATACCGCCATATTAGCTTGCGCACCACTGTGGGGTTGAACATTAGCGTGGTCAACTTTAAAAAGCTCTTTGCACCTTTCAACAGCTAATTCTTCAATTTTGTCTACATTTTCACAACCGTTGTAAAATCTTTTATAAGGTTTACCCTCAGCGTATTTATTTGTTAAAACACTGCCCTGAGCTGCCATTACAGCTTGAGAGGTAAAATTTTCACTAGCTATAAGCTCAATTGTATTTTGTTGTCGTTTTAACTCCTGTTCAATATATTTTGCAACTTCCGAATCAATTTCTTTGATTTTATTTAATTCCATTTCCAACTCCTTTTTTATAAAATATTTTACCTTAAAAATGTTTGTTGTAAAATAATTTACATAAGAAGGATTGACAACAATGAAGAAGAAAAACATTAGAAATATAGCAATTATAGCTCACGTTGACCACGGCAAAACAACTCTTGTAGACTGCATGTTACAGCAAACAGGTGTTTTTAAAGAACATCAGGAAGCAGGCGAGAGGGTACTGGATAGTAACGACATTGAACGTGAGCGCGGCATTACAATACTTTCAAAAAATATTTCAGTTAACTATAAGGGCGTAAAAATTAACGTCGTTGACACCCCTGGGCACGCCGACTTTGGCGGCGAAGTAGAGCGTGTTTTAGGCATGGTAGATGGCGCACTTTTAATTGTTGATGCTCAAGAAGGTCCAATGCCGCAGACTCGTTTTGTGCTTTCAAAAGCACTTGAGTTAGGTATTAAAATAATTGTTGTAATAAATAAAATCGACAAACAAGGGGCTGACCCAAATGGCACTATAGATAAAGTTTTTGACTTATTTACAGAACTTACTGATAGAGAAGATTTAATTGATTTTCCGATAATTTATGCAAGTTCGCTGCATAAATTTGCCAAAAAAGAACTCAATGACGAAGAAAAAGATATTACGCCACTTTTGGATTGCATTTTAGAAAATATACAACCGCCTGTTGCAGATGATGACTTGACATTACAATTTCAAGTAACAACACTGGACTACAACGACTATGTAGGCAGAATCGCAATAGGCAGAATTAAAAACGGCATTTTGCACTCAGGTGAACAAGTAACCCTCATAAAAGCTGACGGCACAATGCAAAAAGGCAAAATTGTAAAGCTTTTCGGGTTTAAAGACCTTGGCAGGGTGGAAATTGAAGAAGCTGGCGCAGGTGATATTGTAGGTATTGCAGGTTTTTCAGATATTCAAATAGGTGAAACAATCTCAAGCCTTACAAACCCCATTGCGCTGCCTTTAATTCATATTGATGAACCTACGCTTCAGATGAACTTTTCGGTTAACACTTCACCATTTGCGGGTCAGGAGGGCAAATTTGTCACAAGTAGACAGTTAAGAAAAAGACTTTACTTTGAACTTGAAAAAAATGTTTCACTAAGGGTTGAAGATACAGACTCCACTGATGTTTTCAGAGTATCAGGCAGAGGTGAATTGCACCTTAGTATTTTAATTGAAACAATGCGCCGCGAAGGCTATGAGTTTGCAGTTTCAAAACCCGAGGTAATATTTAAAAAAGAGGACGGACACACTCTTGAGCCTTATGAAAACTTAATTGTTGACGTACCGCAAGAATATGCAGGCTCCGTTATTGAAAAACTATCTTCAAGAAAAGCTCAAATGCAAAATATGGAAACAGGCGAAAAACGCACAAACATTGATTTTCTAATCCCTGCAAGAGGGCTAATCGGCTTTAGGTCTGATTTTATAAGAATGACCAAAGGCGAAGGCATTATGTATCATACATTTTCACACTATGGCGAATACGCAGGCGACATCCCACGTCAAAGAACAGGCTCACTCATTGCTTTTGAAGATGGGGAGGCTATTCCATACGCACTTCACCAGTTTGAAGACCGCGGGGTATTTTTTGTAACACCAAAAACAAAGGTTTACAGGGGTATGATAATAGGTGAGTGCAACCGCCCGCAAGATTTAGCCATTAATATTTGCAAGACAAAAAAACTTACAAATATGCGCTCAGCAACTGCTGACGTTATGGTTACGCTTCAAGCTCCAAAAATTATGAGCCTTGAAGATTGTCTTGAATACATAGCAGATGATGAACTAGTTGAAGTCACACCGCAAAATGTCAGAATGAGAAAGGCTAACTTAAACTTTAAAAATTGCCCTAGATAATTTTAAACCCCGCAATTAATGCGGGGTTTAGTTAGTATTAAATATTAAATTTTAAACCAATCCCTCTTTAATAGCTTTAACTGCCGCCTGTACTCTATCATCCACGCACAACTTCTGTAAAATTGAACACACATGCGCTTTTGCAGTATGCACACTAACAATCAATTCTTTTGCAATTTCAGTATTTGATCTACCTTGAACCAAAAGTTTTAAGACTTCTTGTTCTCTTTCAGTTAAATGCGCCTTAACATCAGTATTTGAACCTTTTGAAAGCAGTTCAACATTCTCAGGTTTCGGGAATAATCTTAAAGCCAATTTTGCAACAGTAGGGTCTATCCAACACGCACCAAGTGCAGCACTTTTAATAACATCCGACAACGCTTTAGGGTCGATATCTTTTAAACAGTAAGCAGTAGCACCTGAACCTAAAGAAGCTAGAACTTCTTCTTCTCTATCGTGTGAAGTTAAAATGACAACTTGAGTTTTTGGCGCAATTTCCCTTACCTTAATAGTTGCCTCAAGTCCGTTCATATTAGGCAAACCTAAGTCCATAAGCACAACATCAGGCTGTTCTTTTTTAATAATTTCAAGACCGTCTTCAGCATTTTCAGCCTCTGCAATAACATTAATGTTTTCAATTTGATTAAGCGCATACCTTAAACCAACACGAGTAAGTTTGTAATCCTCAACAATAACAACTTTAATTTCTTCTGTAGTAGTGTAAACACTTGCCTGTGCAGACATTTTAACCATCCTTTCTTATCTAACCCTAAATTTTAATTGAATACTATACCAATTTTTAACTTTGGAATATTACCCATTATGGTATATTTTAAAAATTTAACCCCTTAAAGATTTAGTCTGAAAAAACAGTGTTTATGCTATACTTTTTTTATGAATGAATTAATCTCTATAGGTAAAATAATTAACTTCCATGGCATTTTAGGCGAAGCCAAAGTTGGCTATTCAGACCCCAAAAGAATAGAAAGTGCAAAAAAAGTAATTGTAAAAAATATACCTTTAAATATTGAAAAAATAAGGTTTCACAAAAATTTTGCAATTGTAAAATTTAAAGAAATTTCCGACATAAACGAACTTTTAAACTTTAAGGGCGAAAATATTTACCTTGCAAAAGAAGAAGTTAAAAACCAGCTTGAAGAAGAAGAATATTTAATTGACGATTTAGTAGGGCTAAATGTTTTTGATGATAAAGACGATTTTATAGGCATTGTTGATTCTATTGCAAAAAGCACAGGGAATGATATTTTATCTGTTAAACCTGAAAATAAAAAATACGGCAATATTCTTATTCCATTTGTAAAAGAACTTGTCCCAATAGTAGATGTAAAAGCTAAAAAAATTGTAATTAAACCAATAAAAGGGCTCCTGCCATGGGATTAAGATTTGATGTCATAACACTTTTTCCTGAAATAATTGAAAACTACTGTTCTTGCGCGCTTTTAGGCAGAGGGCTTAAAAACGGCATTATTGAATTATATACAACTAATCCGCGCGATTTTACCCATGATAAGCACAGAAGGGTAGATGACACACCCTATGGCGGCTCAGCAGGTATGGTAATGATGGCACCGCCTGTTTTTGAGGCTTATGAAAGTATAGAAAAGCTTGAAAATTATGAGTTTATAATGCTTACACCTCAGGGTGAGGTTTACAACCAAAAAATCAGCAAAGAACTCGCTCAAAAAAATCAAATAATTCTTCTTTGCGGCAGATATGAAGGTTTTGATGAGAGAATTCGCACAGGATTAAAACCAAGAGAAATTTCTTTAGGTGATTATGTTCTAACAGGCGGAGAATTAGGCGCACTTTGCATTATAGACAGCGTTTCAAGACATCTGCATGGTTTTTTGGGAAAAGATGAATCAGCAATTGATGATAGTTTTTCAGAAGGCTTAAAAGGGCTTTTAGAACACCCTCAATATACAAAACCAAGGGAATATAGAGGAATGGTAGTACCTGATGTATTGTTAAACGGTAATCATCAGGAAATTGAAAAGTTCCGTATGCAAGAGCGCATAAATCGAACAAAAAATCGCCGTCCTGATTTATGGGAAAAGGTTAAGGATAACTTTACACAATCATAACTTTTTCCTTGCCAATGGTTATTTTTGTGCGAAAATAACCTTATAGTAGTATTTTAATTTAGAAAAGGAAAAAAATATGCCAAGAAAGACACCTTTGGATAAAATCAGAAACATTGGTATCGCAGCGCACATTGACGCAGGTAAAACAACTACTACCGAGCGTATATTGTTCTACACCGGTAAAACTCACAAAATCGGTGAAGTACACGACGGTGCAGCAGTTACCGACTTTATGGAACAAGAAAGAGAACGTGGTATCACAATCCAATCAGCTGCGGTTACATCTTACTGGAAAGGTCACCAAGTAAACATTATCGACACCCCCGGACACGTTGACTTTACAATTGAAGTTGAACGTTCTTTGCGTGTACTAGACGGTGTTGTTGCGGTATTTTGCGCAGTTGGCGGTGTTCAATCTCAGTCTGAAACAGTTTGGCGTCAAGCTAACCGTTACGAAGTTCCCCGTATGGTTTTTGTTAACAAAATGGACAGAACAGGTGCTAACTTCTATCATGTAGTTGATCAAATTAAAAACAGATTAGGCGGAAACGCTCATCCTATAAGACTTCCAATTGGCGCTGAAGACCAATTCAAAGGTCTTGTTGATCTTCTTGAAATGAAAGCATATATCTATACAAACGACTTAGGTACAGATATCAAAGAAGAAGAAATTCCAGCTGATATGGTAGATGATGCTAAAAAATACAGAGAAGCTTTAGTTGAAGCCATTGCTGAAGTTGATGACGATTTAATGGAAAAATACCTTGAAGGTCAAGAGTTAACAATTGATGAATTGAAAAAAGGCTTAAGAAAAGGTGTTTGCGACAACAAAATCGTTCCTGTTACTTGTGGTACAGCATTTAAAAACAAAGGTGTTCAATTGCTTCTTGACTCAATTGTTGAATTAATGCCTTCTCCAATTGATGTAAAAGCTATTGAGGGCGAACTTGAAGATGGTTCAAAAACTGAACGCCACTCATCAGATGACGAACCTTTTGCAGCTCTTGCATTTAAAGTTATGACAGACCCATACGTTGGTCGTTTAACATTTATGAGGGTCTACTCAGGAAAATTAACTTCAGGTTCTTATGTTCTAAATGCTACAAATGGCAAAAAAGAACGTATTTCAAGACTTGTTCAAATGCAAGCTGATCAAAGAAACGAAATATCTGAAGTTTACGCAGGTGACATCTGTGCAGCAGTTGGTTTGAAAGACACCACAACAGGTGATACATTGTGTGACGAAAAAGCACCTATCATCCTAGAAAGAATGACATTCCCGACACCTGTTATTTCGGTTGCTATCGAACCTAAAACAAAAGCTGACCAAGATAAAATGGGTATTGCATTACAAAAACTTGCAGAAGAAGATCCATCTTTCCAAGTTAAAACAGATAACGAAACAGGTCAAACAATTATCTCAGGTATGGGCGAACTTCACCTTGACATCATTGTTGACCGTTTAATGAGAGAATTTAAAGTTGATGCTAACGTTGGTAAACCTCAGGTTGCATATCGTGAAACAATTAGAGGTACAGCTGATCAAGATTCTAAATTCATCCGTCAATCAGGTGGTCGTGGTCAATACGGACACGTTAAAGTTAAAATCGAACCTGCTGAAGAAAATGCAGGATTTGTATTTGAAAACAAAATCGTTGGTGGTGCTATTCCTAAAGAATACATTGAGCCAGCAAGAAAAGGTATGGAAGAAGCTCTTGAAGGCGGTATTATTGCAGGTTTCCCTGTAATCGACGTTAAAGTTACACTTTACGATGGTACATACCACGATGTTGACTCATCTGAAATGGCGTTCAAAATTGCAGGTTCTATGGCAATGAAAGATGGTATCAAAAAAGCTAAACCTTGCATTCTTGAACCTATGATGAAAGTTGAAATCGAAGTTCCTGAAGAAAATACAGGTGATATTATCGGTGATATTTCATCTCGCAGAGGCCGCGTTGAAGGTATGGAAATGATTGAAGGAACAGGTATTCAAAAAGTTCGCGCAATTGTTCCATTGGCTGAAATGTTCGGTTATGCAACAGACATCCGTTCAAAAACTCAAGGCCGTGGTACTTTCTCTATGGAATTTTGCAAATATGAACAAGTTCCTGCTAACATTGAAACTGAAATTATTTCTAAATCAGGAACAAACGCTTAAGATTTTACAAATAATATCTTGATAAACGAGGGTTTTTAAAACCCTCGTTTTTAATAGCAAAATTTTCTCTTTTTAGTTGTTGTAGGATTATCAACATGTTAAAAGCACAGAAAGGAAACGAAATGAATATTTTATCAAATCAAAACACATCATTTGGTGCAACATTTAAAGCATGTCCTGCAGGAGAAAAAGAAACTGTAAGACAAATGTACGACAGAAATATTGCTAAGTTAGAAAACGCAAAAAAAAGTGCGCTAAAAACTCTTGACTGTATGGCAAAAAGTGAAAAAATTCAAAACCAATTAGAAAGAATGCCAGAAAGCGACCAATTAATATTATCAATAAACGAGCATGATATAGACATAGACGGCAATATTAAAATACAACAACCAAAAATGTTTTATGTAAAAGAAGACGGCCAAGACAAAATGTTTGAAATAACATCTCAAGACCCACAAGAAATTGAAGAAGAAATAAGCACTTGGCTTGATGAAATAGAAAACAATCAATAATTTTAAAGCGGGGCCAAAAACCCCGCTTTTTTAAAATTTAAAATCTCTTTGTCCTTGTTCGATTTTCTTGAGATTTTCTTTAACAGTTTGTTTTATTTTTTCATTTTCTATAAGCTCAAGCTCTTTTAAAATAAGCTTTTCACCAATTGCTTTTGTTTCATCGGACGCATAATCTTCAAGATATTCTTTCAGTGTCATAATGGCATTTGGCTGACAGAAGTTATGTATTTGTTGGCTTTTGCAAATCTCCATAAACCTGTCCCCTGTTCTGCCTTGTCTGTAGCAAGAGGTACAAAAACTCGGCAGATAGCCTAATTCCATCAGCCACTTAATAACTTCATCTAAAGGACGTCTGTCTGAAACATCAAATTGAGCAGAATCCTCACTATCAGGCATTGGTTTAAAGTATCCTCCTACACTTGTTTTAGAACCGCCAGATATTTGAGAAACGCCTAAGTTCAAAAGTTTTTCTCTGCACTCTTTTGATTCTCTTGTTGATATAATCATGCCTGTATATGGCGTTGCAATCCTAATGCAAGCAACAATTTTAGCAAAAGTTTCATCATCTATACCATTATCAAAAGCATTTGGGTCAATGTCATCGGCATGTTTAATTCTTGGAACGCTAATTGCGTGCGGACCTACACCAAAGGCAGCCTCCAGATGCTCTGCATGCATTAAAAGCCCTGCAAATTCATAGCGATATAATTCTAAACCAAACAATACGCCTAAACTTACATCATCAATTCCTGCTTCCATTGCTCTGTCCATAGCTTCTGTATGATAGACATAATTGTGTTTTGGGCCTGTCGGGTGAAGTTTTTCATAACTTTCTTTATGGTAAGTTTCTTGAAATAAAATATAGGTCCCAATTCCTGCTTCGTGCAATTTCTTATAATTTTCAACTGTTGTTGCAGCGATATTAACATTTACACGACGAATTGAACCGTTTTTGCGCTTAACGTCATAAATTGTTTTAATAGAATCCAAAATATACTCAATAGGATTATTAACAGGGTCCTCACCTGATTCAATAGCAAGACGCTTATGCCCCATATCCTGCAATGCTTCAACTTCGTGCCTTATTTCTTCTTGAGTTAATTTTTTCCTTGGGATGTGTTTATTTTTTAGGTGATAAGGGCAGTAAACACAGCCATTTACACAGTAATTGGACAAATACAAGGGCGCAAAAAGCACAATTCTGTTGCCGTAATAATCCTGTTTAATTTCTCGAGCAAGTGCATAAATTTCCTCCACTTTCTCAGGGATGTCGCAATCTAATAAAACCGCTGCCTCCCTATGATTTAAACCTTTTTTAAGACGTGCTTTTTCAAGTATTTTATCAACAACTTCAATATTATTTTTATTTTTTTGCGCATATTCAAGCGTGTCTAAAATTTCCTGATGAGAAATGAATTCTTCAGCTTTGTGTGATTTTGGATTATACATATTACTACCTCTCTTACAAGCAATATTATATCACTTAAATAATAAAGGTAGCGTAATAATTATCTGATTCGCCAACTGTAATTTACATAAGCCGGATATGCATAATTACAGCAAGTTGTCATATGTTTAGGTCCCTTACAATGACAGTGTTTTTTATGTGGTGGTTTATGCATTTTTGGTGGAGGCGGAGGGGGACAAGGTCTTGAGATAGCATTTGTGGCAATCGCCCCTATTGCAACGCCTGCAACAACTCCGCCTATTACGGAGCCGACATTTGAACACCTTGCATAGGTTGGTGTAGAGCAAACAAAAAGAAATCCGAAAATAATAAATAAAACAGCCATTTTTTTCATATTTTAAATCCCTTAACTCCTACATGAATATAACGATTTAAAAATAAAAAAGTTCAAAAAAATAGTGCGCTTTTTTAAAAAGCGCACTAAACTAATATTTTAAGCTTAATTAGTTGCATCCGCAAGAGCAGCAGCATTGAGTTTTAGATTGTCCTTTGAATGCTTTTAAGCCCATATATCTTGCACTTGAGCCAAGTTCTTGTTCGATTCTGATTAATTGGTTGTATTTTGCAATACGGTCAGAACGGCTTGCAGAACCTGTTTTGATTTGTCCGCAATTTAGAGCAACTGCAAGGTCAGCGATGAATGTGTCTTCTGTTTCGCCTGATCTGTGAGAAGCAATTGCGCTGTAGCCTGCTTCATGAGCCATATTAATTGCGTTTAATGTTTCAGTTAATGTACCGATTTGGTTAACTTTAATAAGGATTGAGTTTGCAACTTCACGGTTAATACCTTTTTCAAGTAATTTTACATTAGTTACAAATAAATCGTCGCCTACTAATTGGCATTTGTCGCCAATTCTTTCTGTAAGCATTTTCCAGCCTTCCCAATCTTCTTCAGCCATGCCGTCTTCAATTGAGATAATAGGATATTTTTTAACCCATCCTTCAAGAAAGTCAACCATTTCTTCACGGCTTAAAGTTTTACCTTCGCCTGCTAAAACGTATTTACCGTCTTCATAAAATTCAGATGAAGCAACGTCTAAGCAAATTTTAACTTGATCAGTTGTGTAACCTGCTTTTTTAATAGCTTCAAGAATAACTTCAATACCTTCTTCGTTTGAACCTAAATTAGGAGCAAAACCGCCTTCATCACCAACGGAAGTTACAAGACCTTTGTCATGAAGAACTTTTTTCAAGTTATGGAATACTTCAGCACCCATTCTGATAGCTTCTTGGAAGTTTACTGCGCCGACAGGAGCAATCATAAACTCTTGGAAGTCGATGTTATTATCAGCGTGAGCACCACCGTTAATGATATTCATCATAGGTGTTGGAAGCACAGTTGCGTTGATACCGCCTAAATATCTGTATAGAGGCATGTCAAAAGCCATAGAAGCAGCTTTTGCAACAGCCAATGAAACGCCAAGAATTGCGTTTGCACCTAAGTTTGATTTATTTTCCGTTCCGTCTAATTCAAGCATCAAGGCGTCAATTTCTTGTTGGTTAGCAGCATCTTCACCGATTAACTCGGGAGCAATTTTAGAGTTAACATTGTCAACTGCTTGCATAACGCCTTTACCTAAATACATAGATTTGTCGCCATCTCTTAATTCAAGAGCTTCATTAATACCAGTTGAAGCACCTGAAGGAACAGCAGCACGACCTACAACGCCGCATGATAAAGTAACATCAACTTCAACAGTTGGGTTACCTCTTGAATCAAGAATTTGTCTTGCTTTTACATCTTCAATAAATGTTGACATATTGTAATACCTTTCTTTTTGAGTATCCTCAGCCATAATTATCGCACATCAAAAAAGGCATGCAAGCAAACTTAATAATCTTTATATCGATATAAAGATTGTATAAATAAAAACAGTTTTTATATTTTTTTGGATTATACTTTAAAAGAAATCAATCAGGAGAATAAAAATGCAAGCAGTTTTAAATCACAAGACTACAGTTGTTGAGAATAGCGAAGCAAAACTAGACACTTTGCTTAAAATGTTAATTGATGCAGACGCTAAAACCAAAAGCGATATTGAAAACCGTATCGTTAATATGGGTGAAGGCATTGCAAATCTGCTTGTAGACAGGCTTCAAAGAGTCAAAGGTACACAAAGAGGTGTTATTGCTATGAGCCTTATAAGACTTGGCGAATGTTCAATTGCTCCACTTAAAAGACTAGCTCTTGAATCAAGAGAGTTTCAATGGATTGCAAATTATTTAATCTCTGAAATATAGACTTCAAGCTTAATTGCAATTATTAAATAGTCCTTTCAGATAACCTTTTATGGTAATGAAGATATAGTTTAAAAAATGCATAATTCAAGAAAAATGAGTTATGCATTTTTTATTGTCAAACAACATCATCTTTCAATAAAAGGAGGAAAAATGACTATTAAAAATTTTGTACTTAGTGCAACGGTTGCCTCTGTATTTGCTCTAACCGTACCGGTCAGCTTTGCAGCATGCCCTGTTGACAACAACTGTGGATGCCCCGAACCTTGTATGGAAAAAGTAACACCTGAGACTGCCGTTTGTAAAAAATGTAATCAAACACCTTGCAAATGCAAAAAAGAAAAGAAAAAACACAAATGCGACCCTTGTGAAACAGGCGCAGCAGCTCCAGCACCTGATTGTGGCTGCGATATGCCAAAAGATGACTGTGGCTGTAACACAGGTTGTGCAGCACCAGCTTACGAACAAGCACCTCAACCAAAAGCACAAGTCTACGCTTATCCAAACTCAATTTATTCAAACGCTAACGAAGCAGTTGTTGGCGAAAGCTCTAACACTGCAGTTATCAATGACAACATGCTAGAAGCATACAACGGTGTAATGGTGGATGACTCCTGCCCTACAGGTTGTGCTGCGCCTGTAATTCAGGATTTACCCAAAACAGACTGCAACCCAGCGCCAAACGTATCTTCTCCAACATCAATGGATGCAAAAAAAATTATTAAAGAAGAAATACCTAATATAACAGGTATGGCAGCAGATATCGGCGAACAATTGTACCCTGATGTACCAAACAGCTACTGGGCAAGCGCTGATATTAACCGCTTAACCGAACAATGTGTTGTTGTAGGTTATCCGGACAGATTATTTAAACCTAATAAAAACGTATCAAGAGCTGAAATGGCAACAATGGTTGTTAAAGGCTACAACCTTGAAGACCAATGCTTGACAGATGCAGGCAATTTCCCTGATGTACCTAAATCACACTGGGCATATGAAGCTATCAATAAAGGCGTTGGCGCAGATATGATTGAAGGCTACACTAACGGTTTATTTAAACCAAATGGAAATATTACAAGAACAGAAGCTCTTGCAATTTTATCTAAAGGCATAAATTGCCCTATGGATAGCTGCAAAGCAGATGAAATTCTATCTAAATATACAGACGGAAATCAAGTTCCTGCTTGGGCAAGAGAATGTGTAGCAAAAGCTATTGATAACGGTGCGCTAAAAGATGAATCAAGCTCAAAAATTCGTCCAAACCAAAAAGCAACTCGTGCAGAAATCAGCTCAATGCTGCAAAGTGTACGTGTAGCAGGTGGATATGATACAGATGTTAAATCAGCATGTGCACCATGTGAGCAAACTGAAAAAATGTTTGTTGAAAAAGAAGAATGCGTAAAACTTCCTACACTTGAACTTTCAATGAACGACATTATCAACGCTAAAAACGCTAACGTTGGCGAACAATTTGCAGCAACTACACTAAATGAAATCACAATCAATGGAACAACTTTCCCATGTGGTTCAACTGTAAGAGGTAAAATAACTGAAGTTATTCGTCCATCTAAAGGTAATGCCGGTGCGCTAAAACTGTCTTTCAATCAAATTTCATACGGTAAATGTAAAGAAATGTTACCAAGACAAGTTCATACTGCAATGGTTCAAAAACAAAAAGACGTTAACTTTATGGTTCGTGCAATTCAATTCCCATTTACAATGGTAGGTACAGTATTAGGTACTGCAGGTAGAACAGTAGGTGGTGCTGCAATTGGTATTGCAAACGCAACTGAAGCATTGTTTGATCAGGCAGGTGTTGGTACTGGTGAATTATTGTCAGGTAAATTCAAAGCAGCAGGCAGAAGCTATCAAGACGGCTTAAAAACTGCTTTCAAAGCTCCTGTTGACTTGACAAGAACAGCTCTATCAGGTACTTTAGGCACTCTGCAAACATCAGCTGACGAGCTTACATATCTTGTAGATCCAAATGGCATGGCTATTTCTAAGGTTAACCCTAAAGAAAAAGTAACAATTGCCTTTGGTGAATAAGACATAAAGTCTGGTTTGAGGACTACTTTTTAAGTAGTCCTCAAATTTTTATATATAATATTATTTATTCTTTTCACTGACAAAATAATATTGCAGATAGGGCAAATTTTTAAAGCCTGATTTTTCATAAGCCTTAATTGCGCCCAAATTTTCTTTTTCAACTTCTAACCTAAATATTTTTTCAGGATATTTATTTTTAATATAAGTAATAAAATCAGGTATAATACCCTTACCCCTATATTGCTCTTTTAAATATAAATCTTCAAGCCATAAACATTCTCGTCCAAATTCTGTTGAATAGCTTTTTGCAAGCATAACATAACCTAGAATATTTTCAGAACTTACAATAAGATAGCACTCTAAATAAGGGTTATTATTAATCGCATTTTCAAAATTTGCATTAAAAATTTCTTCGCTACCATTTGTGTATAGAGCATCTGAGGAATAGAAAACTCTCATCATCTCAAGAAAGCAGTCTTTATCATTTTTATTTAATTTTCTGTATTTAATATTCATAATACATATTATAATATATAATTATTAAGGAGGATTTTATGGATAATAAATTTGTTGAAAATGCAGTTGATAATTTTTTAAATAAAGGTTGCTCATGTTCTGAAAGTATTGTTACAGCAGCAGCTCAGATGGGTTATGTACCTGAGGATTTAATAAGTGTTTCAACATCTTTTTCAGGTGGCATGGGTTCAGGTTGTTTATGTGGAGCAGTGGCTGGTTCGCAAATAGTTATAGGACATTTACATGGCAAAAACAAGACAAATACAGCACGCACTCTTGCAAAAGAATTTGTTGAAGAATTTAAAAAAGTCCACAAAGTAACATGTTGCAGAGCACTGACCCAAGGAATTGATTTCCATTCAAAAGAAAGAAAGCAACACTGTTCAAACATGGTACAAAGTTGCGCCAAAATATTAAGCGAAATACTTGAGCGAGAAAAATCTAAAGTCTAAACAATCTCTCTTAAATTAAGTTTATGTTGAATAGGCTCGTTTTCTAAAAGGTCAGCAATTGAACAATCAAGAGCCTCACAAAGCCTGTCCATATTCTCATAAGATGGTTGAGTTCTGCCGTTTGCCCAAGAGTAAACTGTCTGCTGGGGCAGATTAAGTTCTTTTGCAAGCTTATAAAGACTATAGCCTTTTTTTTCTTTTGCCGTTTCTCTTATTTTAATTTTCATTATCTTTTCCAAAATGGCCAATACATTAACCTACATGTTATATTATATCCATGAGCGGGAATTAAATACAGTAATTTTGGATTTTTTACTCTTTTTGTATGAAAATAATAAAATAAATTAAATATAATTAATAAAAAAAACGTAAATAATTATATAAAACACTTGTCTTTTGACACTAAAACATTATAAAATATAGAAAAAGAGGTTGTTTACTAATATGAAAAAAATTCTAATATTAGCTTTATGCATGATGTTATCTGGAACTTACTGTCTTGCAAAAACACAGACAAAATCAGTAAATTCAAAGGTATACTCAGGCATTTCTAATTATAAAAAAGCAAATTACACAGGCTGTATACAAGATATGCAAGAAGCCTTAAAGAAAAATCCAAACGATGTTCTTGCAAAATATTACCTTGCTCTTGTATATACTAAAATCGGTTTAAAAGATGAAGCTAAAAAATATTACCAAGCTGTAATTGACCAAGGAAGCGAAAAACTACTGGTTGATTATTCAAAAAAAGCTGTCACATGTCTTGATAACCCTGAAGATAAATTGTGCGCTGCTAAAGACGAAAAAGATAGCGAAATGGATGAATTCATTGAATCAGGACAATTTCTACACCCAGATTTAGTTAAAAGCATGCAAAAACGCGAATTAAAAGATTTAAAAGAAAATTTTAACGCCGATAAAATGCCAAATATGGAAGATTATAGATTTATAAATGATGCAAAAGATGAAGTGCCAACTGATGCACAAATTGCAGCAGCAGTAAAAGTGCTTGCAAAAGTTGGATATAATCCTGCAGCACAAATATATAACAACTCATATATAAATCCGCAAATGGCTCAAATGAGCGCGTTTACAGGCAATCAAAATACAAATAACAACTTTGTAAATATGTTACCTTATTTAATGGCTCAAAAAGGAAATAATTCAAATATAAGCCCAGAGTTAATTCAAGCAATGCTTTTAAATCAAAGCATGACAAATCTTGACTTTGGCATGAACAATTAGAGAAAACTATGGAAAAAATTAACACCACACGCTTTGGAGAAATTGAAGTAGACAAAGATCTACTATTCAATTTTGTATCACCAATTATAGGTTATAATAATAAAAAACGCTTTGCCCTTGTTGATTACAGACCAGATTCACCTTTTAAGTGGTTGCAATCTATGGAAGATATGGACTTAGCCTTTCCTGTGACACTTTGCAGTTATTTTAATATTGATTATCAATTTGAATTAAGTGATGAGGACGCGCAGAAATTAGACATTAAGGAAGCAAACGAAATACTTGCACTTAATATTGTAACAATTCCGCAAATAAATCCACAAGGTGCTACCATCAATCTTCTTGCGCCAATTATTGTTAATACAACAAACAACAATGCAATGCAGGTAATTTTAAAAGACTCAAAATTTCCCGTAAGGCATCCGCTTTTTGAAAAAAAAGATGAAGAAAAGTCTGATGAGGGCGCAAAATAATGCTTATATTAACAAGAAAGTTAAACCAAAAGCTAATAATAAATGACAATATCGAAGTTGTCATTCTTGAGACATACAAAAATGCTGTCAAAATAGGCATAAAAGCACCAAATAATGTACAAGTATTCAGAGAAGAAATTTATCGAGAAATCAAAAAAGCAAATGAAATGTCGAAAACCACTGACATTAAAGCACTGGACAGTATAAACGCACCAAAAGCACAAGGCTTCAATCTTGCAGACAAATTAAAACACAAAAACTAAAATGCAACAAAAAGCAAAAGAATTATTTTATAATGGGGATTATAATAAAGCACTGGAGCTTTTTAGTAAAGCAAATCTAAACTATGAAGCAGGTCTTTGCGCGCTTTTATTGGGCGATGAAAATAATGCCAAGATTTTTTGGACAAAAGATAAAGAGCAAGATATTGCTACAAAATGGGGGCTTATTATTTTAAATGTTATACACCTCAAAATAAAAGAACGTCCCACATTTTTTCAAGTCAGAGCTTTTCTTGAGGTGTATTTAAACCTTTTTATACAAACCAAACACCTGAATTGGGCAGAAAATGTTATAAGTGCATGTGATATTTTCGCAAGAGCAAATCCTGAAACGTATAAATTTATAGCTCGTGTTTTATTTGCAAATGGCTATATGGAGCTTTCCCATAAATTTTTAAATGAATCAAAAAAGCTTTTTTATTGTGATCCTGAGGCACATTTTATTGATTCTCAAGCATATTTTATCGAAGGAAAGTACAAAGAATCACTTAATAGCATAAATGAAACCTTAAAAAGTGCCGGCGATTACTACCCTGCTATTGAATTTAAAAAGGTGATAGAACAAAAAATAAACCCCCAGACCGCATAAGGGTAAGGGGGTAAAAAATATGTTTTACAATTGTCTTTATTATATTAATGACAATGCAATGTTTGGTTGTTGGTTTGCTTGAACCAATAGAGAAGCTGATGCTTGTTGTAAGATTTGGTTTTGAATGTAGTTTGAAGATTCTGTAGCGATATCAGCATCTTTGATACGAGAATTTGCAGCTGATAAGTTTTCATACTGAGTATCAAGCTGTTCAACTGCAGAATTCAACCTGTTTATTGTTGAACCGATTGTACCACGTCTTGTTGAAATTTCAGAAATTGCTGTATCAAGTTGGTCTAATTGATCTTGCATAGCAGATAAATCTGTACCTACAAAAGCTGAAGTAAATGCACCAGCACCTGTCAAGGTTGAAACTTGCGCATCGTTGAATACGCCAGAAATTTCAATTGTGTTAGTAGCGCCATCAGAACCTGTACCAATTTGCAAAGTAATAATTTCGTCAGCACCATCGTGAGTTGCACCACCGAACAGGTCAAATGTGTTGTACTTTGCACCTGTCGCAATTCTGTCAATTTCAGCTAAACGAGCAACTGCTTCTTCTTGCATAGCTTGTAATTGATCGTCAGTTTGACCACCGTTCATAGCTTGTAATGTCAAGTCACGAATACGCATAAAGTTGTCTTGCATTACAGATAAATTACCTTCTGCTGTTTGCAACAGGTTGATACCTGATTGAGCGTTGTCACTTGCAACTTGAGTACCGCGAGTTTGAACTTCAATACCTTTTGAAATTACCAAACCTGCAGCATCATCCGCAGCAGAGTTAATTTTTGAACCCGTAGACATTCTTTGCATAGCGGTGTTCATTGCTTCTGTAACTTTGTTCAAGTTGTTTTGAACTTGGATTGATTGAACGTTTGTGTTAACCACAATAGCCATAATCTGAATCTCCTTTCGATTGACTAAATACTTCCTTGTGTATACTTTAGTTATTCACGCTAAGCGCAAATTACTAACAAGTTTTGTTTATTTTTTTACAAAACTTAAAGTTTTTTGAGATGCAAAAAGCCCTTAACCGGCGTGGTGAAGGGCATTTTGTTTAATGTGTATAATTAACAATTGTTAATCAATTATTAATTATATGAGAGACAATGCAATATTTGGTTGTTGGTTTGCTTGAACCAATAGAGAAGCTGATGCTTGTTGTAAGATTTGGTTTTGTACGTAGTTTGATGACTCTGTAGCGATATCAGCATCTTTGATACGAGAATTTGCAGCTGATAAGTTTTCATACTGAGTATCAAGCTGTTCAACTGCAGAATTTAACCTGTTTATTGTTGAACCGATTGTACCGCGTCTTGTTGAAATTTCAGAAATTGCTGCATCAAGTTGGTCTAATTGAGCTTGCATATCAGCTAAGTCTGTGCCTACAAAAGCTGAAGTAAATGTAGCTTGTCCAGTCAGTGTTGATACATGGGCGTCATTGAATACATCAGCAATTTCAATTGTATTTGTTGCGCCATCTGAACCAGTACCAATTTGTAATGTAACTGTTTCAGCATCGCTGTCGTGAGTTTCACCACCAAACAAATCAAATGTATTAAACTTAGCGCCTGTAGCAATTCTGTCAATTTCAGCTAAACGTGCTTGTGCTTCTTCTTGCATAGCTTGCAATTGATCGTCTGTTTGACCACCGTTCATAGCTTGTAAAGTCAAATCACGAATACGCATAAAGTTGTCTTGCATAACAGATAAATTACCTTCTGCTGTTTGCAACAGGTTAATACCTGATTGAGCATTGTTGTTTGCCACTTGAGTACCGCGAGTTTGAACTTCAATACCTTTTGAAATTACCAAACCTGCAGCATCATCCGCAGCAGAATTGATTTTTGAACCCGTAGACATCCTTTGCATAGCGGTGTTCATTGCACTTGTAACTTTGTTCAAGTTGTTTTGAACTTGGATTGATTGAACGTTTGTGTTAACCACAATAGCCATAGTTGTAAATCTCCTTTTTTACTGTATACTTCCTTGTTATTTTTTGGCATCAAAACCCTTGTCAGAACTGCACATAAAATGAAGTTTTAACAAAACTGATAACTATTCGTATTCAAAGGTTTTATACCCTTGACAGCACGATACTTAAACGCAAAATACCATCATTGGGGACTTATGCGGGGAAATATTTACTGTCATCATTGTCAATATTTAGAAATTGTCTTCCTTGCCTTTGACATTATCATATTAAAACTTTTTAAAGCTGATTTTAACTATAGCTGTGTTGGATATTTCTCATACTAAAGTTTAAATGTTTCTTTTACAAAATTTATCTCATCCTCAAAAGTGACAATATTAGTGCTTTTAATGAGTTTAGCCTCTAAAACTTTATCTAAAATATCCCCTATTATTTTTCCTTGCCTAAAGCCTAGGTTTAACAAGTCTAAACCTTTGATATTTAAAACAACATTTTTTAGCTCATTAAAATAAATAAGCGTATTTTTGTCATTTGTTTTTAAATAATAAACACACAAATCAACATCGCTAAAATTTTTAAAATACTTATAAATCTCAAGCCTGCTTTTAAATTTTATCTCAACAGGTGGGGCTTCTAGAATATATTTTAAACAAACCCTGCCAATATCTTTAATATCAAAGAGTTTTATGGCATTTTCTAAATTTTCTTTGTTAAATAAAAATTCATCAAAAAGAATTTTATAATAACAACAAGATGAAAACTCGCTTATCGCAGACATTGCACGCTCATTGGAGCTAAAGAGCTTATTAAGTGTCAAAATAACTCTATCCTTGCTCAAACCTTCTCTATCTGGATTTTTCAGGTAACTTTGTATTAATTTTTCATCCTCAGGCGAAAAATTAAAATTAAATCTTAATTTAAAATCCAACCCCCTCAAAATCCTCGTAGGATCATCAATATAGCTGTTTTTATGTAAAACTTTCAAAACACCTTTTGAAATGTCATTGCAGCCATTAAAAATATCAATTATTTCATAATCTAAGGACGGCAAAATTCTTGCAGCAATAGCATTTATGGTAAAATCTCTGCGTATTAAATCATCTTTTATATCACATCCTATTTTTGTAACATGCGGCAAACAGCCTGACTTTGGATACTCCTCAATTCGAGTTGACGCAAAATCAATGTTAACACCTGAAATTTCAGTTTTGACCGTTCCAAAATCTTTATGGATTGACTTAATTTCAACAAAATCGAGCGATTTTACAAAATCTATTGCATTTCCTTCAACCAAAATATCAATGTCTAAAGGTGTTTTGCCCATTAAAACATCGCGTACAAGACCGCCGACAAAATAAATTTTAACCCCGAAACGCTGGGCTTCAAGGGCTAAATTTTTTATAATTTGATTTATTTTGTCATTAAACTTTATCTGCATTTCTCTTAAAGCTTTTTTCCAAAAAGCTCGTATTAAAGTTCCCGCTTATAAATACATCGTCATTTAAAATCTCGCGATGAAAAGGAATTGTTGTTTTAATACCTGTTATAACATATTCATTTAACGCCCTTAACATTCTATGGCGCGCTTCTTCGCGGTCTTTTCCCCAGCAAATTAGCTTTCCAACCATTGAATCATAATAAGGCGGAATTTTATAACCGGTATAAACATGAGAGTCGACTCTTACCCCGAAACCACCAGGGGCAATGTAGCCTTCAATTTTACCTGCAAAAGGCATAAAATCTCTATCAGGATCTTCAGCGTTAATTCTACACTCAATAGCATGGCCTTTTAAGCAAATATCCTCTTGCTTAACGCTAAGTCTTTGGCCAGCTGCGACTCTTACCTGTTCTTTTACAATGTCAACACCTGAAATCATCTCAGACACACAGTGTTCAACCTGAACCCTTGTGTTCATTTCCATAAAATACCATTTTTTATTTTTAGGATCAGTTTCGTCAAGTAAAAACTCAATAGTACCTGCACCTTCGTAGTTAATAGCTTTTGCAGCATTAACAGCAGCCTGCCCCATTGCTTTTCTTATATCTTCACTGATTGCAGGAGATGGCGCTTCTTCAAGCAACTTTTGATGGCGTCTTTGAATTGAGCAATCCCTCTCGCCTAAGTGAACGACATTGCCAAAAGAATCTGCAAGGATTTGAACTTCAATGTGACGTGGGTTTTCAAGGTATTTTTCGCAATAAACTTCAGGATTTCCAAAAGCATTTTTTGCTTCGTTTCTACACAAATTAAAGGCATCTTCAAGTTCATATTCTTCTCGAACAATTCTCATGCCCTTGCCGCCACCACCTGCAGTTGCCTTAATAATTATAGGAAAGCCAACTTTTTTTGCAAACTCGCGAACTTCATCAACAGATTCAACAAGCCCGGTTCCAGGGGTAACAGGCACACCTGAGGATATCATGGTTGCGCGAGCTGAAGCTTTATCGCCCATTGCCCTCATTGCTTTTGAACTTGGGCCAATAAATTTTATATGGTGCTCATCGCAAATATCTACAAAGTCAGCACGCTCTGCCATAAAACCATATCCAGGGTGAATAGCGTCAGCCCCAGAGGTTAGTGCAACTGAAATTATTGCAGGAATGTGCAAATAACTTTTAGCACTTTGCGCAGGCCCAATACAATAAGCCTCATCAGCCAATGAAACATGTAAGCTTTCAGAATCTGCCTGAGAATATATTGCAACCGTTGCAATTCCCAATTCTCTGCACGCTCTTATAATCCTTAGGGCAATTTCCCCCCTGTTTGCTATTAATACTTTCTTAAACATAACTTCTTACAACCTTAAACATAGGTGACAACATTAAAATACTTATTCTATATACATTAGAACCTGACCGTATTCAACGCTTTGACCGTCTTCTACGCAAATTTGCGTAACTTTACCGGATACTTCAGATTCAATTTCGTTCATAAGTTTCATAGCTTCAACTATGCAAACTACTTGACCTGCGCTAATTACATCACCAACTTTAACAAATGGTTTTGCCCCAGGGCTTGGTGCAGCATAAAATGCGCCAACCATAGGGGATGTAATTGGTTTACCCTTTGGCGCAGTTGTGCTTTCTGTACTTGCAGCAGCAGGAGCAGCTTGAGTAGGTGCCGCAGCAGGCGCTTGTACAACAGGTGCAACCGGTGTTTGGACAACTGTTTGATTATATTCTCTTTTAATGGTAATGGCTTGCTCGCCGTCTTCTAAAATAATTTCACTTAAAGATTTTTCATCAATTAATTTTGCGAGCTTTTCGATATATTCTACTTCAAAATTCATATTCTAAATTCCTATACTCTGTCTAAATATTCATTTGTTCTTGTATCTATTCTTAGTTTATCGCCGACATTGATAAAGAAAGGAACGTTAACAACCGCACCACCTTCAAGAGTCGCAGGTTTTGTGCCACCTTGAGCAGTGTTTCCCTTTTCAGCCGGAGGTGTTTCTACAACTTCAAGTTCAACAAAGTTTGGTAAATCAACACCAATTATTTTGCCATCATGAAGCAAAATTTGAACATTCATATTTTCTTTTAAATATTTTTTACCGTCACCAATTTGAGATTCAGGAACAGGCAACTGTTCATATGTTTCAAGATCCATCATAACGTAATCTTTGCCTTCAAGATACAAATATTGCATTTCGCGTCTATCAAGCATAGCTTTTGCTACTTTTTCACCTGCTCTAAATGTTCTTTCTACAACTTGCCCTGTTTCAACGTTTTTTAGCTTTGTTCTAACAAAAGCCGCGCCCTTACCGGGTTTTACGTGCAAGAACTCTACAACAGACCAAAGTCCGTTATCAAGTTGGAGTGTTAAACCTGTTTTTAAATCGTTTACTGAAATCATAAAGTATCCCTATAATTACTGTCTTTACAAATTTTATCATAAACCAGATTTTTTACATAAAAATTTTTATCATTTTTCAATTTCTGTAACAATTCTTTTGGAGGATTTTCCATTTTTGTCAGTATTTTTGCGGTTTTTTCCCTTATTGTATAATCAAGAAAATCAACTGTTACAATACAAATTTTAACAATATCAAAAAATTTATCCTCGCTATAAATTTCACTAATTGCCTCAAGACACCAATATAAATTAAAAAGTTTTTTATTTTTGGCATGGTTTTTGCGATTTCGCATTTTATTATCTTTAAAAGCGCCAAATTCTTTCTCATAAATTTTAAAATCTGCAAGAATTTTTTCAACTCTTTCAATAATAAAAGGCAGAGTTTTTGACGCAAGAGGAGGATTTTTAACTAAAAATTCAATTATAGCTCGACACACATTTGGGTTTATATCGCAAATTGAATCAGTAAAAATTTCAGCACAATCTGAAAAAAATTCTGCACCACTCATTTCTAAAAGCATAAGCGCGCAGGCTTCACGAGTTGGATTTGGGTGGTTTGTAAGGTGATGCGCAATTAAATTTGCCTCATCTTTAGATTTTATTTCATTTATATTTATAAAAGCGTATGGCTTTAAAAGCTCATCTTCACCCAAAAGTACTTTAAATGCTTCATCGTACGACATGCTAGTAGCATTTTGGACTATTAAAAAATTTTCATTAGACTTATTCATAAGATAAAATATAACACAAGCGGCAATTAAAAAGTGTGTACTTTAAATTAATATATTTATAAATTAAAACAGACGAGCATTTTTTTAATTTTAAGTGTATAATTACAGTTAGCAAAAACAGTTAGACAGGTGAAAATATGAATTTTTTTAAAAAATTACTAGGTTTAGACTCTCAAGATGAAGGCTACATTGGGCTTTCAAGCTTTACAAATAATACTCATTGCCTTGAAGACAAAAAAGAAGAACCCAAAAAAAATATTAAAAGAGAACCTACTTTAACAGAGCTTTTAAAAAGAGCTAATTAATAGATTAATAAAGTTTTGAACTGCTGCTACTTTTGAGAGCGCATGCACACTGAAGGCTACAACAACACCCAATGCAGCACCACAAAAAACTTCAAAAGGAGTATGTCCCAAAAGCTCTTTTAAAACCTCATACGGTTTTGTTTCATGGTGTTCGACAAATTCTTGCACAACGCGGTTTAGTGTTGCTGCTGTTTTACCTGCAGCACGCCTTAGGCCTGCAGCATCTTGCATTATAATAAGCGAAAAGCCCAAAGACATTGCAAATTCTACAGACGTTACACCTTCAATTATCCCCACACTTGTTGCAAGGGCAATTACACCGGCACTATGAGATGATGGCATGCCGCCAGTTGTAGTAAAAATTTTAAAATTAATTTTTTTATTTTTAATATAGTGAAAAATTACTTTTAAAGTTTGAGCTATACCGGCAGCCAAAAGCCCTGAGCCAAGTACTTCTAACCCTGTATTAAAGAATTGTACCTCATGCATCAATTTTATTTAACCCTTTCACACATCTCATCTATAATTTGCAGAAATATTTTAGAATCCACTCCTGCCCTCTTGAGTATATCATGACAATTTAAAATTAGCTCGCTAAATTTTTCTTTAGCGTAATCAAGTCCAAAAAGTGTAACAAAAGTAGCTTTATTCTCTTTTTCATCCTTTCCTGCAGTTTTGCCAAGCTCACAAGTTGTAGAAATAACATCTAAAATATCGTCATACGCCTGAAAAGCAAGACCAAAGTTATACGAAAATTCTTTCATTAAATCAAGCTGCATTTTGTTTGCTCCACCAAGCATAGCGCCACTCAGTATTGCGCATTCAAATAATGCTGCGGTTTTATAAGTATGAATATATTCTAAATGCTCGTAATCAACTTTCTCAATATTTTTTTCAGCCTCAATATCGGCACACTGACCGGCAACAATCCCAAAAGCACCTGCAGACTTTAGATAAAGATTAACAACCTCTAAAAGTACCTTAGTATCAACAAAAGCAGGTGTTTTTTCTATTATTGTCTGCGCGCCAAAAGATATTAGAGCATCCCCTGCTAAAACTGCCATAGCCTCGCCAAATACCTTATGGTTAGAAGGTTTTCCGCGCCTTAAATCATCGTTATCCATACAGGGTAAATCATCATGTATAAGACTTTGCGCATGGAGCATTTCAATAGCGCAAGCACAAGGCAGGGCTTGCTCGTAAGAGCCACTAAACACTCTGCAAGCTTCAAGGCAAAACATTGCCCTTAATCTTTTGCCGCCAAGCAAAGTAGTATAGCGCATAGCTTCCCAAATTGTTTTATCGTAGTTTGCTTTTTCAATTTCAACAGTAAAATACCCCTCAAGTGTAGAGTGTACAAGCTCTTTATAATCTTTAATATCCATTTTCATCCTCAATTACTTCATGTAAATTTTTCATTATTTGCCTTTGTGTATTTCTGGCACTGCGTCTTTTTACTCGGCTGATTTTTGCCTTATTTTCCCCATGGGTGTGCTTTTTTGTTTCTTCTTCTTTTTGAGAACCGTATGTTACTTTTTGCTTGTAATCACGCGCTTCTTTTAAAAATTCCAAATAACTTTTATACCTTTGGGGATTAATTTTGTTGAGATTTTTCAGCACCTCACAATCCTTTGAATGCTCATCACCTTCAATATGCAAACAGTCAGAAAATTTGCATTTTTGTGCAAATTTATAAATATCTTCAAAAAGCGTATCTAAATCTTTTGGTAAAATAAAGTCAAATTTTAAATTTGAAAACCCGGGGGTGTCAATAATTCTAAAATCTCCAAAATCTAAAATCTCGCAATGCCTTGTGGTGTGGCACCCTCTGCCTGTTTGCGCGCTGACATTTGATGTTCTTAAATTAAAATCAGGATTAAGCGCATTTATGACAGAACTTTTGCCAACTCCTGACAATCCACAAAGTACAATGGTTTTTCCTTTTATTTCTTTTTTTAAATCATCTAACCCATATTTTTCTTTTGCAGATGTAAAAACAATTTTATAGCCTAAAGGCTCATAAATATTTAAAATTTCTTTTGCTTGATTTTTAAACACATCTTCATCAAGCAAGTCTTCTTTGTTAAAACAAAGCATTGTATTGATTTTATGGTATTTTAGAAAAATTAAATACCTATTTAGCTGGACAAAATCCAGTTTTGGCTCAAGCAATGAAGAAACAACAACAGCCAAATCTATATTTGCGACACTTGGGCGCAAAAGCTCATTTTTGCGAGGCAAAACCGAACATATTGCATTTAGATTTTCAATTTCAACAAAATCACCTGTTAAAATTTTTTGCTTTTGTTTTTTTAAAACTTCACGAAGTTTACATTCAAAAACCTCATTGTCTTTGGATTTTACATAGTAAAAATCGGAATGTATTTTAAAAACCTGCCCTTGCATATATTAATAATAGTTAAAAAATTAAGGATATTCAATTTATTTTTGCACACATTAAAGTATTTATATTATAATGTAGTTAAAGATTTTGGTTGAGGATTTTAAGATGACACTTACCGATTGGTTTAATAAAAGAAAAATGCAACAAATTGCAGCTCGCGACAATGATGTAAAAATTGACGATTCAATTTCAAAACTCTGGATGTTATGTTACAACTGCAATTCACAATTACCAAAGAAAGACCTTGAACACAACAACATGGTCTGTCCAAATTGCGATTATCACTTTAGAATTGGCGCAAGGGACAGAATTAAATTAATTTTTGACGAAGGCACTTTTGTTGAAATGTTCCAAAATATTCAAGGTAAAGACCCTCTTGAGTTTGTAGACACACAGCCATACACTCAAAGGCAAAAATCTGCTAAAGAAAAATCTAATCTTGATGAGGCAGTTATTTGCGGAGTAGGCGAAATTAACGGGCAAAAAGTTGCAACTGCGGTTATGGATTTTGACTATATGGGCGGCTCTATGGGCTCTGTAGTAGGCGAAAAAGTAACTCTTGTTATGGAACATGCTCTAAAAGAGAAATTACCTGTAATAGTATTTACGTCCTCTGGCGGCGCAAGAATGCAAGAAAGCGCACTAAGCCTTATGCAAATGGCAAAAACAAGCTGTGCTGTTGCAAAATTAAATGAAGCTAAGCTTTTATACATAACTGTTTTAACAGAGCCTACTTTTGGCGGAGTAACGGCAAGTTTTGGAACAATAGGGGATATTATAATTGCTGAAAAAGGCGCAAGGATTGGCTTTGCAGGAAGAAGGGTAATTGAGCAAACAATTAAACAAAAACTCCCTGCAGATTTCCAAACTGCTGAATATCTTTTAAAATACGGTCAAATAGACCTTATTGTTACAAGAAAAGAAATGAAAGAAAAACTTTCAAAACTCATTGAACTACATTCAAAAAAATAAAATTAAAAGGACAAAACAATGCAAATACTGGAATTTGAAAAACCCATTTATAAAATGCAGGAAAAAATAGAAGAATTAAAAAAACTGAGCGTGGATACAAATATGGACTACAACGACGAAATTAAAAAGCTTGAAAACCAAACCGAAGAATATAAAAAAGAACTCTACGACAGTTTAGAACCGTATCAAAAATTACAAATAGCACGTCATCCACAAAGACCTAATTTCTTTGATTACGTTCATTTTATGTGCGAAGACTTTATTGAACTGCACGGAGATAGAGCAGGATGCGATGATAGAGCAATAATTGGCGGTGTAGCTGAAATTGACGGCAGGGCAGTTATGCTAATAGGTACGCAAAAAGGTAAAACTACAAAAGAAAACCTTGAGTATAATTTCGGCATGCCTCAACCTCAAGGTTACAGAAAGGCTCTAAGGCTTTTTGAACATGCCTCAAAATTTAATTTACCAATTATCACACTTGTCGATACTATGGGCGCATATCCCGGGATGCAAGCAGAACAAACAGGGCAAGGTATTGCAATTGCTGAAAATTTAAAAGAAATGGCAAAACTTGAAGTACCTGTTATAGCTGTAATTACAGGGGAAGGCTGTTCGGGCGGAGCACTAGGCTTAGCTGTTGCAAATAAAGTTATGATACTTGAACATGCTTACTATACCGTAATTTCACCTGAAGGCTGCGCTTCAATTCTTTGGAGAGATGCAAATATGGCACGTGAAGCTGCTAACGCTCTTAAAATTACAGGAAAAGACCTTTTAAAATACGGCATAGTGGATGAAGTTATAAAAGAACCCACAGGCGGCGCACACTATGACCCTGAGGCAATGGCTAATGAACTTAAAAAATCATTATTAAATGCGCTTGATGAGTACAAAAATATGACTCCGCAAGAACTTAAGGACGACAGATACAATAAATTCAGACGTATGGGAGTTTTTGCACAATAAAAAAGAAAGAAGTTTATGGGGAGAGGTTTTAAAAATTTCATAAGATTATTAGGGGCTTTTTGTCTTTTTGTAATGACAAACACGCAAAGTTTTGCTGCAATTGCATTTCCAAATATTAATATTGGTATGCAAGGGGCAAACACTCCGCAAGAATTTACCCAAGGTGTTCAGGTTTTAATACTTTTAACCATTTTAACGCTTGCGCCCAGTATAATTATTATGACAACAGCTTTTGTAAGGATTGTAATAGTCCTGACACTTGCGCGACAAGCAATAGGCACAACAAGCTTACCTCCTTCACAAGTTATCATAGGGCTTGCGTTGATTTTAACATTTTTTGTAATGTCGCCGACTTTGTCTAAAATCAATGAAACAGCTTACCAGCCATACATAAAAAACCAAATAACCCAGCAAGCGGCTCTTGATAATGCCATTAAACCGCTTAGAGTTTTTATGTTTAAACAAACTCATGATAAAGAGCTTGAATTGTTCAGGAATCTTGCAAAATTACCGAAATTTAAAAATCCTGATTCCGTTCCGACTTATGTTTTAATTCCTGCTTTTGTACTTTCAGAACTAAAAACAGCATTTAAAATAGGTTTTATAATATTTTTACCATTCCTTGTAATAGATATAGTTGTGGCAAGTATTCTTGTTTCAATGGGTATGTTATTTTTACCACCAACAACAATTGCTATGCCATTCAAGCTTGTTATGTTTGTTATGGTAGATGGCTGGTATTTAATTACAAAATCGCTTATTGAAGGCTTTGTGACATAAGGAGAAAAAAATGGAAGAAGAAGTATTTTTAACTATTTTTCAAAAAGTCCTTGTGCTTACAATGGAAATGTGCGCACCTGTTTTAATAACATCAATTGTAGTAGGGCTTTTAATAAGTATTGTACAATCAGTAACTCAAATTCAAGAGTCTACGCTTACTTTTGTACCTAAAATTTTCGCTTGTATTTTAGCTCTTATTGTCTGCATGCCTTGGATGTTAAATATTTTTGTATCAAGGACAAACGAGCTTTTTGATTACATAAGAACTTTTATCGGGTGAGGTAAAAAATGCCTGATGCACCGAGCCTTTTAACACTTTTTTCACCAAAAAATATTGTAGTATATATGCTTGTGTTTACAAGGATGTCCGGGCTTTTTGCAACAGCACCGTTTTTCTCTACATTTCAAATGCCAGAGCAAGTTAAAATATGGTTTTGCGCTTTGATTTCCTTTATTTTATACCCTATTTTAAGCGCAAAAGCTCATTTTATTATGCCACATTCCATGCCTGAATTTGCAGTTTTAATAGCAATTGAATTTTGCATTGGTTTTGCAATCGGCTTTATTGCAAACCTTTTATTTGCAGGCGTTTCAATGGTTGGCGAGCTTATAAGTATTCAAATGGGCTTATCAATGGCAAATGTACTTGACCCTGTTTCAGGGGAGAGTTCAACAATTATGTCAAGCCTATACACTTACCTTGCTACCCTTGTTTTTATTGGAATAGGGGCTTATGAATATCTTTTTGCCGCAATTTATAAAAGCTTTTTTGCCATGCCTGTTGGTTTTGAGGGTGTATTTAATGCAGGTGTAATTGAGGGCACAATGACACTTGCAGGCCAAATGTTTCAAATAGCTTTTGGACTTGCAATGCCTATTTTTTCAGTGCTTTTAGTGTGCGATATTCTACTTGGCATGATGAACAAAGTTATGCCACAGATGAACATTTTTATGGTATCGCTACCTTTTAAAGTATTTTTAGGACTTATTTTAATACTTGTATTCTTAAGAGGTTCGATTACATATTTAATGGATGTAATGGCTCAGTATTTACAGGGAATTTTGCATTTGTTTACATAGAAAGAAAAGTTTATAATATAAAGTATGGCTAACGAAGAAAGAACAGAAAGCGCCACCCCCAAGCGGCGAGAGAAAGAAAGAGAAAAAGGAAATATTGCAAAAAGTCAGGATTTTACATCCTCACTTATGCTGACTTTGGGCGTTGGACTTATGTATATGCTCTCATCGTCAATGTTGCAAAAAATTCAAAATATTTTATATCAAACTTTTACTCACCTTAACCCTAAAGATATTAATGAATCCAATCCTATTGGGATTTTTGTGCCGTATGCAAAAGTGACAGGAGAGATTCTTATACCTTTTCTTTTTCTTTTATCTATTGGCGCAGCACTAATTTTAAGGTTGCAAACAGGCGCACTGTTTGCAAAAGAGGCGCTAAAACCTAATTTTGACAAGTTAATGCCGGGGAATATGATAAAAATGCTCCTGAAAAAATTTAATTTTTTTGAACCAAAAACCATGATGGAGCTTGTAAAATCACTCGCAAAACTAACTGCAGTGGGGCTTGTAGGGTTTAATGTAATAAATAAAAGAAAAGGCGACCTTTTCGCAACAATTGGAATGGATGTAAATACAAGTTTTGTAGTTGTAGGTTCTGTTATTATGGAACTTATTGTAAATATATGTATAATCCTTTTAATAGTTGGCATTATTGACAAAAAATTTCAGGATTACCAGTATGAAAAATCCATAAAGATGACAAAACAAGAAGTAAAAGACGAATGGAAAAACTTAGAAGGAGACCCTAAAATTAAAAGTAAAGTTCGCGCTTTTCAAATGCAAATTATGCAGCAAAAAATGATGTCATCGGTAAAACAAGCAGATGTTGTTGTTGTAAACCCAACGCACTATGCAGTTGCAATTAAATACGACCCCCAAAATACACCTGTACCACAGGTTTTAGCAAAAGGTGTCGATTTTCTTGCTTTTAAAATAAGAGAGATTGCAAAAAATAATAATATTCCAATAGTAGAAAACAAGCCACTTGCACAAAGTTTATACAAATTAGTACCAATTGGTGGTATAATACCACAAGAACTGTATGTGGCTGTAGCTGAAGTTCTAAGATTTGTCTACTCGGCAAAAGGGAAGTAAAAAGCGGGAGAGAGCGTAACAGTTGAATAAACTGGCACTATTACTTAAAAATAACGATATAGTTTTTGCAATAGGTTTGGTCGTCGTAGTCCTTATGATGGTTATACCAATGCCACCGCAATTACTTGACCTTTTACTTACAATAAATATTTCACTTTCCGTTTTAATACTTCTTGTGTGTTTATACACAAAAGAGCCTCTTGATTATTCATCTTTTCCAACAATACTACTTGTTGCAACACTATTCAGGCTGGGGTTAAACGTAACTTCTACCCGATTAATTTTACTTGAGGCTAACGCAGGTAGCGTTATTGAATCTTTCGGGCAATTCGTAATAGGCGGCAATTACGTTGTCGGTTTTGTAATATTTGTCATTCTTGTAATTATCAACTTTATGGTAATTACAGGCGGTGCCGGCAGGGTTGCTGAAGTATCCGCAAGGTTTACTTTGGATTCAATGCCCGGCAAACAGCTCTCAATTGATGCCGATTTAAACTCGGGCTTGATTGATGAAAAAGAGGCAAAACTAAGACGTAAAAAACTTGAGCGAGAAGCAGATTTCTACGGTACCATGGACGGTGCTTCAAAATTTGTCAAGGGCGATGCCACAGCCGGTATTATAATTACGGTTATAAATATAGTAGGCGGCTTAATTATTGGTATATTGCAGCTTAAAATGGCGCCTGCAACTGCGCTTTCAACATATACCATTTTAACAGTAGGTGATGGTCTTGTATCTCAAATTCCGGCTCTTATTATTTCAACCGCAACAGGTTTAATTATAAGCCGCGCATCAGGTTCAGACCGCTCATTAAGTGAAGATATCGGGCTTGAAATGTTTTCAAACCCAAAAGTATTATTTATTGTATCGGGGCTTTTATTCTTTATGGGAATAATCCCTGGTATGCCTACAATTCCGTTTCTTTTAGTTTCGGCAGCTTCAGGCTGGTATGGCTGGAATAAACACAAAGAAATTCAGAAAAAAGAAATTGAGGACTTAAAGGCTCAAGAAGACGCTAAAAAAGCTCAAAAACTCGGCAAAAAACGCAAAAAAGCAACTCGCGAAAGTGTGCTTGAGCTTTTAAATGTTGAAACACTTGAAATTGAAATAGGCTACAGACTTGTAAGTCTGCTAGACCCTGAAAAAGGTGGCGACTTATTGGATAGAATAGCTCAAATAAGGCGTCAAAGTGCGCTTGACCTTGGTATTGTGCTGCCTTCAATTCGTGTTCGGGACAATTTACAACTGCCGCCAAACACTTATCAGGTAAAATTAAAAGGTGTTTCAATAGAATCGGGCGAAGTTTATCCTGAGCGCTCCCTTGCAATGAACTCTATGGGTGGAGCGGAAGACCCCAATATTAAAGGTATCAACACAATTGAGCCCGCTTTTAAACTTCCTGCTATTTGGATTGAAGAAAAAGATAAAGAATACGCTGAAACTGTAGGTTACACCGTTGTAAGCCCGTCAGCGGTTATTTCAACTCACTTAACAGAAATCATAAGAAAAAATGCAAGTGAAATTATTACAAGAGCTGATGTTCAACAACTTATTGATAATCTTAAAAAAGAGGTGTCTGATGAGTACGTTAATGACCTGATGAAAGAAATTTCAACCGCTGACGTTCAACAAATTATTCAAAACCTGCTAAAAGAGTGCGTTTCAATTAGAGATTTAAAAACAATTCTTGAAACAATGAGCTTGCAAGCAAGGACAAATAAAAATCATAATGCTCTAACAGAATATTGCAGACAGGCATTAGCTAGAAATATTTGCAAGCAAAATCTGGCAGATACTGGTGAATTGCTTGCAATTACACTTTCTCAAGACGTCGAACATCAAATAGCACAAGGGGTAAACCCTGATGGCGAAAGCTTAACGCTAAATCCTGATTTTGTTAAAAAGCTTATGGATAGCTTAAATTATGAATTTACAAAAGCAGTTCAGCAAACAGGAAACCGCCCTGTCATTTTATGCTCATCGCCCATAAGGTTGATTTTTAGAAGATTAATCGAGAGAACTTACCCACAAATTGTTATAATGTCATATAATGAAGTAACAAACAACACAAAAGCAAAATCCATAGGAACAATAAGAACGGATTTAAAAATATCGGCCGTATGAAAATGAGGAAAAATTATGCGTGAAATTATAAAAAAGGGTCATGATTACAGAATAATACCCCAAAATTTTGAAAGCGCCACTATTTTTGAAGTTAAAAACATAAATGAAAATGATTTTGAAATAGTGCTTACAAAAGTTACACCCGAGGAGTTAAAAGACTACCAAAAAAATTCAACTGTTGAGATTTTCGGTTCAGGTGATGACGGTTTAATATTTTTTGAAACAAAAATACTTGAGTGCAACAACGAGAACTTAAAAATTGCTATTCCTGATAACTACAACAATATTCAGCGCAGAGAATATTCACGTGTAAAATTTATGGGAACAATAGATATAGAAGGTGAAAACGACAATATCATATCTGTTGAAGACATCTCAGCAGGTGGTATAAAACTCATCACTAAAAAGCCTCTTGAGGCAACAAAAGACTACAGCGCAAAAATAAATTTAATTAATAATTTAACAATCAATTGCACAATACATCCTATAAGAATTGAAGAACAAGGACATAACGGTCAAACAAAATACGCAATTTCAGGTTGCTACAAAGAAATTTCAAATATAGACAGAATTGCACTTGTTCAATATTCATTTAAAGTATTAATGGAAACAGAAAACAAAGAAAATGGAAGATAAAGCAGAAGAAAAGATTTCCTATCAAAAAAATTTAAGCGCGCTTTTTGCTTCATCCTCCTTACTTGCATTTGGCGCATTAAGTTTACTAAATCATTTCTCTATGGATTACTACAGCATACTTTTTATGCTCTCTATTGTTTTCCCAGCTTCTCTTTCTATGGGTTTTATAGGTTTTGTAATTGGCAAAATTTTTGACGAAGGGGAAGATTTTCACCCATTTCAAAAAAAGAAAAAGCCTGTTAAGCCAACCATAGACAACCCCTACAAAATACAGAGTATGTTCGCTTCTGATGCTCCTAATGACGAAGAAGCATTACAAAGCATGTTTGAAGAAAATAGCGAAGAAGAAAGCGAGTAAGATGAGTAAAATTATAGAAAAACTAAAAAATTTAAAACACAAGAGCAACAAAAAGCGTCTCGGAACTTATCTTGCTTTTATGACAGGTATTTTAATAGCAGGCATCATAATCATAATAATGAGTTATGTTTTAAATCATATAAAATATCTTGCAATAGAATATAATACAAAATTAAGCACATTTAACTACTCTCTTTCTTCACTTTTAAGAGAAAGCTTTGACGACGCATTTAAGGCAAATGATACAGGCAAAATATCAGAAATAATACAAAGTCTTAAAGGTAGAGATATGGTAGCCTACATATATGCGGTAGACACCAAAACAGATAAAGTGTTTTTCTCAAGTTCTCCACAGATTATAGGCAAAAGTGCTCAAGAAGCCAAAAGGGATTTATTTTTAAAATACCAAAACCGAGAAATTACTGAAACCAGCTCAAGCACTCGCGATTACACACTATACATGGGTATGCCTGTTCAAAGAATCGCCTCCACATACTTAAATTCATTACTTGAAAATGTGAAAATATTTCTAACACTATTTTTATTAATTGGTATTTTTGCAAGCGCAATAATTTCACAAATTATCTTAAACCCATTAAACGAACTTACAAAAGGGGTTAAAGAATTTGCAAACGGAAATTTTGATTTTAGATTGAAAGAGTCCAATTTTGCTGAAATTAACGAACTTGTTGATGCATATAATTATATGGCTTTTCAACTCCATGATTTATATGACTCGCTTGAATTAAAAGTTCAAGAGAGAACTTTAGCTCTTGAGAGAGCAAATCAAGAAATTAAAGAAACCCAAGCTATGATGGTGCATTCTGAAAAAATGCGCTCATTAGGTGAATTAGTTGCAGGTATTGCCCATGAAATAAACAACCCTGTTAATTTCATCCATGGAAACATTATGATTTTAGATAAATATGTTAAAGACATGTTCTCATTAATCGACCTATACATTGCAAATGAAAACTCAATCCCTGAAGATGAAATGAAAAAAATCAGCAAAATAAAAACCGATATTGACATAGATTTTATAAGAGATGATGTAAAAGACCTTATAAAAAGCTGTATTGAAGGAACAGAGCGCACAAAAAATATTGTCCTTGACCTTAAAAATTTCTCAAGAATGGAGGAGATGGTACTTACCCAATTTAATATTCCAAAAGAAATAGATACCACTTTAAATATTTTAAATAACAAATACAAAAACAGAATAACCGTTATAAAAGACTATGAACCAAATGTGCCTAAAATAGAAGCTTTTGGCGGACAGTTAAATCAAGTATTTATGAACATTTTAGACAACGCGCAATACGCAATCAAAGGCGAAGGAACTGTTACCATAAGTGTAAAACAAGAGGGCGAAAATGTTGTAATTAAATTCTCTGACACAGGCGAAGGTATTAAAAAAGAAGATTTAAGAAAAGTTTTTGAACCGTTCTTTACAACAAAACCTGTAGGACAAGGTACAGGGCTTGGCATGTCAATTACTTATCGTGTTATCAAAAATCATAACGGCGAAATTTTAGTTGACTCAGAAGTTGGCAAAGGAACAACTTTTACAATAAAATTACCAATAAACTATAAAAATCAAAACGAAGAAAATATTGAAGATACTCAGGAGTGTTGATAAATGGAAGAAGAAAAACAGTATAAAATATTAATTGTTGATGATGAGCCTGATAATTTAGCACTTTTGTACAGAACACTAAGAGGCAAATACAATATAACAAAAGCAACAAGCGCTGTTGAAGCCCTTGAAATACTTAAAAATCAAGAGTTTAACTGCATTTTATCAGACCATAAAATGCCTCAAATGGATGGGGTTGAATTTTTAAAAAGAACTTATGAAGTATGTCCAAATACAACAAGATTACTTGTTACAGCATATTCTGACGTTAAAATATTAATTGACGCGATTAACTACGCTAAAATTTATCGCTACATTAAAAAACCTTTTAACCCTGATGAGCTTATACACATAGTTGAAGCAGGGCTAGAGTACCACCAATTAAAAGTTGACAATGAAAATCTTATAAAAGATTTAAAAGAACTTTTCTCTGGTACAATTAAAGCAATCATTGAAGCACTCGATGCAAAGGATTCTTTTACATTAGGCAGAAGCAGACGTGTAACTTTTTACTCGCTTAAAATGGCTGAAAGACTACACATAAGTAACGCTGAAAAAAGCAGGATTGAACTTGCAGGACTTTTGCACGATATAGGTATGATTGGCGTTGCAGAGGATATTTTAAATAAATCTCAAAAACTTACTCAGGAAGAATTTGAAGAAATTAAAAAACACGTACACCACTCGGTTAAAATTCTTGAAGACATTAAACAACTTTATGATGTTATTGAAATAATTAAATATCACCACGAATATTTTGATGGAAATGGATATCCTTACGGACTTAAAGGTGATGAAATTCCACTTGGCTCAAGGGTTATAGCAGTAGCTGATGCTTACGATTCTATGGTATCAGATAGGGCATACAGGGCTGGATTAAGTTCAGATGAAGCAGTAAAAATAATAGAAGAAAAAGCGGGAACGCAATTTGACCCTGCACTTGTAAAACTCTTTAAAGAAGTGCTGCCTGACGCACTAGAGGAAGTTAAAGAGTATGAAGAAAAAATGAAATTTAAAGAAAATTTTCAAACAAACGTAAATGTAAACACAGAGGAAAAATGACAAGAACAGTTGAAGTATACACAGGCGCATACGCCTCAGGCAAAAGCGAAACATCGATAAATCGAGCATTGCAATACATAAAAGAAAATAAGGAAATAACACTTGTTGACTTAGATACAGTAGAACCTGCGTATTGTATGCGCCCTATTATTGGCGAACTTGAAGAACGTGGCATAAAAGTAATAGCACAAAGCGACTACTTTGGGCTGGGCGAAGCCGGAAGCTACGTAACAGGTGAGCAAATTAACTGCTTAAATACAAAAGGTGACATTATAATTGATGTAGGTTATGGTGCTACAGGCTTAGACACACTTGATATTTTAAACGGCATTGAACAAGAGGAAAATCTTAAAATTTATTTGGTTGTGAATACATCGAAATTTGAAACATTCGACAAAGCAAGCATTCTTGAATATATAGATTTTTCTTCAGGGCTTAATAAAACCCCTTGGAAAAAGTTTTCAGGATTTATTTCAAACACTCACTTGTCAAACGAAACAACAGTTTCAGACATCATAAGAGGATATGAAATATTAAAAGAAGTATCAAAAGAAACAAATATCCCTATTATTGCAATAGGGGCTGATGAAAAATTTAAATACGACTTTAAAGGCGGCAGCTACGATGATGTGCCTGTTTGGTTTTATGAAAGATTAATGCCAAAAGCCTTGTGGTAACTACTCATAACCTTTGATTTTAAAAATTGTTATCCTCTCATCAGCGAGTTGAATTCTTTTTATATATTTTTCATCCTCGGGACACTTCATAATAATTGCAACAGCAGGCTTTTTGCCTGTCATACGTGCATAATACAAAGACTGCCCAATACTTTCCGCCCACTTGTGCGCCCAATCGTATTCAATTGCATATTCATCAGTTAAGCAGTCTATTCTTGTTTTATCGCTCAAAACGTACTCTATTGTGCCCTTGCAGTATTTTTGCACATAGTCTTTTTCTTTCATTTCCTTCTTGCAAACATTTGAAACAGGTTTGAAATTATCGCTAAATTCACCCCCGTTTGTGAAAAAATAACCCAGAACAAGGACTAATAAAGCAAGAAAAATTTCAATATCACTTTTTTTAATTTTCATTACACTTTCTCAATCAAGCAAACACACTGAGCTGCAATTGCCTCGCCTAAGCCTATTGCATCAACTCCCTCGTTAGTTTTTGCTTTTATTGAAAGGGCTGACTCATCAATATTTAAAAGAGGCGCAAGTTTCTCTTTCATTTTATCAATATAGGGCATTAGCTTTGGCTTTTGACAAATAATATTTGAATCAACATTTACAATTTTATAGCCGTTATTTTGCATTATCTGCATTGTTTTTTGAAGCAAAAGAGTGCTACTTATGTTTTTAAAACTTTCATCAGTATCAGGAAAATGTGTACCAATGTCTTTTTCACCCATAGCGCCTAAAAGTGAATCAATTATTGCATGAATAAGTACATCAGCATCTGAGTGGCCCAAAAGTCCTTTTTCATAAGGAATTTTTACCCCGCCTAAAATCAATGCTCTACCCTCAACTAATTTATGCAAATCATACCCTGTACCTATTCGCATAAAATATACCTCTCAACAGCAGCGCAGACACCGTCCTCTTTGACATTAGGGCAAATATAGTCTGCTATTTCTTTTAATTTTGGTGAGGCATTTTCCATTGCAACCTTAATGCCTGCATTTTTTAACATTTCATAATCATTATCCTGATCACCCGTCGCTAAAACTTCACCTTGCGCTATACCCCAGTAATCCTTTAAAAAGTTCAACGCAGACCCTTTTGTGGCATTAGGGTCTGTTATTTCCATATAATACTTGTGCGAGCGAACAATACATAAAATGCCCCTGTAACGCTCTGACATAAACTTTATAAGCTCTTGCATTTGATTTTCGTCATAAACTATTGCAAGCAGCTTATAAACATTTTTAAGTTCAATATTATCAAAACTATCAACCGCGCGATAGGTGGTAAAACGCCCCTGACAGTAGTCATTCATGATTTTTTTGTCATCGTCTTCAACAATTAACTCATCATCATTATACAAATTTGTATGAATATTTTTTTTCCTTAAAACCTCAATTACATCACGTGCAAGATCTTCTTTAACAGGTGCCTGATGAAGGATTTTATCACCCAGCTTTACCATTGCACCCTGATAACAAACAACAGGAGTATCAAGCCCCAAAAAATCCGCAACCCCTTTTGCTCCGTCAAACATTCTGCCTGTTGCAACAACCATTTTAGTGTCAGATTTCTTAACTTTTTCTATTGTTTCAAGAACTCTTTTAGAAAAAATATTCGTTTCATCAAGAATTGTTCCGTCAATATCAGTTATCCAAAGTTTTATTGCGCCCAAAAAAACCTCTTTTCACTTTTTGCTGTTTTTATTATACAATAAAATCATAAGTAAGTATGGAGAGATGTTTTAAATATGAGCAAAGTAGAACGCCAAAGACCCTTTGAACAAGACGAAATTAAAAGAAGGTCTAACTTTAACCCTGTAGAAGAAAATCTTACACCTGAACAAGCTGCACTTGAAGCTTCAAGATGTCTAAACTGCAAAAATCCGCTATGCAGAAAAGGCTGCCCCGTTAGTGTCAATATTCCTTCTTTCATCCAAAAAGTTAAAGAAGGCGACATTCAAGGCGCAGGCGAAATAATAAGAGAATCAAATATGCTGCCCTCTGTTTGCGGCAGAGTTTGCCCTCAGGAAAGACAGTGCGAAAGCAAATGTGTACTTGGTATAAAAGGTGATTCGGTTGCAATTGGCGCACTTGAGAGATACGTTGGCGATAACAGCGCACCTGTTAAAACTCAAATTAAAGAAAACGGCAAAAAAGTTGCAATTGTAGGCTCAGGTTGCGCAGGTATGTCAGCTGCAGCAGACCTTAGAAACGCAGGTTTTGAAGTAAGTGTATTTGAAGCGCTCCATGAGCTTGGCGGCGTTTTAAGATACGGTATTCCGCCTTTCAGATTACCAAGAACAGTTTTAGATAGAGAAATTGAAAGCTTAAAAGAAATTGGCGTTAAATTCTATAAAAACGTAATTGTAGGTAAATCAATTACGCTAAATCAATTAAAAGAAGAAGGATACGATGCAATTTTCATTTGCTCCGGCGCAGGGCTGCCTAAAATGCTGGGTGTAGCTGGTGAAAACTTAAACGGCGTTTACAGTGCAAATGAATTTTTAACTCGTGTTAATTTAATGCACGCAAACGAACCTGACACACCAACACCCCTTAAAGTCGGCAACAGAGCAGCTATCATAGGCGGCGGTAACGTTGCAATGGATGCTGCAAGAACAGCGGTAAGGGTCGGTTATAAAGAAGTTTACATTGTATACAGAAGAACAGAAGAAGAACTTCCTGCAAGAAAAGAAGAAATTCGCCATGCTAAAGAAGAAGGTATTATTTTTAAACTTCTTCACTCGCCTGTTGAAATTTTAGGTGAAAACGGTTTTGTAAATGGCATTAAACTAGAAGTTATGGAACTTGGCGAACCTGATGAATCAGGCAGAAGACGTCCAGTCCCCACCGGCAAATTTGACACAATGGAAGTTGACGCTGTAATTGTTTCACTTGGTACAGGTCCAAACCCGATTATTCAACAAAGTGCAACAAAAGAAAACATCGACATTGAAACAGATAAAAAAGGCTACATTATAATCAATGAAAACGGCGAAACATCTGTTAAAGATATTTATGCAGGTGGAGACGTTGCGCCTAGAGGCGAATCTACTGCAATTAACGCTATGGGTGCAGGTAAAACCGCTGCTAAAGCAATTATTGAAGCACTTTGCACAGCTAAAGTGTAGTTAAACTTTTTTTAAAATTGCGGGTCGAGTTTTCAAATTCCGCCTGCAATTTTTTATATCAAAAATTATTTTCAACTTTTTATACTTTACAATCCAATCTACACCGCAAAGTTCATTTTCATCAATTTTTTTATACTCCCAGTTTTTTATAAGCCCTATTTTTACCATTTCATCAAAAGCATTTTCTATTCTTTCGCGAGCGCAAAAAGGCTTCAAATATTTGACATTTTTATATAAAAAATCAACAGGGCCTTTTAAATTCAAAATATTTTTTGCCTTCTGTGCTTGAGCACAAATAAGATGTGCTAAATATTTTTCAAAATATTTTGTCCTTGGATTTAAACAAAAAATTTCCCTCGGGACAAAATAACTGTCAGCAAAATCCACCCTTGGAATAAAGATTTTCCACTCATATTTTTTAATTTGCCTTGCTCTTATTAAATTAAGTGCACAAAGTTCTGAAATGGCTGCGCCTATGCGCTTTTTATCTTCAATTTTATAGTTCGCTGCGATTTTTTTTATACCTCTTAAAAACAAAACTTCATCAGCACAAACTTTTACAAAAGCAGCAGGATTTTTCCTTTTAGTAAAAATATTATATAAAATGCAAAAAACATCATTGACAAGAAACTTAGACGGCAAAAAAGAATTTATAGGTTTAAAATCCGCTATAATGGGGACAATAAAATAATTAAAATCAAAAAGCTTAACTTCCTCAAATTCAACTATCGCCTCTAAAAGCCCCCAAACAAGTTCATACAAAAAACTTGCAAGGAGGCGCAAAGAGGCTTTTTTTTCTGCTTTCGCCAATTTTAAAAAACCATTTTGCGATTTTAATTTAAATGCAATGTTTAACCTTTTTGACCTTTCTTCATAATTAATATCACAATATATTTTCTCGCTTATTTTTCTTATGCCCAAATTAAAATCACACAAAATCGTTGTAGCGAAAGGCTTTTGCCCCACCCCCTTTAGCTTATATGTAATTTTTTTCTCACAAACTCCTTGCTCAAACAGCAATTTTATAAAGCTTAAATAAGCAGCAAAAATCGCGCTATAAAAGCATCTTTGGGGAAAAATCTTTTTCATTTGAAAATTTTAACTTGTTTTAAAATAAATTACACTTAGCTAAAATACTCAATTTTTCTATATTTTTACACTGCCTTGCCTTAAAACTTTAATTTCATCATCTACGCATAAAACAACTGTAGAAGCCAGATTTTGAATGTTTTCCCTATATTTTGGCTCAATAATTTTTACTCTATCGCTAAATTTCTCACATGCCTCCTTATAATCCTTACAGGGAGGCTCATTTGAGATATTGAGAGAAGTTGTAGCTAAAACATAGCCTTCTACTTGAGTAGTTATTTCCCTAAAGTTTTTACTGTTTGGAACTCTTATTCCAACAGTGTCAAAACCTGCGCAAATAAAAGACGGGCAGAGTTCAGAACGTTTAAAAATTAAAGTCAGTGCCCCCGGAAAAAATTTATCCATGAGTAATTTTGCTTGAGCAGAAATACCTAAGACATATTTTTCAAGATATTTTACTTCATGACTCATTAAAATAAGCGGTTTTGAGCGATCACGATTTTTTATCTCATAGATTTTCTCAACTGCTTCAAAATCATCGGGTAAACACCCTAAACCCCAGACAGTGTCTGTTTGAAAACCCAAAGCTTCGCCTTTTTTTATTATACTTTTTTCCATTTTGCTTCAATCCTGTCTTTTAGCTCTTTTAAATATTCAATTCTTAACACAAAAGAGGTGATTAAATAAACAGCTAGGGTTAAAATCATAACAATAAAGATTTTTATAATGCCTAAAACAAGCGAATAGCCAACAATTTTATCCCATACAACACTGAATGCATCCCCTATTACAAATGCAATAGCAGAGGCAATTAAAATTTTTAGTACAGTTCTCAAAAGTTTTCTATAACCTATTGAAATCTTCTTTCTTAATAAAAGTGCAAGTGTAATACCGTTAAATGCGGTTATAAGTGTAGTTGATAGAGCTATACCGTTTATTCCAAAAGGTTTTACTAAAAGTGAGTTCAAAATAACCTTTAGCAAAATACACGCAATTGCAACATAAAATGGGGTTTTAGAGTCATTAAACGAATAAAAAAGTCTTGTTGCGCTATCACGAAAAACGTATGGAATAATTGATAAAGAAATAAAGAAAAGTATTTCAGAAACCATAAGTGTTGCTTCAGAGTTAAAAGCTCCACGCTCAAGTGCAATTCTTATGGCATCTGTCCTAGTTATAAAAATTAAAATCATTAAATAGCTGCCGACAAAAATAAGCGAACCCACCCCTTTTGTAAAATAGTGCCTTACACCATCAAAGTCTTTTTGCGCTACAAGCCTTGAAAACAAAGGAAATAAGGGAACTAAAATTGCACTTAATAAAAGTCCTACGGGAAATTGGAAAATTCTGTTTGCAAAACCAAAAGCAGTCCAGGCGCCTTCTTTTAAACCGGATGAAAAGAACATATCAACATAAACACCCAGCTGTCCTATGGTTGAACTTAAAAATGCAGGGAATAAAAGTTCTAAAAGTTCATTAAAATTTTTATTTTTTAAAAAGTCAAAAGAAGGTTTAAACCCGTATCCTAAATGCCTTACTGCCGGAGATTGCACAATTAACTGCAAAAAACAGCCTATTGTTGTACCAAGCGCAAGGTAAAACCCGTTATTATCACCTTTTGCAATTAAAAGGACGATAATTATTCCAAAAGAAACCATTGAGGGCGAAATATTGGGCAGCAAAAAATGCTTATATGTAACCAAAATGCCGTAATAAAGACCCAAAACAGAGCCCATAACAAGCATTGGCGACATAATCTTCAGATGATATGCCGCAAGGTTTAAAAGCTCGAGAGTATCAGGATTGTTTATAATAACACTCATTATTTGCTTTGGGAAAAAGAAACACAAAAGCGAAAGTATTAAAAATATAAGTATTGAAAATGTCTCAAAAGTATTAAAAAGTTTTTTAATCTCTGGCTCCGGCTTTTTTGAAAAATCTTTCACAAGTTTTGAAAAAACAGCAACAGTTGCTGAGTGGAAAGGCCCACCGACTCCGCCTAAAATAACAATTACAAGCGCAGGAATTTGATATGCAAAAAAGTAAGCATCAGACACAATGCTTGCGCCATAGAAATTTGCAACAACAATATCTCTTAAAAATCCTGCTACCTTTGATAAAAATATAATTACTGCAATCCACCAAGCTGCCCTTAATAAGCCTTCGCCTTTTTTTGGCGCATTTTCACACTCACTTGCCAATTTTCACCCCAACCTCTATTTGAAAAGTTATTGATTTTGCCTTGTCTTTTTCACTTAACGGCGAAAAGACAACTTTATTTACACCGTTAACAAGGTATTTTGTAATGTCCATCCCTAAAGTCTTTGCGCTATAACCTGTCATATCAGGACTAAACACGTGCTCATTTATTTTAAAATTAAGCGATGAAACTCTTTTAGGGTTAACAACTTTTAGTACAACATTTTCGCCTGATGATTTTTGATAATAAAATTCTGTTTTATACTCAAGGTTATAAGGGTTGTATAAAACTTCTTTTTGCATTGTACCAAGAGCAATTCCGCTGTAGTAATGTTTTAAAATATCATCGTATTTTTTACCCATTTGTGCCATATAGCCTGCACCGTACTGGCTCATCCCGACACCATGGCCAAAACCTCCGCCTGTTAAGACAAATTTTTCTATTTTATTTTCATCAGGATGAATAAATTTTTCAAAACTAAAAACAGCTTTGCTTTCTTCCTGTTCAACTTTTTCTTCTTTTTTTGACTCTGTTTTATCTACAAAAAAGTTTCCGCTTGCAAGCATTGCATTATTTTTCTTTAAAACCCTTCTTATGCCAAGTTCTCTCATTACTTTAAAAGTACCGTTTTTAAAGACAATTTCAATTTCCAATGCTTTTCCTGAGTTGCCCCTTTTTAAAACTTTAATATCCTTAAGCCCCTCCAAAGTGTAGCTGCCATCAAACTTAGGTTCAACAAGACCTGCGCGCGATTGTTCTACAAGAGTTTTATTTAAAACAGCCTCCAGCTCAGGTGTTTCCCACTCAACCACCCATCTGTAACGAGGTGATTTTATATCATAAGAAAGAGTTTTATTTGAATAGAAATCTCTTACCTCTTTTTCGGTCGTTAAAAATTTTTGATTAGCATCATCACAAACAGAAACTAAATAAGGCTTAGATGGAGTATTTGGCTGATTTAGTGCATAAACATTTTTCCAATCTTCGCTAATTCCGCCTGCAGTAGATGAATACAGCGCAAGAATAGGTTCATCTTTATAAAGAGCGTAAATTCCTTTTGTTTCATCAACCGCTTTGTCTGATATTTCTTTTTGAGAGTTCGTGCCATAATACACCTGACATGCGGTAGAATCACAAACATCATAATTTTTATATGCGTTTTGCGGACGATTTGCATAATTCCTTGCTGCAACTGCCTGCGCTTTTAGAGCCTCTAACCCAAACGATACAGGCATTTCATTTGGCACAACACCTTTTAGATAAGTTTGCAAATCAAGAACATTTATAATATTAAACTTGTCATTTTTTGTTGCCACAAGCTCAATAAGCCCTGAATAATATGCAGGAGTACCCTTTCTATTTAGTTCAACAATTCCTATTTTTTCTTTTGGGGTTAAGACAATTGGTCCCTTGGCATCTTTTGAAAGGACTTCGCCATCTGCTAAAATCTTAAAAACTCCATCAGCCATTTTTATTGATACAAGCTGGTTTTCCTTAACTTTAAATTGGCTATTTTGAGCCATATCAACTATTAGCATTTCATTAGGTGAAGAAAATTTCACACTATTGTGTTCATAAGTTGAAAAACCTTGATTTGAAATGCCAACCCTTATTGTTGTTTTTTCATCTTGCGCAAATACAGGAGCCAAAAACAATAATATAGCTGCAAAAATTAAAAATCCTCTACTCAAAAACTTCATGATTAAATTTTACAATTAACATAATCTAATGTAAAATAAATATACTTATCGCGTATTAAGGAGATTTTTTAATGGAAGTAGAAAACTTGAAGAAATTCAGCACATCCCAACTGTTGAATTTCTGCATAGGCTTTTTTGGTCTGCAATTTGCTTGGCAAATGAGAATTATTTTATCTGGTCCTCTAACCGAGTCATTTGGTGCAAGTCCATTGCTTTTTGGTCTTATCTGGCTTGCGGGTCCTTTTACGGGAATTGTTGTACAGCCTATAATAGGAGCGCTGAGCGATAACACAGAAACTCCTTTTGGCAGACGCTTGCCATATCTTATGGGCGGCGCAATTCTTGGTGCAATAGGACTTTTCTTACTTCCAAATTCACAAAATATTGCTTCGCTTTTTGGAGAAAATGCCCCCTGGTGGAGTGCACTTTTTATCGCAGCGATTATGATATGGGTAATTGATGCTTGTGTTAATGCTGCTCAAGGCCCATACAGAGCATTAATTCCTGATAACATACCACGTGAACAACACGCTCTTGCAAATTCATACCTTAGCTTTGCAATAGGCTTGGGTTCTGTTATTGCAGCAGCTACAGCTCCTGTTTTAAAATATGTATTTAATTATCAAATGTCAACATCAGCCCAGTTTTACATGGCAGCAATTGCGTTTTTGCTTGGTATGAGCTGGACTTGCCTTACAATTAAAGAAAGAAAGCTCTCAAAAACAGAACTGAAAATTGAAGAACAAAACGCAAAAGAAGAAATTAAAAAATCGTTTTTTGAAAATTTAAAAGATTTCTTTTTGCTCTCACCTGAAGTGTCTAAAATCTGCACTGTGCAGTTCTTCTCATGGATTGGAGTTATGAGTTTAAATATATTCTTTACCCAGTATGTAATTCATGTACTGTATCAAGTGCCAGATTTAACAACTATTCCGCAAGAATTTCAAGGGTCTTACGATGCTCTTGTAATGAGTGGACAAAACTTTTCATCCATTTGTTTTGCAGCATTTAACCTGATTTGCTTTATTATAGCAATACCTATAGGCAAGCTTGCAGAACGCTTTGGCAACAAAAAAGTCCATTTTGTATGTCTTTTACTTATGGCATTAGCGTACATTTTACTTACATTCTTGCCAAATACAATTTCAACCGTTGCAGCTATGGCACTTGCAGGCATTGGCTGGGCAAGCATTTTAGCACTACCTTTTGCAATGCTTTCAAAATACATAAAAGAAGGTACAGAAGGTGCTGTTATGGGTATTTTTAACATTTTTATTGCAGCTCCGCAAATTCTTGTATGCACAGTTTTAGCTTGGTTTATTAACATTTCAACAACGACAATAAATAATATGCCAAACAATCACTATGAATACGCTTTCTTAGTTGGTGCATTTATGCTAATCCTTGCTTGTGCTTCAACTTTAACAATTAAAGAAGACTAAAAAAACCAAAGCGCCTCTAAAAAGAGGCGTTAAGCAAATAATAAATCAAAATGCCTCCTTTTTCAGGAGGCATTTTTTTAACTAAAATCTGAAATATATAAACGGGTTATAAGTTGACGCTGCAAGACAACTCCAGCACCATAAGAACAATATCAAAAGATAAACATTAACAACAGATTTTCTTAAGTTATTAACCTCACCAAATTCTATGACATTTTTCATAACTCCAGTTGAGCCTATGATACCTAAAACAATCATTAACATTCTATAGTTATCAAGATATTCGCCAAGCTCTGAAAAAGATGAAACAAGGGTTGAAAAATCAAACATAGATGAAATGTAGCCTAGCGCATAGCTTAAAGATTCAGAGCGGAAAAATACCCAGCCGATAATTACAACAAATAGGGTGTAAATGTGCGCTAAAACAGATTGAGCACGTGTAAGTTCTTTCTTTGCAAGACCTGTAATTTTTTCGATGACCAAAAATACACCATACCACATACCCCATAAAATAAACACCCAAGCTGCACCATGCCAGAAACCTGTTGCAAAAAATACTACTAAAATATTAAAACAATTCCTTGCTAAAGAACATCTGTTGCCACCTAATGGTATATACAAATATAGTTTGAACCAAGTGGAGAGTGATATGTGCCACCTTCTCCAAAACTCGGTAATTGTTTTTGAAATATATGGAAAATTAAAGTTTTCAAGTATTTTAAACCCGAACATCCTGCCAAGACCAATTGCCATATCAGAATAACCTGAAAAATCAAAGTAAATCTGCAAACTGTATGCAATTATTCCAAGCCAAGCAACAAGCATACCATGCTCGCTTATCCCTGTTAAAAATATAGAGTCGGCAATTTCTGCTACTGTATTTGCTATAATTATTTTCTTTGCAAGCCCAATTATAAAACGTTTTAGACCCAGTATAAAATCTTTAATTGTCTCTTGCCTGTTTTCTATTTGAGCGCAAATATCATGATACTTTACAATAGGCCCTGCAATTAATTGCGGGAAAAAAGTTATAAATAACGCAAGTTTTTCTATGTTTCTTTGCGCCTTAACCTCGCCCCTGAAAACATCTATCACATAAGACACAGCCTGAAAAGTATAAAAAGAAATACCAATTGGCATAATTACATAGATAAAATCAATATTTCCATGCAAGTATTTATTTATATTTTGCGCAAAAAAGTTAAAGTATTTAAAATAAAAAAGTATGGATAAATCAGTCAAAATTGTAAGCGTTAAAGCAAGCCTTTTGTAGGGCATTATTTTTATTTTATCTACAATTATTGCACCTATGTAGTTTATTAAAATCGTACCAAGCATAATAAATACATAAACAGGTTCACCCCAAGCGTAGAAAATAATACTTGATATAAGCAGGATTAAGTTTCTAACCCTGCGTGGCGAAATGTAATACAAAGCCAAAACTATAGGCAAAAATACAAATATAAATACCATTGAACTAAATAACATAATTAATCCTTATATAAATCTAATAATTTGTAAGCATATCTTTCTAAAAATTCAACAACTAAAACATCTGGCTTATAACTTAAAATTTTATCTTCCCATAGTGCCATCGAAAAATTATCCGCAAGTTCAACTGTTTCATTATAAGTAATTGAATTCACATAAAAACTTCTGGAAAACCAACCTCTTAATTCGCCTGAAAAAGAATCTCCCAAAAAGGTTACTCTTAAATTATATTTCTTTTCTTTTTTGTTGTTTTTTGGATTTTGAAAAACAAGATAATCATGGTCATTATACCTACCACCCATTTTAAGATTATCAACACCGTCACCTTCGCGGTTAAATCTTTCTTTAAAGGTCATTCTAGTGGTTTTCAAATCTGCATTATCAATAGGAACAATGAAAGAATAGTGTTTTTTCATTCTTTTTAATAATTCCTTATATGCAACATAAGAACCTGTTTGAGTCCAATGTGTGTCGCTGTAATAATACAAAGGTTCATTATCAAGCTTTTTGCGCTCAAACATTTGCTCTACAGGGTAGATAATTTCTATATTTGAATTTTCACTCATGTACTCCCTTAAAAGCTCCACTCTGCTCTTTGGATTAACTTTTTTAATGTGCTTCGGGTAATACTCTCCATAAATTCTGTTTTTATCAGGAGGAACTATAACAATTAATTTTATATTATTTTTCCTGCACCACGCATTTAAAATATCTAAGTTTTGTTTTATTTTTAACAGTTCAACATCAGAAAATAAAACTTTATTTTGAAAGTTGGCAACTGAATTGTCGCCTTTATAAAATAACCAATTATTTACCCCTTCAACCTCAAGAGCATTCTCTTTTCTGCAATTTATAAAAGCTTTTATTGCCATATTTTTGTCAATACAAACATTTCTTTTTCTGAATCTGTCATTATAAAAATTTTCAAATTGCTTGCCAAATTCTTTATTAATTTTCCCATCGATAATTAAATTTGGCATAGTTGCAAGGGGTCTTTTCTCTACAAATTCATACTCCTTTTTGTCAAATTTTGTATTTGGCAAAATAAATAATATTAAAATCACAGCTACAAAAATAGCATCAGGAATACTGACTTTCTTAATAAACTCCCAAATTTGCCCTAAAATCTTTTGTAATTTCTCTCTCACTTTTCCTCATCCGTTTGCATATATGTTTTATACTATCACAAACCTGTTGCACATGTTTTATGTTTGTTACATAATTTAACCGTAGTATTTACATTTTACATTAGAAGGAGAGCCAAATATGGTAAATGTAGCAATTAACGGCTTCGGCAGAATTGGCCGTAACACTTTAAGAGCCGCTATCAGAGAAGGTATTTTTGACAAAATTAATTACGTTGCAATCAACGACCCAGGTTTAACACCTGCAAATGCTGCTCATGTTTTCAAATATGACTCAGTTATGGGCAAATTTGACGGAACAGTTGAAGTAGTTGAAGACGGTCTTGTAATCAACGGTAAAAAAATTAAATTTTTCGCTGAAAAAGACCCAGCTCAACTTCCTTGGAAAGAATTAGAAGTAGAAGTTGTTGTTGAATCAACAGGTTTCTTTACAGATGCTACAAAAGCAAAAGCTCACTTAGATGCTGGTGCTAAAAAAGTTATCATCTCAGCTCCTGCTAAAAACGAAGACAAAACAATCGTTTTAGGCGTTAACGATAATGAATACGATCCAGCTAAACACAATATCATTTCAATGGCTTCTTGCACAACTAACTGCTTAGCTCCTGTTGCAAAAGTTCTTGATGAAAAATTCGGCATCGTTAAAGGTTTAATGACAACAGTTCACAGCTACACAGGCGACCAAAGAATTCTTGACGCTGGTCACAAAGACCCACGTCGTGCAAGAGCTGGCGCTCTTAACATCGTTCCTACAACTACAGGTGCTGCTAAAGCTGTTGCATTAGTATTACCTCAATTGAAAGGTAAATTAAACGGCTTCGCTATGAGAGTTCCTACTCCTGATGTTTCAGTTGTTGACGTTGTTGTTGAAACATCAAAACCTGTTACTGTTGAAGCAGTTAATGAAGCTCTAAAAGCTGCAGCTGACGGCAAAGTTCTATGCTACAGCGAAGAACCACTTGTATCTTCTGACTTCATTGGTTCTTCACAATCTTCAACTGTTGACGCTGCTCTAACAATGACTATGGGCGATAACATGGTTAAAGTTGTTTCTTGGTACGATAACGAAATGGGTTATTCAACAAGATTGGCTGAAACAACATTAATGGTTGCAAGCAAACTTTAATCGAACCTTAGTGCGATGCACTTGGTGAGAATAAGTTAAACCCTCCTTTTACAAGGAGGGTTTTTTCAACCCCTAACAACAATAAAATTATTTTTTCTCTCTTAAATTAAATTGAATATCTTCAAGTAATTTTCTATTTATCGCAAGCAAATCTGAAATAATCGCCAATAGTCCACAATGAAAAGCAAGTATAAGCAAAATCGCACACAATATCAAAGATTGCACATGTCCTTGCCCACAACCTGTTAAATAAAAATATAAAAATCTAAAACCCAAAAAAGCGCCTAAAAAAAGCATTAAAACACCAATGAAGGCAAAAAACCTAAAAGGACGGTATATTATAAAAATTCTAAACATGGTAATAACAGAGCGCATTATGTAACTCAAATTATTTTTAACGAGTCGAGAGGGGCGCAAATCTTCATTAACTCTAATTGGTACACAAGCAATATTTAATCCTTTTCTTTGCGCTTGGATTATTGTTTCTAGGGTATATGTATAATTATCAAATACATTAATCCTTTTTGCAGCATAAGATGAAAACGCCCTAAAACCACTTGGCGCATCGTCAACATTTGCACCTGAAACTTTTTTCATAACAAAAGAACCGAGTTTTTGCAGTATTTTTTTTGTTGGCGAAAAATGCTTTATTTTATCAATTGGACGCGTACCAATAGTAATATCTGCCTTTTTATTTAAAATTGGTTCAATTAATTTTTCAATATCATCCGCACAATACTGGTTATCCGCATCCAAATTAACAATGATGTCAGCTTTCATATCGAGCGCTGTATTTAAACCAGAACAAAAAGCACGTGCTAAGCCTAAATTTCTTTTATGGGAAACAACTTTATTCACGCCCCATTTTTTTGCAATTTGTACAGTATCATCTACAGAACCATCATCAATAATTAAAATCTCAATTTTATCAACCCCTAAAATCTTTTTAGGCAAAGCATTCAGCGTTGTTAAAATTGTATCTTGCTCATTAAGGCAAGGTATTTGAATAACAAGTTTCATAGAATCATTCTACATCAAATAGAGGATTTTTGATACAAAAAAATAAAGCGTGGAAACAATTGACCGATAAAAAAAATATAAGAGAGAAAAACATACTAAATACACCATATATTAACTTTATTGTCATCCTTGTTAAGCCATTGTTTTTATAAACTTGGCTTTTTTTTATTAAGAAATATTAAGACAAAATATATACCTACAAGACTATTGATTTTACAGTATTTTGGGTGTATTTAAAATATAAAATAATAAAAAAGTATATAATTTTTCAATATCACTAGCAAAAAATATTTTTTTCATGTTTTATATAAAAAAAACCCAAAACACGAATTTTCTTAAGGAGAATAAATGAACAATAATATAAGTAACAACTTAAACCCAAACCCTTTAGGGTTCAACCCTCAAGGACATAAAGCTTGCTCCGCAGATGAACAAGCTGAAATAAAGGAAACTTGCGAAGAAATTATCGAAGATAAAGACCCGCTAAAGTATGTCCCCGGGGATAGCTACGGTAGAGCTATGGTTAACAAAGCTCAGCAAAATCATAACCAACAGTTAGATTCTGCAAACATTGATGATGATATTTATACTTTTGAACTTATTTCAGGTTTTGCTAAAGACTTAGCTGAAGATTTTATCAAAAAAGGTGTAGAACCTCAAAAAGCATACGAAATAGCAGTTTCAGCAGCAGCTTCACTTTTACACACTGAACAATAGTGGAAAAATGCCTTTTGCAATAATGCATTAACAACAATCTCTTGATTTAAAAACTTTTAGTGCAATAATTTATTTATAAGTTTTTTGAGGTTTTTAGTGTCAAATTTAGTATACTTTCTAGGGCAAAAGGCATATATAAACGTAACAAACGCTTGCACAAACGCATGCAAATTTTGCGTGCGAGATATTAAAGATGATGTCAAAGGTGCAAACTTATGGCTTGATGTGCAAAATGTCAAAGCAGATGATGTTATAGAACAAATTAAAAACTCCGCCCAAAAAATACTTGAAGGCGGAGAAATTGTATTTTGCGGATATGGCGAACCGCTTATAAAGTTTGAAGAAGTAAAAAAAATCTGCCAATATATAAGAAAGCAAATGCCTGAGTTAAAAATCAGAATTAACACAAACGGTCATGGAAATTTTGTTAACAAGAAAAATATAGTGCCTGAACTAAAAGGGCTTATAGATAGTATTTCAATAAGTTTAAATGCACAAGATGAAGAACTTTACAACAAAATTTCTCAACCAAAATTTGATGGCGCATATGAAGCTATGCTTGACTTTGCACGTGAGTGTGTAAAATGCGGCATCGATACAACAATGAGCGTCGTTTCAAAATTTAGAGAAGATGAATACAAATTAGACATCGAAAAATGCGAACAAATAGCGCATGATATAGGTGCAAAATTTAGAAATAGAGAATGGATAAAAGAAGGATATTAATACAAAAAGAAAGGTCAAAAAATGAACGTACTTGACAAAATTATGAAACCCAAATCAGTAGCGGTTATTGGTGCTTCAACAAAGCCCAAAACAATCGGTTCTGAAATAATGCAAAGATTAAGAGACTATAAATTTAACGGCAAAATCTACCCTGTAAACCCAAAAGGCGGCATGATTGAAGGTTTTCAAGCATACACTTCAATTAATGAAGTCCCCGGGGAAGTTGACTTAGCAGTAATTGTAGTAAATGCAAAATTTGTACTTGATACAATTGATCAATGCCATAAAAAAGGTATTAAAGGACTTTGCATTATTACCGCAGGTTTCAAAGAAACAGGAAAAGAAGGTGCAGAGCTTGAAAAACAACTTCTTCAAAAAGTACGTGATTATGGTATGAGATGTGTTGGCCCTAACTGCTTAGGCGTGCTAAACACAAATGACAATGTTAAAATGGATGCAACTTTTGCTGAATCTTTACCTGTTAAAGGTGATATTGGTTTTGTTTCTCAATCAGGTGCACTTGGCGGAGGTATTTTAAACATATTAAAAGACTTAAATCTTGGTTTTGCTCAATTTGTTTCAATAGGAAACCAAGCAGATATTAATGCCGAAACAATGCTTGAGTACTGGGAAAATGACGACGATGTAAAACAAATCCTACTTTACATGGAATCAATTCAAAACCCGCAAAACTTTAGAAAACTTGCTTCAAGAATTACAAAGAAAAAACCAATCTTAGCACTAAAAGCAGGTCGCTCTGCAGCCGGTGCTTCCGCTGCAAGCTCACACACAGGCTCATTAGCAGGTGCAGATAAAGCAGCTGCAGCACTTTTAAAACAATCAGGCGTTATAAGAGAATTTTCACTTAAAAACCTTTTTGCAAACGCAAAAGCTTTCTCTAACTGCCCTATTCCAAAAGGCAACAGAGTGGCAATTATCACAAACTCAGGCGGCCCTGGCATTATGGCAACTGACGCCGTTTGTGAATCAGGTATGCAAATGGCAAAAATTACAGATGAAACAAAAGAAAAACTAAGAAGCTTCCTGCCATCTGCTGCATCTGTTAAAAACCCTATTGATATGATTGCTTCAGCTCCTATTGAACACTATAAACAAACTCTTGAAACAGTTCTTCAAGATGAAAATGTTGATATGATAGCTGTTAT
>CALUWD010000006.1 GCA_944324385.1 Candidatus Gastranaerophilales bacterium | reverse complement strand
TTGTCATATCTATAGCTCAGCAGGTAGTTTGTGCGGACTTCGCCGCTAACCTCGCTACGCTCGTTTATTTGAGCTACGGACGCAAATTACTTTCAATCTACACACAGAAGAAATTGTTTTCTCACTGCTATATAAATATAGCAAGAACAAATTTTCTCGTCAAATACTTTTTTAAAAAAATACCTACACTCTACTATACCCAGTTGGGTTTTTTCAAAAATCAAGATTTTGATAATATTTAAACTATACACAAGAAAGGGATGACCATGAAAAAAACTTTATTAGCTCTTGCCGCAACCGTACTTATATGTAATTGTACATTAGCTGCACCATGCAGCATAAATGTTCCATGCGAAACAAAAAATTCTTGCAAACAGGACTGCAAACAGTACAACGTTCCAAAGGGATGTGACAAAGAAAAATGTGAAACACCATGCCAAAAAACCATGAGTGAAAATTCTTCAAAAAGTGACAATGAATGCTTCTTTGACAACCAATTTGCCCAAATGAAAAAGGTTTTATGCTTAAGCCCACAACAAGAATCCGCTGTTGATTGCATTTATGACAAGTACAAAAATCAAATGCAAATTTTACATGACCAAGCAAAATGCAGACAAGAAAAACTTTGCCAAATGATTAATGACTGTGCTTCTAATTCTGAAATCAAAGAGTTAAAAGACGAATTAAAAGACATTAGAGAAGAAGCAAAAGACCAATATAAATGCTTCTCAAAAGAAATAAAAGCACAGTTATGCAAAGATCAAGTAAGATGTTTCAATAAATTCCATCGCATGGAAAAGAAAAAAATGAAACAGCTTGTAAGATATTGCATGCAGCCTCATTTCCCCTGTGATTGCGAATGCAAAATGCACAGCGCTTGCGGTTGTAACTAAGTTTAAAAACCGCCCCACTTTAAGGGGCGGTTTTTTATGACAATTTATTTATAAGCTCTGATATCGTTGAAATTTCCGATTTAATTTCATCAACTCTTGTCCTTGTTTGCTCAACCACTTCTTTTGGTGCAGAATTAACAAATTTTTCATTATTCAATCTGCCATTAAGCGAATTAAGCTCAGCTTCGAATTTTTGAATTTTTTTATTTTGGCGTTCAATTTCTTTTTGAATATCAATAAGTCCTTCAAGCGGAACAATTATTTTTGTGTCGCCAACAGTACAATAAGCGCAATGTTTTTCATCTTTTGAATTCTTCTCAAAAGTTACTTCTTCAACACGTGCAAGTCTTTTGATGTATGGAATTATTTTAGAGAACAACTCCTCGTCCCCATCGATTTTAATATTTATTTTTGTACCAACAGGAATATTAAAATCTGCCCTTAGGTTTCTTAAAGACTTAATAGCCTCAAACACAGTTTCCATTTGTTCTGACTCGGCGCAATATTCAAATTCCTTGTTATAAACAGGAAAATCTGTTTTCATAAGCGCGATTTCACTCTTTTCAATTGGCATTAACTGCCAAATTTTCTCTGTAATATGAGGCATAATAGGATGTAAAAGCTTCAAAGACTGCTCAAGTACATAAGTTAATACAGCCTCATTTTTTTCAATTTTAGAAAGTTCTACATACCAATCACAGTAATAATTCCAGAAGAAATCATAAAGAATTGAGGCAACTTCACCTATTCTGTAATTTTTAATATTTTCATTTACTTCTTTTACAACTCTGTTCAGCTCGTTTAATATCCATTTGTCGGCAATGGAAAGATTTTTAGTATCAAGCTCTAAATCTTTTCCCGATTTTGTCAAATTCATTAAAACAAAGCGAGAAGCATTCCAGATTTTATTTGCAAAATTTCTTCCATACTCAAAGCGTTCATTTGAAAGCTTAATATCTTGCCCACCATAGGTGCAAAGAGAAGTCAGTGTAAAGCGCATGGCATCACAGCCATACTTTTCAATAATTTCAACAGGGTCAATTGTATTACCTTTTGATTTTGACATTTTTTGCCCGTTTTCATCCCTTATAAGCCCATGGATGTAAACCGTTGAAAATGGCGGCTTTTTAGTAAACTCAAGCCCCATTGTAATCATTCTTGCAACCCAGAAGAAAATAATATCAAAACCTGTTACAAGCGTTGTTGTAGGATAAAACTTTTTAAAGTCATCACAGTCAGTATCCGGCCAACCCATTGTTTCAAAAGGCCACAAGCCAGATGAGAACCAAGTGTCTAAAACATCTGTATCCTGTCTGTAATTATCAGGGTCAGGATTTTCAAGCGCAACAACCATTTCGCCTGTTTTTTTATGATAATATGCAGGAATTTGATGCCCCCACCAGAGTTGCCTTGAAATACACCAATCACGTATATTTTCCATCCACATCAAGTAATTCTTTTCCCAACGAGATGGAACAAACTTAATTGAACCGTCTTTAACTTTTTCAATAGCAGCTTTTGCAAGCGGTTCCATTTTAACAAACCACTGTTCAGATAATAGAGGCTCAATTGTTGTATTGCAACGCTGACACTTGCCAACCGCATGCGGGTGATCAGTTATGCGAACAAGAACTTGGTGGTCTTTTAACATCCTTATTGTTCGCTCGCGCGCATCGTATCTGTCCCTGCCATGAAGTTCAGGGTGAACCTCAGCACATGCAATCATTTTACCTTGTTCATCAATTACTTTTATAGATTTTAAATTATGACGTCTGCCGACTTCAAAGTCATTAGGGTCATGTGCAGGAGTAATTTTAAGCGCACCTGTGCCAAAACTTTTATCAACATATTCATCGGCAATTATAGGTATTTCACGACCGGTCAGAGGAATTACACACTTTTTACCGATTAAATCTTTATATTTGTAGTCATTAGGATTAACTGCGACCGCAACATCGCCAAACATTGTTTCAGGACGTGTTGTAGCAATTACAATTGCGCCCATTTCATCTTTTAGCGGATAGGATATTTCCCAAAGTTTGCCATCTTCATTTTCATATTGAGTTTCGATATCTGAAATTGCACTTTGACAACGTGGACACCAGTTTACAATATAAGAACCTTTATAAATTAAACCCTTATTATATAAATCAACAAAAACTTTTTTAACAGCACGAGAGCAACCTTCATCAAGCGTAAAACGAGCACGAGATAAGTCAAAAGATGCCCCCAATTTTTTAAATTGATTTAAAATTTTACCTTTATGGTCGTTCGCCCAATCCCAGGTTATTTTAACAAATTCTTCTCGCCCTAAATCATGACGAGTTTTACCTTCTTTTGCAAGCTGTTTTTCAACAACATTTTGAGTAGCAATTCCGGCATGATCGCACCCTGGCAGCCAAAGAGCCTCATAGCCGCACATTCTGTGGTATCTGGTTAAAATATCTTGCAAAGTGCCATCAAGTGCATGCCCCATATGCAAAACCCCTGTTACATTTGGCGGAGGAATTACAATTGAATAAGGTTCCTTTTTTGACTTGCTGTCAGCCTTAAAACACTCATTATCTTCCCAGAATTTATAAATATCTGTTTCTATTTCTCTTGCTTCATAAGTTGTTGCCATATTTTGAGCTTGCGAATTATCCATTTTGTCCTCGAATTTATAACTACAAAAATAATTTATCACAAAAGTATTAGCCCATAAAGCCTATTATTTTTTGTGCAAAATTTGATTAATCTTTTTAATATGAAAAAAGTCATAGCTATACTTTTTTTAATAATAACACTTCTTTGCAATACACCATCATACTGTAGAGAAGAACAAGTTGATTCTGAAATATACATGAATAGTGGAATTCAAGATTGCCTTAAAGATATAAATGTTGAAGAAGAAGTTAAAAACTACCTTGGAGATGATCCAGTTTATGTTAATTTAAAAGAGTGTATTGAAATTGCTCTTTTATACAACTTTTATTTAAAAAGCGCAAACTATGACTACAGAAGGGCAAAATGGGAATACAAAAACTCACTTACAAATTTTTTACCTGATTTATCTGTAAGTAATTATTCAGTTTACTACAGTGGGCAAGTACTTGTAGGTGCAGCGCTTTTAGAAAACTTTAACGAGCTTGCACTCTCTGTTTATGTACGCGGTACGCATTATTTAACAAATGGTGGTGAGCAAATTTTTGAAGCACGTTCTAGAAAAAATTTAAAATTTGCCCAAAAACACAACTATGAATTTACACGAAGCGAAATTTTGCTATACAGTGCGCAATATTATTACGAACTGTTAAAAGCAAAACTTGATATTGAAATTTATCAAAAAAACTATAAAGAACGCTGTGTACAACTTGAGCAAACAGAAAATTTAATGAATGCGGGCTTAGGAACTAAATTTGACGTTATTCGTTCTAAAACAGAATTAGCTCAAGCAAAACAAAATCTTCTTGATGCCATGCAGCAGTTTAGATTGGCTCAAGCACGCCTTGCAAATATCATGGGGATTGAAATTACAACATGTCTTATGCCAATTGAGATGGAAGCACAAATGTATACACTGGTTGAAGAAAACAAGACAATTGATGACTTATACAACATTGCATTCTCGTCTAGAGAAGACGTTAAAAAAATGCGCTCGCAAATACAAGCACTTAAAGAGCAAAAAAGAATGATATATACTCAGTTTGTACCTAAACCAAGAATTATAGCTCAAGAACAGTGGCAAGGTACAGCTAAAGTTGGGCTAGGGCCAGCTATTGTCCTTGGGGCTTATGTAGATTGGAATTTAGGGCGAAATATGGGTTTTGGCACCGCAACACAGGCAAAGGCAAAACAAGCTGAAATTGATAAAAATATAGTTGATTTAGAGCAGTCTTTAAGAAACATCAAAGAAAGTATTTTAAAAGATTTTTATGAGTCTAAAATTTCAAAAGACAGAATAAAAATCTCAAGGGAACAAATGGATTATGCAACAGAAAGTGTTAAGCTTGCAGAACTCAGGCTAGATGCAGGGGAGGGCATATTAATTGATGTAATTCAAGCGCAAACATTTAAAACCAAAACAAGGGTAGAGCTTGTAAATTCAACAATTAGATACAATATTGCACAAGTTCAAATGCTTTTTGATAGCGGAATTATATCTAAAGACGAAATATTAAAAGTGTATAAACCGTAAAGAAATGTAAAGATTTTTATAAATTGTAGCAAATACACTAATTTACGTTACTTGTACATATGCAAATAAAAAACTAACAACCCTAAATACATATTAACACCAATGCCTGCCTCCATAAAGCAGGCTTTTACTTTTTAAGGAAGGTATTATATAATTTTATAAAAAGAGGGGGGGCAAATGGATAAAAACGCACTTACTAAATTATCTTATGGAATGTATGTAGTTGGAACAAAAGACAGTGAGCGCTTTTGCGGATGTATAGCAAACTCCCTTATTCAAATTACTGCAGAGCCTGTTACTATAGCTCTTAGCATCAATCACAACAACTACACAAACGAGTGTATTAAAAAGACAAAAGAATTTTCAATTTGTGTTTTAGATGAAAAAATAAACCCGCTTATCATTGGCACTTTTGGATTTAGAAGTGCACGCGATTTTGATAAATTTGAAAATGTTCCATATGAAGTAGTCGAGGGGCTACCTGTTTGCACTGAGGGTTGCGCATATCTGCTATGCAGAGTTATAAACACAACAGAAACAACAACTCATACAATATTTATTGCCGATGTTAGGGAATGCAAAACAACAAAAGATGATACGCCTATGACATATGCATATTATCATAACGTTATAAAAGGCAAAAGTCCTAAAAACGCACCCACATATATTGCATAGTTTTTTATTAAGTATTGTAACAAAAAACACTAACTTTGAATTTATACTTTTTATATTGTTTTTATATATGTGTAAGAACAAAAAATATATAAAGATGATATAAGGAGAATTAATTATGAGTCTAAGTGCAAGCGCAGGTTTGGTTTTATCAAATCGCAAAAGTAATTCTGCTCCACAAGTTGCAAAAACAAACCAAGAACACCCAAAAGCAAATAATGAAGAACTACTAAAACGCAAAAAAGAAGAACCGAAACAAGTTAACCCGTTTGACATTTCACAAGAACAACTAAACGCACAAATGGCAGCAATCTCTAACCCAATTCAATCTGCACCTACAGAAACCTTGGGAACAATGGCTTACACAGGTGGTGGCGCAGAAGCAGCAGGAACAATGGCATATACAGGTTCTGGCGTTTCAGGCGTTAACTGTGTAGCATAAAAAATAAACTCTCTCGTTAAAAATTAAGGTGGTAAAAAATGAAAGAAAATAGATTTGAAAACTATTTACTTTGCTCAATGCTGGTATTAACAACAATAATGTTCAGTTGGACATTTATGTATATAAATCAAGTTGCAATAAACACAACAAATACACCAATCGTTTCAGCTTTTGATGCATAATCTGAATAATAAATAAAAAAACGCCCTCAAATCTGAGGGCGTTTAAACTTTTCAATGTTTTACTTTTTTTCTACGCGAATTGCATTATCAGGGCAAACAAGTTCACATGTACCACATCCTATGCATTCATCACGGTTTGGTTCAACAGCCGGAGTTTGGTATATACCAACTTCTTTTGACCAATTTAAGCATTTTTTAGGGCATTTTACTATGCAAAGACCACAACCCTTGCAATAATCTGTATACAAATGCCAGTCTGCTTTTCCTTTAGCAACATCATTTACTGTTATTGCTTTATGTTTTGTTGTCATATTAAACACCTGCTTTCTGTATTAAACCCATGCCCATTTCAAGAGCTTTGTAGTTAAGTTCTCTTAACTCAGGTTTTGCGTCGAATTTTTTACCCAATGCCATTTCCATAGCATTTTTAATATCGCTCAATTCAAGCACATTTGTTGCGCTTAACAGAACACCAAGTACAATTATATTGAATACTCTTGCACTTAACTGTTCATTTGCAATTTTATTTGCCTCAACTGAGATAATATTTTTAGCGTTGCAAACAGGTTTTTTTGTACATACTGATGAGTCATAAATTACTGTTGAATTTTCATTTACGTATGTACAGCATCTGTCAATTGCACGGTCAGATAACATAATTACAATGTCACCTTTTGAAAATCTTGGTTCACCAATTTTTTCATCAGCAATTTGACAAAAAGCAATTGAAACGCCACCCCTTTGTTCTACACCAAAGTTAGGAATGTAAAGAATTTCTTTACCTGCTTCATAACCTGCTTCTACAAGGATTTTTGCTATACTTTGAACGCCTTGTCCGCCTTCACCTGCTAAAACTATTCTTGTTCTTGCCATATTATTACTCCAATCCTTCTCTTTGGACAAATTCTTTAACTTCAAAGAATTCTTCCATAGTTTTTAATCTGTCCCATGTTTGAACGTTGTTTGTTCTCCAGTTTAGAGGACAAACAGAAAGAACTTCAACAAAAGAAAATCCGCCCATATCAACATTTTTAAGAGCTTTTTTAAATGTTGATTTTAATTTTCTTAAGTTTGAAACAGAAGCCCTTGCAACAAATGACTTATCAGGATCGGCAATTGAAGCAACCATTTCAGCGCCTTTTGCAGGACGACCCGTAACATCACAGTCACGACCATAAGGAGTTGTTTCTGTTTTTTGACCTGGCATTGTAGTAGGTGACATTTGTCCGCCTGTCATACCGTAGTTTGTGTTGTTAGCAACGATTATCAAAAGATTTTCGCTTCTAACTGCAGCATTTACAAGGTGCTGCGAACCGATTGCAAGACCGCCGCCATCACCCATATATGCGATACCAACTAAATCAGGATTAGCACGAGTTACACCATAGATAACAGGGGTTGTACGACCATGGTGAGTTTGAACTGTATCTACGTTCATATAATTCCAAGATAACAACGAACAACCAATATCACAACCGAAAATTGCTTTATCGTTAAGTTCAAGCTCGTCGATTGTTTGGGCAAGAGTTTTTAAAATCATGCCATGCCCGCATCCTGGGCAAAATTTAGACGCACCAACTTCGGCATTTTGAGCTTTTGCCAATCTTGGTCCTTTTTCTAACATTTCTATCATTTATTTTTCCTCTTATTTCTATTTTAACTACACTGTAGCAGGTTCTTTTACCATAGATTCAACTTTTTGAACAATGTCGTCGCCAGTTACGCCAACACCCATTTTGAATAATGTTGAATAAGGAGTTGTCAATCCGTAGATTTTTTCAAGAACCATTTGAGCAAGCTGACCATTTGCAGATTCTGTAAACAGAACTTGTTTAGCACGTTTTACAGCAGCTCTTAAAGGTTTAACAGCAAGAGGACGTAGTGTTATAGGTCTGAATAAACCGGCTTTAATTCCTTTTGCTCTTAGTTCATCAACTGCAGTCATTGCAGATCTTGCAACAATACCATGTGCAATAATTAATATTTCTGCGTCATCTGCTTTGTATTCTAAATATTCTTCAATTTCAGGAGAAATTCTGTCGAATTCTGCTTGGTATTGATCAAGAACTTCCATAAGTTCTTCTTCAAGGTTAAATGTATTTCTAACATGGTTAACAGGTCTTGTACCATTTGCACCGCCCAAAGTAGTTTCTGTTGGAACCATTTTAATACCGCGAGAAGCCGGATCATAAAGTGTTACAGGTTCTCTCATTTTACCTTGATAACCATCAGCCAACATAAATGTTGGGAATTTATATTTCCATGCTGTATTGAAAGCTTTAATCATATAGTCGTATAAATCTTGGTGTCCAGCTGTAGAATAAACAATTCTAAAACCTTCACCATTACCACCAAAGCATGTTAATCTTGTTTCTTGTTGAGCGTAGATAACCGTAGCTGTTGATGGACCGCCTCTTTGCATAACTGCGCAAACAAAAGGTATTCTCATCATTTCAGCCATGCTTTGTGCGTCTTGCATAATAACATTACCTGGGCCAGCAGTTGCAGTAAAAGCTCTTTTACCTGCTAAAATACCACCGATTGTAGAGAAACCTGCAGAAATTTCATCTTCTGTTTGTAAAAATCCTGCTTCAGTTTTAGGGAGCAACTTACACCAAGTATGCATGATTTCGTTCTGTGGTGTAATAGGATAACCGTACATAAACTCAGCCTCAGCAGCGTTTGCAGCGTAGGCAATAACCTCGTTTCCTGTCAAGAACATCCTAGTGTCTTGAGTAATAAGTTTTTTAACCATTTTGAATCCTTCATTTTGTGAGTGAATACACTAAATTATTACTACAAAATCAAGGATTGTTCAAGTAAAAATTTATTTTTCAGCCAGTCTATCAGCTTTAATTTTTAATTTATATAAATTATTAAAATCAACTTCTTTGGGCAGATGGATTTTTCTTTTTGACATTTTTGAAAATTCATCCAAAGAAAGGAAAGAAGAAACTTTTTTGCTTGTTGAACTAACAGGCATCTTATCACGTTCATGTTTATATGCAGCTGCAGTATACGCACTAAATTCTTGCCTTAGTTTTGCCTTTTCGATATTTTCAGGGTCAAAAGGGTTATTTCTAACCGGTGTAAGTGGTTTAAAAATTTCAACAATTTCAGCATATTCAGGTTTTACACTTTTCCCTTGCAAAATTTTGTATGGCAAATCTTCCAGTTCTTTAAATATTGCAACATCGCGACCAAGTATTTGAATTTCACCCCTCATGCCATCAGGAAATTCGACCGTTAAATGAATAGCAATATAACCGGTTTCATTTCTTGTGATGTGTTCTGATACAAATGCACCAAATTTATCAGAAGATGCTTTTGCAAGTTTATGTAATTTTGTTTGGCTTGCATACTGATACTTTTTATCAGCAGGAGTATGGTTTTCAATTTCTACAATTTTTAATTTACCATCTTTGACGACTTCAGCAAGTTTATCTATAACAACATCGGCACTACCCTTTTGATTGCTACCGAGTATAATTCTTGCTCCAGACAAATCCTGCAGATTTACAATTACACCTTCTTTTGTATAGATATGTTTTGAACTTGCCTTTTCCCTTAAAGAACTTGCACCTTTTGTGCGATATTCAAGCTTAAGTATAGGATGTTTGTTGTCACAATATCCTCTTTTTTGTATATATGGATAAAAAGCTTTATTTAAAACACTTTTTAACTGTATGGTATTAGAATCTGCCTGTCTGTATATTGAATGTGCAAGACCATTTGTAATTGTTCTTTCTTTATCTTTTAAGTCTTTTTTCCCGGCACGAGAAGTCTGGACAATAGCTTGGGGCTGAAGCTGCGCTTTTTCTTGGAATTTTTTTCTGGATGTAAATGATACTTCATCCCTTGAAAGTGAATTCAACTTTGCCGAAAATGAAAAAGGATTACTAAATAAAGTCGCATTAGTTTTATTTAGTACCGTATTGTTGCAAACTTTATTTGAAAAAGCGAAAATTTTTAACATTATAATTACCTTTGCTCCAGACAAGTTGTACAAAACGCGAAGATAAAATATTTTGCTAGTTAGTTAATATACGCTTTCAATAAAATCAATTTTAGAATTTAAAATTGAAATCGCGCTTATTTTATAAGATTTAAATTTTTTATTTGTATTGCTTAGATAATACTGTGCACATGCTTTTATTTTTTCAAGTTTAGATTTTGTTATTGCTTCAAAAGGCATGCCAAAAAAATTTGTTGTTCTATATTTTACTTCGACAAAATAAATTATACCACTTTTATATGCTATTATGTCAACCTCTGAGTAGCGCGAATAGTGAAAATTCGTTTCAAGTATCTCAAAACCTTTACTCAAAAGAAAATCTTTTGCTAATTTTTCGCCCAGTTTACCTTTAACTTTGTTTGACATAAAATAATTGTAATACAAAGTTAAGTGGAGCACAAAGCCGATGGAATTATTGAAAAAAACAGCAGTTGAACAAAGAAAAGCACTGTTAAGCAAAGAAATAAGCGCACTGGAATTAGTTCAAGAAACATATAAGCAAATCGAAAATCTTGACGAAAAAATAGGTGCATACAATTCGCTTACAAAAGAACAAGCAATTGAAACGGCAAAAAAAGTTGATGAAAAAATTGCAAAAGGAGAAGAAATACCCCTTATGGCGGGCATCCCTCTTGCACTTAAAGATAATATGAACATGATTGGTTCTAAAACAACAGCAAGTTCAAAAATCCTTGAAAATTTTGTATCACCATTTGATGCAACTGTCACAAAAAAACTAAAAGAAAATCTTGTACCAATCATTGGTAAAGCAAACTTGGATGAGTTTGCAATGGGTTCAAGTAATGAAAACTCTGCTTTTAAAATTGTTAGAAATCCGCTTAATTTAAATAAAGTCCCCGGAGGCTCATCAGGTGGCTCTGCAGCATCTGTTGCATCTTATGAAGCTACTGTTTCATTGGGCTCAGATACTGGCGGAAGTATCAGATTGCCTGCAAGTTTTTGCGGTATAAACGGCTTTAAACCAACATATGGCAGGGTTTCTCGCTATGGCTTAATTGCCTTTGCCTCATCTTTAGATCAAATAGGTCCATTTGGCAGATGTGTGGAAGATATTGCAAATCTTTACATGGCTATTGCAGGATGGGATGAAAAGGACTCAACTTCTTTAAAAATGGAAGTTGATGATGTTACAAAAACCCTTAAAAATGATGTAAAAGGTTTAAAAATCGGAGTTATAAAAGAACTTTTAGCCGAAGGTGTAAATGATGATGTAAGAAAATCAGTTCAAGACGCCATTGAAACATATAAAAAACTTGGTGCAACAATAAAAGAGGTATCTCTTCCGCTTTTAAAGTATTCAATTGGAATTTACTACATTGTTGCAACAGCAGAAGCTAGTTCAAACTTAGCTCGTTTTGACGGCGTAAGATACGGACACAGAACAAAAGATGCGCAAAATCTTTTAGAAATGTACACTAAAACTCGTGCCGAAGGCTTTGGTGATGAGGTTAAAAGACGTATAATGCTTGGAACATATGCCTTATCAAGCGGTTACTACGATGCTTATTACAAAAAAGCTCAACAGTTAAGAAGACTTGTAAAAAATGATTTTGATAAAGTTTTTGAAGATGTTGATGTTTTAATTTCACCAACCTGCCCTACAACGGCTTTTGATTTAGGTTCAAGAAACGAAGATCCGCTTGCAATGTATCTAACAGACATTGCAACAATTAGCGCAAACTTAATAGGCGCGCCAGCTCTTAGTACTCCTTGTGGTTTTGATAGCGAAAAAATGCCAATAGGCTTGCAAATTATTGGTAAAAACCTTGATGAGGCAACCGTTTTAAGAGCGGCATACAATCTTGAACAGGCTATAAAATAACCAAAATTTTAGCATACTAAGCACCCCATCTTTTTGGGGTGCTTTTTACATTTTGTTACAAACTATAAAGAATAACTAACATTTTGCCGTAACCATTAAAAAAAGGAAGGTAAAATGGGTTCACAATACAATTACAACACAAGACTTTCAGGGCTAAACATAGACAAAGAAAGTTTCAAGAAAAAATCAGCAGACTTTTTTAACAACGAAAAAGTAAATAACGATGAAAACATTTTCTCAAGCAAGGAAAGTTTTATTGAGCATTACGAAGAAAAACTTTTAAACAACAAAAACACTGTTGATGCTGATGAATTAGCGCAAAAAGCGGTAGATAATGGATATCTAAAAGAAGATGAAAAAGAAACATTTGTAAGGCTCGCTGATGCGGACTTGGGCGATCGCAAGCTAGATAAAAAAGAGCTAAGTTCGCTAATGGGTGCAATTTATGATTCAGCACAAGAGTATAACACAGAAAATGTAAAGCAAGAAAAAAAATCAATTGATGAAATTTATGAAAAGGTAACAATTCAGCCTTGGGGTACAGGTGTTGATGACTGCCTATCTAGAACAATTCAAAACCATGTGGATGGAGTTGAGCTATACAGCGAAAATTACAATCAATACCTTGCAGAATTGTGCAGGCTAAATAACATTGAAAACCCTGATATAGTAAGCGGTTCAGTTATATTACCAAAAATGAAATTGGATGAAAACAACGAAATCATAAAAGATGAAAACGGAAATATACAATTTTACACACAAGAGGAGCTTGAAAACCTTTAGTGCGCTTTGAAAAATCTATTGTTTGTTCCCCCTTCCCCAACTCTTACAACTACTGTCTTTAAACAACGTGGGCACTTACCAACATAAGCTGTGCCCTCTTTGTTTTTGTAAATTCTGCCATAGACATTGCAGCACTCAAAAATAATTCCTAAAAATTGTCTTTTTTCAGCCATAAGAAAATTTTACACCCTATAAAAATTTCAAACAAGTTATTTCATACAAAAGGTTGTTTTCTTTTTTTAAAAAATCATTAAATTTGTATTTAGTTATAAAATGAGGTTAGATTATGAGTAAATTAAGTGGTCAAGGATTAATGGCGCAAGCTATATACGGACTTACAAACAATTTCGCTGTACTTAGTGCAGGCGCATCGGGTGGTTTGACACTTGAACAAATTATTAATCCCTCCGATGAAGTTAACAAAAATAACATAAATGCAAGTTTTCAAAGTTACCTTACACAAAATTTTTCAAACATTGACGCTGATGGAGATGGAAAAATCAGCGCAACAGACTTGCAACAATATACAAATCAGCTTTCGCAAAAAGGCTTAAGCTATGAAGAATTAATGCAACTTTGCTATAGTGGCAACGCAAGTTCAACTTTAGAAGAAGTGCTGAACAATTTTCAAGAAATCGATAAAGATGGCGATGGCAGAGTCACAAATCAAGAAATTGCAGCATATGGCATGGAAGAAGAAATGGAAGAAATGGAAGAAAACTATCCAAAATTCCAAGCTACAAATATTTCAAATTACGTTGATAATAGTGACTATGACTCATCATCGGTTTAATTTGACAAACAAAAGACAACAACGACCATAATTTTTTTCCCTAAAAAGCTCCAATGTGTTGACTTTCCCAAGTTCGAAAAGCACATCGGGCTTTTTCTTTTTATCGCATTCAGCAATTAAAATTCCATCTTGCAACAAAAGTTCTGAAGCTGTTTGAAAAATTTGCAAATATGAATAATCCCAAGGTGGATCAGCATAAATCACACTAAATTTTTCATTGATTTTTGTTGCATATTTGAGGCAGTCTGCTTTTATTATTTTTACTGAAGAATTTAATTCCCTTGCATTTTTAGTTGCGCAAGTTATTACCGTGGGATTAATTTCACAAGATACAGTTTTAAAGCCACGTGATAGTGCCTCAAAAGTCATGATTCCGCTTCCTAGAAACATATCAAGAAAATTCATGTCGCCAAAAGTACCAAAATGCGAGTAAAGAATATTAAAAACACTTTCCCTAACAATTGACAAAGTTGGTCTAACACCTTTTGGAGTATTTATTTTTCTACCTTTAAATTGCCCACCTGTAAGTTGCATTATATGTTAATCTCCCACATTATATTAGCATGAAAAAAATAGTTATAATCGGCGGCGGTGCAGCGGGGCCAAAAACAGCTGCGAAGGCAAAAAGGGTAAATCCTGAAAATCAAATAGAATTATACACTGATGAAAATTTAATTTCATACAGTGCATGCGGTCTACCTTATTTTATTGAAGGAACAGTTAAAAATATAAATCAATTAATTGTAAGAACGCCCGAAGAATTTGAAAAACAAGGAATTAAAATTTTCCTTGAGCACAAAGCACAGAAAATAATGCCCGAGAAAAAATGCGTAATTATTAACGATAAAGAAGTTTTTTATGACGAGCTTGTAATTTGCACAGGCGCAAAACCATATGTGCCAAACGTGAAAAACGTCAACATTGATGGCGTATATTTTTTAAGACACATTGAAGATGGCATAAAAATAAAAGAAGAAATGCACAAGGCAAGACGCGTTGCAATAATTGGCGGCGGCTATATAGGCATTGAGCTTTTAGAAGCATTTGTTCAAAACGGAGTCCATGCAACAGTTGTAGAGTATGGCTCAAGGCTAATGAGGGTTTTTGACTGTGAATTTAGCGACATGATAAAAAATCGCATTATGGAACAAAGTGGTCAGTGGGTCGATATGCATTTTATGGAAGAAGTTGTTGAGTTTGTTGCAGACAAAAACGGCAAATTTTCAAAATTAATAACAAAAAACGGCCTTGAAGTTGAAGCTGATTTTTGCGTAATTGCATCCGGCGTAAAACCCAACAGCGAACTAGCAAAAGAAGCAGGGATTGAAATTGGTAAAACCGGCGGAATTGTTGTAGATAGCAACATGAGAACAAATATAGAACATATTTGGGCAGCAGGCGACTGCACCGAAGAAAAATGTATGCTGACAAAACGACCAATCTACATTTCGCTAGGCAATATAGCTAACAAAGAAGGGCGCGTTGTTGGGATAAATATCTCAAGCGAACCAAACGAATACGAAAGCTTTGAAGGGATTTTAGGCTCTGCAATTACAAAATATTTTGATTTTACCATTGCACTCACCGGGATAAACTATGAAAATGCAACAAAAATTGCAGACAGATTCAATTTACACCCTATTTGCACAACTGTTGTAAAAAAAGATAAAGCAGGTTACATGCCAGATTCAGAAACAATAACACTTAAATTGGTTGCAGATAAAAAATCAGGCAAAATACTTGGCGCACAAGCAGTAGGTACAGGTGATGTAAATAAAAGAATTAATACAGTAACTTCAGCACTTCAGTCTGGTTTTACCGTAGATGATTTATTACACCTTGACCTGCCATACTCGCCACCATACTCTCCTGCGATTGATATACTAATAACAGCTGCATACAGACTTAAATCACAAATGAGTGGTGAAAACTAGTCGATATAATCAAATGCTAAATCGAGCGTTGGCGCCTTAGCGACTATTGCACTTGTTGAAATTATATCCACACCTGTTTTTGCGATTTCTTCAACACTATCAAGTGTAACTCCGCCACTTGCTTCAATTATAGCCTTTTTATCAATTAACTTAACACACTCACTCATCTGCTCAGGTGTCATATTATCAAGCATAATAATATCAGCACCTGCTTCAAGAGCTTCTTTTACTTGCGCAATCTTGTCGCATTCAACCTCAATTTTGTGAGCATGTGAAATATTATCTCTTACTTTTTTTACTGCATCTTTTATAGAACCACCTAAAAGCGCTATATGATTGTCTTTCAACATAACACAATCACATAAATTAAACCTGTGAAGATATCCGCCCCCAACTTTTACTGCGTATTTTTCAAAAATTCTAAAGTTTGGCGTATTTTTTCTTGTGTCCACGACCCTTGCACCATATTTCTCTGCAATTTTTTGAAATTTTCTTGTAAATGTAGCAATGCCGCTCATTCTTTGGGTGTAATTAAGTGCAAGTCTTTCGCCTGTTAAAATATATCTTGGATGACCTGAAATTTTAGCAATTTTATCACCTTTTTTAATTTCATCACCGTCGTTAAAATAAAATTCAACCTTGACTTTGTCTTTCGCTAAAACCCTAAAAACCGTTTCAAAAACATCTCGTCCGCAAAAAACACCATCTGTTCTTGTTGTTAAAAAGACCTCAAATTTTACACTATCATCAAGAGCATAACAAACAGAATCTGTTGAAATATCACCGTAGCCTATATCTTCGGCCAAAGCGCTTTTTACATGGTCTTCAATCATAAAATCATTCAACAAAAATTTTGCCATCTTCAACTCCAAAATCAACAGTTTCTATTGTCTTATTTTCTTTTGATTCAATAACATTGCATTGCGGGAAATCTTCCCTAAAGTGCGCACCAATTGAATTTTCGCGACTTAGAGCGCTTTCTACTATCAAAGAGGAAACAAGAATCATATTTTTAACTTCGTAACAGTCACTCGTATGGGCGCAAGTTGCAGAATGGATTGCCTGTGATAACATTTGCAATTTGTTTTTTGCAATAGCTAATTTTTCTTTATTTCTAACAATACCTGCGTATTCCCACATGATATCTTTTACTTTATTTTTAATATCTTCAATATCTAATTCTTCAAAATCGCAAGCAGATTCAGAATCTTGCTCGTATTTTTCTAAAATATTTTTTACTTTTTCATCAAAGTTTTTTGGAGGATCAAGATTTTTTTCACAAAGAACATTAGCAAGCTCATAAGCCCCTACTGCGCATTCCAACAATGAATTTGACGCCAATCTGTTTGCACCATGGAAACCACTACAAGAACATTCACCAATAGCGTACAAATTATCAATGGTCGTTTCTCCATAAATATTAGTTTGAATACCCCCCATAAAATAATGGGCAGCAGGCGCAACAGGGATTAAACCGTCTGAAATGTCCACCCCGTTTTCTTCGCATTTTTTTGAAATATTTGGGAAGCGATTTCTGAAAAATTCAATCCCCATTTGTGAAATATCAAGAAATACATTGTCATCATTGTTTTTAGACATTGTTGCAAATATAGCTCTGGCAACGATATCTCTGGGTGCCAACTCTCCACGCTCATCAAAATCTTTAGCAAAATAATTGCCGCGAGAATCGCAAAGTTTTGCACCTGCACCTCGTACTGCCTCAGACACAAGCGGCATAGTGGTTTTATTTGTTACAGCTAGCGCACTGGGGTGAAATTGAACAAATTCCATATTTTTTACTTTAGCACCTGCTCTATACGCAAGTGCAATTCCATCTCCTGTTGCAACTTCAGGGCTTGTAGTGTGTGCAAATAGTTGACCCACACCACCGGTTGCAATAACAACTGCATTTGAATACACAGCTTCATAGGAATCTGTTTCTCGGTTGTAGACAATTACACCCTTTACTGAATTTGAATTATCGACTAAAAGCTCAATAGCACTGGTATTTTCATAAATTTCAATTTCAGGAGTTTTTGAAACTTTATCACACAGAACATCCTCAATTGCCTTACCTGTTGCATCCTTTACATGTAAAATCCTCGGGATACTGTGTGCAGCTTCAAGCGCAAAACTTAGTTTGCCATCAGGTGTTTTATCAAAATTCACCCCTTGATTTATTAAATCTTGAATTACGCAAGATGAATTTTGCGAAATAAATTTAACCGCATTGAAATCATTAAGCCCGCAGCCTGCTTTTATTGTATCGCTAACATGAGAACTTATAGAGTCATTTTTATTAATTTGTGGCAAAACAGCAACAATTCCGCCTTGAGCCAGCTCAGAGGATGAAATATTCATTTGTGACTTTGTAATAACAAGTATTCCATCGTTTAAATGCTTTTGTTCAGCAACTTTAAGCGCAAGGTATAAACCCGAAACGCCACTGCCAATTATAACTACAGAATATTTAGAATACTTCATTTTAACCTTTTAGATTATGCGGTTCATTAACTTTATCCTGTTAATATTTTAATACAAATATAAGTCAAATCCATGAAATTTATAAATTATTTATTTTTTGAATTTACACCTGCACCAAAAAGGGCAAAGTCATATTTTACAGGGTCACTACTATCAAATTCTCTTAATTTTTTAGTCAATTCTAAGACTGATTTATAATCATTTGCATTTCTTTCAAGCAGCCCTAAAGACCTTGAAACATTGCCCACATGAACATCAAGAGGTATTAAAAGCTCACCTGGCTTTATAAAATCCCAAACTCCTAAATCTACAGGACCCTTTCGCACCATCCACCTTAAAAACATATTCATTCTTTTCATTGCACCACCATTTTGAGGACGTGCAAATAAATGGCAAAAACCAAGCTCCGGCTTGCAATTTAGGCATGAATAAAAATAATTACTTGCATATTCAAGCATGCATTTTTTTTGTTTGCCCTCAAAAAACAACTCACCTATAGAGGAATTATCACGACAATATAATTTATTTAAAGACTCAAAAAAACAAATAAGGTCAAAACCCTTGACAAATCTATACACAAAGTTTTTTAAACTTTCATTTTTGTTATCAAAAGCGCAAATAAAGTTATAAGGTTCATTTTGCATAACATCAAAAAGAAAATCAAGTTTTTGTATAAAAGCCTCACGCTTGCCAAAGGCAAAAAGTGCCGAAATGAGTGCTACAATTTCAATATCATTTTTGTCTTTAAACCTGTGTGGAAACCGGATAGGGTCATCTTTTATAAAGTCTTTTGTTTCGTATTTTTTAACAAGTCTGTCTAAAAATTCCTTCATTTTCTCAGCCTTAAAAAATAATCTTTAATTAAATCATTACACTCATTTTCCATAATACCGCCAAAAACTTTTGTTTTTGCATCAGAAATCTCACAAAGGTTGATTTTTGAACCAAAAGCACCATATTTTAAATCATAAGAGCCGAAGTAAACCTCTTTTATCCTTGAATTTAAAATAGCCCAGGCACACATTGGACAAGGCTCAAGCGTAACGTACAAACTACAATTTTCCACTCGCCAGTTATTAAGTTTTTTTGCCGCAGCTCTTAGCGCAACTATTTCAGCATGTGCGCTTATATCATTGTTTTTTTCCCGCTCATTATGTGCTTTTGCAATTATTTCATTATTGCAAACAATTACACAACCCACAGGAATATCCTCTCCCGAGAGTTTTGCCATATCTATTGCATATTGCATAAAATTATTCAACATAATCATTAAATACAAGTGTTATATTAAAATAATCGTCTTTGCAGTCAAGAACAATGTCAATATTCATCGCAGCACATAGACCTTTTACGATATATAAACCTAAGCCTGTGCCACGAGTTGTTCTTGTAAGCTTTGAATCCATACGAATAAACTTATCAAAGAGTTTTTCTTGCATATCATCAGGTATTGGTAAAGACTTATTTTTCACTGAAACACAGGGTTTACCCGAAATGTTTTTTGCAGTAATTTTAATTGGTTCATCATTTTGATTGTATTTTACTGCATTATCACAAAGATTTATAAGCACTTGCTCCAACCTGTCAGAATCAGCATACACAAGCTTTAAATCTTCATCGATTTTAACTTCAAAATTAGAATTATTTGAATTTGCATATAAAACAGAATTCTCAATAGCTTCGCAAAGGTTTACTTCGCCTTTGTTAAATTGAATACTAAAGCTTTCAATCTCAGGCACAACAAGTAAATCTTCTACCATTCTAGAGAGCCTTTGAGCTTGTTGTTTTATAATTTTTAATGATTTAATTCTTGTTTCATCATCAATTTTAATATCATGTCTTAATAGTCTGCTTGAATAGCCCACAATGCTTGTTAGAGGTGTTCTAAACTCATGACTTATAGCATTTACTAGATTTGTTCTAAACTCATTCAATCTTTCAAGCTCAATATTTTTTTCTGATAAATCATGATAAGACTGATGAATTTTTTTTGCCATATAGTTAAATTCTTTTGCAAGGAAAACTATTTCATGAGGCGTAAAAGCACTTTTTAAAAGGTGAATTTTGCGCTCGTAGCTTCCTTTTGAAATTGCAATAATACCTTTAAACAACTGTCTAATATTGATATAAAGGTAAAAAGTATAGATACCAACAATTGCTATAATGAAAAACGCAGCAAGAGTTAGCGCTAAAATAATTCTAAATCTTGCCTTGTCAATTGTTGCGTTTGTAATGTTTTCCGTAGTATTAACAATTACTGTCCAGTCAGGGTTATTCAATGTATAGTATGCACTTGGCTGATTTTTGTATTTATTAAACAAGTCTGCAGTGTATACCTTTTTTCTTAACGGAAGATTTTTAATAAGCCTCTCCAACTCTGGAGCATTCGGGGCATTTGTTGCAATTAACAAATTATTTTTATCAAGAATATAAATTTGCCTTTTTTCATCTTTGTATCGCTCAGAAACTGCATTTTGCATATATGCTGTATCGATATTGGTACAAAGTGAATACTCATCATTTACCCTGCTGCACATTTGAATTGTGGATTCAGTTTCATTAAAAGCGTACGATTCCTTGGGGACTGTAGAATTATCAACGATTTCAAGCCCTTTGAATGTTTTATCATTGCGCTCAATTTCACTTAAAAAATCCGCTCTGTCTGATGCGTATGGCATAAAAGTTATTGCGCTTGCTGCCTCGTTAAGTTTTTTTTGGGTTGTAAGCAAATAACTTTGTATATTTTCACCAATTGTGCGCGACATTTCAAGCGCACTATAGTTAAGTTCACGCCTCAGGGTCTGTTGCTGGATGTTTGAAATTATAAGCCCAATAGTTACAAAAGGAATTAAAACCGCAAACAAAAGTACAATTATGATTTGCTGAGCAATTTTTAACCTTTGCATTAAACCTCCTCCAGCACACCAAAGGGAGTGAGTTTATAACCCACATTTGTAACCGTATGAAGGTATTTAGGATTTCTTGTGTCAGCTTCAATTTTCTGTCTTAGTGAACCCACATGAACACGCACCATTCTAACATCTTCATCTGACCCATAACCCCAAACTTCATCAAGCAAAGTTGCAAGTGTAACAGGATTATTCAAATGTTGCATAAGGCAATATAAAATCTCAAATTCTGTTGGGGTAAGTTTAATTTTTTTGTCCAAAATTACGGTTTCAAGCGAATCCGGCAAAATTTCAATATCGCCGGCGCGCAAAACTTCTTTAGAATTTTCTTGCTCACTTGCAGTTTCAGAACGCCTTAAAAGAGCTCTGATGTGCAAAAGCACTTCTTGGACATCAAAAGGCTTAACTAAATAATCGTCCGCACCGCAGTCAAAACCTTCGGTTTTGTCGTTAATTGTGCCTTTAGCAGTAAGCATAAGTATTGGAACATTAGGTTTTACAAGTCTAATGTTTTTGCAAACATCATATCCATTCATTTTAGGCATCATAACATCAAGCAAAATAAGGTCGTAATTATTTTCAAGGGCTTTTTTAAGACCTTCTTCGCCATCTTTTGCGCTATCAACGACATAGCCACTTTGGGCTATGTCGAATGTCAAAAGTTCTCTTATTTGTTCATCGTCATCAACTACTAAAAGTCGCTTATTTGTCTTTGTCATACTTACCGCTTACCTGCTATTTTTTATCAAACATTTGTTTAATACCGTCAACAGAGCTCAAAATACCTGTTGCCTCATATGGCATATATACAACTTTATTATCCTTACCACTTGTCATTTCTTGCAGGGTTTCAATATATTTCATTGCGATTAAATATTTATCAGGCTGACCGTTATTGTTTAGGGCTTCAATTATATTTCTAATTGCCTGAGCTTCACCTTCTGCCTCTCTTATTCTTGCCTGAGCTTTACCTTCTGCAACAAGGATTTCAGCTTGCTTTTCACCTTCTGCTTTATTAATTTGACTTTCTTTAATACCTTCTGCCTCAAGAATAGCTGCTTTTTTAAGACCTTCTGCTTCAAGAATAGCAGCACGTCTATCACGTTCAGCTTTCATTTGTTTTTCCATTGCGTTTTGAATTTCTTTTGGAGGGATAATATCTTGAAGCTCAACCCTGTTTATTTTCACACCCCATTTATTTGTAGCGTCATCAAGTATAGCACGCAATTTTTCATTTATTATATCTCGAGATGTAAAAGTTGTATCTAAATCCATTTCGCCTATTACGTTTCTAAGAGTTGTTTGAGTTAATTTTTCAATAGCCTCGGGCAAATTTTCAATCTCATAAACAGCACTTTTTGGGTCAATTATTTGAAAATACAAAAGTGCATTTATTGAAATCGTAACGTTATCTTTTGTAATTACATTTTGACGAGGAAAATCAAATACACTTTCCCTTAAATCGATTTTATCAACTATAGTATAAACACTATAAGATTCACCTGTTGCAAGTCTAACTGTGTTTTTCCAGTGGACACCTCGAACAGTATCAATAAAAGGAATTATGAATTGTAACCCCGGGTGCAATATACGGTTAAAACGTCCTAAACGTTCTATTATCATAACTTGCGCCTGATTAACAATCTTAAATCCACTAAGGAAAAATACCACAACAAGAACAACAAAAATCAAAAATAAAATCATTTTTACTCCTTACATCTCTCTACAAACATAATCAGGCTTTCATTTTTAACAATTTTGACCATTTCGCCCGCTTTTATTTCACAATTATCAATTGATTTTGCTTGCCAAGTTTCACCATAAATCTTTATAACCCCAATCCCATCAGTATTTGGAGTGGCAATATCTTTAATCACTTGTGCTACTTGCCCTATATATTTTGCTTCAACTCCTGTTTGTTCAAATTTTTCAGGCTTTCTGCGCATAAAAGGACGTGTAACAAAAAAGAATATCACTGCAAAAAGGGCAAACATGCCGCCTTGTATCCAATAATTATCAGGATACTTAAATGCTGCAACTGCGGCAAAAAAGGCAGCACCACCAAGAGGTAGGAAAAACATGGACGGGGTCATAATTTCCATAAAAAGAAAAACAAAACCTAAAATCGCCCATATTTTAAATATTTCCATAGTTACCCCTTATAAACCTATTATACAAGTTTAGAGTTTTTTATTTACTGTGTCAATTGTCTTAACAAGTTATCTTGAAGCAATAACACGTGCCACATGAACACCAGATGCACTTGCCTGCATTAAACCTCTTGTAACGCCTGCGCCATCGCCAATTGTAAATAAGTTTTTAACTCCTTGAGTTTCAAGCTCATCTGTCAAAAGCACTCTTGCAGAGTAGAATTTTACCTCTACACCGTATAAAAGTGTATATCTTGACGCCACACCAGGAGCTATTTTATCAAGAGCATAAAGCATTTCAATTATACTTAAAAGTTGTCTGTAAGGCAGAACAAGGCTCAAATCTCCAGGAGTTGCACAAGTAAGGGTTGGAGTGATGATACTTTCTTTAATTCTTTGAGCAGTAGAGCGTCTGCCGTCAAGCAAATCGCCAAACCTTTGAACTAAAATTCCACCGCCAAGCATATTTGCAAGACTTGCAATGTGCTGCCCGTATTTAATAGGCTCTTTAAAAGGCTCTGTAAATTTCTTAGAAACTAAAAGCGCAAAGTTAGTATTGTCAGTCTTTTTATTTGCATAAGAATGCCCGTTAACAGTTGAAATACCGTTATAGTTTTCATTAACAACTTCACCGTTAGGATTCATACAAAATGTCCTAACTTCATCGCCGAATGTTGGCGAATGGTAAATTAATTTTGATTCATACAATCTTGATGTAATCGGTTCCATAACTGCAGCAGGTAATTCTACACGCACACCAACATCAACTGCATTATTTACCATGCCAATTTTATTTTTTGCAAATTCATGTGTTAGCCAATCAGCCCCTTCACGACCAGGAGCAATTACAATATAATCAGCTAAAATTTTCTCGCCAGAGTTTGTAACAAAGCCTTTTACCTGCTCATTTTCAACGATTAAACTTTCAGCTTTTTGATTGTTGATTATAGTGATTTTTTCACTCAAAAAATCTTGCATGTGTTTTAGAACATGTAATGAACGCTCAGTACCCAAGTGTCTTACAGGAGAATGAACAAGCTTTAATTCTGCTAAAGTTGCAGCACGTTCAATATCTGCAAATTCTTCCCTGTTTGTGCCATACACAACTTCAGTAGCACCATGCTCCAAATACAATTTATCACAATATTCAATCAAGTCTTCAACATCTTTGTAAGACATATAATCAACAAGATGCCCGCCAACATCAGGGGTAAGGGTTAATTTGCCGTCAGAAAACGCACCTGCGCCGCCCCAACCGCAAAGCAAACCGCAATTTTTACAATTAACACACTGTTTTAAACCTTCACGCATAGGGCATTTGCGATTTTCAATTTTTGAACCCTTTTCAATTAAAACAACTTTCCAATCGGGTTTTAATTTGGTTATTTCAAGCGCAGTAAAAATTCCCGCAGGGCCACCGCCAACTATTGCCACATTATACATCTTCAAAACTTCCTTTTGTTAAATCTCACACAGGGGGAATTAACCCACCAAATGACATTATACTACAAACAAATTATTTAAAAACATTTAAGGTTGAATTTTTAACATTTTTAATAATATAATTGGAAGTAATATTTTTTTAGAGGATAAAAAATGAACGAATACAAAATTATTGATTACGTTCCAACAGTAATTGAGTCATCTTCAAGAGGTGAGAGGTCTTTTGATATTTTCTCAAGGCTTTTGCGAGAAAGAATAATCTTTTTAGGTTCTGAAATTGATGACGATGTTGCAAACTCAATAGTAGCACAACTTTTGCTATTAGATAGTGAAAATCCTGAAAAAGATATTATGTTATATATTAATTCCCCTGGCGGTGTAATTACTGCTGGCATGGCAATATACGATACCATGAAACTTATAAAAGCCGATGTTTCAACTATTTGCTTGGGCGATGCCGCCTCAATGGGCGCATTTTTACTTTCAGGCGGTACAAAAGGCAAACGCCTTGCGCTTCCAAACGCAAGAATTATGATTCACCAACCTTTAGGTGGTGCAAAAGGTCAAGCGACTGACATTGAAATTGAAGCAAAAGAAATTTTAAGAATGAAAACTATGCTATGCGAGCTTATGGCAGAACACACCGGTCAAAAAGTAGAAAAAATCAAAAAAGACACAGAACGCGACAACTTCATGACAGCTCAAGAGGCTCTTGAATACGGTTTAATTGATAGAATTATTACAAGAGAAGAAACCGAGCAAAAATAATTAAACTTTTTCAAAAAGATGAACACGCCAGCTACCACTATCGTAGTGTCCTGTATAGTGTAGCTCTTTTGATGATTCTCTTATTGAATAATTTTTTGCATAAGAGCTTACAAGGTACAAAAATGGTATTCTCTTATAGGATTTTTCATCTAGTACTATATTTTCAAGACGTTCATCATTAAAAAAAGATACTTGCTTTAGCTCAACAATAAACATCTTGTCGCCTTTGTTCATTTTTGAATAATAATTTTCTTCCAAAAAATCTGCAAGTTTTTTATTGTACTTTAGCAAAAAAACATCACGATAAAGCCTTTTACCATCCTTAAAGGCCTCATAAGTGCTTGAATCGCCAGGGTAAATGACATAGGGAAAATTATACTTGTCTATTGAATTTGCGTAAAAAAAAAGATTGTCTTCTTTTACATACTTTTCAAACCTTGATGGCGGATAATAAAGGTAGAGCACCCTGTCGTTTTTTTTTACACCCAAATCAGCCAAAACCTTAACAGGCAACCTTTGTCCTTCCTCGCGCACTAGCCTTACTGGCGATGTATAAGAAACGATTATATAAAAAAGTGTAATAACAGCAAAAATTGTTGCAAGCATTATTTTTAGGGGCTTTAGCTGCATTGTTGACCAACCTACAGCTACAAGTAAGATTAATATAGGATAAAGCTCAATTAAATATTTTGTAAGGAATATTAATTTTCCAAACAGGGCTGCAATTAAAACAGTTAAAAAAGTTGCGCAAAAAACTGTTAAAAGGTATAAATTAACTCTCCTGCCATTTTGAAAAGCTTTTATAGCAAGACCAAAACAAATAAAAGAAGGCACTATTGCAAAAATTATAAAACCGATGTTTAGTGCTGCATTATCAAATATTTGCGCAAAAAAGCTCGGTGGCGCATTTGAAATATTTTTAAGTACAGGGGAAAATAAATCCGTAAAATAAAACAACAACTTAGACCAAGAAAATGGCGCCCACCACTGGCTAAAATATTTTGGATGCGCAAAAAGTCCATACAAAAAAGGGACCAAAGGCAATGATAAAATAATTATTGCAATAATATTATTTGTAAGATTGTTTTCTTTCTTTTTTCTTTGCATAAATGCAATAAGCGCGCATATATTAAATGCAACAAAAACAAAACCTATTGTATGTTCAAAAATCAATAAAACACTAAACAAAGTTAATAGCCAACAGTTTTTATTTGACGGATTGTTAAAAACCTTGAGCGAGTAATAAAGCACCATTGAGGCAATTAAAAAAGTAAGAGAGTATATTCTAACCTCTTGAGAAAAATAAATCAAAAATGCGCTTGTTGAAGTTAAAAAAGCTGCAGCAAGAGCGCACAGTTCCCCATGCTTTTTAACAAGGTATTCTTTTGCACAAAGATACATTGTAAAAATTGAAATAACTCCAGGGACAAGAGAAGAAACTCTTAGCGAAATGTCTGAATCTTTAAATAATGCCATCCAAGCTTTTAAATAAAAATAATGCAAGGGCGCATGGCAATTATTAGCAATTCCATTAAAAAAATCTTGAGGGAATTTTAAATTTGCAATGGACCAAGTCAAATACTCATCATTCCACATACCCTCTGGTTTATCTATATTCCACAGGCGAAGCAAAAGCCCCAAAATAACAATTAAAATTAAATACAAAGCATGATTATTTTTCATAATACAAAGAGCATAGCAAAAGTTTCTTTGTTTGTCATTTTCTTTAAAAAAATTAAAAAACTGGAAAAATTATATTTTTCATTGTAATATAAATTCCAAAGGAGTTACAAATGGGGTTCACAAACACCATAACAGTAATAAGCAATGACGAAGGACTAGTTGAGCAAATAGGTTCAAAACTCGTTCTATTAAGGGATTTGGACAAAATTACAAACTGCTCTTTTGACAATGCAATTGATTTTTTAAAAAATCAATTACCAAATGTTATAATAATTCACTGCTCTAACGATAACCCAGATGCAATAAAATTAATCAAAGACATAAAGGCAACTTCTGTTATTTCTCAAGTGCCAGTGCTGTTTTTAAATGACAATTGTTCAAGAGAAACAATAATCGACGCTTTTGACAATGGCATAAGTGATATTTTAAAACACCCTGCACATGATTACGAGCTTTTGATTCGTACCATTTGGTGCATTCAAAAAGACGACTTAAACACAAGCATATCAACACAATTTGAATTCATGAAAACAATAGGAATGATACAGCCTGATACAGGGGTTTATACTCAAAAATATTGTGAGGAGTTTTTAAAAAGTCAAATTGAAAATGCAATTTCACACAAAATCAATTCCTGTTTAATGCTTGTTACACCTGATTCAAAGTACCCAGGATACAAAAATCCAAAGGAATTTCTTGAAGTAATTAAAAAATCAATTAGAATCAATGATTCCGTTGCAATTAAAGATATAGATGAATTTTACATATTTTTACCTAAAACAAAACTAAATGGCGTTTACCCTGTATTTGAAAGAATAAACACAAATTTAGGAGTTGATTGTGGCGCAAATGCATCTGTCATTGAAATAAAAAATGAAAAATTTGACTCTGCAAAAGAGTTTTTGCAAGAAGCACTTAACAAGGCAAAAGAGGAAACAAATTCTCTAATTGTAGCATCAAGCACTTATTCAAAAGACCCAAACGCAGGCATCAATCTTGCAAAACAACCGCCAGCACAACAAAATAAGCAAGCAGAAAAAACACATGAAATTGTACCAAGTGACGAAAAAACATCAAAACTATACGCCCAAGCGTACAAACAAAAATGTAAAATAGTTTTTGAACCTGTTTTTGAGAAATATTACAATTTAATTTCATCAAAAATCAAGGATGTAAAAGTTAAATACGAAGTTAACACAGACAAAACAAGATTTATTATTTACAAAAACAACGTTCGTGCGTATCTATCCATAATGTATGGCGGTTTATACAAGGCACAAATAAATACCGCAATTACATCTTTGATACCACAAAAAGTTCAAACACCATTACTCTTGATTTTGTGCAATTAAACTTCAAAAAACTCTCACAAATCCTAGACGAACTTTGTGTCGAATTCAAAAACTATGTAAAAGAGTAATTAGTTGTTGCTAACTAGCATTTTGAATGCAACAAGGGCGCGTGCAGAGATTTCCTTTGATGTTTCGCGTTGCTCTTTTGCTATGTTAAATACTCTGGCAATTCTTTGAACTTCTTGAATTTTTTTAACACTATCAAGTTTGTACACATTTTTTTCAGGATCACAAACAATGTTAAAAATAGTATTTAATTCAATTTCCGTCATAACCAAATTCTCTCATAAGCTATTGTTATATTAATAAAGTCTTTGAACAGAAATAAATTGACAAAAAATACCAAATTCTTAACAAATATTAATAAAACCAAAAAACCTACTGTATGGAGGGTTTTTTTAAATCATCAAAAGAAATGTTATTAACTTTTAGTAAAAAATCGCAGATTTCTCTCACAGCACCCTTACCACCTGATTTTTGTGTAACAATGTTACAAATTTCCTTAACCTCGTCAACGGCATCTTGCGGGCATGCACTGAGTCCAACAGATTTTAGCACTTCAATATCTGGTAAATCATCGCCCATGTATAAAATTTCATCATAACCTAGTGAAAATTCCCTGCAAATTTCATCAAGTGCCAATATTTTATTTTTTTGATTCATAAAAAGTTTTGTAATTCCAAGAGTTTTAGACCTCTCTAAAACTGCTCCAGACTCTTTTGCGGTAATTATTGCGGTTTTTATTCCAGCCTTATTTAACATAGTAAGCCCTAAACCGTCTTTAGCATTAAAGGCTTTTGCCTGCGAGCCATCAGGCAGATAAATAAGCGAGCCATCTGTCATAACACCATCAATGTCAAAAGCAGCCAACTTAATTTTTTTTGCTTTTTGTCTTAAGTCAAGCGAATTATACACTATGCTACCCCCGCGCGCAGTAAGTCATGGATATGCAAAAGCCCAATTGGAATATCGTTTTTATCAACAACAGCAAGCGAAGTTATTGAATATTTTTCCATAATAGAAAGTGCCTTTGCGCAAAGTTCATTTATGTCGATGATTTTAGGGTTTACTGTCATTACATCTTTTACTTTTAAATTTCTCGCATCAGGGTGCTTTATAACAGCGCGTCTAATGTCACCATCTGTTAAAACGCCTGTCAATTTGCCAGTATTATCGACCAAAAGCGCTGTTCCCAGTTTCTTTTCGCTAACAAGTTTTATTGCATCACTAAAATTAACTTCTTGAGAAACGACAGGGAGCAAGTCGCCCTTTATCATAAGTTCGCCTACTTTGTATAAAATTCCTTTTCCAAGAGAACCTGAAGGATGATACAATAAAAAGTCCTCATAAGAAAAACCGCGTTTTTTAAGCAGACAAACAGCAATGGCGTCCCCCATTGCAAGTGTTGCAGTCGTGCTTGCTGTAGGCGCTTTATTCAGAGGGCATGCCTCTCTTTCAACAGAAATATCAAGAACAACATCGCTTTTTTGCGCTAAGGTAGAATTAAGCCCACCTGTAAGAGCTATTAAAGGAACCCCAAAACGCAAAATTAATGGCAAAAGGTTTAATAATTCCTGAGTTTCGCCGCTATTTGAAATAGCTATTACAACATCGTTTCTTGAAATGATACCGCTATCACCATGGGTAGATTCAGCAGGATGCAAAAATACGGCAGGAGTACCTGTAGAGCACAGTGTTGAAGCAATTTTTCTGCCAACAAGACCTGATTTGCCCATACCTGTTACAACAACTTTGCCTTTTGAATTGTAAATAATTTCAATAGCACGTAAAAAATTTTCATTTAATCTATCCTTAAGTTTTAGAACAGAATTTGCCTCTATATCAAAAACTTCTTTTGCGCTACAAATAATCTCGCTGCCATTAATAGTTAAAGAATTTTGCATAACTAAGCCTCAACCTCATCTTAAAAAAATTATACACCAAAAGGTTTAGATTTAAAATTATGTTATAAAAAATTATAAAATAATACCGAAGTAACTAACATACGAACCTATAACAAACAGACATAAAAAGAAGATAAAAAATTAAACATGATTGAAAAAATTGAAAATTTCCTCACTAAAACAAATGAACAAAAAGCAGTAATAGATATAAGCAATTTGAATTTAATAGATGCTCTAAAAACTGCTATTTCGTTCTCAACTAAATCATTTGTTAAATTTCCGGAAAAGAAAATATGCTGGTCTGTAAAAGACGAAGAAACAAAAAAAATAATTTCAAATTTAATGCTTAAAAATATGGAATTACAAGTAAAAACTGTCAAAGCAGCAAATAAGGTTTACGCAATAAAATGAGTGAAGCAATAAAAGAAATTTTTAGGTCAAGAATTTACGGCATTATAAGAGAAGACGAACCACAAAAAGCGCTTGAAATTGCACAAGCGTATTTAGAAGGCGGAATTAAAGTTGTTGAAATTAATTCAACAATTGAAACAATAAAAAAAGTTTGTCAAATAAATGGTATTTTTGTTGCACAAGGTGGAATAATAACATCTGAACAAGCCCACCTGGGCATTGAAGCTGGTGCAAAACTTTTAGTTTCGCCAATTTTACAAATGGGACTCACAAAAGTTTCATCAAGCAGCAAAATTCCCTTGATTTTAAGTGCAACAACACCGAATGAAGCATACAGCGCTTGGAAGGTTCGCGTACCTATTATTAAAATATTCCCAATTAAAGACCTTGGCGGCGCAACCTATATAGAAGATTTACTTAGACCAATGAAATTTTTAAATGTTATGCCATGTGGAAGTGTTAAAATTGAGCACATAAAACCTCTGCTTAATGCGGGAGCATGCGCAATTGGCATGGGTCGCGGTTTGTATTTGAACAAAAACTATGAAGAAATAGTTGCAAGTGTAAAAGAAGCAGTTGCTCAAGCACAAGTATAATTTACTTATAAACTTGGTTTAGCGCATTAAATATTGCTTTAACATTCGCTCTTGCAGTGTTTTGGTCAATAGCTCGCCCAATAATTTCTTCATTATTTTTACCAACAAGATGAATAACACTCATTGCGCTAGCACCTGCACCCATTTTATCTTCATCAAGCGCATACTGTTTATAAAAAGATAACTTGCGAGAAAAACCTGCGTTCTTTAGTGCATCAAGACAAGCATCCAGCGGGCCGTTACCAGAACCTTCGACTTCTTTTAATTCGCCATTAAATTTAAATCCTAGCTTAAATTTATCTCCACCGACTAGTTTAAATGAAACTAGTTCAAAAGCACCTTTAACATCAAGAATTTCCCTAAAGTAAACTTTTAAAATCTCATCAGTGCCAAGTTCGCCTTTTTTCTCGGAAATTTCTTTTACAATAGGCGTTAAGCGCACTGCTTCCTCAATTGTTATTGGATAACCCGCATTGTTAATAATTTCAAACACTGCAGTTTTTCCCGATTGAGATGTAAAGCCTATTTTTTCATCATCATCACGACCTATTAAAGAAGGTTTAATTGGTCTATATGCACCAAAATCCATATCTTTTGTTTTTATTGCACCATCTTGATGTATTCCACTCCTGTGCGCCAGCGCTTCAGGGCCAATTAGCGGAGCTTTTTCATATATTTGCACTTTTGCCATTTGCGAAATTATCATTGATGTTTCATATATCTTCTCAAGATTAACAGGAACATCTACACCATTATTATGCAATGCAACTGCGACCTGTGCAAAGTCCGTATTGCCAGCACGCTCACCTAAACCATTCAAACAGCACTCAAGTTGTATTGCACCCGCAAAATAACCTTCTACAGTTGTTGCAGTAGCCATGCCCAAATCATTATGATTATGCATAGATATAATAACATCCTCGGGCAGCGCATTTTTAACTTTTTCTATTAAATTTATAAAAGTTGCAGGCCTCGTTCTCTCAACAGTATTTGGAAGATTAATGACATAAGCACCTGCTTTTACAATTTTTTTAAGTGTATCAACTACAAAGTCAATGTTTTCGATACAGTCTCCAAAATGCTCAACGCTAAATTGGACTTGAGCATCTTTATTTATTTTTTTAATGTTTTTTGTAGCATATTCAACTGCCTCAATTGCAACCTTAGCGCAATAATCAGGTTTTTTATTTAAAACATACTTCATATGGAATGGACTTAGTGTTAAAAAAGTATGCACACGCGGAATTTTACTGTGGCCTATAGCTTTTATAGCACTGTCAATATCACTCTTAACAGCACGTGCTAGCGCTGAAACAACCAAATTGTCCCATGCCATATCGGCAAGAGTTTTGCAAGCTTCAAAGTCCATATGTGAAGAAGCAGGAAATCCAACCTCAACAGCTTGAACATTGAGTTCATGGAGCTTTTCGAAAATAAACTGCTTCTCACTTAATTGCCAAGGTTTTTTTAAGGACTGGTTTCCATCTCTTAAAGTTATGTCATAAAAAAAAGGTTGCTTCATAAATAAATTATTCCATTTTTAAATAGCATGTGCTATAATTGTATGACAAACAATAAATGATGACAAATTACCAATTTATGTAAACATTTATTAAACCTTGTTTTTCTAAATAATATTTTTTAGCAATTTATTTTTATTATTTGCGTTAAAAGATTGGGTAAAAGAAGGTATATGATTACTAGACTTGAAAGCAATAACAACAAAATAAATTTTCGCGCTGTAAAACCAATAACTATAGGCAACAAAGCGCAGAGCATGCTCACCAAAATAGAAAACTTTTCAAGCGTACAGCAAAGGTTAGCTATTGGTGGCACCGCGCTTTTAATACAACCTGTCATAGATTTAAGCAACAAAGAAGTTGACAAAGATACAAGATGGGTTAGCGCAATAAGAAGCGGTGCAAAGGCAATAGTAGGGACTGCAACAGGTATACTTGTGCGTGGTGCATGCATGAAAGCAACAGAATTAAAGCTTGCAAAAAGAGACGCAACAGGCAAGATAATAAAAGAGGCAGGAAAAATTACAGTTGACCCAAATAAAATAAAGAAAATACTTGGCAACGGTTTTGACTCATTAAACTTGTCTCCAAAAGAACTGTCCGACGCTATAAATCGCGTACCCTCAGTTATAGGCACACTGGTTGCACTTGGTGCGATGATTATTACAAACTTTGCGCTTGATGCACCGTTAACAAACAAATCAGCAGAACTAGTTGAAAAATTTGCAAATGAGCATAGTAAAAAGTTCGGAGGTACGCAAAATGGCTAACTTTGGACAAAAAATGGTAGCAAAATTTGCAAATGATAATGCTAATTTTCTATTTATAACAGCTGCAGTTGGTTGGTTTTTGGCAAGTGCTGCTCAAACTTTTGGCATTCTAACCAACAAAAAAATCGACAAAGACGATAAAAAGTTCCTTATCCCACAAGAAATTTTTGATGGCGCGGTAAACATTGGACTATATGCACTTATAACAACACCACTTATAAACGGAACAGAAAAATTAATAAATAATGATGTCATAACCTTTAAAAACATAAAAAAAGACTCTATAGAATTTGACAGGCTAAGAGGCGGTGCAAAAGTTCTGGCTTCACTTGTTGGTGCTGTGGTTTCATGCAATGTTCTTACGCCACTTGTAAGAAATAAACTGGGCAGCATAGCACAAAGAAAAGAATTAAAACAAAAAGTACAAATGCAACAACCAAGCTATGACCCATATTATCAGCCATTTTTTCAAAAAAACACTCTTAGAACACCTCTAAAAATGAATGATTATATAACATTTACAAAGCAAAGAGGGTTGAAAATATAATCTTACAAAATCTCTTGTCTGATTAACTTTACCATTTCGCAAAATCTTTTGCTTAAATCATTCTGTGAAATTCTTAGTGCCTTTGAAATGTCGCTTTGAGGAAACTTTTGGACATATTTTAGTTTGAAAATATCTAAAAATCTTTTGCTAGGTTCTTTTGAGTCAAGCCTAATTACCGCATCCACTATGTTTTTTGCCAAAGATGGATTAACAGCCTTTTCAGGCATTAACTCAATTGGGTCAATCAACCCTTCGTAAGGGTTTTTAATTTTTGAAATTCTAATTTCTTTTTTATTAATACTAACAATTTTTGTTTTTGGTGCATATTTTTTCTCAGCTTTAGAAGACAACATGCTTAATTCTTCGGCATTATCAGTTTTTTTTACTACATCTTGAACATCATTATTATTTAAAACTGACGCCTTAGTGGCTTTTGTAACATTTGAAATAGAGGTATCGACTACCTTTTTTAGATAATTTTTTAAACTGTCTACATTTGAAACAGAATCTAAGAGCAAATAAGATTTTTTATAAACTTCAGAGCAAAACTGATCCAGCAAATGCTCATTTCCCAAAAAAGCCGGATTTTGCCTAATAATACTTTCGATTAACTCTCTTTGTTCTAAATTCAAAATAATTACCTCGCCTTAATAATATCATAAAAAAATTAGTAGAATATGTGCAATTTTTTACACAATTGTTACATTATTTGACGGGTTTGCAGTGGGATATATTTGGTTATATAATATTAAATAAGAGATAAGCTGGACTTTTTTCGAATTAGATGAGAAATATAAAAAAACTGTTATTAATATATACAGTGCTGGGGATACTGTTTATCCAGCAGCCATCTTATGCGGCTTTTAACTTTAAATTCCCAAAGTTTTTTAAATCTAAAAAAGAGAAAAAAATAGAAAAAACGCAAGAACAACAAGAAAAATACGAAGAAGAAATAAGTCCACAAGAAAATGAAACCCAAAATAGCGAATCTTTTGTAGATACAACACCAAAAACCACAGTCCATGAAGACGAAGAAGCAGCTGTCTACATAAGACAAGTTGAAATTTTTGGCAACAATATCATAGAAACCTCATTTATAAAAGATTTGCTTAGCGCAAAAGAAGGTTATTTATACGACAGAAAAACTATTTCTGCTGATTTAAACAAGATATATAAAACAGGATATTTTACCCAAAACATAAGAGCAGTGCCCCTTAAGGCTGAAGAAGGCGGTATTCGCCTAAGGATTATTGTAGAAGAAAACCCACCCATAAAAGGGTTTACGGTTGATGGAAATAATGTTGTTGCAACAAAAGACATTATGACAATATTAAATCAATACGAAGGTCAACCGCAAAATATATTGAATATAAATTCCGCAATTGAACAAATACAAGAAATGTACAGCATGAAAGGCTACATTCTTGCACGTGTTACATCTGTTCAAGACGATCCTGACGGCATTGTAAATATTACGATTGATGAGGGTGTAATTAACGATGTAATTGTGGAAGGCAATTATAAAACCCGCGATTTCATTGTAAAAAGGAATATTCTGCTCGAACCCGGGACAGTTTACAATGAAAACATCATGCGTGACGACATTTTAAGGTTAATGGGAACGCAAGCCTTTAAAGATGTTAAGCGCGACATTGAAATGGATGAAAGAACGGGAAAATACAACGTTACAATTTCACTTGATGAACAAAGAACAGGTAAAATTTCTTTAGGCGTCGGTGTTGATTCTACATCAGGTTTCTTTGGTTCGGTTGGTTTTTCTGAAAACAACTTTAGAGGTTTAGGGCAAAAGTTAAGTATCAACTTTATGGCAGGTACCGGTATTTTGATGAACGACAGCTCTATTATTAACCGCCCAAACTTGCAAGCTGAGTTAGGTTTTATTGAGCCGCATTTTAAATCAGAAAACCAATCATTAGGCTTTAGGGCGTTTGTAAGGAATTTTGGAAGCTATCAAGTTCCACTATCAATTGAAAAACGCTATGGCGCAGACATTACCCTAACAAGAAGATTTAAAGCATTTAAAAATCTTAGCGGAAGCATAAGCTTTGGTGGAGAAAGTGTTGACCTTGACGAGGGCGATGAATGGAAAGCAAGAAGTGTATACGCCCTAAGAGGGGTAGACTTTAGAGAAAGAGAAAAACAACTCGACGGTGGTGTTTACGCTAAAATTACGCCCGCACTGACTTATGATACAAGAGATACTGTTGTAAATACAAGGCGCGGTGTTTTAGCAAGAATAAGTCTTGAAGAATCAATTGGCTTTGGTGCAGATTCATTTGGCAAATTATATGGTATGTTAAAGAAATTTGTTCCAGTAGGAAGAAAATCAACTCTTGTATTAGCTGCACGTGCCGGCGGAAAAATCCATGGCGATATGCCGGAGTTTGCAGCGTTTGCACTTGGTGGCCCATATAGCATAAGAGGTTTCAATATTTCTGAAGTTGGTACAGGTGATGGCTTTATGATGGGTACAGCAGAGTTTAGGACTCCCATACCATTTATGGACAGGCTTACGACAAATACATTCCTGAACAATGTAAGACTTGCTGCATTTGTTGATGCTGGTACAATATTTGGCGATACGCTCACAAATAAGCTATACGACCGCCCGGGATATGCAATAACAGCAGGTGTGGGCTTAAGAGTATTTATTCCGGGTCTTGGCCCAATCAATCTTGATTATGCTGTGCCATTTACAAATACAGGCGGCAAAGATCGCAGTAGTGGATTCTTCACATTTGGTATGGGCGAAATGTATTAATCGATATCCTAAATTAAAAAAAATATGGGCATCTTTTAGACGCCCATATTTTATAACAATTATATTTTATTCCAGATTAAGATTTCCTTGTGTTGCTTCAGAATCTTCTGCGTTAACCGCTTGAGGCTCTTTTTGAACACTTTCATCTTCATCGGGATTTATAATTTTATTAACAGAAACAACAGTGTCGCCATCAACTAGATTTTGAACTTTGACACCTGTTGCAGGTCGTCCCTGACGAGAGATATCCGCTGCACTTACTCTGGTTACAATACCATTTGCAGTTACAACCATTATATCATCATGTTCATCAACAATAGTAAGCGCAACGAGTCTTGATGCGGCGGACTTAAATTTAGTTGCGATTAAACCTAAACCGCCTCTATTTTGAGGTCTGAATTCACTCAACTTTGAACGTTTGCCAAAACCATCTGATGTTACAACTAATAAATCTGCATCATAATCTCTTGGAACAACATCACAGCCGATTATTGTATCTCCTGTTCTTAGCTTCATTGAGTTAACACCGCGAGCAGAACGACCCAGCGGTCTTAAATCCTCAATTGCAAAACGTATTGCCATGCCGCAGGATGTACCAATAATTATTTCATCATTATTTTGAGCAAGTTTAACCCAATTAAGCGTATCGCTTTCTTCAAGTCCAATTGCTATAATTCCGTTTCGTCTGATATTTACAAAATTATCAAGGCTTATTCTCTTAATGTAACCTTTTTTAGTCAGCATTATAAGATTTGTATTCGGGCTAAATTCGCTCACAGGAACAACTGCTGTTATCTGTTCATCCTGTTCAATAGGCAGAACGTTAATAATCGGTAAGCCCTTAGATTGGCGTGAACCCTCTGGGAAGTCATAAACATTTAAGCTATAGACAACACCTTTTGATGAGAAGAATAAAACTTTGTCATGCATCATTGCAGTAAAGAAATGATCAACATCATCGTCCTCTTTTGTTTTCATACCACCCTTGCCACGGGTTGCACGATTTTGACGCTCAAATGTATCAAGCGAAATACGTTTAATATAACCCTGACGAGTAATAAACACAGCCATCGCAGTGTTAGGTGTTAAATCTTCAATATTTAACTCTCCCTGCTCAGGCAAAATTTGTGTTTTTCTATCATCGCCATATTTTTCTTTATCTTCGAGCAATTCTTCTTTTATAAGAGCAAGGACTTTATTTCTATCAGCAAGAATTGCTTCATATTCTGCAATTTTCTTAATTAAATCATCATATTCGGCTCTTATTTTATCTTGTTCAAGACCGGTTAAACGCCTTAATTGCATTTCTAAAATTGCATTTGCTTGCTCTGTATCAAGCCCAAATCTTGACATTAAACCGTTTCTTGCTTCTTCTGTATTTTTAGATTTTTTAATTAGCTCAATAACTTCATCAAGAGCATTTAGCGCTATCATTAAACCTTCTAAAATATGCGCACGAGCTTTTGCTTTTTTCAAGAAGAATATCGTCCTTCTTGTAATTACATCAACTCTGTGTTCAATAAATTCATTAAGAACTTCGTATAAATTTAACAGCCTTGGTTGTTGTCCGACAAGTGCCACCATATTTACACCAAAGCTTGTCATAAGTGCAGTTTGCTTGTATAAATTATTTCTAACAACATCAGGTTTAGCATCACGTTTTAGCTCAATTACAACCCTCATACCATCACGGTCGGATTCATCTCGAATATCTGAAATGCCTTGAACTTTGCCTTCTTTAACAAGGTCAGCGATTTTTTCAATAAGGGCGGCTTTATTAACCTGATAAGGAATTTCCGTAACAACAATTGCTGTTCTACCCTGACGACCGTTGCCCCCAGGGAGTTCTTCAATAGATGAAACAGCCGACATTTTTATTGAACCGCGACCTGTTTCATAAGCTTTTTTAATTTCAGATGTACCAATTATAGTTGCAGCAGTAGGAAAATCAGGTCCCTTAATATACTGCATTAAGCCTTCAACCGTAATTTCAGGGTTATCAATCATTGCAATTGTACCGTCGACTATTTCACACAAATTGTGAGGCGGAATATTTGTTGCCATACCGACTGCAATACCTGAAACACCATTTAAAAGCAGCATTGGTAATCTTACAGGCAGTACAGATGGTTCTTGCAAGGAACCGTCAAAGTTGGGAGTAAAATTAACAGTTTCACAATCAATATCAGCAAGCATAGAAGTTGTTATTTTATGCATTCTTGCTTCTGTATAACGCATAGCAGCAGCAGAGTCGCCATCAACAGAACCAAAGTTACCATGACCGTCGATTGTTAAATATCTGGTTGCAAAATCTTGCGCCATGCGCACCAAAGATTCATAAACCGCATAGTCGCCATGAGGGTGATATTTACCGAGAACTTCCCCGACAATTCTGGCACACTTTTTAAACGGTTTATCAGGCGTCATGCCAAGTTCGTTCATAGCAAACAAAATACGTCTGTGGACAGGCTTTAAGCCGTCACGAACATCAGGTAATGCACGCCCTACAATAACGCTCATGGCATAATCGATGTATGAACGTTTCATTTCATCTCGAATATTAACCGGAACAATTTTTCCATGGTCAAATAAATTTGTCTGACTCAAAATTTAAACTCCTAAACTGCCTATTAATGATATTTTACAACAAACAAAAGGGCATGACAAACATAAAAATTAGCTTGTTTTTTAAATATTATTTTAATACAATTTATTTATGGATAAGAAAATAAAAGTTGCTATTGTATTTGGAACACGCCCTGAGGCAATTAAAATGGCACCTCTTGTAAAAGAAATTCAATCAAGAGATGAGCTTGAAGCTATAACTATTGTAACCGCGCAGCACAGGCAAATGCTTGATCAGGTGCTTGAACTTTTTGAAATTATACCCGATTACGATTTAAATCTAATGAAACCAAATCAAAACCTTTGGGGGCTAACATCTGATGTACTTTTGCAAACAAAAGAAATTTTTGAAAAAGTAAAACCTGACATTGTTCTTGTACATGGAGATACAACAACTGCAGGCGCAAGCGCGCTTAGCGCATATTATGCAAGAATCCCTATAGGGCATGTTGAAGCTGGTCTTAGAACTTTTAACAAAGATTACCCGTTCCCTGAGGAAATTAACAGAGTTTTAGCAGATGCAGTTTGCGATATGCATTTTTGCCCGACACAAGGTGCTATTGACAACATTATAAATTCAGGCATTAAAACACCAAATTCAATTTATAAAACAGGCAATACCGTCATAGATGCGCTTTTATACACAGTTAATAACAAAGAAGCTAATCTTGATTTTATAGGATTGGATAAAAATTTAAAAACAATACTTTTAACATCCCACAGACGTGAAAATTTTGGCAAACCGCTTGAAGAAATTTGTGATGCGGTTATAGAGCTAATTCAAAAAAATAAAGACATACAAATTGTTTATCCGGTTCATTTAAACCCAAATGTGCAAAACACCGTAAGGGCTAAACTTGAAGGGATTGAGAGGGTTAAACTTATTAATCCGCTTGATTATGCGCCTTTTGCTACACTTATGAAAAAATCGCATATAATTCTAACCGACTCGGGCGGAGTACAGGAAGAAGCGCCATCGCTTGGCGTACCTGTCCTTGTACTAAGAGATGAAACAGAGCGCCCTGAAGCACTTGAATACGGATGTGTTAAGCTTGTTGGCGCACACAAAGACAAAATTGTATCAACAGTTCAAAAGTTATTGGATGATAAAGAGTTCTATAATTCTATGAAACAAGCCGTAAACCCTTATGGCGACGGCTTTGCTTCAAAAAGAATTGCTGATGCTATAGTTGAAAAATTTAAAAATTAAGCAACCATATAAGCACTTAGCGCATCAGATAATGTTGCACTATCAACACTAGATGCAGCACCCTCGCTTTGAGACATACCCTGAGTCATCTCATATATAATCATTTCTACTGGAGTTACTGTACCGTCTTGGTTTAGGTCCATTTCATCATAATCTTCTTCATCATCTTCTGATGAGGAGCCACCGCCGCCAGATTGGGAAGCATCGCTTTGTGCAACTTCTTCAACGTTTTGCACTCCTTCTATTTCCATACCTGCGGGAATTCCAAGCGAACTTTCATCTATTTTTGAAATTGTTTGTTCTTGAGTTTTATCATCAACAGCTTCAAGCGCATCTTGAAAAACATCTTCAAAGACTTCCGTATCGGTTTTTTCCACTTGAGAATATGTGCCAATAGAATATGCACCTATTCCTATAGTACCGTAAAGACTGTCATTTCCGCCAATAGAATCTACCATTTTAACCTCCTTATGAAAAATTATTACACAAGAAGGTTGTTTTTAAATCCGCTAAAAAGTATACAATGTTTTGTATACTAAAATGCCGCCAATAAAGTAATGGCGGCATTTTTGAATAAAAATAAAAATTATCTTTTTGAAAATTGGAATCTTTTTCTTGCTCTTTTGCGACCGTATTTTTTACGTTCTTTAACTCTTGCATCACGAGTTAACAAGCCTTCTTGTTTTAATACTGGTTTGTATTCTTCATTCATTTCAAGCAAAGCACGAGAAATTGCGTGTTTGATTGCATCAGCTTGAGCACAAACACCACCACCAACCGCTTTTACTCTAACATCAAGTTTATCTTGATTATCAGTTAAAACAAGCGGACGATATATTGCCATCTCTAGTGATGGGCGATTTCCAAAATATCCTTTAAGAGTTTTACCGTTAACAAACACTCTGCCTTTGCCTGATGAAACTTTAGCAACTGCTATTGAGCATTTTCTTCTGCCGGTTTTAACTACTTCTTGTTTAGCATCTGCCATTATTATTTATCTCCTTTGATTTCATATTTTTCAGGTTTTTGTGCTTCATGCGGATGGTTAGCATCAGCATACACTTTTAATTTTGTAAACTGTTGAGCACCCAAAGTATTGTGTGGAAGCATGCCCTTAACCGCTTTTTCTATTGCACGTCTAGGGTCTTTTTCCATTAAAGCTTTAAAGCTAATTTCTTTAAAACCACCTGGGTAACCGCTGTGCGAACGATATAGTTTATCAGTTTCTTTTTTGCCGCTTACTTGAATTTGCGCAGCATTGATAACAATAACAAAATCGCCAGTATCAACATGCGGCGTATATTGAGGTTTATGTTTGCCGCGAAGAATATTTGCAACAGCAACTGCTAAACAACCAAGTGTTTGACCTTGAGCGTCAACAACATACCATTTTCTTTCGACTTCAAGCGGCTTTGCGCTAAATGTTTTCATTTATTTACCTTTCCTATGTATTTAGTTGTTTTAGATAATCAGAACAGTCACCGTAACCGACATTTACAAGAGTCAGACCAACGGCATCGGCTGTAGCCCCTGCATTTGAACGGTTTTTTGATTTTAAAATATTCAACATTGATAGCGGTTCAAGGTTGTCTTTTTCAATCAAAAGTAACGTTCCGACGATTGTCCTTACCATATTGTAGAGAAATCTGTCACCCACAATATCGATAATAATATATTTCTCGTCCCTACTGCGTTTTGCGCTTGCATAATATATGTTGCAAACTTTAGCAGGATTTTCGGATTGAGATTTAAAAGCACTGAAATCGTGTTCACCTTGCAGATATTTTAACGCCTCGTTCATTCTGTTTTCATTTAATTTATAGCGATAAAAGAAAGCATTTGTATCAAAAGGAGATTTTATTAAATCGTTTCTGATTAAATATCTGTAGTGGCGAAATTTCGCAGATTTTTGAGCATGAAAAGTTTTGTCTTTTTCTTCAATGTCAAAAATCCTTATATCTTCAGGCAAAATACCATTTATGGAATTAATAAATTTATATTTATTAATTTTGCAATCGGTGTCAAAATGCAAAACCTGATGGTACGCGCTGACACCTTTGTCGGTTCTGCCTGAAAATATAGTGCTTATTTTTGTTTTTATCAATGTACAAAGTGCTTTTTCAATTTCATCTTGTATTGTGTTTTTATTGGGCTGTTTTTGAGAGCCTCTGTAGTTTTTACCAAGATATTGAAAATGCAGAGCGTATCGAGTCATTACACAAGTTGAATCATTGCCATTTCAGCAGCATCGCCGCGTCTTGGAGCAAGTCTGTAAATTCTTGTGTAACCACCGTTACGAGTTGCATATTTTTTACCAATTACACTAAACAGCTGCCTTAGAACTGTTTGAGATGGTAATTTTTGACCTTCTTGAGGAGCATCAAAAATTTCACCTGTTTCAAGGTTCATATATTTTGAAGTTTCCTTGTCAAAGATATATTTTGCAGCTTGTCTGCGTGAAGCCAAATCGCCCTTTTTTGCAAAAGTAATAACACTTTCAGCATATGGACGAAGCGCTTTTGCTCTTGCCATTGTTGTTGTAATTTCGCCATGCAAGAACAATTCAGTTGCCAAAGAGCGAAGTAGTGCTTTTCTTTGGTCAGCTGCTTTTGATAAGTGGTGTCTTTTACACTGGTGTCTCATTTTATTTTCCTTTTACTATATAAGTTCTAAATCATCTACACCTTCTGGGTTTGGTTGAAGATCCAAACCTAATTGGTGCAATTTTTCAATTACTTCATCAGAAGACTTTTTGCCAAAGTTTTTGATATTTAACAAATCATGTTCTGATTTTTTCAACAGTTCTGCCATTGAGTTAATGCTAGCTCTCTTTAAGCAGTTATAAGCACGAACTGAAAGTTCTAAATCTTCAATTGTAAAAGCTGGAGTGTCATCTTGAACTGTTTCAACCTTAGCTTCTTCTTCAACTTTAACACTTACAGGAGTTCCTGTAATTGCAGCAATTTGAGAGAAGTGTTCAATTAGAAGATTTGCGCCTTTTGACAATGCTTGGGTGACATCAATTGAGCCGTTTGACCAGATTTCAAGAGTCAATTTGTCAAAGTCAAGATTTTCACCAACACGAGCAGGTTCAACTATATAGCTTACGCGCTTAATTGGCATAAATGCAGCGTCAATTGGAAGCATGTCAATTGGCATACCATTTTTTTGTTCTTTAAGTGGATCTTGAGTTACATAACCCTTGCCAACTTCTACAACTATGTCTGCATGGATTGCGCCACCATCAGCAAGTGTGCAAATCAAGCAATCAGGATTAACAATTTTAACACCTGCAGGAAGTTCTATTTCAGAAGCTAAAACTGGGCCAGGTTTTGTAACATCTAATCTCAAGTGTTGAACATCGTTGCTATCAGTTTTTACAACTAAACCTTTTAGGTTAAGCATAATATCAATAACATCTTCAACAACCCCAGGAATTGAAGTGTACTCATGTGTAATACCTTCGATTCTGACAGAAGTTACAGCAGCGCCTTCAAGGCTTGAAAGCAAGACTCTTCTTAAAGAGTTGCCAATTGTTGCACCATAGCCTCTTTCTAGTGGCTCAATTACAAATTTACCATATTGAGAACCATCAGAGCTTGTTGTAGTATTAACATTTTTAATTTTAAGTTCCATATTCTTCATTCTCTCCTAATTACTATTTAGAGTAGTACTCAATAACAAGTTGTTCTTTGAACTCAGGATCCATCTCTTCCCTTTGTGGTACTCTATCGAATACAATTTTTTGAGCAGCTTTATCAACATTTAACCAAGCAAATGAAAGCGCCATATCAATTGATTCTTGAACATTTTTAATGAAATTTTGACTGTTTGATTTAACAGTGACTTCATCCCCCGCTTTTAGCAAATAGGAAGGAATATCAACTTTTTTACCGTTAACTAAAACATGTCCGTGGTTAACAATTTGTCTTGCTTGTCTTCTTGTGATAGCAAAGCCAGCACGGAAGATTACGTTATCCAATCTTGATTCTAGCATTTGCAACATGATTGTACCAGTAACGCCAGTTTTTCTTGAAGCTGATTCATAATATTTTGCAAATTGTTTTTCAGAAACAAGATATGTAAGACGAATTTTTTGTTTTTCTTTTAATTGAAGAGCATAGTCAGATGCTTTTTTTCTCATTGCACCATGTTGCCCTGAAGCGTTTTGTCTCATTGATGATGTCAACTTACGGTTGGACAAATCCTTGACACCAAAGTTTCTAAATAATTTATTTGTAGGTCCTGTATATCTAGCCAATTTTATAGCTCCTTTTTATTTTATTATACTCTACGTTTTTTAGGAGGACGGCATCCGTTGTGAGGAATTGGTGTAACGTCCTTAATTAGGGTGATTTCAAGACCTGCAGCTTGAATAGCACGGATAGCGGTTTCCCTGCCTGAACCTGGGCCTTTTATAAATACTTCAACCTTTCTCATTCCTTGATCAACTGATTTTTTAGCAACCAATTCAGCCGCAGATTGAGCTGCAAACGGAGTGCCTTTTCTAGCACCTTTAAAACCACAAGCACCTGCTGAAGCCCAAGCAACAGCATTACCTTGAGTATCAGTTGAAGTTACAATTGTATTGTTGAATGTTGATTGAATATGCACAACACCTTGCAATACATTCTTTCTTTCTTTCTTTTTAGTTTTTGTAGGTTTAGCCATTATATTAAATTCCTTATAATTTTTATTACACTGCTTCTAACAAAAGCTTAACTATTTTTTCTTATTAGCGATAGGGCCTGATTTTTTACCCCTACGTGTCCTTGCGTTTGTTTTAGTTCTTTGACCTCTAACAGGCAGCTTTCTTCTGTGGCGAACACCCCTGTATGAGTTGATTTCTGACAAACGTTTAATATTAAGAGATTCTTCTCTTTTTAAATCACCTTCGATTGTGTAGTGAGAAATTTCTGTTCTTAATTTTTTAATATCGTCATCCGTCAAGTCATCTGTTCTTAAATCTTGTGAAATACCGCAAGCTTCAAGAATTTTAGCACTTCTAGTTGGTCCGATACCATAGATATAGGTTAATGCTATAACCATTCTTTTGTTACGGGGCAAATCAACCCCAGCCAATCTTGCCATTTATTTTATTCTCCTATTGATTATTTACTAACTAGCCTTGTCTTTGTTTATGTTTTGGGTTTTCACAAACAACTGTTACACGACCACGTCTTTTAATTACTTTGCATTTGTCGCAAATTGGTTTTACTGATGCTCTTACTTTCATTTTTATTTTCCTTTATTATTTCAATCTGTAAGTTATTCTGCCTCTTGTTAAGTCGTATGGTGTCATTTCAACTTTAACCTTATCCCCGGGGAGTATTCTTATAAAATTTTTCCTTATTTTGCCGGAGATATGAGCCAAAATCTCATGACCGTTTTCCAGTTCAACTCTAAACATAGCGTTTGGCAGTGATTCTAAAATTGTTCCTTCAAATTCGATTACGTCTTTTGACATTAGTTTCCTTTATACTTTTTAATATAAAAATCATACATGTTAAATTTTTCATTGCAAGGGGTTTTTTATTAAGTTTTTTGGGATTTTTGGGGTTTTTTGTATTTTGTTTTTCTAAAGATAGGGTATTTTTAGTATCTATGCCACAGTTTAAATAGTTTATTTTTAGGATATTTTGCCATACTTTGTAACGTTTTGTAAATATTTTAATGTATTATATTTTTACATTAAAAAATATACAATCAGCTAATTTGACCTATTTGATTTTTGCATATACTATAAACATATGAAAAATTTTAAAACTAACCTAACAAATTTCTTTGAATTAACACGCGCGTACTCTGCCTTAATGTCGCTTGCACCTTGGTTTTTAGCATTATTATGGGCGCAAATATACTTCACGTCATTAAAAGATGCACTTTTGACGCTAATAGGCATATTCTGTGTGCATTTAGCCACAAATCTTTTTGATGACTATATTGATGTCACAAAAGAATTAAATTCAGGCAAAACACTTAATAACATTGATTTTGGTGCAATAAATAATAAAGCAAGATTGATATTAAACGGAACTTTTTCACTTAAAAAAGTCACAAGAATAATTGCAACACTGTATGCAACAGCACTTTTGATAGGCATATATTATACGGTTACAGTTGGCGGCTGGATACCTGTAATCATAGGCATTTGCGCAATTTTATGTATTTTATATCCCTTTGCCACAAAGTTTTATTCAGGCGAGTTTATTGTGGGCGTTATTTTTGGTCCATTACTTATGAGTGGCACATACTATGCGCTTTGTGGACTTTTATCAACAAGAATTTTAATAATGTCGATATCAGTAGGACTTTTAACTGCGGCACTATTGCACACACATGCTATTATGGACTGGGAATATGACTGCACAGTTGGTAAAAACACATTTTGTAGACTTTTCAAAACAAAGGAAAATGCAATTGTTGCGCTAAAAGCCTTAGTTTGGCTTGCATATGCAAATGTAATATTTTTCGTACTAACCGGCTGGTTACACCCAAACACACTCTACACTCTTTTAACTTTGCCAATTGCAATTGAACTTTTTAAATCCATAAAAGATTACATATATATTAAAGATGTAAAATTCATACCACGCTGGTGGATGGGCCCGATGGAGGACTGGGAGAAAGTTAAAAATGGGCATATGGAATTTTTTATGTACAGATTTTACCTTGCAAGAAATTTATCTTTCTTGTTTTGCATAATTGCAGGTATTGCTTGTTATTTAAAATAAAAGTATAATTATTTTATGCTTAAGAAGATTTTAATAATACTTATATTTTTAATAAGTACGGGGGTAATAATGGCTAATTCAAGTTTTACACTTACAAGTGAAACAATCAAAAATAATCAAACCTTGCCAAACGAGCAAGTTTTAAACTCTTTTGGCTGCACAGGCGAAAATATTTCCCCTGACTTAAGGTGGCAAGGAGCGCCAGAAGGCACCAAGAGCTATGCGCTTTTAGTACATGATCCTGACGCACCAAGACCTACAGGCTGGTGGCACTGGCTTGTTGTAAATATTCCTACAACAAAAACAGAATTTAAAAAAGGCGAAAAACTTGCTCCGCCGATGTTAGAAACTGTGACAGACTTTAAAAATACAGGCTATGGTGGCGCATGTCCTCCAAAGGGTCATGGTGTTCATCATTATAATTTTACAATATACGCACTAGACACTGAAAAACTGGATGTATCAGTTGATACAGACCCAAACGAGGTTGAAAAAATTGTAAAAAGTCATGCGCTTGCAAGTTCAACAATTACAGCATTGTATCAAAGATAATTTTTTTATAATATAATATCTTTATGAAAAAGATAGAAAACATTAGAAATTTTAGCATAATAGCCCACATTGACCATGGCAAGTCAACTCTTGCAGATAGGTTGCTTGAACGCACAGGTACAATAGCCGAACGTGACATGCAAAATCAACTGCTTGATACAATGGACATTGAGCGTGAACGAGGTATTACAATAAAATTAAACGCCGCAAAAATGAACTACCACGCAAATGACGGCAAGGATTATATTTTAAACCTTATTGACACTCCTGGGCACGTGGATTTTTCATATGAAGTATCACGTTCACTTGCAGCCTGCGAGGGTGCCCTTTTAATAGTAGATGCAACTCAGGGTGTTGAGGCGCAAACCCTTGCAAATGTTTATCTTGCAATGGAACAAAACCTTGAAATAATACCTATAATCAACAAAATTGACTTACCTTCAGCCGATGTTGAACGTGTAAAGCAAGAAATAGAGGATGTTTTAGGAATTGATGCCTCTATGGCAATAGCTGTAAGCGCAAAAGAAGGAATTGGCATTGATGAGGTACTTGAAGCAATAGTAAAACATATTCCGCCGCCGGATGATACATCTGACAAACCATTAAGAGCACTGGTTTTTGACAGTGCATACGATCAATATCTTGGTACAGTGTGCTTTTTTAAAGTAATTGATGGCTCAATTAAACTGGGCGATAAAATTAAATTTATGGCAACAGGAAAAGAATTTGAAGTTGTTGAGCTAGGTTTTCTAAACCCCAACAGAGTGCAGGTAAACGAGCTTAAAACCGGTGAAGTAGGCTACTTTGCAGGCTCTATAAAAGAAATAACTCGTTTTGTGGGCGATACTATTACAAATGCACAAAACCCTGCAGCTGAGGCCCTAGAAGGATACAAAGAAGCCAAACCAATGGTATTTTCAGGGCTTTATCCTGTAGATAATGACCAATACCATGACTTAAAAGAAGCGCTAGAAAAACTAAAATTAAATGACAGTTCAATTACTTTTGAACCTGAAACATCTTCAGCTCTTGGTTTTGGCTTTAGATGCGGATTTTTAGGCATGTTGCATATGGAAATAGCTCAAGAACGTCTTGAGCGAGAATACAATCTTTCGCTTATTACAACAGCGCCGAGCGTAATTTATAAAGTTTACAAAACTGACGGCAGCATTGTTGAAATAGATAACCCTGCAAACTTGCCTGCACCTCAGTATCGTGACTACATTGAAGAACCATATGTAAGGGTGAATATTTTTACGCCTAACGACTTTGTGGGCTCACTTATGGAACTTTGCCAAGGCAAACGTGGCGATTTTATAAATATGCAATATATTGACAAAACCCGTGTCAATTTAGAATATCATATACCATTAAGTGAAGTTATTACTGATTTTTACGACCAATTAAAATCTCGCTCCAAGGGTTATGCGAGCCTTGATTACGACTTTTATGCCTATAAACGCTCTGACCTTGTAAAAATGGATATTCTTTTAGGTGGCGAAATGGTTGACGCGTTATCTGTTATTTGTCATAAAGACAGCGCTTACAACATCGGGCAAAAACTTGCTGCAAAATTAAAAGAAATAATTCCGCGCCAAATGTTTGAAGTTGCAATTCAGGCTGCAATAGGTGGTAGAATTATTGCAAGAACTACAATCAAGGCAATGCGTAAAAACGTTTTAGATAAATGCTATGGCGGTGACATCACGCGTAAAAGAAAACTACTTGAAAAACAAAAACGCGGTAAAAAACGTATGAAATCAGTCGGCAAAGTTGACATCCCGCAAGAAGCATTTATGGCGGTTTTGAGTTTGAATGATGAATAATTAATTTTGCTTGATTTTTACTACATCAGGATTTAGAGCAAGCCATGTAAATGCTTCAGACTCTTTTTGTTGGTGAGGCATTTCTAATATGAACACACCACCATATTTACCTCTTTGCGCAATCAAATAACCCTCCTCGCAAAGAACTGAAATTGCGCGCTTAATAGTATTTGTACTAACATTTAAAATACATGCAAGCTCGCGCATTGGTGGTATTTTCTCGCCTGATTGATGATTTTGAATGATATATTTTTTAAGGGCATCGAGCGTCTTTTCCCAGCAATAAAGGTAGTTCTCTTGCAAAGGTTGCGTTTTTCCTTTGCTCATAAAAAGCGATTTTTCTTCTCTATTTTTTTGCATTTTGATTTTTTCAGGACTGTTTATATAAATTGTGCCGTAACGACCACGACGGGAAAGGATTACTTTTTGCTCATTTAAAATTCTAGTAGCCTCATTTACCGTTCTTATACTTATATTAAACTCCTTTGAAAAAAAGCTATTTGAGGGAATTTTATCTCCAACATTGCAATTTTGCGAAATATAGTTTTTAATTTTTTTTGCAATAGAACTTACTAAATTAACACCCTTAAATTGAATACCATCAGGACAAATTAATGAATTGTAAACCCATTTAGATTTATTAACCTTGAGTGGGACAACTTTTAAAACACCTTGGGCAACAAGCGTTTCAAGCGCCAAGCGAATTGTACTATCCCCCAATCCAATCATACGAGAAAACTCTTTTACATTTGGCAAAGCTTGACCTAATTTTAAATTTGTATCCAAAATATACTTTTTAATGAGCAAGACAGCTTTATCTTTTTTTGAACCTGTTTTTTCAAAAATATTCTCTTTGGAATTGGGATTTTTTACAAGTGTACCAACAGATTGCCTTGATTCAAAATAACCCATATCTTCTGCCTGTCTTATCGCATTTTGTAAAGTTCCTGTGCTGACACCTAAATAGCTTGCAAGTTTTGATTTTTCTGGCAAAAAATCTCCATATTGAATAATATTGGCACCAATTGCATAATCAAGCCACTTTATAAGCCAATTTAGAACAACCTTTTCCTTAGATAGTAGAGAACATTTAAAATCAGGTACAGGAAAATTTATTTGAGAAATTTGAATTCTTGCCATAATAAAACCATTTGTTTTTCTAATTATATAACATTATAAAAAGCGTACAAGATATTTTTTGACATTGTTTAAATAAAATTGTATTCTTAAATAATACAATTTTACAGGAGTTGATAAATGGAAAAAGAATTAAAAGGCACAAAAACAGAAAAAAATCTGCTTGAAGCGTTTTTGGGAGAGTCAGGAGCAAGAAACAAATACACATATTTTGCTTCAGCTGCTAAAAAGGATGGCTATGTACAAATTTCAAAAGTTTTTGAAGAAACTGCAAACAATGAAAAAGAGCATGCAAAAATTTGGTTTAAACTTTTAAATGGCGGCTCAATCGGTAATACTATAGAAAACCTAAAAGAAGCAGCAAGCGGTGAAAATTACGAATGGACAGAAATGTACGCCCAATTTGCAAAAGAAGCCAAAGAAGAAGGCTTTGAAAAAATAGCTTTTCTTTTTGAAAAAGTTGCAAGTATAGAAAAACACCATGAAGAAAGATACAAAAAACTGCTTCAAAACATTGAAGAAGAAAAAGTATTTAAAAAACCTCAAAAGGTAACTTGGGAATGTGGTAACTGCGGTTTTAGATACGATGGAAACGATGCAATAGAAACATGCCCAGTTTGTTCACATCCTAAATCATACTTCTTTGTGGTTGAACAAAATTACGACTAAAAAGAGGGCTTAAGCCCTCTTTTTTATATCCTTACAAATGTTGAAACAGCGCTAAAATCGCGAACTTTTTCACAAACCCAGCCACCACCTCCGGGGCTATCATAAGTTCCACTTGCATTTGACGTATTGCCTTCAATTGTATGTATACCATCTGAATCTACTTTTGTTACAATTCCAATGTGACCTTCAGAGTTCATAATTAACAAATCACCAGGTTTTGCTTGACTGGGATCACTAAATGCTCTGCCATTTTGCCTTGCCCACTGGGCAATAGAAGGGCAATAAGCGTGATTTATTGAATCATATCCTTCAGGCACAAGCCCTGCATTTGAAAGACAATAATACACAAAATCGGCACACCATTTACCAGAGTGGAATCCCGTTGAACTCATTAAACTCGACATTTCTGAAGCACTTTTGCCGCTATATTTAAGAGCAAAATTAACCGCAGCAGAAGAACTTGTTCCACTAACGTTAGCTGCAGCCCCTGTTGATGTATCTAACAAAGAAGACAATGAACTTGTATCAAGCGAGCCCATGTTGTTATACATTTTTTGTATATAAGCGTCAAGCCCGCCACCATTTAACGCTTGTGAAAATTTTCTTTGGTTAAATCCGACAGAGCTTACACCAATGGCTTCTTCGCCTGATAAAATTCCATTACCATCGGTATCAAAAGCAGCAAAAGAACGCTCAACATCTTGATTTTTTAATTTTTGATAGAATTCCTTATCATCGCCTTTCAAACCCTTTTTAATGTCTTTTTTGTAATCTTCAAGGGTGAAACCGGTCATATGACTTGTATCTATTGCAATGTTACCCGAAATTCCTGCTGTCATTTTTCTTACCGATATTTACCTTATATATATAAAGTATATATAATAAGAAAAATTGCTTTATTTGGGATTATTTTACAAAACTTAACACTAACTTATTTTATTTCTAAAATATTCAATTGTATTTTTTATGCCTTGTTCAATTGTATACCTTGGTTCAAAGCCTATTTTCTCTCTTGCAAGCGATATATCAGGCTTTCTTTTGTGTGGATCATCCTGAGGAAGAGGCAAATAAACACATTTTGACTTAGACGATGTAAGTTCAATTACATAATTAGCAAAATCCTTTACTGTAAATTCACAAGGATTACCAAGATTTAAAGGTCCGGTAAAATCGCTATCCATAAACAAGGTAAGACCTTCAACTAAGTCTTTGACATAACAAAAAGACCTGCTTTGAGAACCGTCACCATATATTGTAATATCTTCATTGTTTAACGCTTGAATTATAAAATTTGAAACAACACGCCCGTCATTTACATCCATATTTTCGCCGTAAGTATTAAAAATGCGTGCAATTTTAGCGTTTAGTCCATACTCACGATTGTAATCGCAAATCAGTGTTTCGCTAGCGCGCTTACCTTCATCGTAACAAGCTCTAATTCCGTTTGGATTAACATTACCAAAGTATTTTTCATCCTGAGGACAAACCATTGCATCACCGTAAACCTCGCTTGTTGAGGCTTGCAAGAGTTTGGCGCCAGTTTTTTTTGCAAGTTCAAGTGCATTTAATATGCCAAAGATACAAGTCTTAAAAGTGTAAATAGGGTTTCTTTGATAATGTGGAGGACTTGCGGGGCATGCTAAATTATAAATTTCATCAACGTCAAAATGATAAGGGGTCACAACATCATGCTGGATAAATTTAAAGTTTTCATTTTGCAAATAGGGTTCTATGTTAGACTCTGAACCGGTATAAAAATTATCTATACCTATTACAAAATCACCATTGTCTAATAGCTTCTTTATTAAATGTGATGCAATAAAACCTGCAGCGCCCGTAACTAATATTTTTTTCATCTTTTCCTCATACAAATTATACAATAAAATACAAATGAATTACAAAATATATTTATGCTATTATTTTGAATAAAGGGATTTAAATGAGCACACAAAAAATAACATCGGCAATATTTGACTTAGATGGCACACTCATTGATTCAAAAGCAGGAATAGTTAATGGGCTGAAAAATGCATTTAAACAATGTAACCTTGTTATGCCATCAAACAAAAATATACCTGTGGGTCCACCACTTAGAGATACCATACTCAGCATTTTTCCAAATATTTCAGACGGTATGATAGAAAAAATAACGGAAGTATTTAGAGACGCATATCATAAGTATGACTTACCAGTCTCAAGACCATTTCCAAAAACCGTTGAATTACTTGAAACACTCAAAGAATATGACATCAAAACCTACATTGCAACATATAAACCAAAAATTTTCTCTCAAAAAATTCTTGAGAAATATTTTAAAAATCTTTATGTTGACCTTGTAACTCCAACAGAATTACCCACCTGGGTAAGTATTTACGAGAACAACTGCACAAAAACAGATATTGTAAGATTTTTAGTTCAAAAGCACTCTATAGATTGTTCAAAATGTGTTATGGCTGGCGATGCCATAACTGACATAGAAGCTGCACATAAAAATAACATAGTAAGCATAGCTGCAAATTATGGCTATGGCGACAATCTAGCCTTTGCCCACTATAGTGCAAACACAACAGGTGAACTTTGTAACATTATATTAAGTTTAATTGAAACACAACAATATCAAGAAAAAGCAGTATAGCACAAAAAGTTTTCCCGCAATTTTTGCATTAAAAAAGTTTTTAATAATGCAAGAGGAATATTTTATTATAGGGAGAACAAAATGGGAACAACTATTGAAAATGGCGGTATTTACGACTCTGGAGCTTATCAAACATTAAGAGGTATAAGCAGGGCCAATAGATATAGTGAAGAACCTGACACATCAATTATAGATCTTGCAGACAAAAAAGCCCAAGGCGAAACAAATAAATCAGGCATTACAGTCGCTCTTGAAGACTTTAGTTCTACATTACAAGATTTTCGCGGACATAATTCATCAAATATAACCGCCCAAGATACACAAAACGGATTTTTTGATAATGTTAAAAGCATTTTTGGAAAAGAAAATGACAATATTTTTAAAACAGAAGAAGGACAAGATTTATTGAATAAAAAAGGCAACGTATTTCAAAATGATATTTTTGCAAGCGACGTTGCAAAATACGGCGGCATAAAATATGCAAAAAATGGTGATGACATTGCAGGCTCTGCGCTTAATTTTGCAAAAGCAGATGCTTATGCAATTGGTAAGGCAAACCAAATAGCCAACGGTGCAGATGCGAATGATTCAATTGACAGTTACGAAGTAAGATCTTACAAGGATTTTACCGGCAATTTAAAAGACACTTTTGAAGAAATGAATATTACAGGCTCAGACATTACTTTAAGTCCTAAAGAATACGCAAGCTACCTTATGGCGGTTGACGGACTTGTTCAAAATGAAAATGGCGCAGAATTTGATGCACAAAAAATAGACGGACTAATTACACCGCAAGAGGCGCAAGCTGCAAAAAATCTTGATAACGAACAACTGCAAGATTTAGCGCAAAAAATTTATGAAGAAAATTTTTAAATTAATTATGGCAAGTTTTAAACATAAGTGTTAAAATCTAAAAAACACTTACAAAACTTGCCATAATTTTATGTTTTATTTTGATTATATAAACAATAAAAAAATAGTAAAATCAGATTTGATGAATAAAGCTGAGTGTTTTTTTACAACAAAAGAAAGCTATATAAAAACTAAAGATGAAACTTGCTATAATATTACACAAGAAAACAAAAAAGATATTTGCAAATTTTTAAATGTAAAAAATCTCATTAGTCCTCAACAAACCCATAGTGATAACATAGCCTTAGCGCAGAATATAACAGATTATCCAAATACTGATGCGCTTATAGTTACAAGGAATGATTTTGCAATATTTTTAAATTACGCCGACTGCACTCCTGTTATACTTTATGATGAAAAACAAAATATAGGCGCAGTTGTTCATGCTGGCTGGAGAGGAACAGCGCAATCCATTGCTACAAAAACTCTTTCTAAAATGGGCTCTGACCCTAAAAATATAATTGCGCTCATTGGTCCTTGCATTTGCTTTAATTGTTTTGAAACAAATTTTGATGTTATTTCGCAACTTAAAAAGACTCTAAAAGATACAAAAGGGCTTTTTAGGGAAAATTACGCAGATTTAAAAGGGATAAATAAGCGCCAGCTAATAGAAAAGGGTATAGAGAAAATTGATGTATGCCCTTATTGCACCTGTTGCGATAACGAGCTATTTTTCTCATACAGAAAAGAAAACAAGACAACAAACAGAATTAGCGCCATTTTAAAGCTTAATTAAAATGAGAACAAGATGGGCAGCTGGGGTTTTTTTTGCCGTAAATCTTTTTAAATTCCTGATTTAAACCGTTATAAATAAGCAAAGTATTTTCAAGAACATTTCCAATTCCTGTTATAATTTTAAAAGCTTCCATGGCTTGAATTGAAGCTATAGTTGAAACAACAGGACTTATAATACCTTTTTTAATGCCAAGGTTTGGCGAACAGTTGTATAGCTCAGGTACAAAACAAGCAAGACATGCAGTATTATTTTTAATTACACAAACTTGCCCCATAAACTCCTCAACACCGCCATGAATTAGAGTTTTACCAGTTTTTACAGCAGTATCTGAAAGTATAAATTTTGAATAATAATTGTCAAAACAATCTATTATTAAATCATATTTTTTAAAATACTCGCCTGCATTGTCCTTATTTAGTCTTACTTTATATGGAATAACATTAATTTCAGGATTATATTCTTTTATCCAGGCTTGAGCACTTAAAACTTTATCTTGTCCCAATGTAGCTATTTTATGAATATACTGCCTGTTAAGATTAGAAAGCTCGACTTTGTCATTGTCTATAATTCCAATATTTCCAACCCCTAAAGATGCAAGATTTGAAATTACATTTGAACCCAATCCACCTGCACCGCAGACAAGCACACTTGCGCGCAAGAGTTTATTTTGTCCATCTTGCCCTATTTTATCTATTAAAATATTTCTTTCATATCTGCTCATAAAATTATTATCGACTAAGCAATAAAAAAAATCTATAATAATTGTATGAACAAAAAAGAAATTATTGAAATATTAAAAAGTGAAAATGCTAATGAAATTTATAAAAAGGCAGATAAAATAAGACGGGAGCACTGTGGAAATATTGTGCATTTGCGAGCCCTTATAGAATTTAGTAATTTTTGTAAAAAACAATGTTTATATTGCGGAATTAATTCAAAAAATAAAAATGTAAAAAGATACAGACTAAGTGAAAATGAAATTATTGAAACTGCAAAACAAGCAGCAAAATTGGGGTTCAAAACTATTGTCTTACAAAGTGGCGAAGATGATTTTTTTGACACAAAAAAAATGTGCTCAATAATTGAAAAGATTAAAGAATTAAATGTCGCGCTTACTTTAAGCATTGGTGAAAAAACAAAGGAAGAATACAAGGCTTACAAAAACTCAGGTGCCGACAGATACCTTTTAAGAATTGAAACGACCGATGAAAATTTGTATAAAAAATTACACCCTGATTCTGACTTTAAAAACAGAATAAAATGTCTTTATAATTTAAAAGAACTTGGCTTTGAAACAGGCACAGGCGTTATGATTGGTTTACCCGAGCAAACAATAGAATCAATTGCTGATGATATTTTATTTTTCAAAAAACTAAATGCTGATATGGTAGGGCTTGGGCCTTTTATTTCTCACTGCGATACAGAATTAAAAGACTCACCAAACGGCAGTTTTGAACTTGCCCTAAAAGCACTTGCGACAACAAGAATACTTATGCCAAAAATTAACATCCCTGCAACAACTGCAATGGAAACACTTTTAAAAGATGGCAGAAAAATTGCCCTCACAAGCGGCGCAAATGTGGTTATGCCAAATATCTCGCCTCAAAATGCAAAAAGCAACTACTCGATTTACCCAAATAAGCAAAGTGTTAATGCAAATAATAGCCTTGAGCTAGAAAAACTAAAAAGTGAGATTGGGCAAATTGGCGATACGATTTCTAAAGATTTTGGTACAAGTAAAAATTTTATAGCCCAAAAAGACTTATAGTGCTATACTTATAGCGTAATGACCGAGGTTAATATGCTGACACTTGATAAAGTTTACGATGCGCAGAGAGTTTTAAAAGACAATATAAGAAAAACGGACTTAATTCATGCCCCATCGTTATCAGATAAAGCAGATATTTATTTAAAAGCGGAAAATCTTCAAACGACAGGTTCTTTTAAGGTAAGAGGCGCTTATTATAAAATTGCCAGATTAAACGACGAGCAAAAAAAACGCGGAATAATAGCATGTTCTGCAGGAAACCACGCTCAGGGCGTTGCACTCAGTGCGCAAAAAAATAATATAAAATCGGCAATTTTTATCCCGAGCACTGCACCAATTTCAAAAATAGAAGCAACTAGAAAATACGGTGCTCAAATTATGCTTGTGGATGGCGTTTATGATGACGCTTATCAAGCGGCAATAAAGTATCAGCAAGAAACTCAAGGGGAATTTATTCACCCTTTTGATGACATAGATATTATTGCAGGTCAAGGTACAATTGCACTTGAGCTTATGGAGCAGTTGAGTGATATGGAAGCAGTAATTGTCCCAATAGGTGGCGGTGGCTTGATTTCAGGTGTGGCGTATACAGTTAAAATGCTAAATCCTAATTGCAAAGTGTACGGAGTTCAAGCATGTGGTGCACCAAGCATGGTAAATTCTCTCCATGAGCACAAAAGAATAGAATTGCCATCTGTGTCGACTTTTGCAGACGGCACAGCGGTAAAACTCCCTGGGGAAAACACTTTTAAAATTTGCGAAGAATACGTGGATGAAGTTGTAACGGTAAGCGAAGATGAAATTGCAGGCGCAATTTTATCTTTAATTGAAAAACAAAAACTCATTGCAGAAGGTGCAGGCGCACTGAGTGTTGCAGCTGCAATGTTTAATAAATTGCCACTTGAGGGCAAAAAGACCGTGTGCCTTGTTTCAGGCGGCAATATTGATGTAAATATATTATCTCGTGTAATTAATCGTGGTCTTATGAAAGAGGGCAGATTGAGCGATTTAACAATTGAATTGCTAGACAAACCGGGGCAATTAAGAGATGTGTCAACAATAATTGCTCAACATGGCGCAAATGTTGTAAGGGTAAGACATAACCAAGGCGGCAAGGGAACAGAGATTAACGAGTGTTATTTATCTGTTACACTTGAAACAAAAAATGCTCAACATTTAGAGGAAATAAAGCAAACTTTTATTGAAAAAGGTTATAAAATTTCATCAACTTTTTAGGAGAAAAAATGAATAAAGTTATTTATACAAAAAATGCACCAGAGGCAATAGGACCATACTCTCAAGCTTATTTGTGCGGTAATACTTTATATACATCGGGTCAAATTGCAATTAATCCCGAGAATAATGAGTTTATTGGCGGAAATATCGAACATCAAACAAAAAGAGTTATTGAAAATTTAGCTGCCGTTTTAAGAGAGGCAGGTTTTGGTTTTGAACATGTGGTTAAAACAACCTGCTTTTTAAAAAACATGAGTGACTTTATGGCATTTAACCAAATCTATGGCGAGTACTTTACCTCTAAACCTGCTCGCTCTTGTGTTGCAGCACAAGAGCTCCCTAAAGGAGCCCTTGTTGAAATAGAACTTGTGGCAATCAAGAATTAACCTATAATGCTTGCCAATATTGCTTTTTGAGCGTGCATTCTGTTTTCCGCCTGCTCAAAAATACTTTTTGCGTGTTTTTCAAGTACGCTGTGGGTAATTTCTTCCTCTCTATGGGCAGGTAAACAGTGTAGAACAATGCAATCATTTGAGGCATTGCTGCACAATTTATCGTTAATTTGATAAGGCTTAAATATCTCTTTTCTTGCTTGAGCTTCACTTTCCTGCCCCATACTTGCCCATACATCCGTATAAATTATATTTGCGCCGCTAACAGCACTCATCGGGTCGTTAACTATTTCAACCTTAGAGCCTGATTTTTTTGCTGTGTCTTTTGCAAAATTTAAAAATTTCTCCATAGGCTCATAACCCTTAGGACATGCAATTGTAATATCCATACCCACAAGCGCACAACCGGCTAAAAGACTGTTTGCAACATTGTTCCCATCGCCAACATAGGTGAGTTTTAGCCCTTCAAGCTTTGAAAAATGTTCTTTAATAGTAAGTAAATCTGCCATAATCTGACATGGGTGACAATCATCGGTTAAACCGTTTATTGTCGGTACAGTTGCATATTTTGCAAATTCTTCAACATCCTTGTGTGCAAAAGTTCTAATCATAACACAATCCACGTAACGTGATAAAACTCTTGCGGTGTCTGCTATTGTTTCTCTAACACCAAGATTTATTTCATCCTGTTTTAATGTCAGAGAATTTCCGCCAAGCTGCCTCATACCTATTTCAAAACTTACCCTTGTCCTAAGAGATGGTTTTGAAAATATTAAAGCCAAATTTTTATTTTGTAAAATGGGTAAAAAATGCCCGCTTTTTGTGTCTTTTTTAATCTCTTGTGCAAAGTCCAAAAGATATAAAATTTCATCTTTTGTAAAATCAACTAAAGTCAAAAAGTCTTTGCCTTTTAAATTCATATTTTCTCCTTTATATACTTTTCACAAATTTTAATGACATGTTCTGTTACCTCGCTTGATGGCGCACCAAGTGTTTTTCTGTTTTGCACACAATTTTCAAGAGAAATTGCACTGTAAATATCCTCCTCAAAAAGTTCGCAATGTCTTTTGAATTCATCAAGTGTTAATTCTTCCAAATTTTTTGAATTTTGTATGCAATAAAACACAAGTTCACCCGCTATTTTGTGTGTATCTCTAAAAGGTATGCCCTTTTTTGTTAAATAATCCGCAACATCTGTTGCATTTAAAAAGCCGTCTTTTGTGGATTTAAGCATTGTATCTTTATTTATAGTCAATGTATCAAACATTTTTGTAAAAATTTCAAGACACATTTTAACTGTGTCAACAGAGTCAAACAAAAACTCTTTATCTTCTTGCATATCTTTGTTGTAAGCAAGCGGTAGAGCTTTCATAACGGTTAAAATACCCGTTAAGTTGCCGTAAACTCTGCCACATTTCCCTCTTACCAGCTCTGCTATATCGGGATTTTTTTTCTGTGGCATAATGCTTGAGCCGGTTGAGTATCTGTCGTCAAGTTTTACAAAGTTGTATTCTTGCGAGCACCAGAGTATTATCTCCTCACAAAATCTGCTCAAATGCATCATGATAAAACTTATACAACTTATTGTTTCAATTACAAAATCTCTATCTGAAACAGCGTCAATTGTATTTAGTACAGGTGTTTCAAATCCTAAAAGCTCACAAGTGTAGTTTCTATCTATGTTATATGTTGTGCCTGCAAGAGCGCAAGCGCCTAAGGGGCAGGTGTTTGCCCTTTTGTATGTATCCTCGAGTCTTGAAATATCTCTTTTAAACATTTCAAAGTAAGCTAAAATATGATGAGCAAAGGTAATTGGCTGAGCTTTTTGCAAATGTGTAAAGCCGGGCATTATAGTTTTTTTGTTTTCTTTTGCCTTGTTTAAAATTACCTTTTCAAGCTCTAAAAGCAGATTTTTAATGTTAACAAGTTCTTTTTTAACATACATTTTAGTATCAAGTGCTACCTGATCATTTCTGCTTCTTGCGCTGTGAAGTTTTTTACCTGCTTCACCTATTAAATCAGTTAAAAGCTTTTCTATATTCATATGAATATCTTCGCAGGCAACATCAAACTCAACCTTGCCGTTTTCAATATCTTGAAGGATTTTAGACAAACCCTCTTGAATGTTTTTTGAATCAACAGGGGAAATTATCCTCTGTTTTTCAAGCATTTTTGTGTGGGCAATAGAGCCTTCGATGTCTTCTCTGTAAAGTCTTTTATCAAACCTTATAGAAGAATTAAAGTCGTCTGTTTTCTCATCTGTTTGAGCGCAAAATCTTCCGCCCCAGAGTTTATCGTTAGCCATCAATTTTATCTCCTAAAAGCATTGCTCTAACTTTCAGCGGTAAGCCGAAAAGATTTATAAAACCTTCTGCGTCTTTGTGATTGTATAAATCACCTGTTGTAAAGCTTGCAAGGCTTTCGCTGTAAAGCGAATAAGGTGAAGTTGCGCCGGCGTATATGATATTACCTTTGTATAATTTTAATTTAACTTTACCAGTTACCGTTTTTTGTGTTTCATCCACAAAAGCACTAAGGGCTGCCCTGAGTGGACTAAACCACAATCCGTTATACACAAGTTTTGCAAATTCGTTTGCAATGTTTAATTTGTATTGGTAGGTATCTCTGTCCAGACATAAATGCTCAAGATACTCGTGCGCTTGGTATAACAGTGTTCCTCCAGGGGTTTCATAAACTCCTCTTGATTTCATTCCGACAAGTCTGTTCTCGACAATGTCTGCTATGCCAATTCCGTTTTCACCCGCTAATTTGTTTGCGGTTTCAAGGAGTTCTTTTGCACTTGATTTTTTACCATTAATTGCAACAGGCACACCTTTTTCAAATTCAATTTCAACATAAGTATCCTTATCCGGCGCTTTTTGCGGAGTTACAGACATTTGAAGAAGTTTATCAAAATTAGGCTCAAGAGCAGGATCTTCAAGCTCCAAGCCCTCATGGCTTAAATGCCACAGGTTTTTATCTCTTGAATAAGAGTCATCTTTTTTCATAGGTACTTCAATGCCTCTTTTTTCAAGATATTCAATCTCATCTTCTCTTGATTTTATCTCCCATATTCTCCAAGGGGCAATGATTTTAAGTTCAGGTGCAAGCGCTTTTATTGCAAGCTCAAATCTTACCTGATCGTTACCTTTGCCTGTTGCACCATGGCAAATTGCAACTGCACCTTCTTTTTTTGCTATATCTACAAGGCATTTACCTATTATGGGTCTTGCAATAGATGTACCCAAGAGATATTTGCTTTCATACACAGCGCCAGCCTTTAGTGTCGGCCAGGCGTATTGTTGTAAAAATTCTTCCGTAACATCGAGCAAATAAAACTTGCTTGCACCTGTTTTAAGAGCTTTTTGCTCAAGTCCGTCGGTTTCTTTTCCTTGTCCGACATCAATACACACTGCAACAATGTCATAGTCGTAAGTTTCTTTTAACCAAGGTATTAATACAGTGGTGTCTAATCCGCCCGAGTACGCCAAAATAACTTTTTCTTTCATATTATTCTCCTTTTATGTTTTTAAAAACTTTCTCTAAAATAAAAAATCCTTCATCTGCCACCTTTTTGTCGATAATTAAAGGCGGCACAAATCGAACAACACTTGAGCCTGCACTGAGTATTAAAAGCCCCTCTTTAAAGGCATTATTTACAACATCTTTTGGATTAATATCAAGCTCCATTCCAAGCATTAAGCCAAGACCTCTTACATCTTTTATAAAAGAATATTTTTCTTTCAACTTGTTTAATTTTTCACAAAAATAAGCACTCATTTGCGCTACATTTTTAAGTAGATTTGTATTTAGAATTTCATCAACAACAACGTTAGCGCAGGCGCACGCAAGTAAGTTGCCGCCAAAAGTGCTTGCATGGTCGCCAATACCAAAGGATGAGGCGAATTTATCATTTGCAAGCATTGCCCCCATCGGGATACCGCCGCCAATAGCTTTTGCAAGAGTAACAATATCAGGGTTAATATTATAAATCTGATGGGCAAAAAGCTTGCCGCATCTGCCCATGCCGCACTGAACTTCATCAAAAATAAGAGCGATATCATTTTCTGTGCAAATTTTTCTGACTTCTTTTAAAAACTCCTCTTTTGCGGGAATTATACCCCCTTCGCCCTGAATAGGCTCAAGAAATATCGCGCATACATTTTTATCAAGACATTCTTTAAGCGAATTTATATCGTTGTATGCGGCAAATTTTACCTCACTCATAAGCGGAGTGAAATTTTTTTGGTATTTATCCTGACCTGTCAAGCTAAGAGCTCCTATTGTTCTTCCATGGAAAGAATTTTTAAAGGCAATAAATTTTGTGCAATTGTCACCTTTGTTTTTTTTGGCATAAATTTTTGCAAGTTTTAATGCCGCCTCGTTTGCCTCTGCGCCACTGTTACAGAAAAATGCTTTATCAAAAGAGCTGTTGTTGCAGAGTTTTTGCGCAAGCTCTATTTGAGGTTCACTCCAATATAAGTTTGAACAGTGTAAAAGTTTTTTAGATTGGTTTAAAATTGTGTTCTCGATTTTTTTGCAGCCGTAGCCAAGGGAGTTAACGGCAATTCCTGAGGCAAAATCGATATATTTTTTGCCGTTTGTATCATACAAAAAACAACCTTTTCCATAGTCAAATGTGACATCAAATCTTGAGTATGTGTTCATAATAAATTTTTTGTTCATTACTTTTCCACCATTGTCCCTATTCCATCGTGCGTAAAAATTTCAAGCAGCAGTGAATGTTCCAGTCTGCCATCCAGTATATGCACACTTTCAACGCCGTTTTCAATTGCAAATTTACAACTTTGTACTTTTGGAATCATCCCGCCTTCTATAATTTTTTCATCAATATATTTTTGAATTTCCGACACTTTAAGTGTTGAAATAACTGAAGCGGGATCAAATTTATCTCTCATAACACCTTCGATATCGGTTAAAAAGACGAGCTTTTGCGCCTTTAGTGCGCATGCTGTTGCAACCGCTGCATAGTCAGCATTAATATTATAAATATTTCCGTCTTTGTCTTTTGAAACCGGCGCAATAATAGGAATGTAAGAGTTTTCAATAAGGACATTTAGGATTTTTTCATTTACTTTTGTGACTTCGCCAATAAAACCTAAGTCCTTGCCGTTGGGAAAGATTTTTTGCACTTCAAATAAATTTGTATCGCACCCTGATAAGCCAAGTGCCTCAACTCCACAGTTTTGAATTGCATGTACTATTTTTTTGTTAACGCTTGCGCCAAGCACCATTTCAACTACTTGTGCCGTTTTTTTATCTGTTTTTCTGAGTCCGTCGACAAATTCTGTTTGAATATTCATATCTTTTAGCGTTTGGGTTATTTCAACCCCTCCGCCATGCACTATGACAGGCTTTATGCCAATATATTTCATAAGCGCAATATCTTCCGTTATTGTTTTAAATACATTTTCATCTTTAAGTGCTTCACCGCCTAATTTAACAACTACGGTTTTACCAGTAAATTCTTTTATATAAGGCAGTGATTCTGTTAAAATTCTTACTTTTTGTACAAATTCTTTCATTATACCCTCGTCTATGTTCTATACTCGCCGTTTATTCTTACGTATTCGTAACTCAAATCGCAACCCCAAGCTGTCGCCTCTGAATTGCCTTCATTGAGATATACATTAACAGTTATTTCTTTATTTTTTAAAATTTCGTGCGCTGTTTCTTCGCAAAATTCAAGGGGTGTGCCGTTTTCCATTAAATAAAGCGACTTATCATCACAACTAAACTCTATTGAAACTTTTTCGGGGTCAAATTTTACTCCGCTATAGCCTAGTGCTGCAAGAATTCTGCCCCAGTTAGCGTCTTCACCGAAGAACGCTGTTTTTACAAGATTTGATGTAATTACGGATTTTGCAAGGATTTTTGCACTGTTTTCATCTTTTGCGCCAATAACATTCACTTCAAGAAATTTTGTTGCCCCTTCTCCATCCAGTACGATTTGTTTTGCAAGGTGTTTATTTACCATATCAAGCGCTTGGGCAAATGTTTTATAATCATCCGTTTCGCTCTCTATGGGTTTATTTTTGGCACAGCCGTTTGCAAGTACAAGCACCATATCGTTTGTTGATGTGTCACCATCAACTGAAATCATATTGTAAGTATTTTTTGTACTGTCAGAGAGTGCTTTTTGCAACATTTCTTTCGATATGACAGCGTCAGTTGTAACAAATCCGAGCATTGTGCCCATATTTGGATGAATCATGCCTGACCCTTTGGCGATTGCGCCAATTTTTACGGTCTTTCCGCTTATTTCAAATTCATAAGCAACACCTTTTACAAAAGTGTCTGTTGTCATAATTCCTTCTGCAGCGTTCAGGGCAGCTTGTTCGTTATTGCCCATTTGTGTTGCGATTTCTTCAATCCCGTCCAGAATTTTATCCATCTGCAATTGCACGCCTATAACACCTGTTGAGGCTACAAGGACACTTCTTTGCGGCAAATTAAAAACTTTTTGAGTTTTTTCGACCATATCCCAGGCATTTGTAAGCCCCTTTGCACCTGTGCAAGCGTTTGCGTTGCCACTGTTTATGATTATTGCATTTATGGGTGTACCTTTTTCTACAATGTCTTTTGTAACAAGCAAGGGTGCTGCTTTTACAACATTTGTTGTATAAACACCTGCGCTAATTGCAGCGTTTTTTGTGTATATAAGTGCTAAATCTTTTCTTCTTCTTTTGACACCTGTTCTTATTCCTGCCGCTTCAAAGCCTTGAGGGGCAATAATTGCGCCGTTTATTTTTTTAATTTTTTCTTTCGTACTAAACATTTTCTCTCCTTATTTATGGAAAAATTGCTATATTTTGCAGTGCGGTTTTTTCATCTAAATCAAACATAATATTCATATTTTGAACTGCTTGCCCCGAGGCTCCTTTGTATAGATTATCTATTGCACTAAAGACTATTATTCTATTTGTTCGCTCGTCTTTAAAAATACTTATGTCGCAATAGTTTGTGCCTTTTGTCCATCGTGTTTGCGCTTCTTCATCTAAAAGCCTTATAAAAGGTTTATCCTTATAATATTTTTTATAAATTTCTTTTATATCGTTTATTGCAATATCTTTATTTGGTTTTAGGTAAGTGCTGGCTAAAATACCCCTGTTCATAGGTATCAAATGCGGTGTAAAGTTTATAAGTACATTCTGTTTTGAAATGTCGCCAAGTATTTGTTCAATTTCGGGGGTGTGTCTGTGGGAGGCAACTTTATATGGTTTGATTGTTTCGTTACATTCGCAAAAGAGTGTATCAATGTTTAGCCCTCTGCCTGCGCCTGTTACACCTGATTTTGCATCGATTATTATTTCATCAGAGCTAATAACACCCTCTTTTAAAAGCGGTGCAATAGCAAGAATAGAGGCGGTTGCATAACAGCCTGGATTTGCAACAAGTCTTGCGTTTTTAATTTTTTCAAAATTCCACTCCGGCAAACCATATACAGCTTCATTTATAAGATTTTGCCCAAAGTGTTCGGTTTTATACCATTTTTCATAGGTTTCTTTATTGTTTAATCTAAAATCTGCCCCTAAGTCTATTACTTTTGTATTGTTTAATACTTCCTCATTGATTTTTGCACTTGCTATTCCATGGGGCAGTGCAAGAAAAATAACGTCAGCTTTTTTAGAAATTTCTTCAATGTTTTCTTTTTCAAGTTCAATATCTAAAATCCCTTTAAAATTTTTGTAAATATCGCAAAATTGTTGCCCACTATAGCTTTTGCTCACCAAAGATACAATTTCAACACTTTTGTGATGCTTTAGTGTTGCTGCAAGAACTGCGCCTGAATAACCTGTTGCTCCTATTATTGCTGCTTTTATCATTTTTTGCCTTTCTACTAAAAAAGCCTCCCTTTTGGATAACCACATAAGGGAGGCTTAAAAAATTTATTTTATAACTTCATACAAAAATAAACCTAATAAGACTCCAGTCTTATTAAGCGTCGGCGGATAAATCTAACTTGTTGAAGTTTTTTCATTTTATTTCCTATTTTCTTTTGATTAATTACAACATTTTTTTTAAAAGTTGTCAAGAATAAATTGTTTAATTTACACGAATTATTTTACAAATTTTGTTATGTTAAAATATTTACCATGGAATATTTAGTTGGCAATTGTTACAGCGATTTTATAAACCTGCGCGAAGGACAGACTTTTTCTTTTGACGGAGAAAAAGCACAAATTGTCATACTTAGAAAAAATTTAGATGAGGATTTAATCAATATAATAAAAAATAATGAAATATTTTTTCAGATATTTGTCAAAGAAGAAATTGTATTTATACTGGTTAAAATCAAAGATTTAAAATGGATTGATATGCCATATGTAACAAATTTAACAAATTATCCTGCACTACCCAATGATGTAAAGGGCTACGAGTGCGAAATAATACTTGCAGACCCATTGAGCGGAAAACTCCATGTAAAAAGATTTGAAAATTTTTCAATCGGTCTTTCAAAAGCCTTATTTTGGGCAACTTGCAAGCAAATTAGAACCCCCATAAAAGACTTTCAAAGAAAAATTAACAAAGTGCATGCCTGTTTTTCATCTGATGAAATGGCAACACTGTCGCTAGGAAAACACTAGAATTACTTGCTTTGTACACCAAGCAAAATAATTGATGTTGATTTTATTAAGTTATAAGCCCATAAACATATCATAACACCACCAATTACACCTACGCATGGGTCAAGAAAAACTAAACCGAAAAATTTTCCTGCAAGCAAGGCAAAAATGGCAAAAAGGGAAGTAAGGGCATCAGCCAGAATATGCATATAAGCAGCCAAAAAATTGTAATCTTTATGCTCGTGATTATGATGATGGGATTTTACACCCATTATAAAAATACTTAAAAGATTAACAACAAGACCAATTACAGCAACTATTATTGCATCATTAAAATGAATTTCGTATGGATTAAAAAAGCGCGCAAGAGATTCAAATAAAATCCAAACACCCGTAATACCCAGTAAAATAGAGCTTGCAAACCCTGCAAGTGTTCCTATTTTATCGACGTTTATTTTATATTTTTCGCTTTTAGATAATTTTGCAGACAAAATATAAGCAAAAAATGTTATTGATAAAGCAAAAGCATGCGTTCCCATATGCCAGCCATCAGCAGTAAGCGCCATTGAACGGGTTACGATACCAAAAAATATCTCAAAAACCATAGTAACAAGTGTTAAGATTATCACAAGCAAAGTTTTGTTTTTTGCTTCATTATTCGACATTTTAAACCTCATTTTTAAAATATTTCATTTTATCTTCTTTATTAATTTCTCTTATAACTCTGCAAGGCGAGCCATAAGCAAGGGTGTTTGAAGGAATATCTTTTGTAACAACACTTCCTGCGCCTATTACAACATTATCGCCAATTTTAACATTGGGTAGAACAATAGTATTTGCGCCGAACCAAACATTGTTTCCGACATATATAGGATAGGCGTACTCTATCCATTTATTTCTTTTTTCAACATCTAAAGGATGTCCTGCTGTATAAAATCCACAATTTGGAGCAATTAAAACATTATCTCCAAATTTAATTTTTGCACAGTCAAGCATTACGCAGTTGTGATTTATATAGAAATTATTCCCTGCTTCTATGTTGTAACCATAGTCACACCAAAAATCGGATTCAATATTAAAAGTTTCACCAATTTTACCAAAGAGTTTTTTTATAATTTTTTGTCGCTTTTTTACATCAGAAGGCTTTGTATGGTTATATTTAAAGCACAAATCCTTTGCACTCAAGCGTTCTTTGTAAAGTGACACATCAGTTGCGTCGTACAAATAGCCACTTAACATTTTTTCTTTATTGTCCATAATCTAAGTATAGCAAATTTTCCTAAAAACATGCAATTGACAATTTAAAATACAAAAAATATACTTGAAAAAGCGAGGTGTATCATGAAAAAAATCATAATAGATAAGGAAAAATGTACTCATTGCGGGCTTTGCATAAGCGATTGCGTTTCGGGTTGCATTAGTTTTAATGATGAAAATTTTCCCAAAATGGATGATGAAAAAAGATGTATTTCATGCCAGCATTGCCTCGCTATTTGCCCGACAGGCGCACTTTCTTTTTGTGATAAAAACCCTCAAGATTCTCAGCCTGTTGACTATAATGACATTTTAGGGCTTATAAAATCAAGAAAAAGTGTAAGACAGTATAAAGATGAAGAAATTTCTCCTGAAATTATGGAAAAATTAAAACAAATGCTGCCTTATATCCCAACCGGCTGCAATTCTCACAGTTTACATTTTTCAATTGTCGAGAAAAAATCGGCAATGGATATTATAAGAAACAAGGTTAATGATTTAATTATTAAAACAATGTCTTACAAGGCACTTTCGCCGATTATGAACAAGTTTTCAAGATACAAAGATGCGTTTTTAAATGGTGAAGATGTAATATTTAGAGGTGCAGCGCACATGGTAGTTGTTTCATCCCCACTTAGCGCACCATGCGCCAATGTTGATCCTGTAATTGCACTTAGTTATTTTGAACTTTACGCTCAACATCTTGGAATAGGTACTTGCTGGTGTGGTTTTGCACAAGCTTGTTTAAAATTTTTCCCTGAAATTTGTGAAATGCTTGAAATACCATCAGGCTATAAACCTGTCTATGTAATGCTTTTTGGTATTCCAAAAGTCAAATACCAAAGGACAGCTCAACCTGAGCCTTACTTAATCTCTGAAATTAAAGAAATTCATAAAAAAGACTCTTGTATTTTTTGCAAAATAAAGAGGTTTATTACAAATTTTTTAAGGTAATTTACATATAATTGACTTGCAAAATAATTTATAAGAAAATCTACTTAATGTCAGGATATGTAAAAGAAAAAACATACGTTACAAGCCCGCTTTTGCCGGAGTTAGAGGATGTGTACAGCGAGATAAGGGGCATCTTTGCTTCAAAATGGCTCACAAACATGGGAGAAAAACACAAAGAGCTTGAAAACAAACTAAAAAATGAGTTAAAAGTTAATAATTTATCTTTATTTAATAATGGCACTATAGCATTACTTACAGCAATAAAAGCGCTAAACTTGCCACAAGGCAGTGAAGTTATAACAACCCCTTTTACTTTTGCAGCCACTCCGCATTCAATTGTTTGGAATGGACTTAAACCTATTTTTTGTGATATAGAACCAAACACAATGACTCTTGATGCTCAAAAAATTGAAGAATTGGTTACACCTAATACGAGTGCAATTTTAGGAGTTCACGTGTATGGATTTCCTTGTAATGTCGAGGCTATTCAAAAAATTGCAAATAAATATAATTTAAAAGTTATATACGACGCTGCACATGCTTTCTCAACAGAAATAGATGGTAAGGGCATAGGTACATTTGGCGATATTTCAGCATTTTCTTTTCATGCTACTAAACTTTTCAACACAATTGAGGGTGGTGCTTTAAGTTATAACGATAGCTCGCTTGAAAGAAAGGTTTATAACCTTAGAAACTTTGGTATAAGAAATGAAGAAGTAGTTGAAGAAGTCGGCATAAACGGTAAAATGAATGAACTGCAAGCGGCTTTCGGTTTGTTAAATTTAAAAATATACAGAAAAGAACAGGAAAAAAGAAAAAAATTAAAAGAATTTTACGACGACAAGCTTGAAAAAATACGAGGCATAAGAATTCCAAAAATTCCCAAAAATGTTACAAATTCTTATCAATATTACCCAATTATAATAGAGGATGATTACCCAATTTCAAGAAACGAAATTTATGACAGATTTAAAGAAGAAAATATTTTCACAAGAAAGTATTTTTATCCAGCATGTTCTGATTACGACTGTTACAAAAACGACTTAGCTGTCAAACTTGCACATTTGCCAGTAACGAATGATTTAAAAAATAAAGTTTTATGTTTGCCATATTACGGCAGCTTGAGAAAAGAAACAGCAGAGTATATTGTATCGAGACTGCAAAACGAAATGAATTAATCTTTTAATCTTTCTTTTAATTTTGAAAGGTACTTTTGAATTGTTAAATCTTCCTCTGTTTCTCCACAGAAATTCAGAAAACTTTGCAAAACTGGGCGCTTAACAGGCATATTGGCATAGTTTCTGTTACACCTTTTTAGATATTCTTCTTCGGATTTTGTATAGTAGTGATTAAGACGGATTTTTGACATTACTTCCAAATAATTACAAACAATCCCATAAGTGTTTGCTGGCACTTCTAATAAATTTAGATAAACAGCAAGCTTGTTGCCTTTGTAATTAGCGTAATGAGCAGTGTGTATTTCAGATACTTCTTGAGGTTTAAAAATTGATTTAATTTGAGCTGATAAAATAACGCCATATTCTTTTGAAATTTTCGTATAAGCTTCAATGACGGGAACATTTGGTTTTGTTTTATAACCGTTCGAATCAAACACTTGTTGATTTATTACAACACCAGGGTATTTTTCATAGTCTTTTAAAAATTCCTTTATATCATCTTTTTCAACAGGCAAAATAAATTCATCTAAATCAATAATTGCCATCCAATAAGTTTGCTTTTTGTATTTATAAATTGCATCTCTATAGGCAACATATTGCTTGCCCTCACCATCCAATTTATGATAAACAACAATTCCTTTATTAATATAAGGCTGCAATAACTCAAGCGGATTATCGCTTGAGTTATTGTCATACAAATAAAACCTTTCAACTCCTGCTAAAAGATGGTACTCTATCCATTCCTTTAAATATGGTGCTTCATCTTTGAAAATCGAGCACACTGATAGATAAACAGGCTTGTTGGGATAATAGACATCATCATATGGAATAGGTGCTCCAAATTTAAATTTTCTTTTAAAAGATATTCTTATTTTTTTCATTCAAAAACTTAACACAATACCTTATAAAAACAGGACTATACTCTTTTACTAATATCATATATCAATCCTTGCAAAAACAATCTCGTTATCGTAATATATAAAAAACTTGTTAACGAGTCAAGAATGTTGAGCAGAATGACAAATTTTTACATAATGCAATTCCTGAAAGAGAAATTTAATGAATATTATTAAAAAAATACTGAACAAATTTAAAAAAGAATATTGCTCTTATGCAAAGAAAATGACATAAAATGCAATGTAAGCTCTTTTGTACCAACGGAATTAATTAGTTAGACAGGAAAAAACAATGCTTAATGTAAAAATTGAAAACGTAGAAATAAAAGGTATTTCAACTGTAGTTCCAAAGTGCGAACTTTGTCTTTTAGATGACAAAACTCTCTATGGCGGAAATGAAAAACAGTTAAAGATGGTTATGAAATCATCAGGTTTTAACAAAATAAGGGTGGTTGAAAATGATACCGCATCAGCATGCTAAAAATAGCTAAAAAAGACAATTTGCAAAATAATAATATTTTAGGTAAAAAACTATAGGATAAACAATATGAAAAAAGTTTTATTATTAGGCGGGTCGCATTTTCAAGTTCCATCTGTAAAAAAAGCAAAAGAAATGAACTTATACACAATAACCTGTGATTACCTTCCAGATAATCCAGGGCACAAATTTGCTGATGAATATCACAATGTAAGCACAACTGACAAGGAAGCTGTTTTAAAATTAGCCAAAGAATTAAAGATTGATGGAATTGTTTGTTATGCCTCAGACCCAGCAGCACCAACTGCTGCTTATGTTGCTGAAAAAATGGGCTTGGCCGGACAGCCTTATAAATCAGTTGAAATTTTATCCAACAAAGACTTATTTAGAAAATTTTTATCAGATAATAATTTTAATGTCCCAAGAGCAATGGGCTTTACAAATTATGAAGACGCAAAAGTTGATTGGGAAAATTTTAAAAAACCGGTAATGGTAAAACCTGTTGATTCTTCCGGCTCAAAAGGTGTTACTAAAATTTATAAAATAGAAGACTTAAAAGCAGCAATTCAATATGCGCTCCAATTTTCTCGTGCTAAAAGATTTATTATCGAAGAATATGTTGAAAAACAAGGATATCAAATAGCAGGAGATGGTTTTTCCGTTGATGGAAAACTGGCTTTCAGATGTTTTGCAAACGAACATTTTAATTTAAAATCAGGTAACCCTTTTGTGCCGATTGGTGAAAGCTGGCCATATAATATGCCAAAATATATACACGATAAAATACATAACGAAACCCAAAGATTACTTGATTTACTAAACATGCAAACAGGGGCATATAATTTTGATGTTAGAATTGATAAAAATGAAAACGTAATTTTAATGGAATTGGGCCCAAGAAACGGTGGCAACTTAATAGCACAAGTAACACAGTATGCAACAGGTGTAGACATGGTTGAATATACTATAAAAGCAGCCATGGGAATGGATTGTAGTGATTTAAAAATGGTAGAACCTAAGGGGTTCTGGTCGTGCTATATGGTGCATTCAAAAAAAGATGGTATTTTAAAATCCGTTGAATTCTCAGATGACTTTAAAAAGAATAATATTGTTGAGTTTGAAATGATGTACAATCCCGGTGATTTAATTCAAGCATTTAATGGTTCAAATGGCACACTGGGGACAATGATATTAAAATTTTCTTCAATAGATGAAATGTTATATAAAATGGACAATATGGATGAATTTATCAAAGTTAAAGTAGAGGCTTAAAATTTATGCAAATAATTTAAAAATTTCACAAAATTGATAAAAAATATGCCATATGCTACACTTCTCTAAAAGAGGTATATAGTGAAAACAAACCTAAATAAGCGTATTATGGCCTATGACTTAAAATTTTTGAATTTAAGCTTAGGGTGTGATATTGTCTGAAAACATATCTTATCCTGAACTATCAACAGTGATATTGATTGAAACAGAGGCATTATGAAAATTAAAGTACTAATTATTGGGGCAAATTCAGCACTCGCAAAAGATGTAAAAGAACAATTAGAAAAAGATTCATTTGAGATAATAACAGCAAGTCGGCATGATTCTGATTTAAATATAGACGTAGATAAACCTTTTCATATTCCTGAATATATTGATGTTGCAATTAACTTTGCAGCGTTATTTGCTTCAAAATCCGACAATGACTACAGAAAAATCATTGATACAAACATAAAAGGAGTAATAAATACTTGCATTGCCTGCAAACATGTAAAGCATTTAATTCAAATATCGTCTTTATTCGCTTTATTAAAAACAAATAATCCGTATTTTAGCGACTACGCCATAACAAAAAAATGTGCGGATGAATTAGCCAAGTATTATTGCAAATTGAACAATATTAATTTAACAATATTAAAGCCATCACAAATATATGGAAATAGACCAGAATTTAAAAAAAATCAACCACTATTTTACACAATATTAGAAAAACTAAATAATGGTAAAGATGTAGATATATATGGAACAAATAATGCCAAGCGCAACTACATTAATTCTCTAGATTTGGCAGAAATAATTAAACGCGTAATAAAACAATCAGTATATGGAGAGTTTACTTGTTCTTATCCTGAAAACATAAAAATACTAGATATTGCGCAGACAGCAAAAAATGTTTTTAATAAAGGTGGCAGCATTAACTTCGTTAAAGAAAAACCAGATATAACAGATAATATATTTGACTATGATGATAGCTTGTATAAAATTATAAACTATGTTCCACAGATAGACTTAAAAAAGGGAATTGAAATGTGGAAAGAATATCAGAAGGTACAATAAATGAAGACTGTTCTAGTATCTGGCGCATCAGGCATTGTAGGCTATGGAATTTTAAAATCTTTAAAAAAATGTAATAACGTAACAACAATTGGCACAACAATTTATGATAATTCAATTGCACCTGTTTTTTGCGACATTTTTGAACTTGCACCAAGAACAAATTCTCCTGAGTATCTTAATTGGCTAAAGTCAGTAGTTAAAAAAGACTCTGTAGATATGATAATCCCGGGGATTGAGGCCGATATGTCATTTTGGAACGAAAATCGTTATGAAATTCAGTCTACAGGCACTTTTGTATTACTTAACAATTCTGATTTAATCTCGCTTTGCCTTGACAAATGGGAATTTTACAAAAAACTCAAGAGTAATAATTTTGAAAACACAATATATTCTACTTTGACACCTGATTATAATGCTTTAAATTTTCCTGTTTTGCTAAAACCCCGCTGCGGTTTTGGCTCAAAAGGTATTGTAAAAATCCTTGAGAGTGAAACTTTGGAAAAATATAAAACTAAAATTGGCGACGAACTTATGTTGCAGGAATATATTCAAGGGGATGACAGCGAGATAACAGCGTCTGCTTTTTTTGATAAAAATTCAAACATAAATGCCTGTATGATGTTAGAGAGAAAACTCTCCACAAGCGGATTTACAGAAAAAGCAAAAGTGGTTTTTGTACCTGAAATTAAAACTTGTATTGATAAATTGGCTAAAATTTTTAATCCCATTGGTCCTACCAATTTTCAATTCAGAAAAGATGATGCAGGGCATTGGAGGTTGCTTGAAATTAACCCGAGGATTTCCTCCTCAACATCAATCAGAATGGCTTTTGGATACAACGAAGCTAAAATGTGTGTGGATTATTTTTTGCTCAACAAAGAAATTAAACAGCCTGAAATTAAAAACGGCTATGCAATAAGATACACAGAGGATTATATTTTTTATGAAAATAGCAATAATATCTGATATACACGGTAACTATGAAGCGCTTAAAAACGTGCTTGGTTACATTGATAATTTACAGATAAATGAGATTTTTTGCCTTGGTGATGTAGTGGGCTACTATTCTCAGGTAAACGAGTGTTGCGATGAGTTGAGAAAAAGAAACGTAAAGTGCGTAATGGGCAATCATGACTGGTATATGGCGTCTGATAGCTTTTGTCCGCGCTCAAAAAGTGTAAATGATTGCCTTAAATATCAAAGGAAAATCATTACAAGGGAAAACAAAGAATGGATAAAATCTTTTCCTTTAATTAGAAACGAATACGGGCTTTCTATGGTACATGGCAGTTGGAACAATCCTATTGATGACTATTTACAGCCAACAGAGGAATATTTTAAAAACCTAACAGGCAACTATTTTGCCTCAGGGCACTGTCATATACAAAGACTAGAAAAATACACAGATAAAATCTACTGTAACCCTGGCTCTGTTGGTCAACCCAGAGATAACAACAATAAGGCAGCATTTGCAATATTTAACGGTAAAAACTTTGAATTGCAAAGAGTGGAATATGATATTAAAAAAGTCGGTGAACTTATGGAAAAAGCAGGCTTTAACGGATATTACTACGGATGTTTAAAAACGGGTGCTAAAAATTTATGCTGGTAAGAGGAAATAATTTTATATGACAGATGAAAATAAAGTTGGAATATATTGCATAACATACAATCATTCAGCGCATATAAGAAAATGTCTTGATGGTTTTGTAAAACAAAAAACAAATTTTAAATTTGAAGCAATTGTTTTTGATGATTATTCGGCAGATGGCACAAGGGAAATTATAAAAGAATATGCTCAAAAATACCCTGATATCATAAAGCCAATTTTTCCCGATAAAAATATTTTTACCTCAATTGGTATATACAAAATTTTTAGAACCATTATAGATAGACTAAACTGCAAGTATATAGCTTTTTGTGAAGGTGATGACTATTGGATTGATGAAAATAAGCTTCAAACACAAGTTGATTTTTTAGAAAATAATCCGGATTTTACGGGTTGTTTTCATAAAAGTTTAAGAAAAAATGTCGTTACAGGAGAAGATATTTGCTGTAAACCAACTGTTGAGGATATAAAAAATAAAGACATTTTTACAATAGAAGATACCATTTGCGGTTATTTTATCGAAACTTGTTCTGTTATGTATCGTTTCAATTGCTATAAGGAGCTTTTGATTGAAACATTTCCAGTTGAAATTATAAATGGTGATTCGTATTTGATTTATTTCTTCTCACTAATGGGCAAGATTAAATATATAGATAAATTAATGTCCGTTAAAACAATTAACGAAACAGGCATTTGGAATTCTACAAATCAAACAATCGATGAAAAACAAGTTAGATTCTGGCTTGAGATAATAAATTTCCCAATAGAAGTAAGAAAACTTTTAGACAAATTTAACCGCTCACTATCTTACGAAACACCACAAGAAGCAATGAGGCAAGTTTTAAAATCTGCAATAAATATTAAAAGATACGACATAGTTGAAAAAGCAGTACAAAAATTTCCTGAGGTTTTCAAAACTTTAATAACTCCAATAGATAAAAGTGCCGAGGTAAATTATTACAGATGCAAATTTAAAAAATATAAGAAAAGCAATATTGCATTAATAATAATATCTACACTTTTAGCACTTTTATCAATTGTGTTATTTTTAACCTAAGATTTCTTTTAAGTCATTTTCAGGTGTTGTAATAGGTTTTATTTTAAACTTATCAACCAATATCTTAAGTACATTTGGTGAAACAAAAGCTGGCAGGGTTGGGCCTAATCTTATATTTTCAACTCCTAAATACAAAAGGGTTAGCAAAATACAAACTGCTTTTTGTTCATACCAAGACAAAATTAAAGACAAAGGCAAGTCATTAACAGAACAATCAAATGCACGAGCAAGCTCTAGCGCAACTTTTATTGCCGAATAAGCATCATTGCACTGCCCCATATCTAAAAGTCGCTCTATTCCATTGATTTCACCAAGGTAAATATCATTAAATCTAAATTTGCCACACGCTAAAGTCAAGACAAGCGAATCCTTTGGGGTTAGCTTTACAAAATCAGTGTAGTAGTTTCTGCCTACTTTTGCGCCGTCGCAACCGCCAACTAAGAAAATATGTTTAATGTCACCACTTTTTACAGACTCTATAATCTTGTCAGCAACCGACAAAACCGTATTGTGTCCATAACCTACAGTTAAAACATCCCCTCCGTTGATACCTGTCATCTTTTTGTCTTCATTATATCCGCCAAGTTCAAGTGCTTTATTTATAACAGGCGAAAAGTCTTTATTGTTATCAATATGCACCACATCAGGATAGGCAACAACAGATGTTGTAAATACTCTATCTTTATAGCTTTCTTTTACAGGCATAATGCAATTTGTAGTAAATAAAATTGCAGCCGGAATATTATCAAATTCTTTTTGCTGGTTTTGCCAAGCGGTTCCAAAATTTCCCTTTAAATGAGGGTATTTATTTAACTCAGGATACGCATGAGCTGGCAACATTTCCCCATGGGTATAAATATTTACTCCCTTGTCTTTTGTTTGTTCTAAAAGTAATTTTAAATCCTTTAAATCATGACCTGTAACAATTATAAAAGGCCCTTTTTCAATATTTGTTGTTACTTTCTTTGGTTGTGGATTACCATAAGTTTGAGTATTTGCTCTATCTAAAAGCTCCATACATTTTAAATTTATTTCACCTGTTTTTAAAACCAAATTCAAAAGTTCGTCAACTGATAATTTTTTTGATATACCATTTAGTGCCTCATAAAAGAAATTATCAACAACTTCATCTTTATACCCTAAAACCCTTGCATGGTGAGCATAAGCAGCAACCCCTTTTAGCCCAAATAAAACCAAAGACTTTAGGCTCCTTAAATCATCATCGCAATCCCATACACTACTTATATTAAACTTAAAATCACAATCAATATGCTTTTCAACATTTTTTATATACTCTTTTATTGATTTGTTATCAAAATTCACATTTGTAATTGTAATAAAAAGCCCGTCAATTAAAATTTGTGTTATTTCATCATTTTTATTTGAACAGTTGGCCAACTCAATTAATTTGCTTATTAGTTCATCTTGAAGATTGGAAGTATCAGGTGCCTTACCGCATACACCTTGAATTGTACAACCCTTGCCTTGAGAGGTTTGCTCACATTGAAAACAAAACATATTATCCATAAATTTCTCCTAATAATAGCTAAAGACATACTAATTAAAAACAAGAATAAAAAACATATCGAGGTGGGGAATGTTTCAAGCTATACTTAAGAATTTCATTTAACAGCAAAATGGTTCATAGACGCTGTAAAAAGGCTTTATTAACAAATAGCAAAATAAAAAGCAATAAAAAAATAAAAAGGTTTTTATTAAATCAAGGAAGGGTTCACTAAATCATGAATATTTTAAAAATAATTTCAAATGGAATAAATACAGTTCGGGATGCTGGGATAAAAAAACTTCTAAGCTAATCAGAAAATGTACAGAAGCAGCTTCTGATAAATCATTGCACAGCAGTTTGGATGCAATTACTCAATACAATAAAATAATTATTAGCAAAAAGCAAGGCTTAACAAAAAGTTTACAAGAAAAGACAAATGATTTTATTGAAAAATTGTCTACAAAAGCAACTGATGTTTTTGAGCAAGCTTGGGAATTATCAGACGGCAAAAAAACAAATTTCAAAATTTTTAATAATACTCAATTAGGCTCAAATAGAGGTTTTTATGCCTTAAACACTGAAACACAAGAACTGTTTTATGCAAAGTTTCCAAATAAAATACAAAATATTGAAAGCACGCAAGCAAATACTGAGGTATTTGCCTCAAAGGTGTATGAGTTGCTAGGACTAAACACTCCAGATATGCAATTGATAAAAACTTCAGAGGGACAGACAGGAACAATAAGCAAGTATATACCTGATTTAAAACCAATATATGAGCCTACTTCGAAGCTAAATGAAGGATTTGGTGCTGATGTTTTACTTGCAAATTGGGATGCGGTCATTTCAAACAACGCTCAAGAACAAGGAAATAAAATTTACAGAATTGACTTTGGAGGCTAGCTAAACTATAGAGCGCAAGGCAGAACTAAACAATTTCAAAGTGTTGCTGACGAACTATCAACCATGATTGACCCTGAAAAAAACTTTGAATCTGCCAGATTATTCTCAACTATGACAAAAAAAGAACTGGTTAATTCTTTAGAAAGGGCTGTAAACATCGATGAACAGTTACTTATAAGTTTAGCCTTATTGTATAAAATAGAACCAGATATTTTAAACACCTTGCTAAGAAGAAAAGAATATTTAAGCTACGCATTAGAAATTATAAAAAAAGCACCCGATAATGTAAAAATTAATCCAGCTTTTATGCAAGAAGTTAAGAAGATAATTTTATCAACCCCACTAGATGAATTTGAAACATATCGATTGAAAAATGGCATTGAAATTAACAAGCCAAGTTTTTTTAAGAAAATCGATTTTCAAATACTTCGCAAAAAATCATCATTGATTCAAGAAATGACAAAACAAAGGGATGAATTAGATAAAGAATCCTTGAACGAATTAAGAGTAATAAAAACAGTATTTGAAAATGCTTCAAGATTTATTCGTACACCATTTTACTCTATGGTGGGCAGTTATAATTATGCTCGCATTAAAAAATTAGACAGTGCAATAGCCCAATGTAAAATTCCTCAAAAAATGACTTTATACAGAGGGGCCAATGCAGAAGAATTCATTTTTGATGATACGATAAAATTAAATGAATTTTTAAAAGCGTTCTATAAAAAAGGCGACTATTTCACTATTGAAACATATCCATGCACAAGCTTATCAGAAAAAGTTTCTAAATCTTTTATCCATGGGGATAATGGGTTATTACTTAAAATCAATGTACCAAAAGGCACACATGGTGTATATATGGAGGGTATTCATAATGCCTGGAACGAAATAAATGAAGAAGAGGTGCTACTTGCAAGGAATTTGATATACAAATTTAAAAATAGAACACCATATTTTACAAGAGATGAAATAGAACTCGATATAGTTCCTTTTGACAAATTACCCAAAAATGCAAAAGTTCATAATTATCAAGAGGAGGTGCAAAAAATTAAAGAAAATGGTACATTTACACAAATCTTTCCAACTGTAAAAAAACACACAGGTTTGATTATTGTGTACGCTTAGTTTGATTATTTTGGTAAAGATAGATTATTTTTGTTTTATTTTTTATACACATGTTTAAACATATTTGATATAATACCTATGTTGTGAAATTATATGAGGGTTGAATGTTAAATAAAATTAAAGCTTTTATGCTGTCAAGAAAAGCTGTAGTTTTGCTTGCAGTTTTTATTGCTTATGCATTTTTTTCAGTTAACAATGCCTATGCATTATTTGAAGTTAGTATAAAAAAATTAAGAAATTTACCAAAGACATATCAATATCCTGCATACATTGGTGATAACAAGTTGTTTTTTGCGGGGGATTATAAAAAAGAATATTCCAATAAGCCCGAAAAAATAACATGTGCTTCTGTTTATGATATGAAAAAGCAAAAAAATATTCCGCTAAATGCTTGTATGAATATACCAAGAAGCATGTATATTTCAATAGCTCTACCTGAAGACAGGGTACTTGTGCTTGGGGGATATAACACAAAAAATACAAAAGAGTTATGGCGGACAAACGGTAGAAATGCAGAAATATACGATATTAAAACTAATAAATTTAGAGTGATAGGAAATAGTAATTTTAAGTATACACGATTCTCAAAATATCTAAAATTATCAAGTGGAAAAATACTTATACTTGGCGCGTCGCGTGCAGAAATTTTTGATCCAAAAACAGAAAAATTTGAAATACCGGGTGAGCTAATGTATGAAATGCACAATGTTGGCGCGGCAAGTTCAAAGAAGGAAAAGTATTACTACAACCTACCAGGTTGTTGCTATGCATCACAACCGGTTGAGCTTAATGACGGAAAAGTATTTTTTGCAGCACATGGATGTAACCCATATCATGACCGTAGCAAGAATACAGCAATATACGACCCAAAAACAAATAAAATTACCGTTGGGCCAAGCCAAATAAATCTAAGCTCCACCTCAACAAGAGGCGTCTCTAAGCTAAGTGATGGCAGAGTAATTTTAATAGGGGTGCGCAATTATAAAGATGAAAGAGAATGTGAAATATATGACCCAAAAACTAATACCTTTACAAAGACAGGAAAACTAAAACATGGAAGAAGGAATGCCTGCGCTTTTAATTTAAAAGGTAAAACATATGTATATGGTGGATCAACCGGAGAGTTAATTTTTGAAAGATTTCTGAAAACTTTAGAAGTTTATAACGAAAAGACAGAAAAATGGAAAACTGTGTGGAATCTTGAAGCAAGAGGAGGCTTTTGTCCTGCGGTTCAAATTAGTGACAAAGAGGTGTTTCTTGGATGGGGTGTTTTAATTAAAGCAAGATAAACTTTTGGTAGCTTGTAGGTTGGGTGAAACCCAACAATATAAATTGCAAAGTAACACACATGGTTTGATTATCATGTACGCTTAGTTTGATTATTTTGGTAAAGTTCATTATTATATTTAAATCAAATTCCATGTAATTTATCAAAAAATAAATATTGTAGTAAGGGATAAATTAAAAAAAATAGCAAATTTACAAATTTACATTTGTTATACTTGTAACAACAAAAAAGGGAGTAATTATATAAATTATATTTCTATATTTTGCATTATTGATGATGACAAAATTAAGAGCATTAGAAGGGACAGATAAATGATAAACAAAACTGGTTTAATCAATTTTAAATCCACTGAACTCACAAAGAATAACAACCCTATTTTTGAAAAATACAAAAATGCTTTCAAGAATGATAAAGAAGGTGCAATCTTGCTTTCAGGCATGACTTTAGTTGGTGTACCTGCGACTTTTATGGTTAAAACTCCAATAAGAAAAATCGAAAGTGGCATTGTTGGTTTTGGGGCATTATTAACTCTTGTTCTTTTTCCGCTGCTTAAAAAAGAAGAATCAAATTCAGAAAATAACAAAAAAATTAACAAGCTTGTGTAAAAACAAAAATAATAAACACTGCAAGAGGGCATTAAAAGGTAAATTCAACAAGTAATATCATGTTAATTTTTCCTACTGTAAAGATATGTAAATATTTTAAAATTTACTTGCGATTTTATAAAAAAATTATATTTTCATGTTTTACTTGAATAATTACAAATATATTTATAGGAGGTTTAATGTCTTACACTTTAAAAATAACTCCATTTACAAAATTTAGAGTTAATAAAACTGCCGCTTCGAGGTCTCAAAATTTCTCAAGTGGCAGTAATTTTATTAACACACAATACGACAGCTTTAATTGCTCCAATTCTTCGCAAATTTCATTTGGTTCAAAAAATCCATATGAATATGGGCGTTTTTCTGAACTTAATAAATATCTCGATGAAGACATGTTTATAGGCAATGAAATTTCAGGATATGAGTATGATCTGACAAAAAAAATGATTGATGTATTGCACGCCAGCAATAACATCAATGACATTGCTTTATTATGTGCAAAAGTAAAGGGGTATGAATTGTACGATGGCGGAAGCCACTATTTTATGGACCAAAGAAATACAGCGTATAAATATGCACTAGATTTACTTGAAGCCAAAAATTCTGAAAAAGATGTAGAACAATTTAAAACAATGTTTAATATTTATAATCAACTCTATCCTGATACTCAATATGGCAGGAGATATCAACATGCTCAATATAATATAGGAAGTGTTAAGAAAGACGTATCAAGTGATGCTGCATTAGGAAGAATAAAAATAGAGGAAGCATTGCATAGATATCAATCAGGAGACAAAAGAAAATTCTACAATAGTTATGAAGAAAAAATGAGAAGCAAGCAACAAGTAGACAAAAAATATGAAGACACAAAAGACCAACTAAGACCGTTTTTAAAAAGACTTGCTTCTGCAAAGGCTGGTAAGCCTGCCGCTTTTCCAAACTGCATTATGTTAATCGGCGAAAATCGCAGAGTTGCAACTCGTATACTTGATTGGATGTACAATAGCGCGTCAAGCGTTGCTAATTTCATTAAAATAGAACGTGATAGAGATTGTAATAAATTGCAAGATAATTTAATTACCGCACTTGAAGAAGCAGAAAAAAATTATCAGGAAACAAATGAGCGTTCGGTAATTTTTGTTGAAAGATTCGATAGATTGTTAAATCCTAAATTCAATAGTCTTGAAAACATAGCTTCAATTAAAGAATATATGAGTACAGCAGATGAAGATTACCACTCAACAATTGTATTCTTTACGCCGGATGGTTATATAGATAACCTTGATAGAGGTACAATTCAGCCACACAGAGTTGGACTAAAATTGCATATACCGGTTAAAGCTGAAGAATTAGATTTAAATTAAAGGAAAATGAACATGAGAGTATCTAATGTCATAAATGTCAAATTTAATGGTATAAAAATTTTAAAACCAGTTTCGCAAAAAGCGCAAGATTCAAGTTCACCCCAAAAAGTTGCGTTTGATGAAATGATTCAGCAATATCAAAATTTAAAAGATATTAACGATACAATTGAAATCACAACAGTAGATGAAATAAAAAAACAAATTGATGATGATGCTAAAAGCGCAAAAACAAGAGCGCACACAGATTTACTGAAAAGACACTCAATACTGGCAAAATTACCTTTTTACACTAAAGTAAAATATCGCAAGATTGACAAACAAATAGATGAAAAAGCAAGACTAGATAAAGAAAATGCACAAAAAACAGGTGATATTAATGTTGATTTAAAAGAAAATGTTCTTTCTTCAATGCAAAATGTTATGCGCGATGGTATGACAAAAATCGATAAATTAGATAAAGAAATGATAGAGCAGGCCTATCAAGACACTATGCGTGAAAAACTTGATGGCGGGCTTTTAAATGCAACGGATTATACAAATTTCGCAAATGTAGCAGGATATAATTACGAAAAAGCAGTGCTTAACGATGTCTTTGCCAATAAAGTCATAGAAGAAAAAGCAGGAGGCAATCCTGAAATTTATGGAAGCATACTCTTTTTTGGCCCTTGGGGAAACGGCAAATCGTATATATCTAAAAATATTGCAATAGGTAGCGGTTGCAAATTTGTACCAATTAAAGTACGCCCACAAGAAACAGGCAGCAAATTTATGGGCAGACTATACTCTGAAGCTGAGAAATCTGAAAAAAACTTTAAGGAAACAAGGCAGCGCACAGTACTGTTTATAGATGAAGCCGATAAGCACCTTGGTCAAAAGTCTACCGTTTCAAAAGAATTTGAAGATTTTATCAAAACCTGTTCCGAAAAATACCACTGCAGCGTATTTGTGGCAACAAACTTCCCCTCAAAACTTTCTCTTGATATGGAAAACCCTGAAATATTTCCAATCAGAATGTCTATTGACATACCCGACAGAGATAACTTAAAAACTGTAATATCACACTATTTTAAAGGCATTACGGATAAACCTCTGGATTATAATGCACTTGTACAGGAATTTTTAGACATTGAAGAAAAAACAGGCGCAAAATTTAACAACGGGCAAATTGAAAACATATACTATTCTATAATAGATGCTTTGGGTGATAAAAATGCCACACAAGATGATATAGTTGCATATATAAAAAAGGCAAGCATTGTTCCCGTACTAAATGAAACAGATATTTTAAATTTTAATCAAGAGTATGCAAAATTTATAGGTGATGATAATTTATGAAAATAAAGGCAATTAACACATACAACTTAAAAGCAAATGCTACACAAAGCAAGTATTCCCCAGGCTTTTTGCAATCTGTGTCTTTTTGTGCAAATGACAGTTTTGAAAGGGCAATACCTGATAAAAAAGAGCTGATTGAAAAACTTTTAGATACTAAAAACCGCGCAATCCAACTAATACAAGAGCATAATAGTACAACTGATGATATTGTAAAAAGCGCAATCGCTGTTCAAAAACAAGACAGCAAAAAAAAGCTTACCCATACCCTTGAAACTTTTCAGGCAACCATTGGGCTACCTGAAATGAAACCAATAGTAGATGTTTATAAAAAGATAAGCAATTATTTTAGGACAGTAAGCACATCGCCGGAATCAGGTGAAATATTATGTTCGCCATCGCCATGCGCGGCGTTATCATCGGTAAATAAACAGCTTGCTGACGATGTTATAGACTTGTATCCGTTTTATATAAAGGCTAAATATAATCAAGAAATTTCTACAAATTATGTAGGTAGTTTTACAGATATGCTTGCAAGGGGATACAAATACAACTACTCTAGCGTACCTGCAGCCTTATCTCAAAATGCTATGGATTTTTGTAATGAATATCAGAATAACCTAATAGACACACTGGAAGATTCAGAAAGAAATTTCAAAAAAAATGGTTTCCCTACAGTTATTGCAGCACATGATATGCAGACCCTTATGGATAATGCAATTAATGAATCAAGAAATGTTGCGTCATTAAAAGAATATACAAGCTGCGCAGGCGAAGATTACATGGCAGCGATACTATACAGCCTTGAAAATCCCCACAAAAAAACACTGGACAGGGGCGTGTTGCAGCCACACCGCACAGGTTTAATGCTCGACCTTGATACAATGGGTGTAACACAAGAAATGGTTGATGATTTAAAAAAGGCAAGAAAAGACCTTGCACCTCAATTAGAAGAACTTGAAAAAATTTACTCAAAAATGACTAACACGGATTTTAAACGCATGAGAGAAATAAACAAATTAAGCTTTGAATATATTGAAACAGGCAAAGAATTATTAAGACAATATCCCGATTGCATACCTATAACAGAATCCTTATTTGAAACCTCATATAGTGAACTGATAAAATTCGACCCCAAGGGCAGCACCACTACTTTAATCGAAAAATTAATAAATCAACAAACACAACAAGCTGCCCAAGACATTGAAAAACCTATGAAAGAAATTGTTTCAAATATTACCCAAGAACCGTTGAAAAATAAGAAAGCATACGGTAAAAGCGCGTTAATTATAGCGGCAGGAGTAGCAATTGCTACAGGAATTTTTGCTTTTATAAAATTGAAAAACAGAAAAACCCCAGACGCAAAAATTCAAAATACCATAAATAATATAAAAGATAATCCAACAACAATAAATCAAGCACAAGTTACTCCGCTGAAAGCACCGCAAAGTATGAATGATTTTATGAATTCAGTTTGTTAATTTATTATAATGCGGGCATTGCGAAACTAAAAAGTTGATTATTGATATTGAGAAATTTTTGCGTGTTTTTTTATTCTTTTTTCAACTGCAAATAATATAAATGCTGTTAAATAAGCAAATGTAAAACCTGATAAACTTAAAATAATTGCAAATGCCATATTTTTTAGGTAAAGCAATGTCAGTATATCAATAATAGCAGTAATTGCCAAGATAAATGCCCATATTTTTGTTGGAGTTTTAAAATTTTGCGCTATTGATTTGTATTTTTCACGACCAAATTTACAGATAATAAAAATCACAAACCATATGACAAAGTTTTTGCCCAACAGATAAACTAGTGTAAAAAGAAAGTAAATAAAGTTAAATGCTCTAATACTATTACCAGGTGTTGTTGCTAAATCTGCAAGCATAAATAAACCTGCAATAAACAAAATAGGTAATATATAGTTTATAGCGCAAATTAAATTTGCAAATATAAATAAAACTATTTCCCAATGCAGTGGTTTAATTTTCATAGTGCAACTCTAGCATTTGACTGTATTCTTGTCAAATGCCTATTGTATATGCATATCATATTATCCTCTCAATAAAATAATGTAAATAGGTTTGTTAAATTTTAAAAAGCAAATTGTAATACTTTTGTGTTTTATAATATTAAAATAATGCTTACACTAAATGACTTTAAAAATTCCATAAGCAGCAATAATCTTTCCTCGGGTATTAATAAACCTGAGGAAAGATTAACTGCAACAAATTTAAATAACAGTAAAATAAATAAAGACACTTTTGAAAGTTCAAAAGATATAAATTCAACAATTAAAAAAGATAAATCAAAACCTCTAAAAATAAGTGTAGT